>NZ_JBXWOE010000002.1:0-417336 GCF_059610725.1 Ruegeria sp. CDSC045
GCGTCCGGCCGTCTCTCCAACCCGTCCCACCGTCTCTCCAGTGTGTCCCAAGCGCCTCAGCAGCGCCGGTGAAGGGGGTTCTAAGCATTACAAACATACACCGCAAGCAGAAAATCACGCCCTGAGCAACTTTTTTGCACTTTCTTATTTTACTCAATAAATTCAGATAATTAAGGTGATAAATTCGGCCGATGCACCCAGGGAAGCCCATTATCACGCCTAAGGTATCCACACTGCTTTCCGTACGAGCTATGCCCGATATCAACATATTGTTGAGCTCCCCACGTCTACTACAAGACTCGTATGAGTCGCCGGGTATGAAACACACCCGCACCGAGTCGGAATTTGCCTGCACGCGGTCTGAAACGGGGATGCACCGGCAAATACTTTGCACCCTCTCTTGCGAAACGCTCTGGATTGCGTTCAGGTCACCTGACTAGTTACATACTGGCACGCAGCGAGATGACACGAACACACGCCGCCATCTTCCCACGCATATGCACCGTCGGCTTTGACGGCCTGCTGGTCTCTTTCGCCGAAACCATGGCCGAGCCATCGAACCGGGCAGCATTGGCGTTTCGAGCTGCGGTGGATTCTGAACGGTGGGAAGGTGTCATTGAAACCTCAGCGACGCTAGCGTCGACTTATATCCGATTTGAACCATCCCAGTTTGCCCACGCAAACCTTCGCGAACGGGTCGAGCAGCTGCTGCGGCGGCAGGATTGGTACAAAGCGCCCCTCCCCCAGGGGCGCAGGTTATGGAGTGTCCCCACGGTTTATGGCGGCGCGCTTGCCCCTCAATTAGATGAGGCAGCGGCTGCGGCCAGGCTGTCCCCCGATGAAGCCGCTCATCGATTGAGCACCACAACCGTCCGCGTCCTGACGATCGGATTTGCTCCTGGTCAGCCATATCTTGGCCCGCTCGGCCCCGAGTTCAACATACCGCGCCTCAATAAGTTGACCCCGATGGTGCCCGAGGGCGCTTTGGTATTGGCGATTTCGCAATTTGTCCTTTTCTCGGGGCCCTCACCAACCGGGTGGCGACATATCGGCCAAACCGCTTTTCGCTGTTTTCGTCCTGAAGCACAGAACAGCTTTGCCCTGAAACCCGGCGACGAAATGCAGTTCGTGTCAGTCACGCGTGAGGAACTAGAAGCGATACGCGCCAATGACGTTGATGGATCAGGCGGCGCAACCTGTCAGGAGATCGCGGTTTGAGCCTGTCTGTCCTGCGCATAGGGCCTGCTTGTACAATACAGGATCAAGGCCGCCACGGGTATCTGGATCAAGGGCTGTCCCGATCTGGCGCAGCAGATTTACTGGCCCTGCACGAAGGCGCTGCATTGCTGGGACAAAGCCCAAAACTTGCCGCGCTTGAAATGGTCGGAATGGGCGGTGAATTTGAGGCCACTCATCCCATACAGATTGCACTGACGGGCGCACCGATGCGGGCCAGTATTGATGGCACTGCCATTTCGTGGAATGCCTCTTACCGCCTTGAAACCGGACAGCGGGTGATGATCGGGGCCGCCACACGGGGAACCTATGGATATTTGCACCTGGGCGGCGGTATTGAGATGCAGGAGTTTCTGGGGTCCCGCTCAACTCACCTTACTGCCAAAATCGGGCGCGCCCTACAGGCCGGAGACAGCTTATCCGCCGGGGCAGCGTCACAGCAGGCAGGACAGAAGTTGCGGGCTGAAGATCGGTTCTCGGGCGGTTCGCTGCGGGTTGTGGCCAGTTTTCAGACCGAACTGTTCGACCGGCAAACGCTAGACCGCTTTTTGCGGACGACATTCACTCGCGGGTCCCGCGCAAATCGCATGGGAATGCAGCTGGAAAGCGACGGAGAGGGCTTCGCCGCAAAGGGGCAGCTGAACATATTGTCCGAGGTCATCACCCCCGGCGACATTCAGATGACCGGCACTGGCAATCCCTTTATTCTGCTGCCCGAGTGTCAGACAACCGGCGGGTATCCCAGAATTGCGACCGTCCTTCCCTGTGACCTGCCGCGGGCTGCGCAAACCCCGGCGGGCGTACAGCTTCAGTTCAGGCTGGTCGAAATGGACGAGGCCATTTCCCTGCAGGCGGCTTTTCAAAAAGAACTGGCCAACCTGCCATCCAAGGTCGAACCGCTGATCCGTGATCCTCATGACATTGCTGACCTGCTATCTTATCAACTGGTCAGCGGAATGATCTCTGCCACAGATTAAGGAGTTTGCCGATGCTCAGCGTAGATCTTAATGCCGATATGGGGGAAAGCTTTGGCCCCTGGAGCATGGGCGATGACAAAAGCCTGTTGCGGATTATCACTTCGGCCAACATTGCCTGTGGCGTTCACGCGGGCGATCCGGACGTCATGGCGCAAACGATGACCCTGGCTGCGGAAAACGGTGTCGGCATTGGCGCGCATCCCGGCTTTCCTGACCTACAGGGATTTGGCCGTCGCAATATGAAAATACCCCACGATAGCCTGCGAAATCTTGTTCGGTATCAGTTGGGATCGGCGATCGGTATGGCAAACGCCGTTGGAACGCAGGTCCGGCATCTGAAGCTGCACGGTGCATTGTCCAACATGTGTTCGGTCGATATCGACATGGCGCGGGCCTGTTATCAGGGCGCGCTGGACGTGAACCCAGATATCATCATCATGGTGCTGGCCGTCACCAAGCAGGAAGAAGCCGTTCGGGAATTGGGCTGCAAGTGGGTCGGCGAGATCTTTGCCGACCGCGCCTATAACGACGATGGCACTCTGGTCGACCGAAGCTTGCCCGGCGCCGTCATCCACGACCCCGAAATTGCAGGGCCTCGAATTCTGGAAATGGTCAGCGAGGGGGCCATCATTACCGAAACCGGCAAAAGGCTTAATACCGCGATCGACACGATCTGCCTGCACGGGGATGGACCAACCGCCGTTCAGATTGCGCATTCGGTCCGCGAAAACCTGATCGCGGGCGGTGTCGAGGTGACAAAGTTCCTGCGTTAATCCCGCGGGTGCAATGCGTCCGCCCGTACTCAGACTGTTGCCGAGGTTGAATTCCCTCCCTAGCATGTCAGCAAGCATATGTTCTGAATACCACAATCCCGGCAACGAACCGCACCTGGTTTGCCTAGTCTGGGCAAGGAGTTACTTTATGTCTTTTGATTTAGCGTCTTACGAACCACGCGGCGACAAGAAGAATTCGGACTTCTTCAACGAGTATTTGCCAAAAATTTACGAACGCCGTGCCAGCTCTGGTGTCGCCCAGCAGGTTGGGTCCATGCGCGCTGTCGTGCTTCAGGTCGAAACTGACGTTCTTTTCGACACTCTGGTCGAGCTATATGTGATGTCGCCATACCGCCACACGGCCAGCTATCTTGGACGGACGCATAAATACTCGGTCCTGCATTCACACCTGGACTACCCGGCGCTCATCGTGATGGCTCCGCTTAGCCCGACATTCGAAGACTTCATCCCGCGCATCAACCGCATGTACCCGTTGGCACGAAACACGCCGCAAACGCGCTATGTTGGCGAAGTGTTTAGCGCCACTGACCTGAACACGCTGACCAAAACGCTGGAGGATCAGAATATCCGGTTCGAATATTCCGGCGACACCGAGAACCCGTTTTACACGCTAAAGGGCCTTCGGTTCACCACCCCTTCTGATTTCACCTGCAACCGGGTCGGTTATTCAACGCTGGATTTCAACGATACCGACAGTTTGGGTCTGGGCGACAGGGTATTGCTCAGCAGCGCAGAACAAGCGCGACTGGATGAGGCTGCTGCCTTTGGTGCCGATAGCGATATCTCTTCACTGATGTTGGGCATCGACCATCTGGCGACACGCGTTCTGGCTGGTGAGCGAGAGGATGCGATCCTCGAATTTCTGACGATGGTGCCCTACTATTTCTGGGGGGCGTACAACATTTTCGACATGAATTCGTCGACCAATGTGAACCGCAATGCCGGTGTGGATGATGACAAGAAATCCCCGGCCAAGGTATTTACAGCCAATAATACGCCTTCGTTTGTAAACTCTTTTGCCAAACGGCCCATGCCAACCGAGGATTTCGTCCGCAATTTCGGACGTCGGCTGCATCACATGGCGATCGAGATTCTGGACGGCGATCACGGTGCGGGCGAAAAGAATGTGGATTTCGTTGTAAACACTCTGAAAGACCAAGGGGTGCCATTCCTGGCCCATGTGGTTGGAGAGTGCAAAGACGATCCGAACCTCAAGCAGATCTTCTCAAAACACTCGAAGAACACTCTGCTGATCACCGAGTATATCGAGCGCTGTCATAAGTATGATGGGTTCTTTACCAAAGATAACGTCGCGGCCCTGACTGCGGCCGCCGGTCAGGATGAGCAATATCAGCACGGCCACGTATTCGACTGACCTGATCCCTGCCGCCTACTACGGCACGCTCGCTCAGCAAAAAAAGGCCACGGAATTCCGTGGCCAGACCCATCCAGGAGAGTATATGTCGGGTCTTATGACGGCCCGATCATGAAACAGGTGACATTGCGGGCCCGAAGTCTGCGGCAGGCCAGATCGGCTTGCTCTCGGGTCATGCCCTGGAACGTCGCATCGAACCCGCGTGAGTTTTGATTGACCTTGCGCAGCGTGCCTTCCAATGTGGTCATTTCCGACAGGGCCGTTTTCAGTAGAACCTTTTCAGCCTCGTACCGGGTCGTATAGCGCCCCACATTCACGCCCCACAAATGACCGCCAGAGGTCGACAAGCGTGTGACGATTTCCTGCTCTGGCTCGGGCTGTTCTGCCGAGGCCAGCACCAGATCATCTGTGCGTACCGTCGGGCGCGTCGTTCCTTCGGTCGGCGTCTCTACACCTGCCGAGGCGATGGCTGCGGCGATACCGTCCTGAATCCGCGCGTCGTTCTTGGCTGCGGTTGCGGCGACGTTGTTCGCCACTAGAACGGTACTCCCCCGCTGGGGTCGAAGAACCGGTCGCAGGCTTCTGGTGGGCGCGCCGCTTACGCTGGCGACTTTCGCATTCAAACCTGCATTACCGGCATAGGCCGGCCGGGCTGGTTTGCGGATCGGCGCGCGCGACGGGGCGCGGCGGAAACCCATGTCCAACAGCTCGGCTACTTTGGCATTGCGCGATGCGCCGGATTTGCCACCAAAGACAGTCGCGATGATCCGTTCGTCCTTGCGCTTGGCCGAGGCAACCAGATTGAACCCAGCTGCACGGGTATAGCCCGTCTTGATCCCATCCGCACCGCGATAGGCCGCTAGCAGGCGACGGTTCGTATTGGGAACGGTTTTGATCCCCGCATTCGTGGATTGGCGCGAAAACAGGTTGTAATATTGCGGGTAATCATACAGCAGATGCCGCCCCAGCGTGGTCATGTCCCGTGCGGTCGACAGATGTCCGGCCTCGGTCAGACCATGTGCGTTCTTAAAGGTTGTACGGCTCATTCCCATCGCCTTGGCGGTACGTGTCATGCGGCGCGCAAAGGCGGCCTCGGACCCGCTGAGGGCAACACCAATGGCAGTGGCTGCGTCATTGGCCGACTTCACCGCCGCCGCACGGATCAAATAGCGGAAAGCAATCTTCTGCCCCGAACGCAAACCCAGCTTTGAAGGCGGTTCAGAGGAAGCCTTTTTGGTGATGGTCACCTGCGTATCAAGAGTGATTTCGCCGTTCCGAACCGCTTCAAATGCGATGTACAGTGTCATCATTTTGGTTAACGAGGCCGGATGGAGGCGTGTATCGGCGTTTCGGGAATGCAGCACTTCGCCCGTTCGCGCGTCGATCACCATCGCCGCATATGGGGCAGCAATGCCCTGCGCCGGAGCGAAGGAAAACAACAACAGGAATGCTGCAAGGAATACGCCCATAGGGGCCGGAACTGTCCGCCGTACCTGCACGATTTTTGCCTCTGTCTACCTCAGGCCGCCGGGTTTTCCCGGTCAGCTACTATTTATTTTATTGCTCATCAGCGTAGCACAGCACCCCCGCGAAAGAAACCGAAAGCTCATAACTTTAACGCTTTCAGCGTATGTCAAAGACCCACTAGATGTGGCGGTGCAAACGGCGGCGCACCGCTAAACCTGCCATTTCGTCAAGACTGTGTCGTCGACTGGCCCCTATTTTCGGAAACTGCGACCAAATGGCAACATCAACTCAAAGAGCGAACCAGCGCCGTCAATCCACTAAGATCGGGCAATTCGTGGTATCTGGAACTGTCGGCCGGCACGTCGGCCTGCTCGATCTCCCAGACCAGCCCATGCGGCACGTATACGCCCCAGCATCCGGCCTGAATCGGAGCAACCACATCGGACCGCATCGAATTTCCGACCATCATAGCCGCAGCGGGCCCCTCGCCATGCTGCGCGAAGATCTGGCGATAGATTTCCGGGGTCTTTTCAGACACGATCTCGACCCCGTCGAAAAGATCGCCCAAACCGGATTGCGCAAGTTTGCGTTCCTGGTCTATCAGATCACCCTTGGTGATCAGGATTACGCGGTGGGTGTCGGCAGCGCTTTCGATGGCCTGCCGGGCATAGGGCAACAGCTCGATCGGATGGGCCAACATCTCTTGCCCCGCTTCGATCAGTTGGCGAATGACCCCTGCAGGAACACGGTCTTCGGTCACTTCGATCGCCGTTTCGATCATGGAGAGGGTGAAGCCTTTGATTCCATACCCATAATGCCGGATATTGCGTTTTTCGGCAGCCAGCAATCGGTCCATCAGGTGATCCGATTCGGCATGATCTGATAGCAGGTCGACAAAATGTGCCTGCGTCAGCTGAAAGAACCGTTCGTTGTGCCACAGCGTGTCATCGGCATCGAACCCGATTGTGGTTAGTTTTTCGCCCATTTGGATAACGTCCTGCTGGCTCTTTTATCTGACGCATTGGACGTTATATAAGCGCACAGATAAACCGAAGCCTGAATCGGACGTTTGCGCCTAATGTTTGAGAACCAATGGATGATGTCTGACAAATCGGACGACGATGCAGATTCGTCGATCCTGGTACAGACGCGCCCCAAGACCAAACGCCCGCCGCTGTACAAAGTGCTGCTTTTGAATGACGACTACACCCCGATGGAGTTTGTCGTTCACGTATTGGAACGTTTTTTCGGCATGACCCACGCAGAGGCGTTCGAGATCATGCTAACCGTCCACAAGAAGGGCGTCGCCGTTGTTGGTGTCTTCAGTCATGAGATTGCCGAAACCAAGGTCGGGCAAGTCATGGATTTTGCTCGCCGCCATCAACACCCCCTGCAGTGCACTATGGAACGCGAAGAGTAAGGCGACGCCTGCTGACCTCTTTTCGGAATTGCCAATGTCCCCTCGCCTAGATCTTGCCTTGCAAAGCGGCCTTGAAATCGCGCAACCCCTGTCCGTGATTGGGCCAACGCCCGAGGAAGACCTCGCTGGGCTGGCTTCAGATACGCAGGTAGTCCAGCCATTCAAGCCGTTTCACGACCATTTTGCGGATCACGGATTCAGGGCCACGCCCGAGGCCGATGACCTGTGCCAGGACGCCATCGTTTTCCTGCCGCGTGCCAAGGCTTTGGCCCGCAGCCTCGTGTATCAGGCTTGCCAGCGTTCGGCCGGATTGGTTGTGGTCGACGGCGCCAAGACAAATGGCATCGACAGCCTGTTGAAGGATATTCGCAAACGCGTTGCCGTGCAGGGACCAATCGCAAAAGCACATGGCAAGATCTTTTGGTTTCAGTCCGACGCCAACGCGTTCGAGGACTGGGCCGCACCCGCCACCCAATCCGCCGACGGATTTCAGACAGCGCCCGGAGTATTTTCTGCAGACGGGGTCGACCCGGCTTCAGTAATGCTGCTTGCTGCCCTGCCTGAAAAACTGGGCGGTCGGGTCGCCGATCTGGGGGCTGGCTGGGGATACCTGTCCGCAGGGCTAATGGGTGCAAGGGGGCTGCAGGAATTGCATCTGGTCGAGGCCGATCACATCGCCCTGCAATGTGCTCGTGCAAATGTAAAAGACGACCGTGCACAGTTCCACTGGGCCGACGCGGTCACCTGGCGCGCGCCTGAGCCGCTGGATACGGTCATTATGAACCCGCCGTTTCACACATCGCGCAGTGCTGATCCCACGTTGGGTCAGGGATTCATCAAATCTGCTGCGCGCAGTCTGACACGGGGCGGTTCCCTTTGGATGGTCGCCAATCGACACCTACCCTATGAAATTACGCTGAACGAGGCCTTCGCGCAGGTGAAGGAAGTGACCGGGGACAATCGTTTCAAGGTCTTCCACGTCTCTCGCCCTCGGCGGTGATACCCGCTAACCTGCACCGCACATCAGGAGAACACGCATGTCCTTTTCCATAGCCGGCAAGACCGCGATCGTCACAGGTGGTGCAAATGGTGTCGGATTGGCCATCGGACGTCACTTCGCGGATGCCGGGGCCAATGTCATGTTCGCCGACATGGATGAAAAACGACTGGCCAATGAACTGGGCGAGCAGGCAGATGACAGCAACATCCGTTTCTTCGCCGGGGATCTGCGTGAAAAGCTGACGATTGCGAACCTGCTTTCGGCCACGATTGACGCTTTCGAACAGGTCGACATCCTGATAAATGGCTCGCGCCAGGTTATCCCGTCTGATCCATTGGACATGGAAGACGACTCGGTCCGCACCTTATTGAACCAGAACCTGATGCCTGCCTTGCGACTGAGCCAACTTGTTGCCAAACGGATGATCAAGCAATCCGGTGATGATGAAAACGAAAACCCTGCGGGATCCATCATCAATTTATCTTCGATTGCTGCCCGTCGCACCCATCCCGATCTGATGGCCTATTCGGTGTCTACAGCAGCGCTTGATCAGTTGACCCGATCCCTGGCCGTTGCCCTTGCCCCAAACCGCATCCGCGTGAACTCGATCGCGCTGGGATCGGTGATGAGCGCTTCGCTGCAATCCACGCTCAAGGAAAATCGCACATTTCGGGATGATATCGAAAAGCACACACCCCTTTCCCGGATTGCCGCGCCAAACGAACTGGCCGAAACCGCACAGTACCTTGCCTCGGACGCCGCAGGTTTCATCACTGGACAAATCCTAACCATTGACGGCGGACGCACTTTGCTGGACCCCGTCGCAGCCCCGGCCCATTAAACAGATGTTCGATACTGAAAAAGCCACCGCCGCAGCCTGGTTTCGTGACTTGCGCAATGAAATCGTAAACGCTTTTGAGCAGCTTGAGGATTCCCACGACACCGGACCTTTTTCCGATGCTCAACCCGGTCGTTTCGAAGTCAAAGAGACCAAACGGCATTCCGATGACGGGGCGGACGCCGGTGGCGGTTTGATGTCCGTGATGCGCGGCGGCCGCGTGTTCGAGAAAGTCGGCGTCAATGTCTCGACAGTATTCGGCCAGCTCGGGGAACGGGCGCAACAGGCAATGGCTGCCCGAAAAGGCATTCCCGGAATGACCGAGGACCCGCGGTTCTGGGCCTCGGGTATCAGCTTGGTTGCCCATATGCAGAACCCGCACGCTCCTGCTGTTCACATGAATACGCGCATGTTCTGGACACCTCACGCCTGGTGGTTCGGCGGCGGATCAGACCTGAATCCCTGTATCGAATATGACGAAGACACTGCCCATTTCCACGCAACCCAGAAGGCCCATCTGGATCCCCACGGACCGGGCCACTATCCGCGTTTGAAAGAGTGGGCCGACGAGTATTTCTTTATCCCGCACCGCAAGCGCGCCCGCGGTGTCGGCGGTATCTTTCTGGATGACTATTGCACCGGGGACTGGTCATCGGACTTTGCCCTGACACAGGATATCGGGCGGGCCTTCTTGCCAGCCTTTCTGCCTTTGGTTGAAAAGCGCAGGCAACAGAGCTTTGACGCCGCCGATAAGGATACCCAACTGATTCATCGCGGGCTCTATGCCGAATACAACCTTGTCTATGACCGCGGAACCAAATTCGGGCTAGAGACCGGGCACGACCCGGACGCAGTGCTTATGAGCCTGCCGCCCTTGGCCAAATGGGTCTAACGCCTGACCTGCCTCTGCGGTGCTTTTTACTTCCGAGGTTTCAGAACCCGAAATCCATGAAATTGTCAGAGCAATAGCGCTGCGCCGATGCCGCTGACATGTTCTCGCCAACGCGTTTGACAGTAACCGAATAGCCCGGCGTCGTATCAACCCCTTCGGGCGCAGTCAGCGAGAATTGCACCGTCCGTGTCTGTTTGTCATAGGCCCGGGTTATGTAAATACGCTGGTTCGATTTGGTTCTAAGCGTGCGTATCGCAAAATCCCCGATCCCGCACCAATAGGCCACTGGCGCAGAACTGCCGCTGGTTGAGACCTCGTAAACGCCATTGTCACGTGGTGTCACTGTCGTTTGGAATGCGGGGTTTATACCGACCCCGAACCCAACAGCCTGGGCCATGGCAGGCACCATCATCAGCGTTAGAATACATGTTGATACAAAGTATTTCATGGTGCTCGACCCCGGACAAAATGGTTTCCTTGGGAAATCATAGAACAGATGCGCTTTCCGTAAAGCGCCGTTTCAATTCTCAAAGTGCAGCCGCCCACCGACATCCTGCGGCGCAAGCGCCACGGTTTTTATCACCGCAAAGCAAGGTTTGCCCGCAGCAAGCCCAAGGGCTTCTACCGAACGTCGGGTGATCCGAGCCAGAATAGTCCCTGCAGGTGTAATGACAGAGACGATCGCACCGGGGCCTTCCCCGGCTCGGATCGTATCAACCCTGCCCTCCAGTACATTCAGCGCTGACAGGCCCTCGGGCCGCTTACTGGCAAGGATCACCTCTTGTGCGGGGATGCGAATACGCAGGCTTTCGCCGACCTTATGGGGAATACGCGGCAGAAATAGGCGCGCCTCTTCGGCTGCCAACTCGGTCAACCCGTCTGCATGGTGAGCTGATACCTGCACCTGAAGCACCGCACCAACGGCTCTGACACCGAGCGGGGCCACAGAAGGATCAGCCATCACTTCGGAAGCCGGGCCTTGCCGAACCACCTTGCCGTCCTGCAGGGCAACGACAGAAGTTGCCAGCCGCGCAACTTCGGCTGCCGAGTGGGTCACATAAAGGATCGGCACCGAAATCTCATCCCGAAGCCGTTCGAAATAGGGCAGTATCTCGGCCTTCCGTGCATCATCCAATGCGGCCAGAGGCTCATCCGCGAGGATCAGACGCGGGCTGGCCAATAAGGCGCGGCCTATGGCGACACGCTGCTTCTCGCCACCTGACAAGCTCAGTGGACGACGGTCCAGAAGATGCCCGATCCCCAACATCTCAATTACCTTATCGGGGTCTTCGCGCGGCACGCTTTTGGGCGCAAACCAGCGCCCATAGGACAGGTTCTGGCGCACTGTCAGATGCGGGAACAGCCGTCCTTCCTGAAAAATATACCCCAAGCGGCGTTTATGCGGAGGCAGCCAAAGGCGCTTTTCCGTATCGAACAACGTCCATCCGTCCACGGATACGCGACCAGCTTTGGGCTCCAGCAATCCCGCAACAGCGTTAACGATTGTCGTCTTACCGGCGCCGGACCTTCCATACAGAACCGTCACCCCGGCAGGCGCATCAAATTTGGCATCCAACTGAATACCTGGCAGATCATGTTGCAGATTGACGGAAAGGCTCATGTCCCCGACACCCTTGCCGCGGCGCGACGACCGACAAACTCTGACAAAAGCAGCGCCCCCATCGCGATGATGACCGATATCACCACTAGCCGCATCGCCGCCGCCTCACCACCCGGAACCTGCAGAAACGCATAAACGGCCGATGGCAACGTCTGTGTCTGTCCAGGTATGTTCGAAACAAAGGTGATCGTCGCGCCGAACTCACCCATGGCTTTTGCAAAGGCAAGGATGGTCCCGGCGATCACCCCCGGCAGAATCATCGGCAAAGTTACGGTGACAAAAACCCAAAGACGCGAGGCACCCAGCGTGGCTCCGGCCTGTTCGAGCTTAGGGTCGACGGCTTCGATCGAAAGGCGAATAGCACGGACCATCAGCGGAAACGCCATGATCCCGGCGGCCAGCGCCGCGCCGGTCCAGCGAAACGCAAAGACAATTCCAAGCCCCGCCAGAGGTCCACCAATCGGGCCCTGAATACCAAAGGTCAATAGCAGCAGATATCCCGTAACAACGGGCGGCAGGATCAATGGCAAATGCACCAACCCATTCAACACTTGTCGCCCGGGAAAGCGCCAGCGTGCCAGTGCATAGGCAACGAATACACCAAAGGGCAAAGTAACCAGCGTTGCCCAGAAAGAGACACGCAGCGACAATTTCAGCGCCTCAAGTTCTTCCGGTCCCAGCCAACCCATCGGCTAGTCGCCCGGCAGGGCAAATCCCTGCTCTGCAAAGACTGTCATCGCTGCGCCCGTCTGTAAGTAGCTTAGAAATGCATATGCCTCGGCTGAGGCTTGCGTTGTTACAGCGGCCGGGTAGACAATTTCCGGGTGAAGATTTGCAGGGAAAGAGGCCACAACCCGCACCCGATCCTCGGCCTGGGAATCCGATCGGTAGACAACACCCAAGGGGGCAGCCCCCGCGGCAACCAAAGCCAGAGCCGCGCGTACATTGTCGGTCTGCGCCACCTGCTGCTGAACACTATCCCAAAGACCTAGGTTTTGCAGCGCCGCTTTGCCGTAAATTCCTGCAGGCACGGCATCGACCAGGGCCATCGCAAGATGCCCACCTGACAAAGCGGCTGAGATGTCCGTCTGCGGGGAAAGCCCCTCAATTTCAACGGCCGTCGGCCCACCGATCAGGACAAGCCCATTTCCCAAAAGGTTAACCCGCGATCCAGCATCTATCAGCCCATTCTCCTGAAGGACATCCATCCAGTCACTGTTGGCTGAAATATACACATCCGCCGGGGCGCCCTGTTGAATTTGACGTGCCAGTATAGAAGACGCCGCATACGATATGACAACCTCCTGACCACTTTGCCGTTCAAAACTCGGCACAAGTGAATCCAGAGCATTTTTCAGACTGGCAGCAGCAAAAACCAAAACATCGTCGGCCTCTGCACGCTGCGGAGTCGATATCAAACTACCCAAAACAATAGCAGCAACCAGAAAACGGCTTGCGGATGACAGGGTCATATTGTTCCCGTCTCGTAGGTTAAGGTTCCATCAGGGGATATCTGAGGCGGCGGGGGGCGCGCAAGCATCGATAGGACGCATCGTGAATAAGAACCTTTGAAACGGGCAATCCATAGCCGCTACAACACCCAAGATATTTTGAAGGTGCCTGGTCCGAAACGACCGGTTCAGATTTCGTGATCCCTCAGAAAGTCTGATAAATCGGAGCTCGGTTGGCTGTGATATCACCCCAGATTCCCGCCTTGTCTAAATTCAGTGAAAGAAATTGTGCCAGACCCTCTTGCGCCCGCGCGCTGGCTTGGCTAAATGCAGCCTCACGGGTGATTAGCTCAGTTGGTAGAGCGCTTCGTTTACACCGAAGATGTCGGGAGTTCGAGTCTCTCATCACCCACCATTCTTTCCCTACAATGTATCAAGGTCTTACGCGGCTAGCACCTTTTGCTGTGCTGCGCATGAAACTGTGTCCGCTGCGCCTCCGCTGCACTTAAACGGAGATGATGTCTCCAACACAGGAGATATGAGCTATGGCAACAATCGTAAAACGACCTAGCGGGAAGTGGCAAGCGACTGTGCGGAAGGACGGGCAATCCCGATCTAAGTCTATTCATAAGCGTGCTGATGCGACGAAGTGGGTTAGTGAAACGGAGATGAGCACCGACAGGGGATTGCTAACCCCAACCCTCAGTGTGGGCGTATCCGAGATGACACTTGGTGAAGTGCTGCGAAAGTCCCGAGCCCGCGCGAAGTAGGTATGAAGTTGGTTGTAGTCGGTTCAACCACTGCCGTATGGGCTGGCCAACACGCCGATGACGATTATGTCTTGCACGAAATGCTTCGCCTCTTCTGACGCATCCCAAGTCTTGCTTTCCTCGCTGGCGTGTAGTGCGCCACCAAAAGTGATCGCTATGGCGCATGCGGCCAACAGGGTCTTCATGACAGAACGTCCCTAACTGTTTTGATCTTAGCTGCTACTTTCGATCCACCTCAGAAAACGATCCGGGTTCTTAGGCCGAACAGCGTAATGCTATCCTGAGCGGGATTCAGCAGCGGGTCAGAAATGAACTGCAGTGATGGCGTGATCTGCAGTCCGGGTGCGATTGAAAAACGGTAGAATGCTTCGAGTGTGAACTGATCGCCATCTATGCCTCTTGCCTCGGCCCAGTTCAGGCCCAACCCGGCCAAATCAGTATTGCGACCGTAGTAGCCAATACCCGCAGAAACGGACCGATCATAGAGTGCTGCTGCCCCTTTTGAGGCCCCTGCCCGGAAGAACGGCATCCACTTATTGTCAATAAACCATGCTGCTGAGAACGCGGCACCGTAATCTTCTGGACGGCTACCATCGTCAGCCGCATCCGCATGCCAGAGGGTCAGATGGATATTGTCGAAGTAAATGCGATCAAAGTCAGAGGTGTAACCAAGTTCGAGTGATTTGAAGAGATTGCCGTCGCTAAACACATCAAAGTTTGGATCAGACGGGTCGGCGTTTGCGTCTGAGACGCTCGCAACGGCGAAGAGGTTCTTGCTCAGCTTTATCCCGCCTGCAATGCCAAGGCCTTGGTTGGGTGCGTTGATTGTCGGGTTGGTATTGAAAGACAGGTTTTGGAAACCACTGTATGGGCTTACCAACCCATAAATGTCCACAAAGTCCGTTACATCAATCTGGCCGACTTGCAGCGTCCACGAACCGTTCTCGGCCCTTTGGGTCCAGAACAGGTTGGTCAATAGCAAACCATTATCGTTGAAGGCTGTTCCCGTGATCGAAAGGGCTCCACCATCCAGACCAAGAAACTGTGGGGCAACATCGGTATAGTTGTGCCGGTCTTCGATCTTGAATGTCAGAGACCCCTGTTCAGTCGCCTGCCAACTGCCATAGAACCGCGCAATTCCGCTGGCAGCTTCGCCCTCCCCCAGATCCGCGTTCGTGGTTTGGCCCAATGCCAAGTAATCAATGTTGAACCGAAACCCATTCTCCGCCAGTCGGTCTTTCCACTGAAACCAACCCGGTGCGGTATTGCGCGGAAAATCGGAACGATATTGTGGATCGGTCAGTCCATCTCCGGGCTCAAGATCAGCTTCGACCGAAGAGGGCCCGGACAGACCTTGAGCCGACGCCGCGCCGGCAAAGACAATACTCAGTACGACAACGAGAAGTCTTATCATTCAGACGCCTTTGCCCTGCCGGTCTTGCGATTGCCCGCCGCTCGGATACGATCAGCGGCACGCTGCTTCCATTCCAGCCTGTCTGCTTCGGTTTCCAGAGTTTCGACACGTTCCGTCTCCAGCTGGAATGTCGCACTCATAGGCATGAGGCCGTCCACAACCATCATATTCTGAACAGTGGGATCGATAGTCAGCGTGCCCGTCAGCCGAACGGGTTCGTGGAAATAGCTGGGCGTCCAGTCGCCATTCAACCGCACGCGAATCATTTGATTGGGTTGGGGCGGGGGCATGTGGCTACACATTCCTCGTTCTGGCACTAGATACGCCACAGATCGCCCGTCTAGATCGCTCGGGCCCGGGATGGCAAAGCCCGCGATTGTTATTGTTTGACCGTCGAATTGCGGATTTCCGTTTGTTCCTGCCTTTCTTCGCCGTTCTTTCACAAGCTCTCTTTGATCGAGCAGCCAATCGACATCAACGCCAACTCCCGCCAAGGCATCCTCGGTCTCGGTCAGAAGTTCCTGCCATTTCAGTCTTTCTTCCGCGCTGCCAGTGTCTTGCTGCAGCCTGCCACGCATCCGCACAACGAATAGGACGTCGTCGAACTGTTCGGGGCTGAGGTCCCGATAGGGATCCTCAAAGACCTGCACAGATGGGTCCGGGAGGTCTGCCCAGTCCAGCGCTGCTCCTGGCGTTGCCATGGCAGAATGACCGTAACAGACCAAACCCGCGAGCAAGACGGAACGAAACCAAAGGAACATGAATACTCTCCGGTCGAGTTTTGGGGTCAATTCAGTGTATTTTTGTATATCACACCGTCCTTCATGATCAGCCGGATCGTTTCAGGGCTTTCCGGCCTCGGATCGGCACCAAACCACTGATCACCCGTGCCAACAACCGAGAAGTCTTCTAGTGGGTTACCATCGATCAGCAGGATGTCTGCATAGGCGCCTTCCTCGATCACACCCAGTTTGCCTTCGGGATAGGGGTTCATAAAGTCTCCTGATAGAGCGACTACCTCGCCACCCGTCGATGTCAACGTGACCATGGACGTATAGGGGCCGAAGAAATCATTGTTTAAGTGTTTTTCGTAGGCAATCTGGATATTGCACGCCTCTACCGAACCAACACAGTCTGTCTGGAAACCCCGCTTCACCGGGCATTCTTTCATATTGTCGATATAGCCTGCAAATGTGGCCGAGGCAGACTTTGCCTTGGCAAGGCTCACCGGAACATTCGCCACAGCCGGAATGTCGAGAAGGCCGGGGTCAAATGCCGTTAGGTTTGTTGTAATGTACGCACCCTTCTCGTTCATGACTTCGGCAATTTCGCAGTCAAAAGAAAAACCATGTTCGATTGACATAACACCTGCGTCGAGCGCACTCAGGATAGCTTCCTTACGATAGGAATGCGCCATGACATAGCTGCCATATTCATTCGCGACCTGCACGGCGGCTCTGATTTCTTCGGGCGACCCGGCCAGCAATTGCCAAGGGTCGAATGCCGACACGACACCACCGGATTGCATGAATTTCAATTGCGTCGCGCCCATACGAAAGTTGTTACGTGCGAATTTATAGACGTCATCGACACCACTGACCTCCTGAGCCATGTTCAGCCGACCCATGTTTGTCTCCGAACCAGGTGGTGCTGTGAAATTCGCGAAGTCAGCGTGACCACCGCGTGTTCCGATAAACGCCCCAGATGGATAGTAACGAGGGCCCTCGATTTGCCCCGAGTCAATCGCCCTACGTAGTCCGCCATTAGCGCCACCAGCATCCCGGACAGTGGTGAAACCCTGCATCAAATACATCTCAGCCATCCGCGCACCGTGTATGGCAAAGTCCTCCCAGGTCGTGTTGGCCTCCATCGCAGGCAAGGTCGGCCCCATCAGCATGAGATGTGCGTGCAGTTCAATAAACCCGGGTGTCAGCGTCCGCCCTTCTCCGTCGATGACCGTAGCATTGGGGGCATCGATCGCATCGGTTGATACGGACTTAATCAGGTTGCCCTCGACCAATACGCTGGCATTCTCGATACGCTGTTCATTCACGCCATCGAAGATGTGCACGTTGGTAAACAACGTTTGGGGTTCTTCTTGATCTTGAGCCTGCGCGGACGCTGAAAAAGAAAGACCTGCAGCGACAATTACCGTCGAGCAAAGCGACATTCGTAGACCGGACATAAGTACTCCCTTCATATTCATGTTTTGCCAACTGTAGTCCGGAAAATTTTGCCTCGGTTGCCACTTTTGAATTGGCATGTTCGAATGTGATCGTAAAAATGGCCACTGAATAAATCGACCAATCATCACACGGGTGACGAGCTTGCCTTTCAACTCCACCTCTCAAGAGCATAGCGAGGGCTTTATTCGCCTCTCCTTAGCCGCTCCGTTTTTGCAATATCTCACCGAACGCAAGATCAATCCGCAACCAGCATTGGACCAGGTCGGATTGAAAGCCGAACTGTTGTCTGACCCATCCGTCTTCGTTCACTCAGAGCTGGTCTACGGTTTGGTGAATGCCTTCTCAGAAGTATCAGGGGATCGATACCTAGGACTGAATGTAGGGGAGGCGTTTGACCTACAAGGATGGCCGCCCTTCGCTCAGGCCTTGCAATCTACAAAAACGCTATTCGAGTTTTTTACTCGCTTTGTTGGGCTCGTACCGCAGGAGTCCAATTCTGTGCGGCACAGTCTCGTCATCGAAGCAGACAAAGCGACTTATCGTATCGAGAGGCAACAGGAACCAACTGTCCCGCCCATTCAGGTGACCGGTTTTGGTGCCGCAATCTATGTACGCCTATTGCAGACCGTCGTCGGAGATTCTTGGGATTCTTCGCGTGTGCGATGGGAAAGCAGATACATCAATGGTCTGCCTATCGACTACAAAGGGATCGAGGTTGGCCTTGGGACTGATCCCGGAATGCAAATTAGTTTTCCTGTGGATTGGTTGTTTTTGCACCATGTCTCTGAGGGCTCTGCCAAGCCCATAGTCTCACCTCAACAAGAGGAAGAAGTAACCGTGGTGGCAGCTTTGCGCTCTGTCTTACGCGACAAACTGGATGAAACCGATTTGGGGCCAGAGATGGTGGCTGGAATGCTGGGAATACAACCGGAACGGTTTCTGAAAGCGCTTCAGCGACAAGGCACAACGCTACCCCGTGAAATCAAACGGCTGCGTGTCGATGTCGCCAAAGAGCACCTCAAAGAAGACCAGATGACAATCGCAGAGATTGGTCTGATGCTCGGCTATTCCGACAAGTCCCATTTCACTCGCTTTTTCCGAGGTCAAACCGGAATGACACCGACCAAGTTCCGCCTCGGTGTATTGTTACGTTGCGAATAGTTAGATTGCTTTTCCACTACACACCAAGTGGGGGCCGACAAGGATTTGCAACACACTTTTTGGAGCCCCTATCTAAGGATCACAGAGGGACAATTGCCCCCATAGTCCCTGCGGCTGTGCATGCAGCGCGGCGCTACCGCTGCACCAACTCTTTTTTCAGTTCGATCAGCGACAGACCTGATCTAAGAAAGATGTCATATGATCATGATACGTCCAGAAGATTGTGCAACCTTCAAGCCACTGACAACACTAGATATCTCTCCAAGGTAGTGCTGATTGCGGCAGGGGGGAAACAGCACCTTGTTGCACGTGCGGATTAGGATAGAGCGCTGCGTTTACATCGAAGATGCCGGGAGTTCGAGTCTCTCATCACCCACCATTTCCCGCTAGTTTCTAATATCCTTGCGGTGGACAAATCGACACTGAATGCCCAGTGTTTTGGATGTTTGTATGCTCTGTTTTACGAAACCGATGCTGTTGTAAGCCGGCCCTTGGGAAAACGAATTCAGGCAGGATTCCGGCAGTTACATCTTCATTTCCTCTGGCTCTGAGATGCGCTAAAAAATCTAGCGCTCCTTGAATGCCCCCTCGATAGTCTGTTGAACCGGCTTCAATAGGTATGACAAAAGAGTCTGCTCTCCGGTTGTCATTTCTGCCACCACAGTCATGCCTGCACTCAAAGGACGTTGGAACGATCCCGATCCGACTTTGTCTTGGGACAGGGCAAAGGCTGCGCGGAAATAGGTCTCCCCGGTCTGCTCATCTGTCAACGGCAACGGATAGACCGATTTCAGACGCGCCGGGACTTTCCCAAATCGACGCACATCAAAAGTATCAATGCTGACGGCGACCGGCTGATCAGTGCTTACATGCCCAACTTCGGAATTGGGTATCCTCGCCTCGACAACCAGTTCCTGTCGTGTCGGCAATAGTTCAAATATCGCCTCTCCGGGGGCGATGACCTCACCGGGGCTAGGGTGTGTGACCGCCTGGATGATGCCACGAGCCGGAGCAGAAATGCGCAGGGCGTCCAGCTTGGAGGTACCCACGCCAACCGATACACGCAGGCGCGCATCTTCCTGTTCCAATTCGGAAAGCCGAATAAGCGTTTCTTCGCGTAACGAAAGGGTTTCCCGGGCCAGAGATGCCTTTGCCAAGGTCAGGGCGTTCCTGAGTTCCGCAACCCGGACCCGCGCGTCAGAGACGGCAGCGCGCAATGCATCAACCTCATCCTCTTCCTCCAGAAAATCGCTTAGGGATTTGAGGCCTTGTGACTGCAACTGGGCGTATCGCTGCAGGGCAATCTCTTTCTTGTCCACCCGTTCCTGAGCGACCGTGGCCGCCTTGGCCAGGATAGAAAGTGTCCCCTCTTGCTGGGCGATAGACAGGCGCTGGATACGCTGACTTTCGGCATACAATTCCAGCGCCGCCGAAGCGCTTGTTAAACCGCTCAGGGCAAGAACCTCGATTTCCGACTGAGACAACGGTTCTGAACTGCCCAGTTTTGTCAGCACGGCACGCGCGTTCGCCAATTCCTGCCCGACCGCTGACATCTGCCCCGCAAGGACATCGCGCTCGTGCAACAGGTCTGGGTGTTGAAGCTGAATCAGGACATCGCCCTCTTCGACAATCTGACCGTCTTGGACATGCACAGACTGAACGACACCGCCCTGCAACGTCTCGATCTGTAAATAGTCTCCGAAAGGGATGATTGTACCCGGTGCGCGCGTGATTTGCGGGATCGCCGTTTGCGCTGACAGAGCAATCAGGCCAGCGATCATCCCCAAAGAGGTCAATGCCAAAAAGGCTGCCAGGCGCGGTTTCTGCCTGCTGCGATTTCGGCTGTTCACTTCCGACGCCTCTTGCGGGATTGGTTTATTCAAGAATATGGCCATGGCTATCCTCCGAGCGCTTTCAACACAGCTTGCAGCTTCTTCCGGCCAGCCACTCCGGTGGCATTCACAGCAACCTTGTCGCCATTGAGAAATATGAAACGGTCGGCAATCTGCATGAATGAGCGGTCGGCGGTTGCGATGACCACAGTGCATTTCCCCCGCTTGTCACCAACCCAGTGCTTGAACAGGTGACGCCGATGATCCGAAAGACCATTGGTCGGTTCGGAAAACAGAAAGAGCGAAGAAGGCCGCGCCATACAGCGAGCCAGAGTCAGCGCTTTGACCGCCTCTTCAGGCAACTGCGACAGAACAGTGTCGGTCAGTCGCGTTTCCTGGCCTTCTGGTAAAAGTTCGAGATCATGCAGCAGGTCCATCCTGTCCAGAGCCTCGGCAACCTGGTCCGGAGAAAGGCTGGGCACCGCCAGGCGGAAATTCTGCGCGACCGTGCCGTAGAACAAGGATTTCTCATAGGTTGCGTATGTGACGGATTTCCGTAATTCGTCACGGGCGATCTGGCGAATATCTATCCCATCATGCTCGATGGTGCCGCTCAGGGGGCTATACAGCCCGTCTATCAGGTCGAGAATGGCAGTGCGACTTGCCGTATCACTCCCCATGACCAGCACGACCTCACCCGGATTGCACTGGAAACTGACCTGCGAAAGGATCGGAGGATTCAACGGATCGGGACGGTACGTCACCCCCGAAAAACAGACCCAACCGCTAAGCGTCTTCTGATGCGATTGCTTGAGCCCCATTTCCAACTCTTCGGGCAGTCCAAGAACTCGATCGGCTTGTGTGCTGCTGGACCGGAACGACAGAATTTGCGGGAAGCTGGTGTACAGAGATTGAATCGGAGCCAGCACTTTGGACACCAACGCGATGGAGGCGATCATTGCGCCAAAGCTCAATGAGCCATTCAGGGCCCCATATGCGCTTAAAACGACTGCCCCGACCGTCGCCGATCCAGAGATTGACTGTACAAGCGACTGGGTAAATGACTGAAACAAACGCGCACGTGCTGTCGCGCGTTCGCCGGCTTCAGCAAGGGGCAGACTGCGTGCCAGCCATTGTTTTTGCATTCCCAGATTGACCATCACCTGTTGATGCAGCACCGCGTCATGAATGGCGGCTTGACTGGCCGCATTAGCCTCGGCCGCCGACTTGTCCAATCGTTGTTGAAAGGCAGTGGTAAAGATACCAAGGCCGACAAGGAACAGGATCGAACCCAATGTCAACAGACCGACAGATGGCGCCAGATAGCACAAAACCGCAAAGAAAATCAGAACGAAGGGCAGGTCAAGAAAAGCTCCCATTACCGGACCGGTAAACATGTCGCGCAGGGATTCGAATTGTCTGAACCGGGACAGTTGCTGATTTATGTCAGACTTCTGAAGCTGGCTCAGTGGAAGGGACATCAACTTGCGAAACAATGCCTCCATCATCTGTCGTTCGCCATTCCAGCCAATGTAAGCAAGCGCTCGGGTACGAGCGTGACGAAAACACAGATCGGAGAAGCCGATTATGGCCACGCCGAAAGCCAATGAAATTAAAAGATCGACTGATCCAGACGGGATCACGCGATCGTAAATGGCCATGACCAACAGGGGCGCGGTCAGCCCCAGCAGGTTAGTTAGAAACGACGAAATGATCAGCCATGGCATCATCGCCCGCAGGCCACCAAATGCTGCTCCTACAGTTATCGGGCGGTCGTCTTCGTGTTGATGATCAAACCGGTCGATCCTGATAACCCTGCAAGAACGATGTGTTGGCTGTAATAGACGCAGATCGGGATTGAGGTTGTCGCTGACCTGGATGCCGCCCCCTGCTCGTCCTATCGCAAGATAGCAGCCTCCCTGATCTGGAAAGACCATGGCCGGGCATTGCCAATCAGATATCTCGTTTTCGCGGCACCTCAACTGCGTATGGGGAATACCAAGGTTGCGGAGCGTCTGAAGAATATCCTCTACCCGAAACCATTCGGACATGTGTGGCCTAGCTTCGATGATCGCATCCGGACGGTTTCGCCATCCGCCCTGAACCAGAAGCTGCTGTAACAACTGCCCTGCAATTTGCGCGTTCAAAGCAATCATGCCGCCCCCCTTCTGATCAGCTTTGCCGCTGTTTGCTCTAAAGTCGTGTCGAGTTCCCATTCCGCATACACACCCTCGGCAGAGGACCTGAGGCGAACTGTCTCTTGTGTGAGATTCTTCATTCGGGGATCGGGGCTGGCAATAATCAGGGTCAGTCGCGGCGAAACAGACATCAGATAGTCAGCCAGCGCTTGCCTTTCGGCGGTGTCCAAAACTGCCGTTGGCTCATTCATAAGCAGGATGCGCGGCTGCAAGGCCAGAGCCCGTGTCAGGGCGATCATCTGCCTGTTCACCGGGTCTTTTTCAAATGCTGTCCCGGTGTTCAGCGGAGTGTTATAGCCCAGAGGAAGACGATGAATGCGTTTCTCCAGCCCTAATGCTGCAGCTACTGTTTTTGCTCGCTCGACCATCGCGGCATCACCAAAAGCACTTAGGTTTTGCAACAGCGTGCCGGACAGGATCGCTGGCTGAGCCTCGAGCATGACCATGGCGTCCTGCCCACGCTGTGCCGCACGTTGGACTGCGGGTCGTTCGTCGATCCAAACTTCTCCTTGATCGGGCATTCGTTGCCCGGACAAGGCATCGAAAAGCTCATCTACCATCCAGCTTTTCTCAGCTTCGATCAAAACCCCAGCAGAAGGCGCGCCCCGAAATCTGATAGGGCCGAAACTATGCCCAGAGCCATTCAACCGCTTCATCGAGACATCATTGATCTCGATCCTGCCGGTCAAGGCTGGCTGATCAGAGACCGCACTGGAAACCGTCTGCAGACTGTCCATTTCGCCGAGCCTGCTGCGCGAGATCGCGACATTCTCGGACTGGACCCAAAGCGCCATCAGCTTGGTCAACGGCTGCACAATCCGGCCGTTCAGCAACATGCAGGCAGCCATTTCAGCGATGCCAATCAGATTGCTGATTACCAGATAGGCTCCAAGCAGACCCATGGCCGCCACGGTCATTTGCGAAAAGATCGCTCCGAAGTTTTGGGCCAGACCGGAAAAATGAATCAACTTCCGGCTCATATCCACTGTCTGGCTTTCAAGCATCTCGAAACGGCGGGTCATTTGCGGCTCCATCCGGTTGGCCTTGACCGTCTGCATGCTGGTCAAAATCTCGGATAGAAACGCATAGCGGCGCGTGTCGATTGATTTGCGACGGCGGAACAAATGCCATTGCGCACGCTTCATGATGGCCGCGAAAATGGTGACCGTACAAAATGCTCCAAGCGGGACCAAAACAAGCCAACCCCCGATCAACCCGATCAGCACCGCAAACAACAGGGTGAATGGCAGATCAATCAAAAGAGTTTGCCCCTGCCCGGCCTGGTGATCTCTTAATTGGCCGATCGCCCCGAAACGTTCCGCGTAAGTGCTTGCCGGAACCTTGGAAAAGCTCAGCGTATTCGCTGTGATCACCGTGGTCATAAACCGCTGGAAATTCGATACAGCGGCATCCTCAGCTGCAGCCGAGAGCAAAATTGCACGGCATTGACGCAAAATCAGCTCCAACACTGCGCTGACCAATAACACAACTGTCAGGACCCGCAGGGTGTCGACCGACTGAAACGGAATGATCCGATCAAAGATCAGCAGAATCGAAATTGGCATCAGCAACGAAAGCACATTCAGCGAAATGGATGCGGCCCAGACAGGGATATCGCTTTGTCCTGCCGTCCTTCGCCCGGATAACCCACGCGGTTTCATCGTTCTCTTCACCCAGTTGGTTGGCCTTCAGCTTTGGGGGCGTAAAATTGAAGAACAGTAAATCTGAGCGCCGTGAGAGTGGATATTTTCTCTTAAAATTTAAAGGTTTAATTGACCTTCGCTGAACACCTGCATGGTAAAAGGTGACGTGAATCAACAAATTTCCTGAGGTGTCACGCGATGAGCGATATGAAAGACGATCCGGAGTTTCGGGCGAAAACACTGCAGGCCGAACACGACGAAACGCATGAAATCGCCGCTCATCTATCGCGCAATACCATCAACACCTCTGACGATCCCAGCCGCAGTACATTGCATACCGGCGAGCAACAATCCGGCGCGCTGGAAGACCGCGCGCGCTTTGAAGAGTCGATTGAAACGCTGAACGTAACCGCGCCAACCGCGGTTGAAAGTTTCGAGGCACCAACCGACCAGAGCCTATCCAATTTCAGCGAAACTGGATCCTCAGGTGCCGCGCAGCCTTTGCAGTCTGAGGACACAGCGGGCACACCTGCGGTGGATACCCCGCCTCGCGAAGGGAACATGCCCGCCCAAACTCCGTTCGAGCTGCAACAGGCCATTGAAATTGACCCACTGGCTCTGCAAGCGGCGGAAGCAAGTCAGCCGATTTCATTCCAGAAAACTGCCGGACAGTCTCCAGATTTTTCGGAGCCGGACGTGAACAACGCCCCCGAAGAAATCTTGTTGGACGGCACAACTATAGCTGAAAATGCAGTGGGCGGCGTGGTCGGAACCCTTTCGGTTGTGGACCCGAATGACGGGGACACACATACATTCGAAATATCGGACGACCGGTTCGAAGTTGTCGACGGTCAGCTACAACTAAAACCCGGCCTCTCGCTGGATCATGAGGAAGCGGCGCAGGTCGAGGTAGATGTCACAGTCACCGATGCCGGCGGGTTGAGCCTGACGGAAAGATTCGCGGTTGATGTTCTCGACGTGAATGAAGGCCCAGAAAAAATCACCTTGGAAGGCAATACCATTTCCGAGAACTCGACGGGCACGGTCGTCGGCCACATCACAATCACTGACACGGATGACAGCGACACACATACATTCGAAGTCTCGGATGCCCGCTTCGAAATTGTCGACGGTCAGCTACAGCTAAAACCCGGCCTCTCGCTGGATCATGAGGAGGCGGCGCAGGTCGAGGTGGATGTCACAGTCACCGATGCCGGCGGGTTGAGCCTGACGGAAAGATTCACGGTTGATGTTCTCGACGTGAATGAAGGCCCAGTAGGTATCGCGCTGGACGATACCACAATATCGGAAAACGTCGCCGGTGCGATTGTTGGCCGAATCGAGGCGATCGACCCGGACGCTGAAGATGACCACGTATTCGAAGTGTCAGATGACCGGTTCGAGGTCTTCAATGGAGAGCTTCGCGTGAAACCCGGGATGCAGTTTGATCACGAAGAGACCGCTCAGATCGACCTGCAGGTCACCGCCACCGATTCTGAAGGGCTGAGCGTGACCGAGTCTTTTGTCATCAACATCAAAGACATCAACGAAGAACCCACAGATCTTAGCCTTGGCAATGACACCGAAAACCTGATCCGCAACGGTAGTTTCGAAGAGTTTGACCTTGATGAAGGTCGCTGGCGGGGATTTGACGGCGACGATAGCGGCGCCTGGACCGACGCAAACGGGATCGAAATCTGGGACCGTCTCGGCGGAACCCAGGCTTCTGAGGGTGATCAACTAATGGAAATGGACCATGCGCGCGGCGTAGACAGCATCTCTCAGGTCGTCGAAACCGAGGCAGGCCAGCTTTATGATCTTGGCATCGACCTGCGCGAACGCCTTGCAGGTGGAACGGACACGGTTGAGGTCTGCTGGAATGGCAATTTGGTCGCGGAGCTTGATCCTCAATCCGCCGAATGGCAAACATTCGACCTTCAGGTGGTTGGAACCGGTCAGGACAACCTGGAGTTGAGGGAAGCTGAAAACCAAAATGACAGCTATGGCGCGCTTGTCGACAACATTACTCTGACTGCGGCCGAGCTAACGGTGGCCGAGAATGTTGAAGGTGCCGTTGTTGGAAAAATCTCTTTTGACGACCCTGACCTTGGCGGCTCGCATCGGTTTGAAGTCTCTGATGACCGGTTCGAGGTTGTCGACAACCAGTTGCGGCTAAAACCTGATGTGGCGCTTGATCACGAAGAGGCCTCATCTGTAACGGTGGATGTAACTGTCATTGACGAGGGCGGTCTTACTCTGACCGAAAGCTTTACCGTCAATGTCGCGGACATGGTCGATCCCCGTATTTCCGCCGGCACAGATGGGGACCAGCCCCAAGTCACCGAGAGCGAGCCTGACGAGCCTGAACCAGATGCAAAACTCTCTGATGGGAGTGATGCCCAAGACCCCATTTCGGAAAAGGCAGAGTTTCAGCCAGATGGTCTCGGTCCGGTTCAGCCTGAATCGCCTGCTGATCCAAACCAACCTTCGGCACCATATGAGAGCGGAGCACAGCCCCCTGCCCCAAGCGCCGAAATGCAAACTGGTTTTCATGCAAGTTACTACGATGTAGACCAGAGACTGACCCGAATGGATCAAATCGACTGGAACTCAGCCCCGACTCATCAGGAAGTTGTTTCCGAAATCGACTACGAACTTGGAAAAGACTCATTCCGGGAAGGCGGATCCTCGGACACATTCGGTACCAGGCTGGAAGGGTCCTTCACTGTCGAGGAAGGGGGCAGCTATACTTTCTTTGCCGGAGCAGATGATGGGATTGCTGTTTTCATCGATGGAACAAAGATCATCGAGTACGATAAGCCACATGGGTTTCGCACGTATTCAGAAGAGGTCAATCTTGAGCCTGGGACTTATGGCATCGAAGTCCGATATGTCGAGAACCACGGCCATGCGGGGCTGAAGCTGGAATGGGACGGTCCGGATACCGATGGCCGTGAGGTGATGCAGGCCGATCCCGGTTTGTTGATTCCCAAGGACGACGCGATCCAAGTTGGCATCCAAGTGTCGCATGCGTCTGATCAGGCGATTGTTACACTGGAGGGGTTACCGGCAAATACCCTGATAATCAGTGGTGAGCATTCGGTGATCACCAATGGTGATCCGGTGGATTTGTCGGGTTGTAATCTCAACCATCTGGAGCTTTCCCCGCCAGTAGGTTTCGAGGGCGTAATTCATGGTCAGATCGTTGTGTCAGACATAGACAGCGCCGGCACTCTCATCACTTCGGAAAACCCATTTGCCCTGACCGTCGGTGACGACCCTGTCAGCGCAGGGAATTCTTTGGACGAAGAACTGACTTACGAAGCGCTGTACTCGAGCACTCCTGGAACCCTGCCTTGGGATGCTATCCATCCGACCGACAATGCCCCAGAGGTGGATGTTCTGGACGAGCCGATCTCAACCTTCGGAGATGCAAATATTACTTGTATTGAAACAGATACTTATGAGAGATTTGATTGGTAGTGAATGCAATGCCATGCGGAGCCGACCTGCATTCTGTTCTGGGATGCGATCTTTGCCACAGGCTTCTTGCCGAGACACTAGAATTTTGATTTTGCAGACGGTCCAACACCCATATTTTCTTTGGTTGTGCCCAAGGCACACTCTGGCCAGAATTTCAGCAAATTTATGACAGAAATCACACCTAGCTGCGGCGTTCGAAACGAATCTGCTCTAGGTGAGATCAAATGAAAAAGTTGGCCATTCTTCTTATATTTATGCCCTTCACGGCGCTCGCAGAAGAGCGGGTTTTTGAATGTCAGTCGCCAGACGAACAGCATCCCGAAATGGCTGCGAAACTGATCAAATACGAAGATCAAAACAAAGGTCGTATCAAGATCGGTGACATCGACAAAGAGGTCGATGTTTTCCCGGGGCTCGATACCTTGACCTACCTGTATATCGGCGAGGATCACACGTTGAGTTATAACGTCCACCCCCAGAAAGGCACGTTCGATTTCTCTGCCTCTGGTAGTAGAACCGGTTGGGGCAAAGGAACTTGCACGGAAATCACAGGGCAATAACCCGCATCTCCTCCTAACAATGCACCGGCCTGTTCCATGGGCGTGTGCTTGCGGCAAACAGTGGCTGCACCCGCAGTAGCGCCACATATCTATCGGCGGACCAACCAGCAGCGTGCCTTTTTCAAATATACGCATCGCGCCGTTTCCGTCCCGAAACGGCGCGATGACATTTCAGTTAATGCGCGCCACTGCGCTTGGCGTTGACGACCGTCTGCTCCAGAGGGTTATAGCCTTCGGGAACAGGCACAAGATTTACCCTTTTTGCATAGTCCTCAAAATAGGCCTGCATCGCCGCGACACGCTCGGGCATCTGGTCCGCCAGATTGTGTAACTCCGACGGATCAGCTTCGATATCAAACAGCTCCCATTCGCCTGTGCCTTTAGGGGCCAGATTCTGCATCAGTTTAAATTTTCCCTGGAATACTGCCGAAGACCCTGCAAGCTCATATCCGACCGGGTTGTTATCGTCGCGCACGGTTTCCGTCTCACCCTTCAGGACCGGCATCATACTGATACCGTCTGGCGTATAAATTTCGCGACCGTCATAGACCGGTCCGGGAACGTCGACGCCGGCAACGTCAAGAAGTGTTGGAACGATATCGCGAACAAAGGCAAATTTATCGACTTGCGATCCGGGCTCGACAACACCCGGGAATTTCACGATCAAAGGGACACGCAAACCACCCTCGGTCGAGAATGTCTTAAAGTAGCTGCCCGGAACCGCTGCGGCTGCCGCCCAGCCAGGGCCGTAATCAGCATAGACACCCTGCTGCCCCATATCCGAATAATCGCCGTCAAAATCCTCGATATAGACCTTGTCGTAATGGGCTTTGTACCAATCACGATAGGCTTCAGACAGCGGCAACTGGTTCGGATCCGGGCCGTTATCCGCAAGGAAAATGACGATCGTGTTGTCCGCAATACCTTTTTCATCCAGATAGCTCAGGATCCTGCCGATATTGACATCCATATTGTCCAGCATTCCGGCATAGGTCTGCATCCGTCGCGCGTTGAATGCTTTTTCTTCGTCGTTAAGCTTTTCCCAATCCGGCATCTGCCACGGTTCATAAGAGGTTTTCGCAAACTCCGGGTCCAATTCCACATCCGGAGAGATCAGCCCAAGTTCCTTCTGCTTTTCCAGGCGCGAAACCCGCAGGGCCTCGAACCCTTCGTCATAAACGCCGTCATATTTGTCGATGAATTCTTTTGGCGCCTGATGAGGATAATGGACGGCTTGATACCCGACCCAGGCCAAAAATGGTTTACCGTCATCCAGGTTGCTGTCGATGTAATCGATCATCGTTTGGGTATAAAAATCGGACGAGAAGTAGTCGTCCGTTGGCAGGCTGACAAGCTTGTCGTCCTCGTAATAGTGCACCCGCGTATAGAACGGGGCATAGGGCTGCTCGACCCAGTTATCCGCACCGCTTTCGCCCAGCATAAAGGATTTCTCAAATCCGCGGTCATAAGCGATCGTGCCAGGCTCATGACCTAGGTGCCATTTGCCGGTCATATAGGTGTGGTATCCTGCGTCGCGCAACAGACGCGGCAACGCAACAACTTTGTCGTTCAAATGACCTTCATAGCCAGGCTTGCCGAATTGGTTATCGGCCTGAATCTCTAACATATTGCCGAGGCCTGCGAGATGGTTGTCGACACCGCTGATCAGCATAGTCCGAGTGGGCGAGCAAGACGCACCGACGTGGAAATTGGTGAACAGCATACCGTCATCTGCCAGTTGGTCGATCGAGGGCGTTTCGATTTCACTGCCAAATGCGCCAACATCGGAAAACCCCATGTCATCTGCGATTAGAATAAGAACGTTTGGGCGTGTATCCTCAGAATCGGCAAGTGCTGCAGTCGTTGATAACGCCGAAGCGCCAAGCACAGCTAATATATTCCTTAAAGGAACCATTGAATCCTCCGTTATGTGGGAAGTCCGGGGCGTCGTGCCACGGTCGACAATAATGTCGCAGGAAACGACAATTCCGGCTACAGAAAGAGACGACCATTCCATCATTTGGTATGAGCGTTCTGAATATTGGAACGAGGGTGCAAATGATTGATTCCAAAGCCATAGATGCGGTGCGCTCATTGGCCAGACACGGCAACTTTCGCGTGGCAGCGGATGCAATCGGAACCTCTCCGGCAAGTTTCTCACGCTATATCGGCCAGGCAGAAACTTATGCCGGTCAGGCGCTATTTGAACGGACAGGCCGCGGCGCAACCATCAGACCGGCGGGGAAACGCTTTCTGCAACTTCTGGACGCGCTGCACAATGCGACCAGCCAGTTTGAAGCAGGAGTCAAACGGCTGCGTTCGGTCGGCCCGGAGGTGCTGAATATCGGCTGCGGCCCCCTGACGACCCGGACGATCATCACGCCGCTTCTGGCAGAGCTGCTTGATAACTGGCCAGATCTTCGCGTCCGCGTTGATGTGCGGGCCACCATGGAACCCCTCGAAGCATTGCGGATAGGGCGCCTGGACGTGGCGGTTTGCGATCTGACGCACACGCCCAACCTAAGCGATCTGGACATTCAGGTCGTTCGAAAGGAACCCGTTTTCTTCTGCGCTCGCCCCGACCATCCCATTCATCAGGCTACTCCGGTCTCAATCGCTGAGGTGTTTCGGCATCCGTTTATAACCGCGCATATGCATCGCCACTGGCGCTCTGCCATTGCCGCCACTTTGGGGAATGACGAGAAAGCCTGGCATATTGTTGACCGATTGCCCCAGATCGAAAGTGACGATTTCTCTTTAGTTGCCGATATGGCCTGCAGAGCAGACCTGATTGCCGGAGGAATGAAGGAAGATTTTGATCAGCACCTGAAATTGGGGATGTTGAAAGAGATACGAACCACGCAACCTCTGACCTGGAACATATGCGCTGCCCGTCGCAAGGGCGTCAAATTTGCCGCGCTTGATATGTTCTGGAATCGATTGTGCCACCGGTACGGGGCGGAATAAGCCCGCCGTATGACCGGAATACCCGGCGATTAGTCTACATCGCGGACAACGCGAAATCCGACATGATTGCTGCCCAACGACATCTCAACCGGCTGCCGCGCAGCAGGTCGGTAACGCAGACAGAAATTCGGCGCGCAAAGCCATGAGCCCCCTTTGACCAACCGCATTGCACCCATCGATGCGCTACCGAACTGGGCGGCAAAGGCCTTTTCCGGGCCGGTAGGATCAATTTGGTCGCCAGGAATGTGCCCCGGCACCCACCAGTCGGCCACGTGCTCCCAGACATTGCCCGCCATGTCATACAGGCCGTAGCCATTGGCCAAATATGACGCTACGGGTGCGGTTCCGGCATGGCCATCGTCAGCCAGGTTCTCGCTTGGGAACTGTCCTTGCCAGGTGTTTGCCTTCCACCCATTGCTGGGATCATAGCTGTCACCCCAGGTGTAGTCGGCGCCTTCGAACCCGCCGCGAGCTGCAAATTCCCATTCGGCCTCGGTCGGCAGACGACCTCCGATCCACTCTGCAAATTCTGCGGCATCCTCGGGTGACACATGCACCACCGGATGGTCGCCCAGTTCCGCAATCGAACTGCCCGGTCCTGCCGGGTGTTGCCAGCTTGCACCTTTGACATAGCGCCACCATGCGTTTGGATTATTCAGCGACACCGCTTCCTTAGGCTGGGCGAAGACCATCGACCCAGGCTCAAGCAAATCTGCAGGCAGACCCGGGAAATCCTCCGCCGACAAGCCACGCTCTGCCGTTGTCTGATACCCGGTTTCTTCGACAAATTTCGCAAATTGGTCGTTGGTAATTTCTGTCCGCGTAATGTCAAAGGACCCGACATTCACTGGATGGACCGGAGTCTCTTCCGCTTGAAAGTTTTGCGAACCCATCAGGAATTCTCCACCATCCAGCCGGACAAACTCAGGACCTGGTTTGGAACCGATACTGGTATACCAAACGGCAAAGCATACAATCGCAACCACGGGAACCGAGCCATAGGTTAGCAATCTTCTTGAAAGGGGCATGTAGCATTAACCTGTTGGATCTATCAGGGGTGAATGTAGTGATTTGGTACGGTTTTCAATCCCCTACTGTGAATGGGCAGCATTTCCACCCTTCGACCTGAGCTTCAACGAAAGGCGCACCTGCCTGCTGCGAGGCAAATTCACCGACACTTGTAAATTCATGTCGAATTGGGACCGCTGTTCAATTCAAACGATCCACAGCCGCCAAAGCACCTGACAGAGCGACCTTGATCTCTGAGGGCATGCTTCTGCCCTGTTTATATTGATTGGCCGCGATCCAACCTGCCTTGTGCCCCCGTGCGCCGATCGCCTTCATCCGTGCATCAGCCGCAGAATCCGGCATTTTTTCAACCAGGTTTCTCGAATACTCGATCTCATCGCGGGACAAAATCATACCAACCGCACTGTAAACATCCATGCCTACTTGCATCGTCAAATGATCCAGCCGATGCGTTGCCCCAGACAACATGCGCGTGCAAAAGGCCGCCAGAAAATACCAGCGAAAGATCGCAAGTATGCGCTTCTGAGTATCAGTGACTGTATCCACCTCAAATAATGCCGTGGCGGATATCTTTTCAAATGCTGCACTGGCCGCCTGTGAGGCCTGAATAATCTGATCCTCGCGCACGTCTACGGGTATGACTGGCGGGACAGGTGTCACGACCGGCTGGTAAGTTTCGAAATTCATGCATGGCCTCCGGCTTTGGTTGCTGAAGGGAACATGGGGGTTCGAAAATGCATCCCGATGTGAATCTCTGCCATAGTTTGTAAGTATACCCGGTATTTTGGCTAAACTTAAAAGCCATTTTTCATATGTAACGCAAACTCAAGGACAAACTTGGCTATTTGAGCTATTAATTGTGTGGGATTTGGGTCGCATTTTTTGCAGAAATCTGGGCCTTTATATCGCCCTAAACCCCCTTACATCTGACACGATCTTGCAGAATTTGTGCCCTTTTTACCAAATACAAACAGTCAATCCTGCTGATCAGTTTACGAGTTTGAATTTAACGAGGGGGTACAAGCGGGACTAGGGGGTGAGCGCCTGCCGGGCCGGGCTCGCCCTAGGGCAGAGCAGCTCCCCCCGCCGCCTTCCGTCAGTCGATTTTGCTTTTTTGCGAATGCGGTGTGACACCAAAACTGGATCGATAAACCCGCGAGAAATGACCGGGATTTTCAAAGCCACAAGCCAAGGCGACCTCAGTGACGGATGCTTCGGTCTGAAGCAAAAGCTTTTGCGCGCGTTCCAGGCGTAATTCCATAAAGTATTTTTTGGGCGAAGTGTTGAGATACTTACCAAATAACCGCTCTAACTGGCGCGTGGATATGCCAAGATCATCCGCGATCTTTGACGGAGAAACCGGTGCTTCAAGGCATTCGCGCATGGTATGGATAGCCCGAGCCAGATGTGCGTTACGCATCCCGTTGCGCGATTGCAATGATACCCTTTGTTTGGCCGTTGCGTTGCGGGCAGCATTATACACCATCTGGTCTGCAACCGCGATCGCCAGCTCCTCGCCGTGATCGCGTCCGATCAGATGCAGCAAAAGATCGGCAGTTGCCGTCCCACCCGATGCCGTGATGTGTTTCGCGTCTGCCACGAAGACACTGCGCACAAGGTTCACCTCTGGGAACGCTTCCATAAACGCATCGTGATATTCCCAGTGGATCGCAGCCTGAGAGCCATCCAGAAATCCAGCCTCTGCTAGAAGCCAAGCACCAGAACACAATGCCCCGATCGGCGTGCCCCGCGCACGTTCGCGTCGCAACGTCGCCAGAAGGTCGCGTGAGACATGGTTGCGCATGTGGATGCCCGACAAGACAAACAGCTGATCAGTCTTTGGAATATCGCCCAACCCGCCATGCACAAGTGTCACCACCTTATTGGAACATACTGCACGCTCTGCGTCCTCCGATATCAGCGTCCAATCATATAGCGTTTTCTCACTGACCAGATTGGCGATCCGCAGTGGTTCGACGGCACAGGAAAAGGCGAGATGCGAGAACTCCTCGATCAGAACAATGGTGATGTGCCGCATCTGAGGCATAGGGTTTTCCACTTTGTTCGGCCGGATTGGCTGAGTCTTTGTCGTTGGATTATGCTGCACGAAATTTCCATGTATACAATATGTATTTTATTCGGATACAAAAAGGAGGCAATCGAACCCAATCGATTCTTGCTGGCTGGGCTGGAGGATCCGGATGAAGGACGTCGCAAAAACCCGCAAAACGCAGCTGGCCGAGCACTTGAAGGTCTCGATCCTGACTTTGCGCCTGCAACCTGGCACCGATCTGGACGAGGTGCATCTGTCCGATGCGTTTGGCCTGTCGAGAACGCCTTTACGTGAAGTGTTCCGACAACTCGCCGGAGAAGGATATCTGGACCTGCGAACAAACCGCAGCGCGCGCGTGTCCGAAATGTCGTATACCACCTTGCGCGATTTCTTTCTGGCCGCTCCGATGATCTATGGTGCAATCCTGCGACTGGCAGCGGCGAATGCAAAGCCTGTGCAGATTGAAGCCCTGAAAACCGCACAGCAGGCATTCAAGGCCGCGCTGCGGGATGGGGCAGCCGAAGAGCGCGCCCTGGCCAATAACCGCTTTCACGAAGTGACCGGCGAAATGTCGGGCAATGTCTATCTATTGCCCTCTTTCAACCGTTTGCTGATTGACCATGCCCGTATCGGCATGACCTTCTACCGGCCACAGTCGGGCAGGATGGTCGAAAACCTGTCCGAGGCAAGCCAGCAACACGACGCCATCATCGACGCCATAGAGACACGCAATGAAACGGCTGCTGCGCAGCTGGCCGAAGATCACTGGAACTTGTCACGCGATCAGATCGAACTGTTCGTGATGCCCGATGCGCTGGATGTCCCAATGGGCCTCCCACCGCTTTCGAAACCTGCATGAGGACGGAATGAATCCAATTTTCCGATTTGAGGGGGTCTATACCCCGGTGGTCACGCCCTATCAGGCCGATGACAGCGTCAACTGGGACGCGCTGGCGCAGGTGATCGAGCTTCTGATCAAGAATGGCGTGCATGGTCTAATCTCGGGCGGGTCGACAGGTGAGAATTATGCGCAGACCGTGGAGGAACGGCTCGAATTGGCGCGGTTCACCCATTTGCGTCTGAAAGGCCGTTTGCCTCTGGTTGTTGGCACGGGCGCGATGTTGACGTCGGACTCGGTTGCGCTGGCGTCGGGTGCAAAGGAAATCGGGGCGAATGCGATCCTGTTGGCCAGCCCGCCCTATTCGGTGCCCACCGACCGCGAAAATGCGCTGAATGCGCTGGCCATCGACAAGGCCGCCGACCTGCCGGTAATGCTGTACAATTATCCTCACCGCACAGGCACGATGATGGGCGAAGAATTCCTGGACCGCGTCGGACGCAGCAGGAATTTCTGCGGCATCAAGGAAAGCTCGGGCGATATCAACCGGGTGCATCTTCTGGCGCGGGACTATCCGCATATCCAACTGGGATGCGGTATGGACGATCAGGCGCTGGAATTCTTTGCCTGGGGCGCGCCGTTCTGGGTCTGTGGCGGCTCGAACTTTCTGCCTGCCGAGCATGTGGCGCTATACCAGGCCTGTGTAATCGAGGGCGATTTTGCCAAGGGCCGTCGGATCATGTCGGCGCTGATGCCCTTGATGCGGGTATTAGAACAGGGTGGCAAATTCATCCAGACCATCAAGCATGGTGTCACAATGAATGGGATTGACGCGGGCATCGTTCGGCCGCCGCTGAAATCTTTGAACAAAGATGACAAACGCGCGCTAGAGCAAGTGACGCGCGTGCTGAAACAGAAAATCGCTGACATCATGGCAGAGGAGTAAGGTATGACATTGCTGACGCAGGACGAATACGACTCCATCGCCGCGGGTCTGACCTTGCCAACCGGCGCCTTTATTGATGGCGCGTACCGCCCGGCGATTTCCGGGCAGTCCTTCACAACGGTTAACCCGGCGACCAACAAGAAATTGGCCAACATTGCCGCCTGCGGTGTAGCGGACGTGGATTTTGCCGTCGAGAAGGCGCGCGAAGCGTTCGAAGATGGCCGCTGGTCGAGGCTGCACCCATCCGAGCGCAAAAATGTGCTGATCCGGTTGACCAAACTGATCACACGCAATGCACGTGAACTGGCGGTGATGGAAAGTATCGACAGTGGCAAGACCATCTTTGACTGCGAGACCGTCGACCTGCCCGAGACCATTCATTGCCTGAAATGGCATGCTGAGGCGATCGACAAGATCTATGATCAGGTCTCGCCCGCCAGTGACGACCACATCGCTTTGGTCGTGCGCGAGCCGATTGGCGTTGTCGGGCTAGTCCTGCCCTGGAATTTCCCATTGCTGATGCTGGCATGGAAGATCGGGCCCGCTCTGGCTGCGGGCTGCTCGGTGGTGGTGAAGCCGGCCGAGGAAACTTCACTGACGGCATTGCGGCTGGCCGAACTGGCGATGGAGGCCGGTCTGCCACGCGGCGTCCTAAACATCGTCCCCGGCGCAGGTGCCGAGGTGGGCGAACCTATTGGGCGGCACATGGATATAGATATGGTGTCCTTCACCGGCTCAACCGTGACTGGCAAACGGTTCCTGAGCTATTCGGCGGAAAGCAACGCCAAAGAGGTGGTGCTTGAAATGGGCGGCAAGAATCCGGCCATTGTGATGGAAGATGCAGAAAATCTGGACCGCGTGGCGGCACATATCGTCAATGGTGCGTTCTGGAATATGGGTGAGAACTGCTCGGCCACGTCCCGCCTGATTGTCCACAAGGCCGTAAAGGCCGAGTTGCTCGACCGCATCGCCCATCATGTAAAGCAATGGAATGTCGGCGAGCCTCTGAACCCGGAAACACGATTGGGCGCAATGGTCAGCGAAGCTCATTTCGATAAGGTCTGCGGATATCTGGATCAGGCCGAAAACGTGGTGATCGGAGGCAAAGCGGACAATGGCTTTGTCGAGGCCACCGTAGTCGAACTCCCTGGCAATGACGCCATCCTGGCACGTGACGAAATCTTTGGTCCCATTCTTTCGGTGATCACGGTTTCCAGCTTTGATGAGGCCATCAAGATCGCCAACGATACCGAGTATGGTTTGTGTGCGTCGATCTTCACAGCCAATGCGAAACGCGCCATTCGCGGGGCGCGGATGATCCGGGCGGGAACGGTGACTGTGAACAGTTTTGGTGAGGGCGATATCACCACGCCCTTTGGCGGCTATAAACAGTCTGGCTTTGGTGGGCGCGACAACTCGATCCATGCGCATGACCAGTATACCCAGCTAAAAACCATCTGGTTCGACCTGTCCGACGATGCGGATGAGGCCGTGGATTGAGCAGCTATGCCGCCCGAACCCTGCCAGTCCATCGCGGACCTGCGGCCTGGAGCGTCATATTAGGCGATCCACTCCCGGCCCAAGAACTGGATAGTGATCTGACGGCGGATGTCGTGATTGTTGGTGCCGGTTTCGCAGGGTTGTCAGCGGCACAGCGTTTGAGGCAGCTGCAAAGCGACGCAAAGATTGTCGTGCTTGAGGCTGGCCGCGTGGCCGAAGGGGCTGCGGGGCGCAATACGGGTTTTATGATCGATCTGCCACATGACCTGGCCTCGGACAATTATTCCGGGCCGGGGGATGATCGCACCATGATCACATTAAACCGACTTGCAATTGATTTTGCCCGATCGGCGGTCGAGCAATATCAGATCGACCCGAATTTCTTTGATCCGGCTGGCAAGGTTAACGGGGCGGTGAGCGCGGCGGGACATGCACATAATATCAGCTATGCGCATCATCTCAGCACTTTGGGTGAGACCAGTGAAATGCTCGACCAACAGCAGATGCACGCCCTGACAGGGTCGCGCCACTATCGGTCGGGGCTATACACACCCGGCACGGTTATGTTGCAACCAGCAGGCTATATTCGCGGTCTGGCTGCGGGACTGATCAAGGATGGCATTGCATTGTACGAGAGCTCTGGCGTGACCGGGTTTGAGAAGCAAGGCGGTGCGTGGCTGGTAAAAACCGCGCGCGGTACCGTCAGCACTGGTACAGTCATCCTGACGGTGAACGGGCATCTGGAAAGCTTTGGGATCGAGCGCGACCGGCTGATGCAACTGTTCCTTTTTGCGGCAATGACCCCGGAGCTGGACGCCGAAGTGCTGTCGCGGCTTGGGGGGCAACCCCGCTGGAGTGTCACACCATCTGATCCGTTGGGTACAACAATGCGGCGCATCGATACGGCGCAGGGCGGCAATCGGATCATAACCCGTACCTGCGCGGCCCTGCGCCCGGGCATGACCTCAACTGCTGGTGATCTGGCGCGCGCCTCGCGGGTGATGCAGCGCAAATTCGACCAGCGATTTCCGCAGTTGGCGGGGCTGGACATGCAATATCACTGGGCCGGTCATCTCTGCCTCAGCCTGAACGGCGTTTCCGTCGCGCGAGAGGTCGAACAGGGCGTGATTTCCGGCTGTGTCCAGAACGGGCTGGGCACGGCGCGCGGCACCCTGACCGGTATCGCGGCAGCAGAACGCACCTGCGGCCACAGCTCGAATATCACCCGGTATTTCGACGCCCAGGATCAACCCAAACGCCTGCCCCCAAAGCCATTCCGAGAGATCGGTGCCAATGCAGTGCTGCGCTGGAAAGAATGGCGCGCGCGGGACGAGTGATCAGGGCAGGCTCAGCTTGGCCATGCGGCCTCCGTCGACTGTGTAGACCTGCCCGGTGATAAAGCTGGCATCATCCGACGCCAGGAAGGCGACCAGCGCCGCAACCTCTTGCGGGCTTCCGGTTCGGGCAACGGGGTGTATGCGCTTGATATCCTCGTGAAATGTCTCCGGGTCCGGCATTGAGGCGATGAAATCCACGTTCAACTCGGTGTCGATCCAGCCAGGGGCCACGGCGTTGCAACGAATACCCTCTGCCCCATGATCCACGGCCACCGCTCGTGTCAGGCCATGCAACCCGGCTTTGGATGCGCAATAGGCAGCATGGCCGGGATTGCTGCCCAGCCCCTCAATCGAGCCGATATTGACAATCGCCCCGCCCGCCCGCCGTAGATGGGGCAGCGCCGCCTTGATCAGCAGGAACGGGGCCGTGAGGTTGACTGTCAGCGTGCGCTGCCAGTCTGCAAGGCTCATCTGCTCGACGCCGGCTTCCTGCATCATGCCTGCATTATTGACCAGAATGTCCAATCGCCCGGACAGATCAACGACCTGATTGACCACCGTTTGCGGGCTGTGGGGATCTCTGAAATCGGCCTCGAACCCTTCGAATTCCGGATCGCTCCCACGTTGCGCGGTAAAGACCCGTGCACCTTCGTGTTGCAAACGTTCCGCGATGGCGCGTCCGATACCGCTGCGCCCGCCCGTGACCAGTGCGGTTTTGCCGGTAAATCGCGTCATGAAACCGGTTTTCCTCCGTTCACTTCCAGCAATGCCCCACACACATAGCGCGCGGCGTCCGAGGCAAGAAACATCACCACATCAGCAATATCTTCGGGCTCGGCGATACGCCCCAAGGGCACCGTCCGGCCCAGCTCTGCCACGGCAGTATCCGGATCGAAGCCGCGTTTTTCAAACCCCGACCGCAGCATCGCCGTGTTTACTTCATTCGGGCAGACGGCGTTAATGCGGATGCCCTGATGCGCGTGGTCCATACCCATGCATTGTGTCAACGACGCAATAGCTGCCTTGGTCATGCAATAGACCGCGTGGTTCGGCCCAGGGCGCAGCCCCCAGCATGACGCTGTGTTCACGATCGCGCCACCACCACGCGCCGCCATGATCGGGATTGCGGCGCGACAGATGCGAAAGGGGGCCTCGACATTTACGCCCAGCGACAATGCCCAGTCGGTATCCAAAGTCTCGGTCACCGCTCCGCGGGTGATGACCCCCGCATTGTTGACGACGATATCCAGCCCGCCCAGCGCATCCGCCGCATGTTGCGGCAATGCATCTGCATAAGCGCTCTCGCGCAAATCGCCGGGCAAATGGGCGTCGGCCTCGATACCCTCAACCGAAACGTCCGCAACCGCAACCCGTGCCCCTGCCTGCCGCATCCGCTGTGCAATAGCAGATCCGATGCCGCCCGCAGCCCCTGTGATGAGCGCTGTTTTGCCGGTCAGTTCCATTTTCCCTCCGAGTGCTAAATGGAAACCCACCCGACAATGCAGTCGGGATAGGTCCAAGGCGAAATCTCTAATAGGTTTGGTTCAGCTCGTCAGCGGCGGGAATTTCCCGTTCCCGCCGGGCGATATAGTCCAGCAGGGCCTCGTTTTTGGCCACGTCCAGTGTCGGTTCCTGGTATTCGGCCAGCAGCTTGCGCGCGTGCTTCAACGCGCGCTCAGTGATCTCAACCCCGCCTTCTGCCACCCATTGCTCAATCGAGTTATTGTCGAACATCTCGGGCATGAAAAACGCCGTTTGAAAATTGTCCTGCGTGTGCGGATGACCCAGATAGTGCCCGCCTGGACCGACCTCTGGAATGGCGGCAAGAGCTTGGTCGAAATCATCCCATTGCGGGCCTTCTGCCATGCGATAAGCCATCGCACATTGTTCAGCATCGACAATGAACTTGGCGGTGGAACAATGCATCCCAGCTTCATTCCAGCCCGCCGAATGCCAAATATAGTTCGCACCGGAATGAAGAACCGCCTGCAGCGTCGTGGCGGATTCGTACCCGGCCTGCGCATCAAATGTCTTGGCCCCACCCAGCGTGTTCGAGGTGCGCCATGGAACGTCGTAGAACCGGGCCATCTGCCCGATCATAAAGTTCATCAGACTGATCTCGGGCGTGCCGGCCATCGGGGCACCTGATTTCATCGACACCGTCGACAGGTAGTGCCCGTAAATCGCCGGAGCACCTTTGCGAATGACTTGGGTATAGGCCAGCGCGCTCAGTGCTTCGGCGTTCAACTGCGCCACTGTGGCGGGAACCGATGCGGGCGTATTGGCCCCGCCCAGCACAAAGGGCGAGCACAAGACAGGCTGATTGCGGCGAGAAAAGGCCCGCATCGCGCCCAGCATCGTTTCATCCCAGACCAGCGGAGAGTTTCCGTTGCAGTTTCCCGTGGTGACCGGGTGATCTTCAATGAAATCTTCCCCGAACAGGATCGCACACATCTCAATGACGTCTTCGGCGTTTCTGGGCGAGGTGGTCATACCCATGAACGTCTTGTCCGAATGTTTCATCGACGAATAGGTAATGCGCAAATGTCGCTGACTGATCGGGTGGTCGTAAGGTTCGACAATGTGATGCGCCGAGGAATGCATCGCCGGCAGCATGTGGCTTAGTTTGTGGAACATTGCCAGATCATCGAGCGTCGGATTACGCCTCACGTCATCGAGATCGCGCAGAAAGGGCGCGCCGGTCATCGGCACAAAGATCGAGTGCCGTCCGCCCAGTCGCACGTTCTTGTTTGGATCGCGTGCATGATAAGTGAAGGTGCTGGGAATGGTGGCGATCAGCTCTCGGACCAGGCCCCGGTCCAGATAGACCAGTTCGCCCTCGACCTTTGCGCCAGCTTTTTTCCAATCCTCCAGTGCGATTGCATCGCGAAACTGAACACCGACATTCTCGAGAATATCCATTGAGGCGCTGTCGATCCTGTCGATCTGGCTGCCATCCATCACCTCGCATAGGGGGATGCCTCTGGTCAGGCCGGGCAACATCTCGAAATTCGGAGCAGAGCGCAGCGCGCGCCGGGCCGCGCGGCCACCGGTTCGGGTCATGGTACGCATATTCACAGGGCGATCCTCCAATCCTCCCCAAAAGATTGCGGTATTTGGTCAAAGCAAGCCTCACTAATTGCGATACATGTTTGCAGGAAGCGACCCGCACCCGAAACCGCCGAAATGATCTACAGACCCATGATGACGACTAGACCTGCTATCAGTTCAACCTTGCTTGGCTCGGGATCATCTCCGCCCATATCTATGATCCACTCCATGCCGGTGATTGCATAAGAACCGTCAATGAACTGGCTGACACCAAACCCGGTCGTCACAGAAACATTACCTGATTTTGACGGCACGCATCGGAAACACGGCACTCGACATCATCGTTTTTGAAAATTTCTTCTGGCGCACAATCTTAAAAAGTCCAATATTTGAGTGAGAATAATTAACCTGAAGACCACCAACGGCTACACCTGTCATGTCCAGACGCCACTATAATCTGCCGCCACTCACCACGCTGTCGGCCTTCGAAGCCGCTGCGCGCCATCTAAGCTTCAAGAATGCGGCTGAAGAACTGTCAGTGACGCCGGGCGCGGTCAGTCATCAGATCAAAGCGTTGGAAGGTGATCTTGGCACCGCCTTGTTCCAGCGCAAACACCGAGGGGTCGAACTGACGGAAGACGGCAAAGCGCTGTATGACGCGCTGGCTTCTTCGTTTACCCGCATCTCAAAAACACTGGCAACAATCCGCGACCGTGCCACCGTCGAAAAGGTAACCGTAGGATCAACCACTGCAGTGGCTGCTCTTTGGTTGTCGCCATCGGTAATCCGGTTCTGGCGCGAAATGCCTGAAGTAAATGTTGACCAGCTTTCACAGGATCGACCATTTCGGGATCGGCCGGATATCGATTTCTTTATTCGCTACGGCCGGGACGGCAACGGTGACCTTTCGCACACTCCTCTGTTTCGGGATTGTCTAGTCCCCGTCGCCTGCCCAGAGGTGGCGGATCGGTTGGCCGGTGCAAGCCTTGAAGATCTCGCCGCTGAACGACTGATACATCTGGACTCTGAAGACCGCAGCTGGACCACTTGGCCCGAATGGTTTCAACAACTCGGGTACACGGGAACCATTCCGATCGATTCTCGTGTGAACAGCTATTCGGTAGCCCTCCAGCGGGCGCGTAAGGGGGCCGGGCTGGTTCTTGGATGGCAACGCTTGATCCAACCCATGCTGCAATCGGGAAAGCTGGTGGCAATCGGGCCCCACCTCCAGATCGCTCCAAACCAGTTTTATCTGGTTGGCCGCTCGGATGAAGACTTGTCCGAAAGTGCCCGGGCGCTGAAAGATTGGATCATTCAAGAGGTTCAGGACGGTTCGGTTTAGGTGAAATCACCCTGTGATGAGGTTTTCTGATATTGAGTGGATGCCAGCGTATCCGCCAATAGAGACCAAGCAACACCTGCAGGAGAGCCCGATGAACAAGCATACTGCGCTGTCTTCCGTTCTGGTCGATGTGAATGTCGCAAACGGCCTGCCAAACGAACACTATATCGACCCGGCACTTTTCGCCGAAGAGCGTAGATCGGTTTTGTACGCCAACTGGTCCGGGATCGGCTTTGGCAAAGACGTGCCCGAGGAAGGCGATGCCATGCCGGTCGATTTCCTAGGCATGCCTTTACTAATCGTGCGGGATCGGGATGGTGAGGTTGGCGTATTTCAAAATACCTGCCGTCACCGCGGGATGATCCTTGTCGATACCCCTCGCAAGATAAGTGGCGCGATCCGTTGCCCCTATCACAGCTGGTGCTACAGCCTGAAGGGAGAGCTGCGTGCGACGCCACATGTTGGCGGCGCCGGTCACAACACCCATGAGGACGTGGATCGCAAATCTCTGGGCCTGATCCGTATTCGCTCTTATGTCTGGCGGGACGTGGTCTTTGTTAATGTGGACGGCAATGCACCCGAATTCGAAGAGGCGCACGCCGCCTTATTGGAACGCTGGAAAGAGTTTGATCAACCAGTACATCACGGCGGTGAGGCCTCTTCGTTCAAGTTGGAGGTCAAGACCAACTGGAAGCTGGCGGTTGAGAACTATTGCGAAAGCTATCACCTGCCCTGGGTGCATCCCGGCCTGAACAGTTATTCGCGACTTGAAGATCACTATAACATCGAAATGCGCGGGCATTATTCCGGTCAAGGCACGCTGGTCTATCGACAACTCACTGACCATGACGGCACCACATTCGCCGATTTCGACGGGCTCAGCGATCAATGGAATGAGGGCGCAGAGTATGTGGCCGTGTATCCAAATGTTCTTTTGGGTGTGCAGCGTGACCATGCCTTTGCCATTGTCCTGGAACCGGTTGATCACGAAAATACCGTTGAGCATATCGAGCTTTATTATGCCAAAAGCATCGAAGACACACCTGAACATGATGGCCTGAGGGCGGCAAACGCCCAGCAATGGAAAACTGTGTTTGAAGAGGATGTGTTCGTTGTTGAAGGGATGCAAAAGGGTCGGCACGGAATGTTGTTCGACGGCGGTCGGTTCTCTCCGGTGATGGATGGTCCGACCCATAATTTCCATCACTGGGTTGCGACGCAGATTGAAAGCGGTCGCGCCGACTGAACCAGCTGTCTGGCCACGCACGACTGGCCAGACGCGACGGAGACCCGATGGACAGAACAGAACTGGATCGCTTGCTACTTGAGGCGCATGATCATGATGATCCTGCCGCGTTGGTCCGCTATTACACTATTGCAGCAGATGAATGCGAAGCGGTGCAAGATATCGACGCGGCCTGTTTTTACCTGACCCACGCCTTTATATTCGCCCTGGAAGCCGGGGCCTCTGAAACAGATGAATTGAACCACAGACTGGTCGAGTATGGACGTGCATAGTGGTGGGCATCGGAGACTAACCTTGGTTTATATCTGTTCAATCCCACGTGAAATTTAAACCCGTTGTCTTGGGTTCAGTACTGGTAACACATGACGACAAGACCAAAATTTTGGATGACAGACTCATGAAGACAAATGCACAGGCAGTGGTAATCGGCGGGGGTGTGATTGGGTGCTCGATCCTGTATCACCTGACCAAATCGGGGTGGTCAGACGTGGTGCTGTTGGAACGGGATGAACTGACATCCGGCTCGACCTGGCACGCGGCGGCGAACATCCACGGACTGCATGACAGCACCAATATCAGCCGCATCCAACACTATACGATGACGCTGTACAAAGAGCTTGAGGCTGAAACCGGCCAAAGCTGCGGCGTGTTCCAGCCCGGCTCGTTATATCTGGCCCAAACCGAAGAGCGCGAGCACCAGCTGAGGCTGCAGGCCGCCAAGGCCAAGCTGTACGGGATGAATTTCTATGAGATCAGCATCGAAGAGGCGCAGCGTCTGAACCCGCTGGTCAATTACGATGGCATCCGATGTGTCATGTACGAACCTGATGGCGGTAATGTTGATCCCTCGGGGGTCACCAACGCCTACGCTGTCGGCGCGCGCCAGCGTGGGGCCGAAATCCACCGCTTTACGCCAGTCACTGCGACAGATCAGCAAGAAGACGGCACATGGATCGTACGCACCCCTAAGGGGGACATCCAAACGCCGTGGGTTGTGAATGCCGCCGGTCTGTGGGGCCGCGAAGTTGCCATGTTGGCCGGGATTGAGCTACCCCTGCAACCGACCGAGCATCAGTATTTTGTCACCGAAACCATGGCTGACGTCGCGGCGCATGATACACGCCTGCCCTCGGTCAGTGACCGCGATGGCGAGTACTATTTGCGGCAGGAAGGTCAGGGCCTTTTGGTGGGGGCTTATGAAAAGGATATGAAATTCTGGGCCGAGGACGGCACACCCCTGGATTTTGCCCATGATCTGTTTCCCGACGATCTGGAGCGGATCGAAGAGAATATGATGAACGCCATCGAACGCGTACCTGCCGTGGGCGACGCCGGGATCAAACGGATCATCAACGGACCGATGATCTGGTCACCGGATGCCAACGTTCTGATGGGGCCAGTGCCCGAGGTCGACGGCTATTTCTGCTGCAACGGCATCATCCCGGGTTTCTCGCAATCGGGTGGCATGGGCCTGATGGCGGCGCAGTGGATCATCGAAGGCGAAACCCAATACGACATGTTCGCCTGGGACGTGGCGCGGTTCGACACATGGGCTACGAAAGATTTCACCAAGGCCCGCGTGCAGGATCAGTACGCACACCGCTTTGCCATCCACTTCCCAAATGAAGAACGCAGCGCAGGACGCCCTGCCCGGACCCGCCCGATTTATGACAGGCAAAAGGACATGGGTGCCGTCTTTGGCCTGAATGTCGGATGGGAACACCCGCTGTGGTTCGCAGAGGCGCCCGGCGCCACGGACACCAACGGATTCACCCGCCAGAACTGGTGGGAACCGGTGGGCGCGGAATGCCGGATGCTGCGCGATCGGGCCGGGATCATCGACATCTCAAACTTTGCCAAATATGTTTGCAAAGGTCCGGGAGCCGAGGGTTGGCTTAATGCCGTATTCGCAAATTCCATGCCGAGATCGGTTGGTCGATCCTGCCTGACCCCGCTGATCTCAAAACGGGGTGGTATTGCCGGCGATTTCACCGTGACCCGCGTGGCCGAAGACGAATTCTGGATCATCGGCTCGGGCATGGCCGAGCGCTATCACAAACGGTTCTTCAAACAAGTTCCTCTGCCCGACGGCACCCGTTTCGAAAGCCGCACCGAAGAGACTTGCGGCTTTAACGTGGCTGGACCGAAATCGCGGGAAATCCTGCAACGGCTTACGAATACCTCGCTCAGCCCCGAGGATTTCCCCTTCATGCGCTCGCAACAGATCGAAATCGCCGGAATTGCGGTCCTGGCGCTGCGTGTCTCCTTCACCGGCGATCTGGGCTGGGAGGTGCATTGCGCCGCGAAAGATCAGCTCCGCCTGTATGAGGCGCTGATCGAGACCGGAAAAGAGTTCGGCGCAGGCCCAGTTGGCAGCCGCGCACTGATGTCGCTGAGGATCGAAAAGGGCTATGGGTCTTGGGGGCGCGAATACAGCCCCGAATACTGGCCACACGAGGTCGGGTTGGACCGGTTGTGCAAATTCGACAAATCGTTCCTGAACAAAGATGCCGCAAATACTGCCATGACCTCTCCGGCCAGAGAGCAGCTTGTCCTGCTGCATCTGGACGAAGCCGACACCGCAGCTTCGAACGCTGACGCGACCGGAGGCGAACCCATTTTCATGGACGGGCGCGGAATTGGTCGGGTGACATCGGGCGCTTATGGCTATTCCGTGGGGATGTCGCTGGCCTTGGGCTATGTTTCGGGTGCCGAGGCAGGCGATAGGGTCGAGGTCATGGTATTAGGGCGCCCGCATAGGGCAACGATCCTGAAAGAACCGCCCTTTGATCCAACTGGGACGATCTTGCGCGGCTAACCCAGTCCGCATTAGATCCTTCAAGCGAGCTGTGGACATTGCCTTCGGGTTGTGGCGCTATCCGGTCAGTAATCTGATCTGCTCCATCCAGAGGATAGGCTGATGACAATCTTCCTGACTATTGCGCTGTTCATTGCACTGTTTCTTGTTGCGATGAACCTTTGGACCCGCAAGCTGACCCGTGACGGCCGGATGCGTGTTCCGCAACCGGGGGAGATCATTCCCGTGCGTGGCGGCGATATCCACTATGTGGAAAAGGGCGACCCTTCCAATCAGACGGTTGTGCTCATTCATGGGCTGGCCGGGCAGTTGCAACATTTCACCTACGCCTTGATGGATAAACTGGCCGAGGATTTTCACGTCATTGCCGTGGATCGCCCCGGTTGCGGATACTCAACTCGTGAGTCGGCAGAGCTTGGGCGGTTGCCCGAACAGGGCCGCATGATACATGAATTTCTAGAGGCAAAGGGGGTCAGCAACCCAATTCTGGTCGGCCATTCGCTGGGTGGCGCGGTTTCTCTGGCGATGGCGCTGGATTACCCGGACAAGATCAAAGCGCTGGCCCTGCTAGCTCCGCTTACTCAGGCGATGCCCGGGCCGCCCGCCGTGTTCAAACCGCTTGAAATCCGGACAGCATGGCTGCGCAGTCTGATCGGCAACACGATTGCCGTCCCGCTGGCCGCAAAAACCGCACCGCACACCCTTAGCGCGGCTTTTGCGCCAGAACCCGCGCCCCAAGACTTTCTGGACCGCGCCGGCGGCGCTTTGGGGATGCGTCCATCCGCGTTTATCAGCGCCTCACAGGATGTGATCGGGATTGAACAGAGCATGCCGGCGCAGGTCGCCCGTTATGGCGACCTGAAAGTGCCTGGCTCCATATTGTTTGGAGCACAGGATGCGCTCTTGTCAGCCACGCAACACGGTGAATCAATGCAGGCGTTTGGTCTGAGTTTTGAACAGATCGAAGGGCTGGGCCATATGATCCCCCTGACAGTCCCGGACATCTGCAACAACTTCATTCGCGGCGTGGTACAAAATACAGAACCCAGGGCGACGGTTGTGCCGAATTCGGATTAGTCCCAGCTAAAATATTCCCAACAAAGGCGCCATTTCCCTCTTGACCCTCCCCAACCCCTCCCTTAAATCGCCATTCACTCATGGCGGAGTAGCTCAGTTGGTTAGAGCAGCGGAATCATAATCCGCGTGTCGGGGGTTCAAGTCCCTCCTCCGCTACCAAATTCCCATAACATATCAGTTAGAAACGTGAACTCAGCGTTGCTCTCACGTACCGCAAACATGGTTTGGGTGGCATTTTGGGTAACAGCAGACGAATTTTGTGTTCAAAAAGAACTGGGAATCGTCACGAAAAAGCGGGAAACGCCACACGCCGCAACCAGTCCCATTTCGCTCCAAGAGTTGAGATGCAGGCTCTCAGGGGCACCGGTGTAATCGCTAACTTACCCGCCGGTACCGAAGAAGTTGAGTAGACTTCTTAGTGATCAAGACGAAAGCAGCATTGCACACACAGCCTTTCTTTCTCCATTTACAAATAATAACATTCATTTTATTGATTGTGTATGGATGGAAATACACTTTCTCGCCGCACTTTCTTGTACAGCGCCGCTTGCCTTGGGATGCTTGGTACTCAATCCAGGATCGTGAGGGCCGAGTTGCAACTCGGCCCTTCAGCTCGGATTTCAACCGTATCAGACGGGTACCTGTCATTGCCACCGGAAATGATCTTTGATTCCATGCCGAAAGAAGAACTCGAGCAGCTTCTGAATCGCAATCGAGTGGACGCGACCAAGTACGAGCCAGAGTGCAACGTGGCGCTCTATCGTGATGGTAAAAACACGGTATTATTCGATGTCGGAGCTGGGCCGGATTTCATGCCTACGTCTGGCAAACTTATGGAAACTGTTGAAACAATCGGCCTGTCGCCCGAAGACGTTTCGCACGTGATTTTCACCCATGCGCATCCGGATCACATCTGGGGCATTTTGGATGACTTCGACGACCTGCTTTTCCCCAACGCGACGCATCACTTTGGCCGTAAAGAGTGGGATTATTGGTGGAACCCTTCAACGGTGGATTCAATAGGAGAAGATCGCGCTGCGTTCGCTGTAGGCGCGAAGCGCCGGATGGAAGAAATTGAGGATCAGGTGGCGTTCTTTGACGACGGACAAGAGATCCTTCCAGGCATTGCCGCCCGTGCAAGCTTTGGGCACACACCCGGCCACATGGCGTTTGAAATCCGCAGCGGCAGTGAATCCGTGATGATTGTCGGCGACGCGTTGGGAAATCCACACGTGGCTTTTGAACGGCCTGATTGGCACAGTGGCACGGATCAGGATCCACAGGCAGCTGCAGCAACTCGTAGTTTGCTGCTAGATCAGATTTCTCGCGAGCAAATGAAGATAATTGGCTTCCACCTGCCGAATGGTGGAATCGGCCGGGTCGAAAAAACTGGCTCTGCGTATAAGTTCATTGGAGAACCAACATGATACGAACGCTTGCGATTGCCTTGGCCTTGGCCGCACCAGCTTGGGCAAGCGAGGAAATTGCAGACCAATATCCGCAAAACGTGCTGTATTCCAAACCGGTCGAGTATATCCCTGGCGTCTATTCCGCCATTGGCGCAACCGCACCACCAACCTACGAAAACTCTGGTCACAACAACAATCTCAGTTTCATTGTAACCGGTGAAGGTGTGGTCGTCATAAACGGCGGTGCAGCCTATGTCCTTGCCGAAGCGCTTCACAAGGAAATTCAGGCCATCACGGATCAGCCGGTCAGACTTGTCTTCAACGAGAATGGCCAGGGGCACGCGATGCTCGGCAACGCTTACTGGTCAGAACTCGGCATTCCGATCATCGCACATTCAGAAGCAGCGGCTGAATTCGAGGAATATGGCCCGCAAATTCTGCAGGGAATGCAGCGATACAATCAGGACAAGGCAGACGGAACATTCCTGGCTGGCCCAACCGAGACATTCGATGATGAGTACGTGGTTGAGATGGGTGAATTCCGGATTGAGGCAAAGTACCTCGGCCCTGCCCATAGTCCCGGCGATATCTCGATCTGGTTGCCGAACCAAGGCCTTGTCATTGCGGGCGACATGGCGTTTCACGAACGCATGCTGCCAATCTTTCAAGACACCTATACAGCGGATTGGCTTGTAACTTGGGACACCGAATTCGAGGCTTTAGATGCCACTTATGTGATACCGGGACACGGCCATCCTACGAACATGGATCAGGTGCGCCGCTATACACGCGACTACCTGATATATCTGCGCGGCAAGATTCAAGAGCATATGGATGCAGGAGGTGATCTGGCTGAGGCTTACTACGTCGATCAGTCACCTTATGCCAACCTGGACACGTTTGAAGAACTGGCCACGAAAAATGCAGGGCGCGTTTTCGAACAGATGGAATTCGAGTAGCTCAGGAATGTTGCGGAACAGGGATTAGCATCAATAGTCTATGCGTGCTGATCGCCCCGACCCACATGAAAAATACGGCAACCCATGCGGTCAATGACAGGGCGGACCCTCCTGAAAGCCCGGCACCCACCGCGCAACCTCCCGCCAGCATGGCCCCAAACCCCATGAGAACAGCCCCTACGAGGTAGCGTTCCATCGGAGTTTCCGAGCCAAATCGTTCGATCCTCCACTCCCCTGCAGTCAAGGCCGAGCCTGCCGCGCCAATTACTACGCCTGGGACAAGGCCGATACCGAAGGACAGAACAACGTTTCGACTTGCAACCAACGCCATTAGTGTGTCCGTGGCCGGTCCGGTAAAGGTGACAGAAGACACAGGCACGACTTCAAAAGATGCTTGCGCGATGGCAAATGTTAACAACCAGCCGAGCGCCACAGCCAGGCCAACTCCTGCGGCCGCTATGATCCTTATAGGCGCGACTTTCCGGTGGGACGCAAAGACAATGGCCGACACCAGTCCCAACGCTGCAACTGCTGTATAAACCGTTGGCGAGAGCCCAAGTATTTCTGAAAGATCACGCGGCGCGCCTCCTGGGACAGCCCAGATACCAGACAGCAACTCGCGGACGGGACTAAGAACACCGGTATAGGCGGCTTGAGCCACTAAGGTCAAAACCAATCCCGTAACCAGGGCGCGCAGATTACCGCAGGAGGCTAATACCAAAAGGCGAGATGCACATCCACGCGCCAGAACCATGCCTGCGCCGAACATCGCTCCACCGATTACCGCGCCGCTCAGGCTACCTGTCGACGCGATTGCACGTGTCTCGGACAGGTCTAGCCACTCAAACGCGATAAGCGCCTGTACCAAGGCGAGCGCAGTGGTGAAGGCGATCAGCCAAACCGCCAAGCGGGGACCTAGCTCGCCTTCGGCGACTTCGACTGCCGACGCTCTTAAACAAAAGTGAGACTTCTGAGCCGTCACGCCGAACAAGATACCGACGAGCACTCCGGCAAATGCCAAGGCACCAGAGTCTCCCAACAGATCGATGAGTCTCTCCATCAGCAGAAACTCTCACTTCGTAGCGTGTGCATCCTTGTCTTCGGTCAAGTTGTCATTGTGCGACCATTGGCCTGCGCGCCAACTGGCATTGCGTCCACAACTCACCCAATGCAGATACCAGTCGATCCACGTCTTCAGTAGAATGCACCGGCGACGGTGTAATCCGTAGACGCTCCGTTCCCTTGGGAACGGTTGGATAGTTGATCGGCTGGATGTAAATTCCATAGTCACGCATCAGTACATCAGAGATGAAGCGACACTTAACCGGATCGCCGACCATGACCGGAATGATGTGACTTGGGTTCGGAGTATGGGGAATACTCAGTTCGTCCAGCCTGTCTCGAACTTCGCGCACTCGCTGCTGGTGCAGATATCGTTCCGCATTGCTTTGCTTCAGGTGCCGAACCGAGGCTGCCGCACCTGCGGCTACGGCCGGAGGCAATGCAGTGGTAAAGATAAACCCGCTGGCAAAGGACCGGACGAAGTCCACAAGCTCTTTCGACGCCGCGATGTATCCACCGACGACACCGAAGGCTTTGCCTAATGTCCCCTCGATAACGGTTAGGCGATCCATCAGGCCTTCACGTTCGGCGATGCCACCGCCGCGCGGTCCATAAAGCCCTACGGCGTGAACCTCATCCAAATAGGTCATCGCGCCATAGCGATCCGCCAGATCACAGATCTCGGCAACTGGCGCTATATCACCATCCATGGAATAGACGCTTTCGAACGCGATGAGCTTTGGTGCGTTGGCTGGTATGTCAGCAAGTTGCCTTTCAAGGTCTGCAATATCATTGTGCTTCCAGATCCGCTTTTGACAACGGCTGTGGCGAATTCCCTCAATCATCGAGGCATGGTTCAACTCGTCTGACAGTACAGTGATACCAGGAATGCGGGAGGCCAAAGTTCCCAAAGCCGCCCAGTTTGAGACGTAGCCGGACGTAAATAGCAATGCCGCCTCTTTGCAGTGCAAGTCGGCAAGTTCCTGTTCCAGCAAAACGTGCTCGTGAGTGGTTCCAGAGATATTCCGCGTACCACCCGCCCCGGCACCACACTCATCAATCGCATGGTGCATTGCTGCAAGAATGCAGGGGTGTTGACCCATGCCAAGATAATCATTTGAGCACCAGACAGTGACTTTTTCGGGACCGTCTTCTGCGTAATTGCGCGCGGTCGGGAATGCACCGCACTGCCTTCCGAGATCCGCAAAGACCCTATAGTTCCCTTCCTCTTGAAGCTGGTCTAGCTGATCACGAAAAAACTGCTGATAGTTCATTTCAATTCCCTACGGCCTCTTCGACGATCTCGGATAACAGGGTCTGAACCTTTTGCATTGGCCCATCAGGGTAGCCTCGATATCCCACCATCACGCCACTGTCGTCTTCGGCTACAAAAATCCCGTAGGGGCAGAATCCGATATTCATAGGGTCGGCTTCCATCACCTCGCGCGAGATTTTTGCCGAGCAGAAAATGAAGATGTCTGCGGCCGCAAATATCTGCTTGTCACTGCCGACATCAGCGCCCGTGCGATTCAACATGTCGCCTACATGGCTTACATGGTCGATGACCAGTCCCTGTCCGACAATCGCGGACTCGACGGCGAAGGTTGCATCATCAAAACTGCCGTCAAATGGGGCGGTGATGATCTCTTCCGCAAACGCATGGCTCACCAGAACAGTGGAAAACGCGGCTACAGCGATAAAGTGTTTCATGATTTTAATCCTCCTCTTGAGCCGCATCTTCTCAGATTGCTCATCAGGGTCTTTGACACCAGTCAAAACCCCTGAATACCTTAACCGAACATGTCTGAAGTGATACCAGCGTACCAACCCAGCGACTCTTCATAAGTTGCTTTCCTCAAGTCCGCATCTTCGCCGGTCTGGCTGATAAAGCCGTCCACTTTGGCAATCTTTTCGGGAGTCGCTTCGTAAGTTGCGCCAACCTTGACGCCATCATCGGTGTCGATGAGCGACCAGCACGTGTTGGAGAACTTGGCCGGAAACACTTTGGTCCCGGTCAACGCACCTCGCACGGCATTCGCACAAACTTTCGCCTGACTGTTGGCCGAGAAGCCGGATTTGGGCATGTCACCCTGTTGGCTGGCGTCACCAAGAACGTAGATATCCAGGTCGGCTTTGGAGGACATATCCGCGGCGTTCACGGGTGCCCAGTTGCCATCGGTCACCCCTGCCATTTCCGCAATGCGTCCGGCTTTCATCGCTGGGATCACGTTGCAGACATCGACCTTGGTTTCTTCGCCGTCGATAGTAACGGTCATTGCATCCGGGTTTACGGCGACATTGCCGCCGCCGAAATCTTCGCCGATCCAGTCAACCATTCCTTCGTAGTGGTTGGCCCAACCCTCTTGGAACAATGACATCTTGGAAAACTTCGGTTTCGGGTCAGCAACGATGATCTTTGCTGTCGGGTTGTTCGCCTTCAGAACATGCGCAACCATTGAAACCCGCTCATACGGTCCGGGTGGGCAACGGTACGGATTCGGTGGCGCGACCATTGCAAATGTACCCCCTTCGGGCATTGCCATGATCTGCGCCTTGAGAAGCTCGGTCTGAGATCCAGCCTTGTACGCATGCGGCATTTTATTTTGCGCCGAGACGTCCCAGCCCTCGACCGCACCATCAACAAAGTCGATACCCGGGCTCAGAATCAGCTTGTCATATGGAACAGACCCGCCACCTGCCAAGGACACCGTCTTGGCATCGCGATCCACCCCTGTGGCCCAATCATGCACCACGTTGATGCCGTAGTTCGCGGCAAGCGTGCCATAGCTGTGGGCAATGTCCGAAAGCTCCTGAAACCCTCCCAGATACAGGTTTGAGAAGAAACAGGTGTAATAGGTCCGCGACGGCTCGATCAACGTTACGTCGATCTCACCACTGCTGTCTTTTGCGATGTAGCGCGCAGCAGTTGCACCGCCCGCACCGCCGCCGACAATTACCACGCGTGGTTTGCCTTGCGCCAACACCATCGGTGCCGATAACCCGGCTGCTACCACCCCGGCGGCTCCAAGAAATACTCGTCTATTTAGCGTCATCGCGTTTCCTCCTCTTGGACACAGTCACTATGGATTATTGAAGTAGGCAGCCAATGCCGCGATCTCGTCATTGCTCAGCCGTCCGGCAATCATTCGCATGACCGGGTGTGGCCGCTGTTTGTCTTTATATGCGTGCATGGCGACCACGAAGTCTTCGTCAGGCCAGTACACGATCGAGGGAATGCCCTCATCGCCTCCGTCGATCTGATGGCACGTTGTACATTCGCTGCTGAGATATGCGCCGTACTCCGGATCTCCTTGAATCGCCAAGATCGCGGGGTCGATAGAATGATCCGTGCCCTTCGCCGTCGGGTCCGCTTCTGGGATGTCCTGAGGATTGTCGGAAAAATCCCGCAAATAGGCGATCACGTTGGCGCGGTCTTCCGGGTCTTTCAGGCCACCAAAACTCATCCTGGTGCCTGACGCGAATGCACGTGGGTTTTCGATGTACGCAGACAGTGTGTCAGCGTGCCACTCCAGACCCGAGCTACCCGCGCGCGCAAGGCTTTTGGAATAGCTAAAGCCATCCAGACCAGCTGCCCTGCGCCCAAAAATCCCATTCAGATGCGGACCGATTTTGTTTTCGGCCCCCTTTCCAACCTGATGACAGCCTTTGCATTTGGCAAACACAGCTTTCCCTGCCTCAGCATCGCCAAGGTCTTCTGCAGCGTAGGTCGATGAAGCAGTAGCCCCAAAGAACGCGGCACAGACAAGCGCGTTCGACCAACGCATCGTCAACTTCCAAACGTCTTAAGATAAATGATCAAAGCTTCGATATCGTCCTGTTTTCTGAGACCTGCAAAAGACATCCTTGTGCCTTTCATGTATTCCTTGGGCTTCGTAAGAAAGGCAGTCATTTCTTCATCGGTCCAGACTAGCCCTGCCTCCGCAGACGCCTGCATCGCTTTGGAGTATTTGAAGCCCTCGACCGATCCAGCATTAGCTCCGATTACCCCGTTCAAAGCAGGCCCAGTGCTGTGCTTTGCACCTTCACCAATTTGATGGCAGGACTTACACTTCTTAAAGACTTTCTCTCCTGCAGCAGCCAGTTCTGTAACCTCGTCTGTCACTTCGGTTTCTTGAGCGGCCGGTATGGCTGCGGCCTCTTCATCAGGCTTTGGCGCTGCAGATGGAATGAACGAGGGGCCTTTCGCCGAAAACACCGGCAACTCATCCGGGCTGGCATTATTCATGACCGAGTTCGAACCACCCTCCGCGGGTGTTTCAACCAGAAAAACCGAACGCATTGTGACGGCGGCCTCTGCCTTGCAGTTCTCCATGCAAGGCTCTTTGCGCCATTCAGTGTATTCGGTCTCGGGTCGTACATCGACAACGAAACCGTCGATATTGTACATTTTGAACTCGGCGAAGTTTTCGTTGTTCAGCTCGAAATCGTCATCCACCAAATCATTGGAGTAGAGGATGTATGCGACAATTGCGTAGGTCTCATCCGCTGTCAGCGTGCCCGCTTCACCAAAGGGCATTGAGCGGGAAATGTAATCCCAGGCAGTCGACAAATGTGGCCAATATGACCCAACGGTTTTTACAGGATCTTCGTCTGCAAGCGTGTCAAACCCACCGGCCAGAACAGGCCAGTTATCGGCACCTTCGGCAAATTCACCGTGGCATGACGAACAGCGGGCGACAAACACCTCTTCTCCGGTCCAGACGTCGCCTGAACCTACGGGTAGGCCACGCCCATCAGGCAAGACGTCAACGTCCCAGGCCGCGATCTCTTCCTTCAGTGCCGACCGCCCAAGCCCAATGCTACTCTCGTGGATGGGCGCGGATGCGGTCAAGTTCGCACCATTGGCGACCCGTTCTGCCGCCGCTGCCTGGATTTCTTCGACTTTGATCTCCAGTTCGGCTGCTCGTTTGGATTCTGCTTCCGCATTCCCCTGGGCAACTGCTGCATGCGCCTCAACCTGCCCTATCCGGGTTTCCAATGTCTCAATCTTCGAGTGGCCGTAGTTCCGGTTCGCGAAAGACACAGCTACCGCGAGCACCAACGCCGTACCGCCAAATACGGGCAGGAAAACATGACTAAGAGACTTCAACATTCTCGGCGATCCCTTCTGCGCTCACGTACCAAGTCTGGATACAGTTGTTGTGGTAGACCGAGTTTTCTCCGCGTTTTTCACGCAACTGGTCTTTGGTTGGTTGCACATAACCGGTCTCGTCTATCGCCCGGGCCTGCAAGAGCATTGGCGCCCCGTCCCAGTTCGTATCGAGATAGAAACGTGTAAGAGCCTTGGTGTCGCCCTGCTTACCAAGACGCGCTGTCTCCCATGTGATTCCACCGTCCTTTGACACATCGACCCGTGTAATTTGTCCGTGGCCTGACCAGGCAAGCCCGGAAATGACCAGCGGACCCGGTCCGTGTTTGATCGGCATTTGCGGGCTGGGTGAGGTGATGACAGATTTAGCATCCATCACCCAAGTCCATTTCTGGGCCGTGCCATCGACGTAAACATCGGTGTATTTTGATGTTTCTTCGCGGCTTTCGACCGCCATATCAACAACCTCGATCCGGCGCAGCCACTTGACCCACATGTTGCCTTCCCAACCCGGCACCACGAGACGCACAGGGTACCCATGCTCCATCCGCAGCGCTTCGCCATTCGCCTTGAATGCAACCAACACGTCATCCAGCGCTTTTTCCATCGGGATAGAGCGGCCATTGGACGACGCATCTGCGCCCTCAACATAGACCCATTTGTCAGGTGAGATGTCGGCACCTGCTTCCTGCAACAGCGCGCGCAGCGGAACACCGGTGTATTCCATGTTGTGAATCATGCCATGAGTAAATTGGACGCCGTTGAGTTGCGCACCAGCCCACTCCATACCTGTGTTCGCCGCACATTCGCAGAAATACACGTGGTTTTCGCGCGGGAACCGCTCAATGTCTTCGTATGTAAAGACAAGCGGGCGATCAACCAGCCCGTTGATCATCAGGCGGTAGTCCTCCTTGCGCAGCTCGATCGCGCCTGAATGGTGACGCTCAAAGGCGCATCCCTGCGGAGTGATCGTGCCATCGAGCGCGTGGATCGGTGTGAAGTTGATCGACGAAATCGGAGAGGCGGTCAGCCATTCCACATTGCGGCGCACGACATGGGATTCAAAGCTGATCGGCATGCCATAAGGCGTCTCATCAACACCTGCCCCCGTATAAGATGCCCAATCCTGAAGCTCTGTTATCAGTGGGTCGGGTGTTTCTGCCGCTGCCGCACCTGCAACGGATCCTGCGGCGACCGCGGCACTGCCTTTCAGGAAGGCCCGGCGGGACGGTTTGAACGCGTCATCCATATCTCTTAGGTCTCCATCGGTTTCTTAAGCGCCGATTACTTCGACACTGGTGTTCTCTTGCACCGTTACGGTGCCAAGGTTGCGAACATGGTTTTCGACGACATCCCAAATCGGCGGGCCCTCGGTGCCTTCGTTGACGCTGGCCCAACCGGCCACGACATAGGACTTGGCCGGGTCGATCGCCTCACCGGTTTTCAACAGCGTCATATCGCTGATCCTCTGCCCCTGCGGCTTGGTTACGTCGATCCGATAACCCAGCCCGCCAACGCGGACCATGTCGCCACCCTGCTGGTAATAGGGGTCGGGATTGAACAGATTGTCGCCGACATCTTCCAGGATGACATGGATAAACTCCCCGGTCATTTCTGTGCGATAGGCGTTCGGATAGGACATCGAGGTGACGTTCCAAATATCCTCGCGCGTTATTTCCTGTCCCGGCAGGATTGACGGCCCCCAACGGACGCCGGGCGACATTGCGATATCTGCCTCACGCTCATTGATCAGAGCATCGCAGATCAGGTCATCCCAAGTGCCGTTGAAGTTGCCGCGGCGGTACAGCAACGAGTCCGTTTTGCCGATCACCTCGCTCAGCGCCGCCTCATAAGGCGCGCGCTGATCATTTATCAGAGCAGTGATCGCAGGATCTGGTGCAATAACATCAGAGAAAATCGGGATAAGCTTGTGCTTTAGCCCCATCATCTGCCCATCCCGCACGTCGAGATCCACACGGCTGACGAATTTGCCGTTCGATCCAGAGGCGATTATATGCGTTTTACCCACCAGAACCGGCTCGGGCAGTGCGTCATGGGTGTGGCCACTGAGGATAACGTCTATCCCCTGAACGCGACCCGCCATCTTCTTATCCACATCAAAGCCGTTATGGCTTAGGACGACAACGACATCGGCGCCGGCATCGCGAACTTCGACCACCATTGCCTGCATGTTCTCATCCCGGATCCCAAACGAGTATTCGGGGAACATCCATCCCGGATTTGCAATCGGCATGTACGGGAAGGCCTGTCCGATCACCGCAATCTTGGAACCGCCCCGATCAAAGAACTTGTAGGGTTTGAACATCTCTGCGGGTTCATCCCATTCCGCATCAAAAATGTTCTGCCCCAAGGCGGCAAAAGGCAAACCTTCAACAATCTCATTGACACGATCACTGCCCAACGTGAACTCCCAATGGAAAGTCATCGCATCGGGTTTCAGCGCATTCATGACGTTAACCATGTCCTGACCGGCCGTCTGATAGCAGGTGTAAGAACCGTGCCAAGTATCACCCCCGTCAAGAAGCAACGCATCAGGACGGTCCGCTCGAATGGCGTTGATGACAGTTGAGACCCGATCCAAGCCACCCACCCGACCGTAGGTCTTGGCCAGTGACTCAAAATCAGTGTAGGTCAGCGCATAGGCCGACGGGCTTCCATCTTCTATCCCGTATGCCTTGCGGAACGCGGCGCCAGTAACATGTGGCATCTGTCCTCTTGCATCGCCAATACCAAGATTGACTTCGGGTTCACGGAAATAAATTGGTTTGAGTTGCGCGTGAATGTCGGTGACATGAATCAGGCTGATATTGCCAAAGGTCTCGAACTCTAGCAGTTGATCCTGCGTTAGACTTTGCTGCGCAGCAAGCCTGGCCCAGTTGCCAAACCCGGACGCTCCGAACAGAGCCGAGGCCGCCATTGAAACCTGCAAGAAGTCACGTCGAGAAATCATCTATCAGCTTTCCTTTTACACATATATATGTGTGAATGTTATATAGGTGAAAAACCCGCTCCGGGCATTGCCCAGGCGGGTCATTCGTTATTGACGTACAGCTGGGGTTTCGACTGAAAGCCCGTTGCCACGCGAAGCGACATAGAGCTCCAGTGCCCGGAACTCGTCCGACCCTTCGGCAAAGGTTTCAGCACGTGTATCGCGAATACAACCGCGGAACCGATTGTGGCGCGAGATCAGTTTGGCCTGCTTCAAACGATAGGTAGGGAATCCATTTATCATACCCTGGCTCAGGTGATCCGCTCGGATCATATTGCCCCAGTTTTCTTCATGACAGTTGGCGCAGCTCAGTTCCAACTGACCGTAGCGGGTATAATAGATTTCCTTGCCCTCTTCCCAGAATGGCGCGGCATCACCATCAATAGCAACGTTCATGGGCATCCCGCGTGACTGCAGACCGATCAATGCGACCATACCCTGCATGTCACCACCAGACCATTTCCAGGCATCGGCCTCCATGCGATCGGTACGGCATTTGTTTATCAGATCTTCCATAACCACCAGCTCGCCGCTTTCAGCATCGACCTTGGGCATGGACGCCTGCAGTCCTTTGAAGCTTTCCACTCCATCATGGCACGAGGCACAACTTTCACCTGCAGCACCATCAACTGTCTCATAGAGGTCGGCTGCCTGATCGACGAAGATCATTGCCGGATTGTCAAAATCATCAATCTGCAGTGCCTGAGTTTCATCTGTGCGGAAATGCCAACCCGAATAGATCGTGTCCAAATTCTCCAGATGCGCCGCGGCCTCGGTGACCGAGGTCATATTCAGCTCGTCATTGATCACAAGATTATCTTCGTCCGGTCCAGCCATTGCTGCCATTGGGAAAGCCAGAACAGCCGCGATCGCCGTAAGTGCCTTGGTATTCATTACGTTCCTCCCTTGGTGGGCCAGCGCCAGAAATCACAACCAGCGCTAACCTTCCTTAGTGGTCGAGCCGTCAGGCGATCTCGATCGTTTTCTTCTCGTCGTAAACTGAGCCATCATCATCGTACCAGGTGAAGACAAACTCACCAGCCTCGGGCACGGTTGCTTCGAACTGGAAGTACGGATTTGTCGAAATCGCTGGCTCCATAGTCACATCAATCACCATTTCACCGTTAAACTCGCAAGTGAAACGGTTGATGATCGAGCGCGGGATGACGTTGCCTTCTTTATCCTTGCGCTGGCCGCTTTCCATCTTGTGGCTGATTAGTGTCTTGATCGTAACAGCTTCGCCAGCAGCGGCTGTCTTTGGAACCTTGACGCGGGGCTTTACACCGGATGCCATTGGTTAATCTCCTGTTCTTCAGGGCGCGTGGCGATTAACCGCCGCAACCGCCGATTGTCACTTTTACGGTCGCGGACGCTTTGGCAAAACTGCCATCTGCCATCTTCGCCACGGCAATGACATCCTGCGTTCCGGCAAGACGGATGCGGGTTGAAGCGGCTTGTTCAGCAGCCAGCGGGCCGAAATTGAACGTTGCCACACCCGGTTCGGGGTTGCCTGCGGCCACGATCAGAATTGCAGCTGCGCCCGGAGCACTGACTTCGATTGGTACGGTGTTTCCGTTTTCCGCGATTTCCGGTGCCGTCAGTGTAACACCGCCATCAGCCACATCTGCCCCGCCTGAAAATGCGGAGATCGCATCTTCAGCAGCTGCATTCGCTCGTAGCGGCATAATTGTCAGGAACGCGGCGCCCAGCCCAAGGGCCAGAGTCTCGCGGCGAGAGAGTTCCATTTTCAATCTCCTTTGAATCTTCGAAAAGCCACGCCAGAAGGCGAGATTATTCCTCTTTCAGTGTCGCTAGAAACGCGACCACGTCCTCAATTTCCTGTGCAGTCAGGATCGTCGTTAGAGGCGCCGTTGGCGCTTTGCCCGTATAGGCATCGCCTGGCCGGATATAACCGTCATCCTTGTAGAACGCCGGCATTACCGTGCCTTCGAACGTCATTTTTGCGTTTGCGACTAAACCGCGAAGCTCTGCTTCGGTCCAACGATCACCGGCGCCATCCAGCATCGGGCCAACCTCACCATGGAACGGAATGTCCGCCAAAGCTGAGACCGCGTGGCATGCCACGCAATTGCCTTTGGACTTGTCGCCAACGATGAGTGCACCGTTTGCCGCGTCACCATTAACATCGGTCAGAGAGACCTCGATTGCACCATAGTCGTCATAGGGTACGTCTTTCGGACTTGTCTCTTCGGCAAATGCGGCAACGCCCATCATAGCGGATGCCAGTGTTAAGAGTCTCAGCTTCATGATCCCTCCCATTTGCTACCGCGCCTGTGGCGCTTTGCGACCCAAAGACTTTGTGCACCGTAGTCGACGAACATGGTTCATCGCAACATCAAATTCATCATAATGAATTTTTTTATCTGTAACGTCCAATCTCACTCCTGCGAAATATTGTTTCGCTCCTGAATGCGCCGCGCGTGATACCTTTGGAAATCTTCGCCATTATCAAGTTCATATCGCTTCTGATCGACCCAGGTGAAAAGGTCTAAGGTTGTTCCCTTGGAGAATGCTCCCGGCATTACAGCAACGGCAGCATCGATGGCTGAGGCAGCCTCGGGCACCTCTTCCGGCAGAAAAACAAGCGTTGGGGTAAACAGAATCCCCCATTTGCGCATCAGCGCTCTTTGCTCACTCTCTTCTCCGTCAAAATCAGTGGCAGTGGTGCTTCCATGCAAATCCAGCTGGACGACAAAAAAGTTCTCTTCGATAAACGCCGCCAGGTCGGGCTGTGGGAAAACCTCTTCGTGCATCTTTTTACAGTAGATGCAGCCCCGTTGTTCAATGAACAAAACCAACCGCTTACCTTCACCTGACGCCTCTTCAAGATCCTCGCGAAGATCTTTGAACGTATCACGCATCCACGGTGTTTTATGCAATCCATCGTCGCCCAGATCAGCAGCAGAGACTGCAGCCCCTATCATGCATGCGATCAAAACTGACAAAGTGCGTTTCATGTCTTCCTCCCGGATTAACCAATGGCCGCAAGCCAGGGCATATAGTCCAGCATCCATTGTGCTATGTGATTGATCGAGTTGGTTGCGATCAGGACCCCGAACAGGATCAACAGCCCCCCCATTGCCATTTCGATCTGCGGCAAGTGCTTCCTGAACCGCACCATCCATTGCATGAAGGGGCGAACCAAAAAGGCCGCCAGAACAAACGGTGCAGTCATTCCAACCCCGTAAACGAACAGAAGCCCCGCGCCCCGCCAAGCCGTTTCAGTTCCGGCCGCTGTAAACAGGATTGCAGCGAGCACCGGCCCAACACAGGGCGTCCAGCCAAAAGCAAATGCCAATCCAAGTACATATGCCCCAGCGAGGCTCACGTTTGATGTCTCGCCAATATCTGCACGTAACTGCCGATACAGGAACCCGATGCGAATTAACCCCAGGAAATGCAGGCCCATCGCTATGATGATGGCTGCAGCAATCCAACGCAGAATATCGAAGTATTCTCGTACCAGCTGACCAAATATCGAAGCCGTGGCCCCGAGAGCCATAAAGATGGTTATGATTCCTGCCGCAAATGCGATTGCAGCAAGCGTTGCCCGGCGGCGAACCTCGCCGGAAATAGCGGATGTCGCAGAAATCTGCTCCATCCCGACACCAGCCAGATAACTAAGGTAAAACGGCACAATTGGCAGGATGCAAGGCGACAGAAAGGACAAAAGTCCGGCGACCAAAGCTCCTGCAAAAGTAATGTCGAGCATGGTCAAACCTGTCCTGACGCGCTATTATTCACACATTCAAAATTATAAAGATATGTCACTGCGGTCAATCGGAGCTTTGGATGCGCCACCTAATCCTACGTTTGCTTGCGATCACGTTGCTTGTTTTTCCCGTGGCTTTACGGGCCGAAATGACACTTCTGATGGCAGAAGAAGATGGGTGCATGTGGTGCGCCCGCTGGGACTCCGAAATTTCAGAAATCTACCCTAAGACACCCGAAGGAAATGCAGCACCGCTTCGGCGTGTCGATATCCGCGCAGCCATGCCTGACGACATCACATTGGAACGGCCTCTCTACTACACACCAACCTTTGTTCTGTTGGACAATGGCCGAGAGGTCGGACGAATCGAAGGCTATCCCGGTGAAGATTTTTTCTGGGGTGTGTTGGGCGTTTTACTGCGTGACGCTGGGATACTAATTGAGACCTCTGGATAAACTGCAGTATATTACATAAACTGTTTTGAATGCGTGAAGCCATGAAAGCGAGGCGATCTTGTTGGACAAATCTTCGAACCTGCCTGTGTTCTCCAAGGACATGTGCGCCGAAGACATGGACAGAATGATGGAGAATGCTCAGACCGCGTCAAATTTCCTCAAGGCAATCAGCCATGAGGGGCGCCTGATGATTTTGTGTTATCTGTCGTCAGGGGAAAAATCGGTCACGCAGATGGAGGAAATGCTCTCAGCGCGTCAAGCCGCGGTATCTCAACAACTCTCCCGCTTACGCTTCGAGGGCTTGGTGAAGACACGACGCGAGGGGAAAACGATCTACTACAGATTGGCTGATGATCGTTCGACCCAAATCCTGGAAGTCGTTTACGACCTTTTCTGCAGGGAGAAGTAGAAGCCGGTCAGAAAGCCGCCAGCTTTGGGAGGAGACTGGCAATGCTCGAAGCATTGGGAGACACAAATACCGTTGCTCTGATCGGTTTGATTGGCGGCATCGTATTGGGATTGGCCGCACGCATCGGCCGTTTTTGCACGTTGGGTGCAATCGAAGACTACCTTTACGCAGATGATGACCGGCGGCTGCGCATGTGGGCAATGGCAATCGGTGTTGCGATTGTCGGCAGCCACACAGCTATGGCATTGGGGGGACTTGACCCTGTCGGAACAAGGTATCTTGCACAGACCTGGAACCCCCTCGGTTCGATCGTGGGGGGCCTCATGTTCGGGTACGGAATGGCCATCTGCGGTAACTGCGGCTATGGCGCGCTGGCAAGGCTGGGAGGTGGTGACCTTCGATCATTCGTAATTGTTTTGATCATGGGTCTTTCCGCTTACGTCGTAATGTCCGGACCCCTCGCCTATCTGCGGGTATGGATCTTTCCAGAGGAAATGGATCTCAATGGCCCCCAGAGCATTAGCTTTCTTGCCGAACGGTTGACCTCTATTCCAGCTTGGCTCATTGGCTCTGTTATCGGTGTGGCTTTGGTGTTTTTTGCTTTGGCAAGCCATCGCTTCCGCCGCACTCCGGCACAGGTGTTTTGGGGGTCTGTAGTTGGACTGGCAATCGTTTCGGGCTGGCTTGGCACGAATTGGGTTGCGACACATGGTTTCGATGGTGAGCCGGTGCAAACCCATACCTTCGCGGCACCCCTGGGTGACACTATTTTCTACCTTATGACTGCGTCCGGAAACACTTTGTCCTTTGCGGTCGGATCAGTCTCCGGCGTTCTCATTGGCGCGTTTCTGGGGTCGTGGTCTAAGGGCCATTTCCGATGGGAAGCATGCGAAGATCCACGTGAACTCAAGCGACAAATGCTGGGCGCTGCGATTATGGGTCCAGGTGCGATCATCGCGGTTGGTTGCAGCGTCGGGCAAGGTATATCTGCATTCTCACTTCTGGCCTACAGCGCGCCCGTCACATTCGTTGCAATCTTTGCAGGTGCCGCACTTGGATTGAGACAGCTTGTGTCTGGACTGTCCTTCATAACTGAGCGTTGAGTTCACAGTTCAAACCCGGTTAATTTGTGATGGTGCTGGCGACTCTGCCATCACAAAAGCAAGCCAAAACGTTCTCTTTCCGACTTCGTCCTCGATCTCACTTCTAAGGACATACCAAGGCTTATCGAGCCCTTGCTTCAGCCTGTTCTCTGCGCCCTCAGAAGGTCGGGACAAACGCGCAAACGAAAAATGTGTTATGATGGCCCCTTAGAAAAGGGGGCTACTATGTACAATCCCGTATCATCTATCTCAAAATTTCGGATCGGCTTGTCGGCTTTGAACATCGCCGAACAGAAGTCAATTTTTGACTGCCTTCCCGCCGCTGTTCAGGCGGCAGTGTGGCAAGACCGGCTTAGTGAAGGCATTGCGGCACTGTCTGACAAGTCTCAGTGCCGATTACTTTCCGAGCTTCAGGAGTTACTCAATCCTGACTGCTACTCGGAAGACAAAGCGAACCATACGGCCACTTCTCGTCTTGATGAGTTGTCGCCTGTGATCGAGAAGGTTTTTCCAGATCACTCGGTGTTTCATAAATATACGCAGCAACTCGGCGACAATGCTTGCGATAGCCCGATTATCGAAATTGCTAAAGGCGCGCCGCCTACCTGCACATGTTCGTCTTCGAGATCCTGTATGTGGTGGCACAATGATTGTGGGGCAATGCAGGAATGTCTTGCCGGTGGGTGCAAGAAGACTAACGTTGGATGCGGGGTCCTCTGGCTTCAGACATGCGATGGCCTTTGCACTGGGAACTGGTGCTGAAGAACACAGGAAAGCCCAACCTATTCTGGCAGCAAAGCCTTTGCTTTCTTTGCCGAATTACAGGCCTGTGTTGAGGTCTAAATCAGGCGCGTCGCGCGTCACGGTGTGACGATCAACCTTCCCGGATTTGTCGATCTGAACAATCAGAGATTCAGCACGTTGAAAGCGGTCAAAATAGGGAAAGGTGACGTGGTCCAGATGCGTCATGTCCTGGCACTGCATCTGATAGTCTGCCCTGAATTCGGTATGCACATTTGATCCGCTGTCTACGACCGGTCCCAACCCTTCACCAGACAGGGTGACATTGGCCGAGACAGTGAAACACCCCGCCTCTTCAGGCAAACTGAACAGATCAAGCGGGTTGGACAATTCGGAAATGGCTCCGGCGACCGAGGCCTGATCGCCTTCGGTTTCCGCTGGGCCTTCGAACCCCAGGACGTCAAGACCAGGAACCACAAGGGAAATTGAAATCCCGGCTTCCGAAAAGGAAACCGCCAATCGTCCCTGCCCATGCTCGTGCTGATTTGCAACCTGAGACTGAGGCAACGCGTTTACCGGGAAAAGCGTTAAAACAAAAACTAAGAACTTCATGACCATGGAACCATCTGAAAAGAATCAACTAAGCGACTCTAAACTGAAAAAACATTCGCGCAATCGCGTCACAATACACCAAAGCCCACTAGATTTGGGTAGGAATGGGCTATTTTCGCTCACAATTTACCTGACTATAAAACTCAGGTTGACTTAGTTGACTATTTCTATCAGTTAATTGGTCGAGCGTCGCATCGCGCGAACCCATTGTTATCTGACAAGAAAGACTACCCCCCAATGAATACCCCCCTGATCCTGACAAGCGCCGTGGCTCTGATGACCGCCACCTCTGCTTTTGCAACCGAGACCCCCTCGAAAGCAGATGTTCTGAATACCTACGCCAATATCGCCGAGGCGAAGTACGATGACAGCCTGATTGCAGCCAAATCGCTGCAGCGCGCCGTGACCGCGCTGATTTCCGAACCAAACGACGCAACACTGAATGCCGCCCGTTCCGCTTGGATTGCGGCCCGCGTCCCTTATCAGCAGACCGAGGTTTATCGGTTCGGAAATGCGATCGTTGATGATTGGGAAGGTAAAGTGAACGCATGGCCCCTGGATGAGGGCTTGATCGACTATGTAGACACCACCTACGGCGGCCCGAGCGACGAGAATGAGTTCGCCGCGTTGAACGTCATCGCCAACCCAAGCTTTGAACTTTCAGGCGAACCAATCGATGCCAACGACATCACCCCGGAACTGCTGTCGGGCACTTTGCACGAGGCAGACGGGATCGAGGCCAACGTCGCCACTGGTTACCACGCGATTGAGTTCCTGTTGTGGGGCCAGGACCTGAACGGCCACGGTGAAGGCGCGGGTAGCCGTCCATGGACGGACTATGCCCAAGGTGATACCTGCACCGGCGGTAACTGTGACCGCCGCGCCCAGTACCTTGAGGCCGTGACTGAACTGCTGGTCACCGATTTGGAATGGATGGCGACCCAGTGGCAGGACGGAGGTGCGGCCCGAACTGCCCTGACCGAAAATGAGAGCGCAGGAATAAGCGCGATCCTCACCGGAATGGGCTCGCTGTCCTATGGTGAGCAGGCCGGTGAGCGGATGCGTCTTGGCTTGATGTTGAACGATCCCGAGGAAGAGCATGACTGCTTCTCGGACAACACGCATAACAGCCACTACTATGATGGTCTTGGCATTCAGAACGTCTATTTAGGCAGCTATACCCGCATCGACGGAACTCCTGTCAGCGGCGCATCGCTTTCGGATTTGGTGATTGCCTCCGACCCATCTCTAGACGCCGAGATGAAGCTGAAGCTGGCCAACACAATGCAGGCGCTGGGTCGGATCAAATCCACAGCCGAGGCCGGGTTCGCCTATGACCAGATGCTGGAACGCGGCAACGAAGGTGGCGAAGTTTTGATCATGGGCGGTGTGAACGGGCTGGTGGACCAGACCAAGACAATCGAGCGGATCGTCACCATTCTGGACGTCGATCAGATTGAGTTCGAAGGTTCTGAAAGCCTGGACAACCCGACGGCTGTTTTCCAGTAAACCTAGCGGTTCGGGGGCGGAGGATTATCCCGCCCCCAACTTATTTTCGGCTAATTGACAGTATGCCGCAGGACATGCACTTAATAACTGACTAATATAGTAAGAATACAAACCAGAGCGCCACCTCCATGATTGTCTGCCATTGCACCAAGATCACAGACACCGAGATTCATGCCGCCATCGACTGGATGCGCGTTTCCGACCCTAGGGCAGTCATAACCCCTGGCAAGATCTATCATGCCCTTGGAAAATCAGCGGATTGTGGCGGATGCATGCCGCTTTTCCTAGACACCATGCGCTCCAGCGATAATCTGGAAGTCCCCATGCAGCTTTGTGCATTACGCACCAAGGCATCACAGGAGAGTGTAGATGAAGGGCGATCCCAAAGTCATAGAATACCTCAACAAATCTCTGCGGCATGAACTGACGGCAGTCAGCCAGTATTGGCTGCATTACCGTCTGCAAGAGGATTGGGGCCTGACCCACATGGCAAAGAAAAGCCGTGAGGAAAGCATCGAAGAGATGGGCCATGCCGACAAGCTGATCGAGCGCATAATCTTTCTGGAAGGTCACCCCAACCTGCAGAAACTGGACCCGCTTCGGATTGGACAGACCCCGAAGGAAACTCTGGAATGTGATTTGGCTGCCGAGAATGATGCGCGTGCCCTGTACGTTGAGGCCCGTGAATATTGTCGAGAGGCGGGCGACTACGTCACTATGTCTCTTTTCGAGAACCTGATCAGTGACGAAGAAGGCCACATCGACTTCCTCGAAACACAGCTTGATTTGTACGAAAGGATTGGCGAAGCCAATTATGCGCAACTTAACGCATCGAAAATGGACGAAGGCGAGTAAGCTCTCGCTTGTGGCGGTGGCTGCGATTGCAGCCACCCCGATCCTGTCCGCTGAACTGCAGGATCTGCATCTCAACTTCCAACCCAGAACCGAAGATGAAAAGGCCCGGATCGCGGATGTGATCGCCGCGCCCACGGATTTCGACGCCGCGCAACGGTTCGAGGACCTGCCCGCCGGTGCCGCAACCGTAAGGGCACGTCAGGACGCAGATGCATTTTCGCAACCTTCGGGCAATCTGAAATTCGAACAGGAACTGGATTTCAAGGTCGGCAACGGGCTGTTCAAGAAAATCTGGGTGTCTTCGCCTTCCTCGACCCTGGCCTCGGACGGTTTGGGGCCATTGTACAACGCGCGCTCTTGCCAACGATGTCACATCAAGGACGGGCGCGGCCACACACCAAATGGGCCCGATGACGGGGCTGTTTCGATGTTCCTTCGGGTCTCAATCCCCGGTGGCGGCGCAATCGATGAAATCGCGGACTACATCGCCACTCAGCCCGAACCCAATTACGGCGGGCAGATGCAGGATCTGGCCCTCGCGGGCCACCCCGCCGAGTACCGGCTGGACATCACCTATGAAAACCTTCCTGTCGCGCTATCAGACGGCGAAACGGTCATTCTCCGCAGCCCGACCTATACCGCGGCGGATCTTGGATATGGCCCGCTGCACCCCGAGGCGATGCTGAGCCCGCGCGTGGCCCCACAGATGATCGGTCTGGGATTGCTTGAAGCGATTCCGGTCGCGGACCTGCTGGCAAAGGCCGACCCGGACGACGCGGATGGCGACGGCATCTCGGGCCGTCCCAACATCGTTTGGTCAGCCGAATACGACGCGCCGATGATGGGCCGGTTCGGATACAAGGCCGGGATGCCCACGATCATGGAGCAATCAGCGGCGGCTTTTGCCGGGGATATCGGGATTTCGAGCCCGCTTTTCCCTACAGCCCATGGCGATTGCACCGAATTGCAGGCGGATTGCGTCACCGCTCCCCATGGCGACAACGACGACCGCGTGTTCGAGATTGACCAGCAAGGCATGGACCTTGTGGCGTTTTACAGCCGCAATCTCGGCGTCCCAGGGCGGCGCGACATTGATGACCCGCAGGTCCTGCGCGGCAAGCAGGTGTTCTTTGATACCGGCTGTGCCTCGTGCCACACGCCGTCTTATGTCACCCACCGGATGGACGACCGGCCCGAACACAGTTTTCAGCTGATCTGGCCCTATACCGATCTGCTGTTGCACGACATGGGCGATGGTCTGGCCGACAACCGCCCCGAAGCGCGGGCAACAGGCCGGGAATGGCGCACGCCACCTCTTTGGGGTGTCGGCCTGACCGAGCAGGTCTCGGGTCATACCCAATTCCTGCATGACGGGCGGGCGCAATCGCTGCTGGAGGCCGTTCTGTGGCACGGCGGAGAGGCGCAGACGGCGCGCGACACCGTTGTCTCGATGCCCAAACCCGACCGCGACGCTTTGATCCGCTTTCTGGAGAGCCTCTGATGCGTGCCCTCGGCCTGGCCATTGCCCTTATTCTGCCCCTGTCAGCCTTGGCGCAAAATCCCAGCCAGATCCTGACAGATGTTGTTGAAGGGCACATTCTCCCCGGATACGCACAGCTATCTGACGCAACAGCTGCGCTGGATGCGGCAGCGCAGGCGGATTGCACAGCCGCTTCACCGAACCTTCGTGCAGCCTATCACCTGGCATTCGACCGCTGGGTCACGGTAAGCCACTTGCGCTTTGGCCCCTCCGAGGTCGATGACCGCGCATTTGCGATGGCATTCTGGCCAGACACAAAAGGGTTTACACCCAAAACCCTATCCGGCCTGATTGCCACCCAAGACGCGGTGGTTGACACCCCCGAGGCTTATGCCGAGGCTTCGATCGCGGGACGCGGGTTTCTTGCACTTGAATTGATGCTATTCGACCCAGCCCTCGCGGATCAGGGCGACAGGGCCTATCGATGCGCTTTGATCCGGGCGATTGCTGCAGATATAAACCGCAATGCGAAGGCGATGGACCACGACTGGCAACCTTTCTCTGCCAACCTGACCATGCCCGGCGGAGACAGTCCTTACCGGTCTGCTGATGAGGCCATGCAGGAACTTTACAAAGCTCTGATCACCGGATTGGAATTCACTGCCGAAACACGCCTTGGACGCCCCATGGGCACCCTAGAGCGCCCCCGTCCCAATCGGGCCGAAGCGCGCAGGTCTGAACGGTCACTACGCCAGGTCGAACTGTCATTGATCACGCTGCGCGATCTGGCCACCGGGCTGTCCGCAGATCATCCGCAGATTGCCGCTGATTTGGATAATGCGTTCGACAAGGCTATCATCCGCACGCGTGAGTTAGACGACCCTACACTGGCCGGTGTCTCGACACCTTCGGGTCGGATACGGGTCGAAGCCTTGCAGCAGATGATCAACGACATCCACACGATTGCAGCAACCGAGCTGGGCCCGACCTTGGGTATCAGTGCCGGATTCAATTCGCTGGACGGGGACTAAGCCATGACAAGCCGCCGTCAATTCCTTGCGGGCCTGGCTGCAGCTAGCCTTGCCCCAACACAAGGTTGGTCGACTGTCGGCGCGCCAGATTTCCTGGCGGCGGCGCTGTTTCCGGACGGCACCTATCGGCTGGCGGGCCTGAGTTCTGAAGGCGGTATCTTATTCTCTCTCCCCCTGCCGGCGCGCGGCCATGCCGCTGCGGCGCATCCGTCACGCGCGCAAGCCGTGGCTTTCGCTCGCCGCCCTGGCACCTTTGGCGTGGTGATCGATTGCAAGAGCGGAACCCAAACCGCACGGATGGATGCTCCCAAAGGCCGCCATTTCTATGGCCATGGCGTGTTTTCCCGAGATGGAACCCATCTGTTCACCACCGAGAACGACTATGAGGCCGGTGAGGGTGTGATTGGCGTCTGGGACTCGGAGGACTACACGCGGTTGGGCGAGTTTTCTTCGGGCGGGGTCGGGCCGCATGATATGCGGCTCATGCCGGATGGGGAAACTCTGATCATCGCCAATGGCGGCATTGAAACGCATCCTGAAACGGGCCGAACCAAGCTGAATCTGCCCATCATGCAACCGAGCCTAGCCTATCTGAGTCTGTCAGGCTCGGTCCTGGAACAGATCGAGCTGCCCCACACACTGCATAAAAATTCGATCCGGCACCTTGCCGTTCGATCCGACGGTCTGGTCGGGTTTGCAATGCAATGGCAGGGCAACAAGTCAAACCACCCGCCTTTGCTGGGACTGCACAAAAGAGGCGAGGCTCCGCGCCTGCTTGCAGCCCCGGAATCGGTGCAAAGTGCCTTGCAGGGTTACGCTGGCAGCATTGCTTTTGCCGGGGACGGCAAAACCATCGCCATCACCTGCCCTCGCGGCAACAGTTTGCTTCGGTTCGACAGCTTGACCGGTCAACTTAACGACACGACCCCGCTTGAGGATGTTTGCGGCCTGGGTGCCGGGCCTTCCGGTTTTGTCTTCACCACAGGCACCGGACTGGTCGGAGCGCTTACTGCCAAGGCCCGCATTTCCGCCCGGCCGGATTGTCAGTGGGATAACCATCTGGTTCCCGTTGGTCTGCCTGTATAAATTCGGAAATACCCGTCACATAGATTACACTTGGACGAATCGAATTGCTGCCGTATTGGCGGGCGCGAAGCAGGCACCCTAGGTTAAGGACAGACTTGATTGAAACAGACGCCCGACGCACCGCATTCCATCTACGGGGTTGAGAAATGGGGCAAAGACCTCATCGAGGTGACGGAAGACGGCGAAATCGGTCTGCGCAATCCCCTTGCGCCCGAGGCCGAGGCGATCAGCCTGCCCGGCATCCTGCGTGATCTGGACGATCGCGGCATCAAGGCCCCGATGATCCTGCGCGTCAGCTCCTATCTGGAGCACGAGATTGTCCATATTAACGAATGCTTTGCAGAGGCGATTGCCCGGGTTGGGTACAAAAGCAGCTATCGCGGTGTCTTTCCGATCAAGGTCAACCAACAGGCTCAGGTGGTCGACCGGATCGTCGAGTTTGGGAAGAAGTACAATTATGGCCTTGAGGCTGGCTCAAAACCGGAACTTGTGGTCGCGCTTGCCCATCGTCTGGCCAATGAGGCGCTGATCGTCTGCAACGGCGTCAAGGATGCCGAGTTTATCCAGCTGGCCATCCTCAGCCGTAAAATCGGGTTCAATACGGTGATCGTGCTGGAAAGCCCGAAAGAGGCCGACACGGTGATCGAAGTCTATAACCAACTGGGCATCGAACCGCTGATCGGCGTACGGGTTAAACTGACCAACCAGATCAGCGGGAAATGGGAAGAAAGCTCGGGCGACCGTTCCGCCTTTGGTATGAACACCGATCAACTGGTCGCCACGGTGGACAAGCTGAAGGCCGCCGGATTGCTGCACTGCCTGAAGCTGCAGCACTCGCATCTTGGATCGCAGGTGCAGGACGTCAATGACGTGCGCCGCGCCGTGGGTGAGGCCTGCCGATACTATACCGAACTGACCCGCGAAGGCGTACCGCTGACCCATCTGGACTTGGGTGGAGGCATGGGCGTGGATTACACGGGCGAAAAGAAAGCCGCCGAAAACTCGATCAATTACACGGTCGAAGAATACTGCGCCAACGTGGTCGAAACCGTGGCCTATGCCATGGATGAAGCCGAGGTTGAGCACCCCACATTGGTCACCGAAAGCGGGCGCGCTATCGTTGCGACCTCATCCATGCTGGTGTTCAACGTGCTGGAAAGCACGCTTTATGACGCGCCGGATGGGCCGGAAGTCGAGGCGGATGACCATCATCTGGTGTCAGACCTTGCAGCTGTGCACGGATACCTCTCCAGCGACCGTCTTCAGGAATGCTGGAACGACGCCACTTTTTATCGCAACGAGCTGCGCGCCCTGTTCCGCCGCGGATATATCGACCTGCGCCAGATGGCGCGCGCCGAACGCATTTATCTGTCATTGATGGCCCGCCTCAAGGCGTTGGCTGCCAGTGATGAGCTCGACACGGATGTCGACGAACAGTTGGAAAAAGTGGCTGATATCTATCACTGCAACTTCTCACTGTTCCAATCGCTGCCCGACGTCTGGGCCATTGACCAGCTACACCCGATCGTGCCGCTGCAGGGTCTGAACGAAACGCCCGACCGCCGCGCGGTGCTGTCCGATATCACTTGCGACAGCGACGGCAAGATCGACCGGTTTATTCTGGCCGAAGGTGTCTCGCCCAGCCTGCCGGTACATTCCCTGCCCGAGAATGACGAATACTTCATGGGCGTCTTCTTTGTTGGTGCTTATCAGGAAACGCTGGGCGATCTGCACAACCTGTTCGGCGACACCAATGTGGTTACCATCGACCTGCGCTCTGATGGCGGTTTCGATCTGCTGCACGAGCAAGAAGGCGATACCATTGGTCAGGTCCTGTCCTATGTCGAGTTTGATCCGGCCGACTGTGTCGCCGCCTTCCGCAAAATGGTGGACGAGGCGATCTCGACCGGTACTCTGCTGGCCAAAGACCGCAAGACCCTGATGAGCGCATATCGCGACTCGATCAATGGCTACACCTATTACGAATAACCCCCGAGAGGAGATGACCCCATGGGAACTTTTAGTGGCAAAACGCTGGTTGTCGGCGCGGGCGGCGTCTCTCACGCTGCGGTGCACAAGATGGCGATGAATTCGGACATCTTCACTGAAATCACGCTGGCCAGCCGCACCAAGTCGAAATGCGACGCCATTGCCAAGGCCGTGAAAGAGCGTGTGGGCGTTGATATCGCTACTGCGGAGCTGGACGCTTATAAGGTCGCGGACACGGTCAAACTGATCAAGGACACCGGTGCCGAGGTCCTCGTGAACCTGGCCCTGCCCTATCAGGACCTCGTGTTGATGGACGCGTGCCTTGAGGCGGGCATCCACTACATCGACACCGCGAATTACGAGCCCGAGGATGAAGCCAAGTTCGAGTATCACTGGCAATGGGCCTATCAGGATCGGTTCAAACAGGCGGGACTGACCGCCATCCTCGGTTCGGGCTTTGATCCGGGCGTGACGTCTGTCTTTGCGACGTGGTTAAAGAAACACAAGTTGGATACGATCCGCCAGATCGACGTGCTGGACGCCAATGGTGGCAGCAACGATCAGGAATTCGCCACCAACTTCAACCCCGAGATCAACCTGCGCGAAGTGTTGGCCGAAGTGCGCCATTGGGAAGCTGGCGAATGGAAACACTCCCCCGCCATGACCCATAAGGTCGAGTTCGATTTCCCCGCCATCGGCCCCAAAAACATGTACCTGATGTATCACGAGGAGCTGGAGAGCCTCTCCACCCATTTCCCCGAGATCGAGCGCGCCCGCTTCTGGATGACCTTCGGCGACGCCTACATCACCCACGCCAAGGTGTTGGAGAATGTCGGCATGACCCGCATCGACCCGGTGATGCACGACGGTAAAGAGATCATCCCGATCCAGTTCCTGAAAACCCTACTGCCCGATCCCGGCGATCTGGGTGCCGAAACCAAGGGCAAGGCCTGTATCGGCGATATCGCCACGGGTCAGGCCAAGGATGGCTCGGGCGAGAAAACCTATTACATCTATAACATCTGCGACCACGAGGAATGCTACGCCGAGGTCGGCAGCCAAGCGGTTAGCTATACTACTGGCGTTCCGGCTATGATCGGTGCCGCGCAGGTGCTCAAAGGCAACTGGACCGCGCCAGGAGTGTGGAACATGGAACAGCTCGACCCGGATGATTTCATGGACATGCTGAATGAACATGGTCTGCCATGGCAGGTCCACGAACTAGACGGCCCGGTCGAGTTCTGATCCGCAAAGCTTCATCTGGCCCTAAATACCTCGGGGGGTCCGGGGGGCAGCGCCCCCCGCCCTCTCCAAATTCGGAGACGCCTGATATGTCCGACATGATGACCACACAAGCAGGCGATGCCGGTGCTTTCCGCAATTTCGACCTCACCCGCGTGCCGACCCCGTGCTTTGTGGTCGACGAAAAAGCAATTGAGAAAAATCTGGCGATCCTGTCCGATGTCGGCAGCAGGTCCGGTGCACATGTCCTCAGCGCGCTCAAAGCGTTCTCGATGTTCTCGCTGGCCCCCTTGGTCCGCCAACACCTTGGCGGCACCTGCGCCAGCGGTATCTATGAAGCCCGTCTAGGCCGCGAAGAATATGGCGGTGAGGTCGCCACTTACTGCGCCGGGTACAAAGACGCTGACATCGATGAAATCCTGTCACTGTCCGACCACATCATCTTCAACTCACCCGCACAAAAGGACCGGTTCCTGACCAAAGCACAGGCCGCCAAAGTTCAGGTCGGCCTGCGCATCAATCCCGAACACTCCGAAGGTGAAATCCCTAAATACGATCCCTGCGCGCCGTGTTCGCGTCTGGGCACGCCAGTCAGCCATCTAAGCGCTGAAATCATGGCCGGGGTCGATGGCTTGCATATGCACACCCTCTGCGAACAAGGGTTCGAGCCCTTGCGACGCACCTGGGAAGCCGTTGCACCAAAACTCGCCCCGTTCCTGGGTCATCTCAAATGGCTGAACTTCGGCGGTGGCCACCATATCACCCGTGACGACTATGATCGTGATGGGTTGATCGCGTTCATCAAGGCGATCCGCGAAACCCATGACGTCGACGTCTATCTTGAACCCGGCGAGGCTGTGGCACTGGATGCGGGCATTCTGGTGGGCGAAATTCTCGACCTGCCGACCAATGGCATGACCCTTGCGATCACCGACATCTCGGCCACATGCCACATGCCCGATGTGATCGAAGCCCCCTATCGCCCTGCCCTGATGGACGAGGCCGAGGCAGGGCATACCTACCGTCTGGGCGGCCCCTCCTGTCTGGCCGGGGATGTGATCGGCGACTACACGTGGGACAAACCGCTTGAGATCGGCCAACGCTTTGCCTTCCTCGATCAGGCGCATTATTCGATGGTCAAGACCAACACGTTCAACGGCGTCCCCTTGCCGACCATTGCCCTGTGGAACAGTGCGACGGACGAACTGAAACTCATCAAACAGTTCGGCTATGACGACTTTAAAGAGAGGCTCTCATGAGCGTTTTCCTCGACAGTGAATTGACCACATCGGAACGGACCGAAAACGCCCGGTTTCGTGTAATCCCAGTACCGCTGGAGCGCACGGTATCCTACGGCTCGGGTACAGCCGGTGGCCCGGCGGCGATCATCGAGGCCAGCAACGAGCTGGAGCGCATCACTGGCCTTGCCGAGCCTTGCACAGCGGGTATTTTCACTGAGGAACCTTTGAACTGTGACGGCCCTATGCCTGCAGTGATGGAACGCCTTGCCCTGCGCACCGAAGCCGCCATTCGCGCTGGTAAAGTGCCGGTTACTCTGGGCGGTGAGCATTCTCTGAGCTACGGTGCGGTGATGGGTGTGGCCCGCGCGTTGAACCAACCGATCGGGATCGTCCAGATTGATGCGCATGCGGACCTGCGCAACACGTATCAGGGTGAAAAGCACAGCCATGCCTCGGTCATGCATCTACTGGCCGAAGAAGGCGTCCGACTGGCCCAATTCGGCGTCCGGGCCTTTTCGACCGAAGAGGCGCAGAGCCGGGTGAAGAACAGCGTGTTCCACATTGATGCCGAGGAGCTGGTCACCGGTAACATCAACGCGGTCGATCTGCCCAAGGATTTCCCCGAACTGGTCTATGTCAGCTTTGATGTCGACGGGCTGGACCCTTCGCAAATGCCGGCCACAGGAACACCCGTGCCCGGCGGCTTGGGCTATTATCAGGCGCTGCAACTGGTCGAGCATGCCCTTCGGGGGCGCAAATGCGTGGGGTTCGACGTGGTCGAGCTGGCCCCGGACGGCAATGCCGCCTGGGACTTTACCGCCGCACAGATCGTCTACCGTCTGATGGCCGCCTGCTAACCTTCGGCGGTTTCGTTCAACTCCATATGCCCCTCGCCGCGGCTTAGGACACGGCGCAGCATCGGCTCGAAGAACTCCAACGGTTTGGTCGGGTAATCCGGATCGAACGCCTTTTGGTCGTATTCATGGCAGAAATAGCGGCATTCCCCCCAATAAGGACTGTCGCGGTACTTGTCTCGGGCGTTGCGGTCTCCGCCCAGGTGGTGATTGTAGTAATAGCCCTGGAACACGCAGTGATGTTTGAGGATCCAATGGGTTTTCTGGCTGACATAGGGCTTCATCATCGCCGCTGACAGCTCTCCATGGTTATAGGGAGACAGGATATCGCCGGTGTCGTGGATCAGCGCTGCGACGACCAGCTCTTCTTCCGCCCCATCCTCATAGGCGCGCGTCGCGGCCTGCAGGCTGTGCTGATAGCGGTTCACGGGATAGGGCGTCCAATCCTCGTCCAGCGAACGGATCGCATCCAGTATCCTGTCCGGCAACGCGGCGTTATAGGCCTCTTCGTATTCCATGACGGCGTCCCAATCGGCCTTGGTCGCCTCTTCAAAGCTGGTCCAGGTGGGTTTGTGGGTTTTGTCCAGCATGGTCCGGTCCTTTTGACTGATCATCCAACCGCAGCCTAACGCAGAAAACCTGAGCGAAAAAACGAATTAGCTTGGCCGAAGAACATTGCGCCGAAATGCGCCGTAACTTCAGGCTTGGGACAATGCCTGCGAGTGTTTTCTTGCGCGCACGCGCAGAAGCGGACGACCTGCAATCAAAAGAAACAGGCACGAGATCAATATGCCCATGACAGCAGGCAAATAGAGCAATAGCCACAATTTCGGGTCTTCGATCACCAACGGCGACACAAAGCCGCGCATACCTTCCAAAAGGACCAGAATTATGAATGCTCCAAAAATCTGTGGCCACAGGCCAAATCTGGAAAAGCTGCCCAACATAAGGGTTGCATAGCCCGCCATTGCGACCGCGATACAAATGGTGATCCATGAAAATCGCTGATGCAGCTCGTCGATCAACGCGCCCTCAGTGAACCCTTCTGCTGCCGCAATCGCAGCCCGGTCGCGCAACAGCTCTGCGGTGGGAATGGCCTCGAGGCTTCGCTCGGCCGTGTTGTCGGTACTCGTCAATTCTGAGATGTCATAGGACGCGTCCTGAAACAGTGTAGACGACAGGGTACGTCCCTGCCGGTCCTGACGCAGGGCAACCCCGTCAACCATCACCAGATGAATGCCCGAGCCGTTATTGACCAGATAAGCTGTTTGGCTGGAATAGCTGACCGGGCTGGTTTTATCCCGCCGGTCCGAAACAAAAACTTCGCGCAAAGTCCCGTCCTGATCAATCCCCCCAATATAGACGGTCACGTCACTTGCAGGATGCAGGAATTCGCCTTCATTCAATAACTGCGCTGTGACGTCACCCGCCACTTCGGCCTGCCGTTTTTCCAGTAGATCGACCGAGGCCGGGCGCAGGAAAACACTGATCGAGGCCATCATCAGACCAGCAACAAGACCGAACAGAACCACAGCGCGAGCCAGCCGCCACGGGCTGGAACCTGTGGCCAGCATCACCGTAAGCTCGCTTTCACGGCTCAGGCGGTTGGTGGCATAGACGGCCGCTGCGAACACGGCCATGGGCATCACCGTACGGATCAGCGTCGGCAAAGTAAGAGCGGTAAATTCAAGAAACACCATGGCCGATTGACCACCGCTGATGACACGGTCAAACAGGCTGACCGAGCGGGTGATCCAGAAAACCCCCACCAGAATCAGAGTGAAAAAGCCGAACAGAATCAGCAGTTGCCGCAGGAAATATCCATCGAAGCGCGACATGTATCCTCATCCGGCTACCTGAAATTCGTTTGAACAATATGCCAATCCCCTGACCGAGGAAACCGCATAGCCCAAGAATTATAGAATTTGAGCCGTGCGCACTAAAACGGCTTATGCCACATCGGAATTGGCACCCCGGTCCAGAATGCTTACCTGCCTGGATCAGTCCAGCGTTTCAGACAACGATCTGAGCAGGTGATTGAGCTGATCGCGCTGTTGCAGGGACAAACCCTGAACCAGGCGCTGCTGAGTCTCTACATGATCCGAAACGGCGGCCTCGATCGCTTTGAACCCATTTTGGGTAAGACGGATCAGGAAGCCCCGGCCATCCTCAGGGTTTTGCACTCTTTCGACCATCCCCACCTTAACCAGTTGATCGACGCGATTCGTCATTGTGCCGGACGTCACCATTGTAAGCTCCAAAAGCTCGCCAGGTGAAAGACCCTCTGGCTTGCCAGACCTTCGCAACGTGGCAAGGACATCAAAGCTGGCAGCGTTCATGTCATGAAGAGCCCAAGTATTCTCCATCGCCCTTCGCAACTGAACCGCCAACCGCGTCAGTCGACCAACGGTTTCCATCGGCCCCACATCCAGGTCGGGCCGGGCACTGTTCCACTGCGCGATAATTCGCTCCACATGATCCATGAGTTCTGGCTAGCCCAACTTTATCTTGACGTCAAGATTTTGCAATATATCTTGACGTCAAGATAAAGGGATTCGCCATGAGACACCAAACCGACATCGCCCTAACTGCTGTTGCCCCTTTGATCTGGGGTAGCACCTATTATGTTACGACCGAATTTTTGCCCGTCGGATATCCGATCACGATGGCCGCGCTGCGTGCGCTGCCTGCCGGACTGCTGCTGCTAGTTTTGTCCCGTCAACTTCCAAGGGGTCATTGGTGGGGCCGCATATTCATTCTGGGCGCGCTCAATTTCACCGTGTTCTGGACCCTGCTTTTCGTCGCGGCTTACAGGCTCCCCGGTGGGGTCGCAGCCACTGTCGGCGCGGTACAACCTCTTATTGTAGTCTTCCTGTCGGCATTTCTGCTGAACACCCCGGTTGGGCTGAGATCGGTCGGCGCAGCGCTGCTGGGGGTGATCGGCGTCGGGTGCCTTGTCCTCGGAACAGCTATCAATCTTGATACGGTTGGCCTGATCGCTGGACTGGGTGGCGCCCTTTCGATGGGGGCAGGAACTGTCCTGACGCGCAAATGGCAACCGCCAGTGCCGCTGCTGACATTTACCGCTTGGCAACTAACCGCCGGCGGGCTGTTGCTGGTGCCGCTTGCACTGATATTTGAGCCCGCCTTACCAGCGCTTGAAACAAACAGCCTTCTCGGAATTGGATATCTGAGCGTCATCGGGGCTGCCCTGACCTATATCCTGTGGTTCCGAGGCCTCGCCCGGATCGAACCCTCTGCGGTCTCGGCACTTGGCTTTCTCAGCCCGTTATCCGCCGTATTGATTGGTTGGGTCATGCTTGGGCAAAACTTGACCTTTGTGCAGATCGCCGGTGTCTGTATCGTACTTCTGGCGGTCTGGCTGGGGCAAATGGGCAAGCGTACCGGCCGTTCGATTGTCACCATCAGAAAGCCCGCCTGAAACTCCAGGCATCGATGTACGAGTTTTGTGCTAAACTGTGTGCTGTGCAACGCCCCGGCAAGAAAGGTATCACGTGTCAAAAAGCCGAGTAAAACCGCGCTATTTTGCCATCGCCCTGCTGCCGGTATGTGTTTTCGCAATCCATAAACTGATCCAGAACCAAATGATCGCCAATGAACTGGACGTTCCAGTGAACTTTGTGTTGAGCGGTAGCTCTTGGCAAGAAGCCGTTGGTCGGTTTCGGTTTCTTGCCGCGTCCTGGTTCTTTTTATCGCTGGCCTTGTTGCCCGTGGCAGTCTTGTTCCGGACCCTGTCACGCCCGATCGAAAAAAACACCCGGATCGCGGCAATCGCGATTGTAGTCGCCATCGTGTTTCTGGCTCTCGTGCCGACCATTCAAAAGCATATGACCGACCAAAGCCCGCAGATTTACCACCAGATCGGCAAAGCCGTTTTTGAAACAGCATTGTCGCAAGGCACCTTACCGGCATGTTCCGGTTCGGAAGATAGCTGGATGTTTGGGAAATGCGGGCAGGCCCCTGTTCTTTCGCTGTTCAACCGTATTCTGGACCTGGTGAATGCAATGGCCGGCCTTGCGATCGGGTCGCTGATTGTCGGAATGATATTGTGTCTTGGTCGGCATGAATCTCAGGACATCGAAGCAACCGCAGCTGAGCTGGCGCAAAACCTGCGGCAGATGCGGCAGCAGCTCTACCTGTCCAGTCTGGTGCTGACCTTCGGCATGTTCTTTGCCGCAAGCTGGATGTACTGGCCCTTGCCCATGATCGCTGAATCAGAAAGGGCCGCCTATAGCGCATTGCTCAACGCATCGGCCTTGTTCACCGGCACATATTTTTGCTTGCTAATGCTCAGCTACTTTCTTCCCGTGGCAGTCCTTCTGGACGGAAGAATTTCTAACCTCGCTTTGGCTGCCCGAAATCAGGGCGGCACAGACCAGGCATTCGACATTGATGACTGGAGATCGTCGCATAAGCTGACAGAAGGCACAGGTGACATCATCCGCGCCGGCTTCGCCCTGACGGCCCCAATCTTGGCCGCTTTTGCCGGTGGCATATCACCGATTTTGGGTTAGACCGTGATTTGTTGAGCAACCAGAACGCGGTTTATCGCATCGGTCGAATGCTCTGCTGGTCCAAGTTGTAACAGCTAGGCTGCGCAAAGGGTCACTCGTGTCCCATTCCGCCCAAGCTGGCACAAACTTCTGGCAATGGAGAGAATGGCAGGGGCAGCAGGGTTCGAACCCGCGACCTACGGTTTTGGAGACCGTCGCTCTACCAACTGAGCTATACCCCTAAGGTCCGCCTCAAATATGCCAGCCGCGCGGCGGACTCAAGAGGCTTTTTCAGATTCCTCCTCAGTTATGCGCACGACAAACAAGTTGCGTATGGCGTTGAGTTCTATAAGACACGGTTTGATCAATATGAGGGTCACCATTCGTGAGTATCCGCAAGAAAATCGCCGATAGCGAGGCCGTCCTGAATTGGACCGCCCGCCGCATCGCGAGCTATATTCGGATGGTCAACCGCAACACCCAATGGCAACGCATCGGCTATGAAGAGCTGGACCAACTGGCCGATCAGGGCGAGCCGGTCATCGTTGTCCTTTGGCATCAGCGACTGGCACAATCGCCCTATTTCTTTCCGTTGGATAAGGGGCGTATCTGCTCGATCACATCTTCGGCACGCGCTGGCAGCATGGTTGGTCGGGTGCAGAAACTGTTCGGCATGGACACCATCGCCATGACCAGCAAAAACGCCAACAACATCGCAGTGTCACGCGAAGTGATCGGCAAGATCAAGCGGGGCATTTCCATCGGTATCGCCGCTGACGGCCCGCGCGGTCCGGAACGGGTGCTGTCGACAGTGCCTCTGGTTTGGGCACGCACCTCGGGCAAGCGGGTCTTCGGTATCACCTATTCCGCCCGCCACGGCAGCGAGGCCGGAACCTGGGATCGCCTGCTGATGCCGCGCCCCTGGCGCAACAAAGGCGTGTTTCTGTGCCGGGAATGGACCGAAAACGTTCCCCGCAAGACCAGTGAAGAAGAACTCGAGACCCTGCGGTTAAGCCTTGAGGCGCATATGAACGACATCACTGCCGAAGCAGACAGGATGGTCGGGCGCGAACCCTGGTTACCCAAGGGCTAACCGCCGCGCAGCCTTTGCATCAGATACACTTCGCTGCCTTCGGGGATCGGTTCGGTCAACCCGCTGGCGATCACGCGCCCATTGATTGAGATGGATACACCGGCATCTATCGGCGCCTGAAGCTGCGGATGTACCCGCGCGAGCGCCTGCAACAACTCGCCGGTGGTTTTAGCCTCGACCTCGACCACCTGCTGACCCCCGGTCAAAGACCGGAGGCCGGACCACAGGTGAACCTCAACCATTGTCCTTGAGCGCCGCCAGAATGCGCGGCGGTGACATTGGAAGTTGTTTCATCCGCACACCCGCCGCGTTCGAAACTGCGTTGGCGATGGCTGCCAGCGGCGGCACGATGCCGGTCTCGCCCACGCCGCGCACACCAAACGGGTGGCCGGGATTGGGCACTTCGACGATCACCGTGTCGATCATCGGCAGGTCGCTGGCGACCGGGATGCGATAGTCGAGGAAGATCGAGTTCTGCAGACGACCATCCTCGCCATAGACATATTCCTCGTTCAACGCCCAGCCGATACCTTGCGCCGCGCCGCCCTGATATTGGCCTTCGACATAGGTCGGGTGGATGGCCTTACCGGCGTCCTGGATGACCGTATAGCGAGTGATGCTGGTCTTGCCGGTTTCCGGGTCGACCTCGGCATCGACGATATGGGTGCCGAAGGACACGCCTGCGCCCTCGGGCGTCGCTTCGAAATGGCCCGAGATCGGACCGCCGGTCGCGCCCATATCAGCGGTGATATCAGCCAGCGGCATCGGGTCGAAATCACCTGCATTGGGGCCCGAGGGCACCGCGCAGCCGTTTTCCCATTTCACCGCATCCACCGGGATGCCCCACTTGGCCGCCGCCCGTTCGCTGAGCTTTTCGACCGCGTGCCGGGCCGCCTTGATCGTGGCCAGACCCGAGGCATAGGTCACGCGCGATCCGTGGCTAACGTCATTGTATCCCAGCGTCGCCGTGTCCGCGATGGTGACGCGGATATTCTCGTAGGGAATGCCCAGAACCTCGGCTGCCATCAGCGCCATCGACGCGCGCGAGCCGCCGATATCGGGCGTGCCGACCATCAGCTGGGCCGAGCCGTCCTCGGACAGGGCAAGCGACACCGATGTCTCGCCGCCGTGGTTGAACCAGAATCCACAGGATATCCCACGCCCCTGCCCTGGTTTCAGTGGCGCAGAATAGTGCGGATGCGCCTTGGCGGCCTCAAGCGTTTCGACCAGACCGATGCGTTCGTAGCGCGGGCCATAGCTGGCCTTCGTACCTTCGTAGGCGGCGTTTTTCAGACGCACGTCCACGGGGTCCAGACCCAGTTTCTTGCACAGCTCGTCAATCACCGACTCAACAGCAAAGGCTCCCATCGGTGCACCGGGCGCCCGGTAGGCCGCTTGTTTCGGGCGGTTGGCCATGACGTCATAGCCCACCTGCTTGACGTTAGTCAGGTTATAAGGAGCAAAGGCACACATGGCCGTCATATCACCCGGCGCGCCGGGGAAGGCCCCACCCTGCAGGCGGAACACGCCTTGCGCTGCGGTGATCGTGCCGTCTTTCTTCATCCCGATCTTGATATCCATCGACGCGGAGGCCGTCGGACCGGTGGCCCGGAATACCTCGGATCGGGTCATCACCAGCTTGACCGGGCGGTTGGCCTTGCGGCTCAGCGCCAGCGCGACCGGCTCGATGAATACGGTTGTCTTGCCACCAAAGCCGCCGCCAATCTCGGACGCCGTCACCCGCAGTTGCGATGTTTCGATCCCCAGCAAAGCCGCACAGGTTTTCTGCGCGATCCAGTGCCCTTGGGTGGTGCACCACAGCTCACCCTTGCCGTCATTTCCCAGCGTCGCCAAACAGGCATGAGGTTCGATATAGCCCTGATGGGTTGCCTCGGTGACGAAGCTGTCTTCAACGACCAGATCCGCCTCGGCAAAACCGGCTTCGACATTGCCATGCCCGCTTTCGTGATAGCGCACGACGTTCGGGTGCATCCCTTCGGGCACGGAATAATCCGCCGCCCCCTCGCGTATAACCGGAGCGTCCGGAGCCATCGCTTTGTCGACATCGGTCACATGGGGCAGCACCTCATATTCGACCTCAATCAGTTTGAGTGCGTCACGCGCCGACAGCGCCGAAGTTGCCGCAATAGCTGCCACCGCGTGGCCGTCATACAGGGCCTTCTCGCCTGCCATAACGTTTTCCAGCACGTTCCAGAACTCACCTTCAAGACCGGGCTTAAACGGCACCTCAGCGAAATCGTCACGGGTCACAACGGCTTTGACGTCTTTATGCGCTTGGGCCTTGGAGGTATCGATCTTTACGATCCGCGCATGGGCATGGGGTGAGCGCAGAATAGCCCCGTGCAACATGCCCGGCGCGGTGGCGTCAGCGCCAAATTTCGCGCGCCCCGTGACCTTGTCCAGCCCGTCAGGGCGGTTCGGTCGGGTACCAACGAAAGTGAATTCAGATTTGCGATCGTCGAGTGCCATTACGAAGCCTCCCGCAGTTCAGCCGCTGTATCCATCACGGCGCGAATGATCTTGTCATACCCGGTGCAGCGACACAGGTTACCGGCCAACCAATACCGTGTCTCTTCCTCGGTCGGGTTCAGGTTCTTTTCCAGCAACGATTTGGCCGCGACCAGAATACCGGGGGTACAGATACCGCATTGAAGAGCGGCATATTCAATCATCTTCTTCTGCAGCGGATGCAGAACGTCCCCGTCTGCAATACCTTCGACCGTCTCGATCTGTTTACCCTCTGCTTCGATCCCAAGCATCAGGCAGGAACAAACCAAACGGCCATCGACAGTTACCGAGCAGGCACCGCAATCGCCGGTGCCGCAGCCTTCTTTCGCACCGGTCAGGTTCAGCTTGTCGCGCAGACAGTCCAGCAGGGTCTCGCGTGGGTCACACAGGTATTCGACCGTGTCACCATTGACGGTGGTGGATACGTGGAACTTGCTCATGCTTGCTCTCCCTTGGCGCGGGCATAGGCGATTTTCGCGGCGCGTTTGGCCAGAACCCCGGCCACTTCGGTACGGAATGCGATCGTGCCGCGCTTGTCGTCGATCGGGTTACAGGCAGTAGATGCGGCAGCGGCAAGCGCGTCCAATGCAGCATCGTCAAGGGTGCTGCCCATGATCGCCTTGGCGCAGTCTTCGACAAGTAGAACAGTCGGAGCCACGGCACCCAGAGACACGCGGGCCTCGGTGATGGTATCCCCGTCCAGACGGAGATTCACACCTACGCCAACCACCGCAATATCCATCTCGGTCCTTGGGATGAACCGCAGATAGGCATCACCTCCGTTTTCGCCGCGTGCAGGAATATTGACCGCCGAGATCAGTTCACCCTTGGCCAAGGACGTTCTGCCGGGGCCGGTCGGAATATCTTCGACGGCAACCTCACGGATGCCACCTGGTCCGGTTACTGTCACGGTCACGCCCGCTGCCACCATGGCTGGCACCGAATCCGCCGCAGGCGAGCCATTGCACAGGTTGCCAGTCAGCGTCGCCCGCCCCTGCACCTGAGTCGATCCGATCAAATCCATCGCTTCGACCACGCCGGGCCAGTCGCGGCCCAACCCGGGATGTTCGCTCATTTCCGCACCCGTCGCCGCCACGCCCAGCGTCCAGCTGCCGTCAGCATTGCAGGTGATATCGCTTACGCCATTGATTTTCTTGATGTCTATCAATGTATCAGGCGTCACCAATTCCGAGCGCAACTGCACCAGAACATCGGTGCCACCGGCAAGAAACCGTGTAACGCCTTTTGCATTTTCTGCCAGAGCCGACGCCTCGGCAAAGCTGGCAGGGCTGTGATAATCCATGATTTTACCTCGCGCCTGTTGGTCAGGATCCACTGGGGTTCGCAGGGACGTTAGTGCAGCAACACACTGGCGTCCATGGCAAGAACGACCTATTTTTCGATCCCGAAATGTCGTTTCCAGACCTCGGATCAGAGGTCGATCTCGACCACCCCGTCCGGGTCCGCAGCACGGCTTTGGCACAGGATGATTGCGCCTTCGCGCTGCTTGTTCGACAGCACGAAATCCCTGTGCTCGATTTCACCCGAAATCACACCGCATTTACAGACGCCGCAAATTCCGTCCGAACATTTCACGTCGACCTGAATTCCGGCTTCGTTCAGCACCTGCGCCGCGTGTTTGTCGGCGGGAACCTGCAGCTCTCGCCCCGATTTGGCCAGTTTCAGCGTGAAAGAATGGTTCTCATATTCGGGCTGCTCGGGAACGGAGAAATACTCCAGATGCCGCGCCTCGTCTGGGAACCCCTGACGTTCCGCTGCCTGCATCACGCCTTCCATGTACCGATCCGGGCCGCAGGTATAGACGTGCCAACCTGCCTGATATCCCGACAGGATTGACTGTAAATCAGCGCGCGTACCTTCGTCCGAGAAATGATAGTGCACGTGATCGGCCCAGGGCATTGCGGCCAGATCGTCCAGATACCCCGCCCCGGCGCGGGTACTGGCCGAGTAATGCAGGTCAAAGGGTTTGCCCAGACTGTGCAGGCGGTGGGCAAAGGCGATCATCGGCGTGATGCCGATCCCGCCGCCCATCAGGAATGTCCTGGTGGCGGTCTCATCCAGTTCGAAATGGTTGATGGGTTTCGAGATGAAAACCTTGCGCCCTTCGGTAAAAATCCGGTGCAACAGGGCCGAGCCGCCCCGCCCCTCATCCTCGCGCAAGACACCGATCTGATAGGTCGCTGGGTTCGCCGGATTGCCGGACATTGAATATTGCCGCAGGAACTCTGGCGCGACCAGCACGTCCAGATGGGCGCCTGCGGTCCACTGAGGCAGCGGCGCGCCATCCAGCGTCGCGAACTCATATTTGGTCACATCATCCGTCATCCGGTCGACCATGCTCAGCTCGACCCGCATGACAGGGGCATCACCTGCGATCGAATAGTTGTGAACAACAGACATGTCCCCGGCGGCCTTGCGTGCCTTGTACTCCTCTGCCGTGACCATCGCTTCATAAGCTGCAATCCCGGCTTCGCGGTCCATGGCAAAAGGATAGGGCCAGGGATGCGGGGCCAGATAGGCGGGATAGACCGCCAGCGTCTGATCCTCATATTTCAGGGCAAGGTCCGTCTGCAGGTTGCGCCGGTTCAGCGGATGCTGGGTCGGGCGATACGCGCCGTCGGGCTGCAATTCGATATCCCACCACCATTTCTTGGTGTCGTTCAAGCCACCATTGCCCACCGCATCGTCCAGTTTCGCCAGCGCTGGCGCGGCTTGGGGGAAGTTCATCGCGGCCCAACGGAAGGGACGTTCCTTGAAGATGCCTTCCAGATTCCATGGGCAGGTTTTCATGCACCGCCCGCACATCGCACCACCCGATGTTGTCACCCGGTAAGTCGCGCATTTCTGGCTGTCGGACTTCCAGATTTCATAGCCGTTGAACATCAGTTTTGGCCCGGCGGTGATCGCCCCCGAGGGGCATTCTCGCGCGCATTTGTTGCAGCTTTCACAAAAACTCTGCAGTCCGAAATCTATCGGCTTGTCATGAGCCAGAGGCATATCTGTTGTGACCGCACCGGATTTCAGACGCGGGCCCAAATAGGGGTTCAGGATGACCTCGCCAATCCGGCTGACCTCTCCCAGTCCCGACAACAGCAAAAGCGGAGGCTGCAGCACCTCGCCATCCATCACCGTATGGGCCTTTGCCTTGTACCCAAGGTTGCGGATCTGCTGTGCAACGACCCCACCCAAAAGCGAGAACCGCAGATAGGCGCGCATGGATTGGGCCACTGCAATCCAGTCGTCACCACTGGACCCTTCCATGGTCTCGTAACCCTGATCAATGATCATGCTGATGGCTTGATCATGCGGCGGCGTGATCTCTTCTCCGGCAGCATCATGTGAATACCACGCCCAATCGGGGCACCGGCTGAGACCGACGGCATCCGCACCCAGAAAATAGGTCGCGGCCTTGATATTGGCGGCGTTCCGGGCGGCATCTGTCGGTGGCGTGGTCTGGGCACTGTCGCCATCCTGCAGCAGAACAAACGCGCCCAGCGCGCGCCGTTGCGCGAAACTGGGGGCCGCCTTGCGCACATAATGCCCACCCTTGGCGGCGTCCTGCAGAGTCTTACCCATGTCGCCGAATTGCGCCCGGGCAAACATGTCAGCCCGTTTGGGGACGCGTGCAACGTTTTCCTCGTCAATATAAGTTGTCGGCGTTTCGACACGCTTAAGCTTTTCGAAGGGATGCGCGCCGTCGACATAGCGCCGTTTGGCATAGGAGTCTCGGTTCAACGCATTCTTGGCAAAACCCGCCCCCAACCACCATGCCGGCCCTTGTGTGCGAAACCGCGGTTGCTGGGCCATCGGGCACAGCGGGCGGTCATGGGCGATCTCCATCTCGGTCGTCACTACGGCCAGCCCGAACCGAGTCCCAAGCCAAGGGGCGACAAGCTTTCCGCCTTCAACCGTGGCAAGACCCGCAGCGACCGCCAGTTTGCCCAGATCAACGTCCGACGACATCGCCGTATGCGCCCGCGCATCAAAGCCAAGCAGGCGGATGTAGTTGGCAATAACCACCGCATTTTCGGTCGCCAACAAACAAGCGCGATGATCCTGCGCATCCACGATCCAATCGGCTCCGGGCTCGGACGGGTCCGGGTCACGGTTGTGTTCATATAGGAACACGATTGCATGGCGGTGGCTGTCAATCGGTTTGGGTGCAGCCTCGATACTGTCTTTCAAATCCGCCATGATGACGTCAATACCCGAGGCCAGTGTCTTGGTCTGCCGAGTTCTTAAGGCATCTGACAGCCGGTCGATATCGGGATTACGGCGTGGCGCGGATAACAGCGCGTCGGACGGCAGCGGACCGCATCCGATCATCGACGCATCGTTGAAATAACCAAAGGCCTTCAAATGGTTGGCACGTTCGCGCGGCTCTGACGGGATATCGGCCATTGCCGTGTTCACCAGCCCGTTGCGGATCGCATCCATCATCGCCTGAAACTCACCCATCGCATTGACGATGCTGTGGGGCTGATCGGGTCGGCGAAAGCTAAGATCGCCCATAGGCGTCACCTGAGACAGGTCCGGCATTGTGTCCTGCCGCGCCAACCGCTCTAGCGGGTAGCCGCCCATATGAACTGGCCTGTTCCGGTCTGAAAAGAAACGGATTCCCATAGCGTGCCTCCCCTTGCCCGTCTGACCCTTAATGCCCGGTAGACAGCAATACCATTCATACTTAATCATAAATAATATGAATAAAAATGATTTCACTGATTTGGACGGCAAAGTCCTGCGGGTCTTTCTGACAATACTCGAGGAAAGCTCGGTCTCGAAAGCAGCCGATCGGCTGGGGGTCACGCAATCGGCAATCAGCCACACGCTGTCCAAACTGCGGCAGGTGCTGGGCGATCCGTTGTTTGTACGTTCAGGTCAGGGCCTGACCCCGACCGAACGGGCCTTGTCCCTGAAGGACCCTATTCAAACGGTGCTGGACGGGATGCGTGCCTTGACCGACGGTCGCCCCTTTGACCCGTTATCCGAACAGATCGACATTCGCATCGCCACAAATGACATGCCTCGCGAAGTGATATTCCCAAGGCTGTTGCGCGACACACGCGCCGAGGGTGCACGGCTACGGTTAGAGTTCATCCCATCGGGCGTTCCCGATCCGGACCTGTTGCGCAGCGACCGGTGTCAGTTGATGGTCACCCCTCTGCCGCCGGATGGGCCGGACATTTACCAGAAACGGCTGCTCGAAAGCCCGCTGATGATGTTTTATGATGCCAGCCATTGCACCCCGCCAAACAGTTGGCAGACCTACTGCGAGAGCGACCATATCGAGGTGCGCTTTGCCGATGGCCGCAACGCCCGTGCCGTCATGCGGGGTGTTGATCAAAGCCAGATCAGAGCGCCGATTGTTACCCTGCCCCATTTCAACGCGATTCCGGCCTTTGTGCGGGGCAGCTCATTGATCTCGACCGATACCGCCTTGATGAGACAAGGTCCTCTGGCCGGGTTGGACTGTGCGCATTTGCCCTTTGAATGCACCCCGGTTCCGCTTTACATGGTCTGGCACCAAAGGTCGGCCAATGACCCGGCGCATCGTTGGTTGCGCGCGCGGGTCGAGGCCATCGCCGCTGATCTCAGCGGGCCTTGACCAAATGGGCCAGTGCAGCACCGGTTTCAAAGTAGGCGTGACGCAGGCGGGTCCAGCGTTCAGTATGTTCCGCCACAGCGGGAACTGGCAGCAACGCTGGATCCCCTGCCAAAAGGCTCTCAGCCGCCATACGGCCAAACACCGTGCCCGGCCCGATACCCCGGCCTGAATAGCCATGGATCGAAACCGCATCCGGTCCGATCCGAGTGATCTTGGGAATGTGATCCGAGGTCATCGCAATGCGGCCATGCCATCCCTGCTGCAAGGGTTGATCCGCAAGCTGAGGATAAAGCTCTGACAGTTTGCGCTTGATCCATCCGGTATGCGCGGCGCTGCCCGCATGTTCTAGATTGCCCATTGCGCCGAGGATAAAGCGCCCTTCGTGATCCATTCGGAAAGAGGTCATGATCAGGCCGGTATCCCAACATCCTTCGGCTCCGGGCAAAATACTGGCGCGCAGATTGTCGGACAAAGGCGCGGTGGCGAATTGAAAATACGAGACAGGAACATAGGCCGGCGACGTGTCGGGCAGGTTTTTATGATACGCGTTGGTGGCCTGGATCACTGATTTGGCGCGCACCGTGGCCTGCGTGGTTTCCAACAGCCACTGGCCATCGACATGGCGCATCGTCATCACTGGGCTATGCGTGTGAACGCGTGCCCCGATTGCGGCAGCCGCGCGGGCCAGACCACGCACATATGCCATCGGCTGGATCGTTCCGGCGCGCGGGTCGAACAGAGCTCCACGAAAGGTGGCGCTGCCCGTGCGCTGGTACGTCTTGTCCGACGACAGCAACTCGACCGGAGCGCCTGCCTGACGCAACTGTGCATGGCGTATTTTCAAATCAGCAAGACCAGAGCCAGAATGCGCACAATGCAACGTGCCCGCGCGCATCGGCTCGCACTCGATCCCATGTGTCTGGATCACGCTGAATACTTCACTTGGGGCCGCCGCAAGGATTTCGATCAGACGTGTTCCGGCCGCATCCCCCAGATGAGCGCAGATTTCCGCAGGGCGTACCCAGAGCCCAGCATTAACCAGCCCCACATTGCGCCCAGACCCCCCATGCCCGATCTCTTGCGCTTCAAGCACACAGACCGAGGCACCGGCCCGTGCGGCCGTCAAAGCCGCGGAACAGCCAGTATAACCGCCGCCGATCACCGCAAGGTCCACAGACAAATCGCTGGTCAGCGGGGCGCTCTCCACATGCTCGCGGCAGGTGTGTAGCCAAAGGGATTGATCGTAGTCGCTCAATGCGGACTCCTTGCGGTGTCAAAAACCATTAGGACGCGGGATCAGGTCGTCGCAAGAGCCCTTTGATCCTCACGCCCCATCGCGATCAGGAAAGGCCGCGCCTCTTGCTGCGACTGAAACGCTGCCCGATCGCACATCCCCTGCCACCCGGCCAGAACCAGCGATTGCGCAACGGCACCGCCCAAAGTCGCTCCGGGGCCTGTCACGATGAACAGGTCAGGCGCGAATTCGCGCGCGGCGGTCTGGATTGCGTGGGTGAAGTCATAGGCCGCGGTCACCTGATGCCCCAGGGTGTAATCCCACAGTGCCTGCGTGTCCGTCGCACCCGGCCACCAGATTTTGCCACGCCCGTCGATCAGAGGCCGGTCAGGCTGTTTGAACAGCTCCGCACCAAGTTGCGTGCGCCCTTCCGCAGCCACCGGAGCTTGAAGGTGGGTGTGAAATGCGGCGTGATTTGCCAACCTCATGGGGAACCTGTCTTGCACACTCGGCCACGATGCCTCGAACGCGCGCAAGCCCTCTTCGTTACCCGCTAGAACCAGCATTCCGCCCAAATCAATCGACAATGCCAGCACCTGACCGTCCTGCGCGTTGATCTGCGCCACATCGGCCAGCAATTCAGCCTTACGCTGTGGGTCATCCGCCCAGCTATTGTCTGTGAATGGGTATACGAGCTGCCCACCAATTAGGTGGTCCTGCATCAGCGTCCCCATTGTATTCACCACACGAAAGCCATCCTCGGGCGACACCGCGCCTCCGGCGGCCAAGGCGATGTACCAGCCCATCGAGTTGCCGGTGACGGCGACCACCTCAATGTCATCAGCAAGCGCCTGAGCATCGGCCAAAGAGGCCGCATAAATCAGGGGTGAGGCCACATCACCGCGCGAGTACTTACTGACCGTGAACCGATCAGCACCGTCCAGCGCCGTGACTGCCGCTTGCCCCGCATTGGCACGGATGGCGTCAAAATTGCCAAACATCTGCATCCGGCTTGCGTGATGTCGGTGCAAATACCCCAGCTCGGCCTTGTTATAGGTGCCCCGACCCGGGCAGATCACGACGGCAGTGCGGGTCATGAGCGGTTTCCAGTCAGATTGAGCGCAGCGGCGACAATATTATCCATTGACGGCAATGGCGCAGCATATGCAGGCCCGGTCGCGATAAAGCTGTCTTCTGCCACTACGCGGGCGATTGGTGTGTCGGGGCTTTCTTCGACGAAGAAAGTTGTCAGCGCCTCTGACTGGCTTCCGGTCCGGCGGCATTCGTCAACGACCAGAATATGCGCACAGGTTTTGGTGGCCTCGCGCAACGCTTCTGCAGGTAATGGAGCCAACCATCGCATGTCGATAATCCGGGTTCGGATTCCTGCGGCCTCAAGTTCGGGCAAGGCTTGCTGCGACAGGTAGTGGCCGTTGCCATAGGTCACAATCGCCAGATCGGTGCCGTCCCCCTGTACCCCGACCTCGCCCAGGCGGATGCTGCGATCCGGCGAAGGATAGGTCGTCATCCATCCGGCATCTTGTGCCTGATGGAGGTCGCGCATCGGATAAAGCGCGATGGGTTCCAGGAATACTACAACGCGTTGTTCTTCGCGCGCCAGCCTTACGCATTCGCGCAGCATCTGCACCGCGTCCGCACCGGTCGAAGGGCAGGCAATGATCACACCGGGAATATCGCGCAGTACTGCCAGCGAGTTGTCGTTGTGGAAATGCCCCCCGAAACCCTTCTGATATCCCAGCCCGGCGATCCGCAGGACCATCGGGTTGGTGAATTGCCCGTTCGAGAAAAACGGCAAGGTCGCGGCCTCGCCCCTGATCTGGTCCTCGGCATTGTGCAAATAGGCAAGAAACTGAATTTCAGGGATCGGGACAAAGCCGTTATGCCCCATACCGATGGCCAGCCCCAGAATGGACTGTTCGTCCAACAGCGTGTCGATTACCCGATCCGGGCCGAACCGCTGTTGCAGCTTTTGGGTCACGCCATAGACGCCACCCTTGCGTCCCACATCTTCGCCCATACACACGATCTCGGCGTGTTCCAGCATCAGATCGGTCAGTGCCCAGTTGATCAGACGACTCATCGGCTGGGGATCGTCCATCGCGCGCATGTCGCCGCCAAAAGCGGCTGCACGGGCCTCGGCCCCCGGACCATTGGTGGGTTTGCAGTCGCGCTTTGGCGGGATCAAGCTGGCCATGACTTCGGACGCGGTGGTCAGATGCGGGCGGGTCACGGCCTCTGCCGCGATCCTGTCGGTGCGGGCGCAGGTATCCTGATATATCTTCAGCGCCTGATCCGACGATAGCGCCCCGGCCTGTTCCAACAGCCGCACCGAATGCAGCAGCGGATCATTTGCCTCATCAGCTTCGACTTCGGATTTCGCCATATAGGTCGTCGGGACGTCCGCCCCCGCATGGCCATAAAGCCGAACGGTTCTTAGATGCAGGAAAGCCGGTTTGCGCCGAGTGCGCACGTATTCCGCTGCCTCTTTCGCAACCGCATAGGTTTCGAAAATATCCAAACCGTTGGCCTGAAAATATTTGATCCCCGGCCGGTGCTGCATCGACGCTTGAACCCATCCCTTTGGCGTTCTGACCGAGATACCGATCCCGTTATCCTCACAGACGAACAACAGGGGCAAAGGGGTCGACTGTACGCTGGTCCACCCCGCCGTATTGATCGCCCCCTGCGCAGTCGAGTGGTTGGCCGATGCGTCCCCGAAGGAACACATGGCGATCCCGTCCGCAGGCAGCTCACGATGCTCGGGCGGGTGCCGCCGCGCCGCGCCAATCGAATAGGCCGCACCCACGGCCTTGGGCAGATGGCTGGCGATGGTCGAGGTCTGCGGCGGGATCATCAGCGCCTTTGAACCCAGCACCTTGTGCCGGCCACCCGAGATCGGGTCCTCTTTCGAGCAGGCGAAACTCAGCAACATATCCCAGGCGATTTGCTGGCCCGGCACTTGTTCGGAACGTGCGATCTGAAAGGCGGCATCCCGGTAGTGCAGAAACGCGATATCCGTGGGCCGCAGCGCGTGGGCGACAGCCGCCATGCCTTCGTGGCCGGACGAGCCGATCGTGTAGAACCCCTGCCCCGCCTTCTGCATCGCGCGGCTGGTCCGGTCCAACGCCCGGCTGAGAACCTGCGACCGGTACAGCGACACCGCCTCGGTATTGCTAAGTCCGGGGCGCGGGGCTGCGCCGTCAGGCAGGTGGCCTTGCGCCACACGTGTCAGGAAATTCTCATGAACGATCTGAGCGCGATCCATGGCGGCCCCTCTACTTCAATCTGGCGGTCGCAACAGAAATGCGCCGCAACCCTTCTTGCAGGCTTTCGGTGGCGTAAGCAAAAGAAAGCCGCAGATGGCCCGGCAAACCAAAGGCACGCCCCGGCACCAGTGCCACCCCGACTTCGTCCAGCAGATACCGGCAGAATTCGTGATCGACTGGCATTTCAGCCGGTGTTTTGGGAAAGACATAGAACGCGCCATCCGGAACGGCGCATTCCAGACCGGCGGCATTCAACCCCTCAACCACAAGATCACGGCGCGCCCGCATTGCCTGCAGGCGTTCGCCCAAAAGCGTTTGCGGCCCGGTGATTGCAGCCAGCGCTGCGGCCTGCGCGATGGAACATGCGCCAGATGTAATCTGTCCCTGAACAGCGATCATCGCCTTGATCAGGGGGGACGGCCCGATGCCCCAACCGATCCGCCACCCGGTCATCGAATATGCCTTGGAAACCCCGTTCACGGTCAGCACCCGATCCGCCAGATGCGGCAGGGCCTGAACAAAGGGCGTGAACGGGACATAGGACAGATGCTGATAAATCTCATCCGAGATCACCCAGACATGGGGATGCCTGTCCAAGACGCGGCCCAACGCCTGCAGTTCCGATTCTGTATAGACGGCGCCGGTCGGATTTGAGGGAGTGTTCAGCAAAAGCCAACGGGTGCGCAGCGTAATCGCGGCCTCAAGCTGTGCGGGGGTCAGTTTGAACCCCTGAGACACAGGACAGTCCAGAACGACCGGAACTCCGCCGGACAGTCTGACCATATCCGCATAGCTGGTCCAGAACGGCGCGGCGGTGATCACCTCATCCCCGGGGTCCAGCGTTGCCATCAGCGCGCCCGACAAAACCTGTTTGGCCCCGGTTGAGACGATCACGTTTTGCGACTGCACACCGGCGTCCTCGGCTATGGCCGCCCGGAGGTCCGGCGCCCCTGCCGTCGCCGGGTACCGTGTTTGCCCGGCCAGCGCCGCTTGATGAGCCGCTTCGACCACATGTTCAGGGGTCGGAAAATCAGGCTCGCCGGTACTGAGCGCGACCACATCGACACCCTGCGCCTTAAGGCGCGCAGCCTGCTCAGAGATCTGAACAATCTCTGACAACTCAATCCCGCGCAGCCTGTCTGCACGCCTAAAACTATCTGCTGCGATTTCCCTGGACACTGCCAACGTCTCTCTTGACCAAAATATTCATTTGGTATCGGGCTGGCGGGCCCTAAAAGCCAGTGATATTCCATCCGAAAGGTATGAGGAATTATCATATGATCGCCCCCCGTCGTTTTCTGCCGTCTATCCCCTCTCTGCTGGCACTCGAGGCCGTTGACCGCCTTGGCAGTGCTTCAGCGGCAGCGGAAGAGCTTTCGCTGACCCAAAGCGCCATCAGCCGACAGCTCAAGTCGATGGAGGAACAGCTGGGCATCGAACTGATCCAGCGAACCCAGATGCGGCTGCAGCTTACCCCGGCGGCAAAAGAATACGTTCAGGTCGCGCGCAAAAGCTTGCACCAACTGGCGCAGGCCTCCCTAAAACTCAGAGCCAATCCGACCGGAGGATCGCTGAACCTGTCGATCCTGCCGGCGTTTGGGATGCATTGGCTGGCGCCGCGTCTTCAGGACTTTGCTCGCCGACATCCCGAGGTGACCGTCAATCTGAACACCCGGCTTCGCCCCTTCGATTTCGAAACGGAACATTTCGACGCCGCGATTCATTTCGGGCGTCGAGATTGGCACGGCGTCAACTACCTGCCGATCATGCGTGAAAATGTTGTACCGGTTTGCGCTCCGGAAATTCTGCCCAAAAACCCGGAACAGATTGACTGGCTAATGAATGCCCCGCTGCTGCACCTGGAAACGCGCCCTGATGCCTGGGAGCAATGGTTTGCCGCACAAGGGCTTGTGGCATCAGGGCTTGGCGGCATGTTGTTCGACCAATTCTCGACCATGGGACAAGCCACAATTCATGGGCTTGGGGTGGCGCTGCTGCCCAGCTATCTGGTCGAAGACGACCTGAAAACCGGGCGACTCGTTCCCGCCTGGAAAGGCCCGGGCGTCAGTCTGGGCGATTTCTTTCTGGTCTGGCCGCAATCCCGGGTGGCATCCGAGCCGCTGAAGTCGTTCTGTTCTTGGCTGCAAGGCCAAGTCGACCAAATCTCGTGACCGGGCCATTCCGACCACCCTAGAAAACTGCGGGGCGGGAGCGTTCCGAACAGGATTATGTGTCCAACGACCGAGCGATGAGTTCCTTCATGATCTCATTTGTCCCGCCATAGATCATCTGAACCCGCGCATCCGCGTAAAGCCGAGCAATCGGATATTCCATCATGAACCCATAGCCACCAAACAGCTGCAGACATTCGTGCATGATCTCATTCTGCACCTCAGACCCCCAGTATTTGGCCATCGACGCGGTCGATGCATCCAAAGTTCCAGCCTCAAGCCGGGCAATACAGTCGTTGACAAAACTGCGCAGCACTTCGGCCTTGGTTTTACACTCGGCAAGCTTGAAGCGGGTATTCTGGAAATCCATCACGCGCTGACCGAAGGCTTTGCGCTCCTGCGTGTATTTCACTGTTTCGGCAATCGCGAAATCAATCGCACCCAGGGCACCGATTGCAATCGTCAGGCGTTCCCAGGGAAGTTGCCGCATCATCTGGTAAAAACCCTGCCCCTCTTCCGCACCAATCAGGTTTGTCATCGGGACCTTGACGTCCTCAAAGAACAGCTCGGCCGTGTCATTGGACTTCATGCCCAGTTTCTTGAGGTTCCGCCCCTTGCGGAACCCATCTGCGCCCTGCGTTTCGACCGCGACCAACGATACCCCTTTCGACCCTTGGGTCTTGTCGGTCTTTGCGGCCACAAGGATCAAGTCCGCAGATTGCCCATTGGTGATAAAGATCTTGGACCCGTTCAGACAGTATGAGTTACCGTTCTTTTCCGCAGTTGTGCGGATCGACTGCACATCGGAACCGGTTCCGGGCTCTGTCATGGCCAGCGCGCCGATCATCTCGCCCGAGGCGAGTTTCGGCAGCCATTTCAACTTTTGATCTTCGCTGCCATAAGCGGTGATATAGTGGACGACAATCGACTGGATCGCATAGCCCCAACCGGAATCTCCGTGCGAGGTCTGGGCGTACATGGTCAGAGCATCAAATCCCATGCCACCACCGACACCACCGTGTTCTTCGGTGATCGCGCCAGCCATCAGTCCCATGTCACCGGCCTTGCGCCAGAACGCACGATCAACAACCCCGTTTTCGGTCCAGCGCTCGATATTGGGCACCAGTTCGTCCTGCATGAAACGGTCCGCCATTTCGGCAAACATCTGGTGCTCTTCTGACACCCAGCTGGATGTAGGGGTAATAAGAGACATTGCGCATCCTCCAAGATCAACTTGCTGCCAGCGTAATTTGGACCGCCAAGTAATCCAATGCGTTGGATGAAACGCTACGCAACGTCTTTTGGAAGATTTCGCCGGGTCACGGGATCGGTGCGGCCAACGCGTTTTCCAGCAAGACCCGCGCTGCAGCTTTGGCATCTTGCGCGGGATCACAGCTTTTCAACAGAACCGCCGTCACGATTGCCCCTTCTTTCAGCAGAAGAATCTGACATCCCAGGCTTTCAGGGTCGAAGGCACCGGCTTTGCGGGCCAGATCCGTGAAATATTCCAACAACAACCGCTTGTGCTCCGCCGCCTGCACGTGGATCGGGTGCTCTTTCTCCTGGAACTCGGCGCCAGCCTTGATGAACATGCAGCCGCGAAACCCGTCTTCGGCGAACCACTCGCCCAGTGCATCAAAGCTTGAAATCAACTGGTCCGCAGGGGTGTGGGCCAATTCCTCGACACGACGCATGAACCAGTTGCGGAAATTCTCGTCCCGCAGACGCAAAGCCGCCAGAATCAGATCTTCCTTGGTGCGGAAATGTTTGTACATCGAAGTCTTCGACACACCCGTCTCAGCCACCAGCTTGTCCATGCCGGTCGCATGAAAACCGTCACGATAAAAGACCTTCAGGGCCTTGCGGACCAGCTCATCCCTTTTGTTTGGGCGCATGATTCGCCTCCTATACGTACCGATCTGTACATAATTGTACCCTCCATAATCCGCAAGGGCCACCAATGTTCAGGAAATTCTCTTTATTTTCCACCTGGATAGAGAAAAATTTTAGATATTTTACAGGCACCCCTTGCAAAGAGGTACCGATCAGTACACCTTTACGACACGATGTACCGATCAGTTAACCATGGAGCCGTCATGAAACGCCGTACCAGCCCCTTCAACCGCCAGTACATCCCATTTCTGTTGACCCTTGCGCTGCTCGCTGCATCGCTAACCTGAAGGATCATGACATGAGCCGCCCCCCTCTGCCGCCATTCACTGCTGAGACCGCTACACAAAAGGTCCGCATGGCTGAAAATGCTTGGAACAGCCGCGATCCGGATATCGTGACGCCCGCCTATACCGAGGACAGCCAATGGCGGAATCGGGCGGAGTTTGTCGCGGGCCATGCTGAAATTCACGCGCTTTTGACCCGCAAGTGGAGAAATGAGCAGGAGTACCGGCTGATCAAAGAACTCTGGGCCTATTCGGAAAACCGTATTGCCGTGCGCTATGCCTATGAATGGCGGAACGACAGCGGCCAGTGGTTCCGCTCATATGGTAACGAGAACTGGGAATTCGATAGGGATGGTCGGATGGCCAAACGTCATGCCTCGCTGAACGACCTTCCGATCAGGCAACAGGATCGGGTTTTCCTTTGGCCTCTTGGTCCGCGCCCTGACGACCATCCCGACCTGTCTGATCTGGGCCTGTAGAAAGGACCTATTATGCCACGTGCTTTTTCCAAACTAACCTTCACGCCTGCCGTTCTCATCCATCAAGAAAGGATGGGATCGGCAAAAACCTATGCGAAATTCCTGGAAAGCGGCCCTGTGCAGGGTCACGAAATCAGAGCCGCCGAAAAAGAGTTCATCGAGGCCCGCGACGGGTTCTACCAATCAACCGTGTCCGAGACCGGCTGGCCATATGTGCAGTATCGTGGCGGACCCGCGGGGTTTTTACGAGTACTTGATGCGCAGACCATCGGGTATGCTGATCTTTCGGGCAACAAACAGTATATCTCGCGTGGGAATTTGGATGGCAATGACCGGGTTGCGCTGATCCTGATGGATTATGCCAACCAGCGACGCCTGAAAATACTTGGGCGTGTCGAAATTGCCGAAGGCGCTGCGGCGGCTGCCAGCCTCTCCCCCGAAGGCACCCAGACCCCGGCAGAGCGCGCCGTCATTATCAAGGTCGAAGGTCTGGACTGGAATTGCCCAAGTCACATTACCCCACGATTCACCGAGGCCGAGCTGCGCCCCCACCTGAACGAATTGGGCCAGCAGCTGGCCCAACTTCAGGCGGAAAATGACCGGCTGAAACGGGAACTGGAAAATAAGAAATAAGCCCCAGTGCCAAGCATTCCCCAACTTGTGGTTTAAGGACTGACATCATGATAACGTTAACGCTGCACCGAGCCTTCATAGTCCTGTTTGGTTTCGCTTTGTCGATTGCCTTTCTTATGCTGGGATTTTTCGCATCTCCCGAAGCTGTTCGGACATCCCCGCCCGCGCTTTATAATTCGCTGCTGCTGGAAAAACTGACCCAAGACTAAGAACCGTACGGCCCCCGAAACAAGAGATTGTGCCTAAATCATGATCTCTGCCCTTGACCTTCCTGTGACTGGAACCCCCATCTAGGGTTGGAAACAGGACAGGATGAGTCGATTGGCCACCCCACATGCTATCAGACTGAAGGTCACCGAAATGAGCTGCGCATCCTGCGTAGGCCGCGTGGAATCTGCGTTGCGCAATGTTCCCGGGGTTACCGAGGCTTCGGTCAACTTCCCAACCGAGACCGCACAGGTCACTTATGACGGGCCGATCAGCGACCTGACCGGCGCGCTGGACAAAGCTGGTTATCCGGTGTCAGTGGCAGAAGCCGTTCTGCAGATTGACGGAATGAGTTGTGCTTCTTGCGTCGCAAGGATTGAACGAGCACTCTGCGCAGATCCGGCCGTCATAAGTGCTCGGGTCAACCTGGCCACTGAAACCGCGACCATTTGTTTTGCCGACGGGGCAACTGATCCTGTGAAGCTGGCGCAGCTAAGCACCAAAGCGGGCTACCCGGCGCACCCTTCCAGGATGGCCGAAAGCAACGATGAGAAACCGGGCGAAGCCTCTGCGCTGATCCGCACCACCCTGATCGCTGCAACGCTGGCTTTGCCCGTGTTTATACTCGAGATGGGCGGGCACATGATCCCAGCCTTTCACCACTGGGTTCAGGCGACAATCGGGATTCAGACCAGCCATCTCATCCAGTTTGTGCTGACATCGGTTCTGCTGATCGGCCCCGGAAGGGTGTTCTATGCCAAGGGTATCCCGGCCTTGCTGCGCGGGACACCTGATATGAATGCGCTGGTCGCGATGGGAACCGGTGCCGCCTATCTGTATTCCGTCCTGGCCACCTTTGCGCCTCAGGTTCTGCCGCAAGGCAGTGCAAATGTGTATTACGAGGCCGCCTCGGTCATCGTGGTCCTTATCCTGCTGGGTCGCGCGATGGAGGCGCGGGCAAAAGGCCGGACCGGGGCCGCTATTCGCAAACTGGTCGGGCTTCAACCGAAAACAGCCCGGCTAGAACAGGACGGGGGCACGGTCGATCGGCCCATATCCGAAATCCTGGTTGGCGATGTGCTGCAGATCCGACCCGGAGAGCGCGTCCCAGTGGATGCTCAAGTGTTGGACGGCACCTCATACGTTGATGAAAGCATGATTACCGGCGAACCCGTTCCTATAGGGAAATCGGCCGAAGATCAGGTGATAGGGGGCACGGTCAACGGCACGGGCGCGCTGCGCGTGCGCGCCACGCGGGTTGGGTCCGAAACGGTGCTGGCACAGGTGATCCAGATGGTTCAGCAAGCTCAGGGTGCCAAGTTGCCGATACAGGGGCTGGTCGACCGGATCACGGCGTGGTTTGTTCCCGTTGTGATTGGCGTTGCCCTACTGACCATTGCGGTCTGGCTGGTCTTTGGCCCCGCTCCTACCTTGCCGATGGCATTGGTCGCAGGGGTTTCGGTTTTAATCATTGCCTGTCCTTGCGCCATGGGGCTGGCGACTCCGACTTCGATCATGGTGGGGACTGGGCGAGCCGCCGAACTGGGCGTCCTGTTTCGCAAAGGTGATGCGTTACAGCAGTTGCAACAGGCTAAGATCATCGCTTTGGACAAGACCGGGACGCTGACACTGGGGCGTCCTGAACTGGCGAATGTTACGACCACGAATGGGTTTGAGCGCGATACTGTTCTGCGGCTGGCCGCTGCGGTTGAGGCGCGGTCCGAGCATCCGATTGCCACGGCGATCACGCGGGCCGGACCGGCGGACCTGCCCTCGATCTCCGGCTTTGAATCGCTAACAGGGCTGGGTGCGCACGCGTCCGTTGATGGGCACGATCTGTTGATCGGCTCACCCAGATTAATGGCGCAGAACGGCATTGATCTATCCGCGTTGAGCCAACAGGCCGACCAGCATGCCGCCGAAGGGGCGACACCTGTGTTCGTCGCGATCAACGGTCAGGCTGCGGCACTTCTTACGGTCTCGGATCCGGTCAAACCGGGCACGATCGAAGCTTTGCACAGGCTGCACACTATGGGCCTGACGCTGGCGATGGTCACCGGGGACAACGCCCTAACTGCGCAGGCTTTGGCAAACAAGCTGGACATTGACCATGTTACAGCCGAGGTCCTGCCGGACGGAAAGCTCGCCACAATCAACGCCCTGCGCGACCAGTTCGGAGAGCTGGCCTTTGTCGGTGACGGGATCAACGACGCCCCGGCATTGGCTGCGGCGGATGTCGGCATTGCAATCGGAACTGGCACGGATGTGGCGATTGAAACGGCGGATGTGGTGCTGATGTCGGGCGATCTGCGCGGGGTCGCCAATGCGGTTGAAATCAGCCGCCGGACTATGGGCAATATCCGTCAGAATCTGGGCTGGGCGTTTGGATATAACGTTTTGCTGATCCCCGTCGCCGCCGGGCTGCTGTATCCTTTTGGCGGCCCGCTTCTTTCCCCGGTTCTGGCGGCCGGAGCCATGGCTTTGTCCAGCGTCTTTGTCGTCACAAACGCGCTGCGTCTTCGCAGGGTTCGCGCCAGCCTGCCCGAGGGATCACATACGGCGGCTCCACAAATGGTGACGTCATGAATATCGGCGACGTTTCCAACCAAACCGGTCTCCCTACCAAGACCATCCGCTATTACGAAGATATCGGACTGATCAAACCCCTGCGCGATGATAATGGCTATCGCCGGTTCCGCAGTCAGGATGTGCACAAACTGAACTTTTTGGGCCGGGCCCGCGCATTGGGATTTACGATCGAAGATTGCCGGACCCTGATGGCCTTGTATGAGGATGAATCCCGCGCAAGTGCAGATGTGAAGAAGGTTGCCCGCGCGCATATGGTCCAGATCGAAGCGAAGATTGCCGACCTTAATGCGATGCGCGATACGTTGGGTCATTTAATTGACGCCTGCGCCGGCGACGACAGGCCTGATTGTCCGATCCTGAAGGATTTGGGCGGACAACCCTGACACGGGGTTGCCCTTTGTCTTCAGCTTTGCTTTGTCTCTGCCAAACAATCCGGCTTGCGGCGTCTGACCGGACCCGGACAGCAGAGAGGTTCACCAAATGGCAAAAGTTGCGTTCCTTGGTTTGGGTGTCATGGGATATCCAATGGCCGGCCACCTGCAGGCTGCAGGTCATGAGGTCACGGTTTTCAACCGAACCACCGCTAAGGCCGAGGCTTGGGTCGCCCAATATGGCGGCTCAATGGCCGCTACCCCGCGCGAGGCGGCTAAGCGAGCCGAGTTTGTCATGGCTTGTGTGGGCAATGATGATGACCTTCGCATGGTCTGCACCGGCGACGATGGCGCCTTCGGCGCAATGTCCAGCGGCGCGGTTTTCGTCGACCATACGACCGTCTCCGCAAAGGTAACCCGAGAGCTTTATGGTGCCGGGAAAACTGCAGGAATCGCTTTTGTAGATGCGCCGATCTCGGGCGGACAGGCCGGTGCCGAAAACGGCGTTCTGTCGATCATGTGCGGGGGGGATCAGGCTGCCTATGACGCGGCCGAGCCCATTATGCAGGTCTATTCCAAAATCTGCCGCCGCATTGGGGACAGTGGCGCCGGTCAGATGACCAAGATGTGCAACCAGATCGCCATTGCCGGACTGGTTCAGGGCCTCAGCGAGGCGCTGCATTTTGCCGAAAAAGCCGGGCTGGATGGCCGGGCGGTTGTGGAAGTGATCAGTCAGGGGGCCGCAGGAAGTTGGCAGATGGCGAACCGCTATGAAACCATGTTGGACGATCATTTTGAGCACGGTTTCGCGGTGGACTGGATGCGCAAGGATCTGGGAATTTGCTTGGATACCGCAGATGAAACAGGGGCATCCCTGCCGGTGACGGCTTTGGTTGATCAGTTCTATAAGGATGTGCAGAAAATGGGCGGGAATCGGTGGGATACGTCCTCGCTTATTAAACGGTTGCGCGCATTGGGGTAACGGGAAAAGGGGGCTGTCTGCCCCCTCTTGGCCCGCAGGGCCATTTCACTCCCGAAGATATTTTTAGCCAGATGAAAAGGACCCCGGTTTACTGGGACAGGGTTTCAAATGAACGACATCATCGCATTTTGGGCTGATGCTTTGCAGCAAAATTGGGGGCTGGACGCGCGGCTGACCCGATTGGACGGCGAATACGATCTTAATTTTCTGGTCCGGGCAACCAACGGACAGGATTATGTTCTGAAAGTCATGCGCCCCGGATGCGAAGCAGAGCTTGTGGACCTCCAGGTCAAAGCCTTAGAACATATCGCCTCAGAAGCACCGGGGCTGCCATTTCCTACAGTGTTTCCCGATTTGCAGGGGGATTATCTGCCCAGGATCGAAGATCACGAGGGGGGACCGCGCCTTGTTTGGTTGCTGGAATGCCTGCCTGGGCAATGCTATGCGAAATCGGCACCCAAATCCGAAGAGTTGATCCTAAAGCTGGGTCGCGTTCTGGGTGCTACAGACCGCGCATTAGAGCGGTTCACGCATGAGGGTTTGGCCCGGGGCGATTTCAAATGGAATCTGACGCAGGCAGGGTGGATCGAACAGCATCTGGACACCGTTAGTAGCCCCGCACGGCAGGCAGTGCTGGCCGAGATATGTTCCGAATTCAATGCGATATCAGACAAGTTGGCAGGCTTGCCCAGTCAGGCGATTCATAATGACGCCAATGACTATAACGTTCTGGTCGAAGCAGAGCCTGGCCAGCGCCTGGGGGTGTCGGGCTTGATTGACCTTGGCGATATGTGTGCCGCGCCACGCGTTTGCGATCTGGCGATTGCCGGGGCCTATATCGTATTGGATCATCCGCAACCCGAACGCGCATTGGCGGCACTGGTGCGCGGCTATCAGGCGGCAAACCCCCTGCGCGCGGACGAAGTCGATCTGATCTGGCCTCTCTTGCGGATGCGACTGGCTGTGTCGGTTGTGAACTCGACCCTGATGGCCCTTGAAAACCCGGATGATCCTTATGTCACCATCAGTCAGGCGCCGGCCTGGCGGTTTCTTGAGGACCAAAACGTCAACGGCGGATTGATGCCAGCGCGCCTGCGCGTCGCCTGTAGTCTGCCGGTCACCGATGGGGCCGAACGCATCCACGCCTATCTGTCCGCGCATCGCGGTCAATTCGCCGAGATGTTTGGACAGGGTCTAAAAGATGTGCCCATTGGCTCGCTATCGGTCGAAAACTCGGTGTGGCCGCAAAACCCATTCCACATGCCCCTGGCCGAGGCGGCACGTGTTGGCGAGGAAAATGGCACAGACTTCTGGTTGGGATATTACAATGAACCCCGCCTGATTTACGCAGAGCCGGGGTTCCGCAAAGGGCCATGGAAAGCTTCGGACCGACGCACCGTGCATCTAGCGGTGGATGTGTTCGCGCCTTCCAGCACTGTCCTGAATGCCCCGATCAGTGGCCGGGTCGAGGCGGTCGAGAACCGCGACAGTCACCTTGACTATGGCGGGGTGGTGATCCTGCATCACGAAACACCCCAAGGCGATCCGTTCTATACACTCTACGGACATTTGGATCCCGAGGTCTGCGACAGGCTGAACCCGGGCGATCCAGTCGCACAGGGAGCGGCTTTTGCACGGCTTGGGGATGTCACACAGAACGGGGGCTGGGCCCCACATGTACATTTCCAGCTGGCCCTGACTACGAACGGGATGCAGGCCAACTGGCCGGGTGTTGGCGACCCTGACGAGCTTGAACTGTGGCACGCCGTCTGCCCGAATCCGGCGGCTCTGCTGAACCTTCCCGATGACAAGGTGTTCTATCGGCCGACCGATAAACAGGCGATCCTGCAGGGACGGCAGGACCACTTCGGAGGCAACCTGTCCCTGACCTATGACGATCCAGTCATGCTGGTACGCGGTTGGAAGCATCACCTGTTTGACGAATGGGGTCGCCCTTATCTGGATGCGTATAACAATGTACCCCATGTGGGCCACGCCCACCCGCGCATTCAGGCTGTCGCAGCAGATCAGCTCAAGCGGATGAATTCCAACACCCGGTATCTGCATCCGGCCCAGACGGCTTTTGCCGATAAGGTTCTGTCCAAGCTGCCCGATCACCTCGAGGTCTGCTTCTTTGTGAATTCCGGCACCGAAGCCAATGAGCTCGCCCTGCGGCTGGCCCGCGCCCATACCGGCGCCAAAGGGATCGTGACGCCCGATCATGGGTATCACGGCAATACCAACGCCGCGGTGGCAATTTCGGCCTATAAGTTCAACAAACCGGGCGGAGTTGGTCAGGCGGATTGGGTGGAACTGGTTGAGGTCGCGGATGACTACCGAGGGTCTTTCCGGCGCGACGACCCCGATCGCGCCCAGAAGTTTGCAGATCTAGTGGACCCAGCGATTGCAGCCCTACAGGACAAAGGTCAGGGCGTTGCCGGTTTCATTGCCGAGACCTTCCCTTCAGTTGGCGGGCAGATCATACCACCCAAAGGCTATCTGCCCGCGGTTTATGAGAAAATCCGCGCCGCTGGGGGTGTCTGCATCGCCGACGAGGTGCAGACAGGTCTGGGGCGTCTGGGCAAATATTATTTCGGCTTTGAGCATCAAGGCGCGCTGCCGGATATCGTGGTCATGGGCAAACCCATTGGCAACGGTCATCCATTGGGCGTTCTGGTTACTACCAAAGAGATCGCCCGCAGCTTTGACAACGGGATCGAGTTCTTTTCGACATTTGGCGGATCGACCCTGTCCTGCCGCATCGGCAAAGAAGTTCTGGATATCGTCGATGATGAAGGCTTGCAGGACAATGCCCGCCTGATGGGCGACAGGTTGATGACAGGCCTGCGTCAGATCGAGACCGATTTCGGATCTGTCGGTGATGTGCGCGGCATGGGCCTGTTCGTTGGAGTCGAACTGATCAACCCCGATGGCTCTGAGGGCCGTGAGATCTGCAAATATGTCAAGAACCGGATGCGCGACCACCGGATTCTTATTGGCAGCGAAGGCCCAAAGGACAGCATCCTGAAAATTCGCCCGCCGCTGACGATCGAAGCGGAAGATGTGGACATGATCCTGTGGGCATTACGGGATGTGCTGGCAGAAGTTGGTGATTACAGCCCGCCACCCTCATGCGATCATGACCATCACCACGCAGGGTGCGGCTGCTGCTGAGGGCACGGAACCCCGGCGCGCATACGCCGGGGTTCTGCACCTGCCCTGCTGCTTAGTGCAGCGTGGCAGTGGGGTTCTGATGTCTTGAGGTTGGCATCGGGATCGAGACCGTCATGCGTCGCAAAGCCAGCCCTAATTCCTCAGACAAAGCGGCCAATGCGGGGGCAAAATCGGGACGGACGATCAGGGACGCCATCATCATAGCGTCTTCGCGCGCGCCTTCTGATGCCGCCGCAATCATCTGGGCGAAACAGTTTTCATCCGCGCCAAGGCAGGCACAGCCCAACCCATGCCGGATCAGCGGGCGCCGCCCGTGATGGGCACAAAGCGAGCACAGCCGGTCCAGCGTCAACATCGCTGCCCGGCCCTGATCCGTACCCAGGGCGATCTGAAAGTCCTGCGCCGCATCCATACGCGTTTGCATTCCGTCCCCCCAGAGGCGCAGATACATGACCGCACCGGCCTCGACAGGGTTTAGGTCGGACAGACGACCAACGGTCGCGCCACCCCGGGCTACAGGCGCGCTCATTTCGTCAGGATCAGTTTGCCCGCGCGCGTGATGCGCAGGGTGTACAGCTGATCGCCCAGCTCGATATGGGCCAGATTGCCCCCTTTGGTCAGATCTTCAGCCTTATGTGCAGGCAGCATTGATACGGCAAAAGACTGGCTGGGATTCGGGTTCTGAACATTCATCAGGATCACTCCGGAGGGTTTCAGGCAATGCGCCTTATCGGTTTACTTTTCGGGTATCTGGCTGGCCCGATTCCGGGGTTGCTGACGGCTTGAAATATAATCTGATTATTTTAGTCAGGTATGTCAAGCCTCAATATCCCACTCTCGCAACCGGGTTGAATTGCACTGCCTGAACACACCAGTTAGGACTTGCGGTGCAGCTTCAGAGGCAAGGATTTCAATGAGCGCTACAATTATGTTCGATTTGGACGGAACACTGGTCGACAGCCTTCCGGACATCACCGCCGCTGCGAATGCAATGCTGCGGGACACTGGTGTCCCGCCCCTGCCCCAGGACACGATCAAACAATTCGTCGGCAATGGCCTCCCGAAATTGGTAGAACGTATGATGTTTCATTGCGACCTGCCTATGGATCGCCATGCCGAGCTATCGGAACTGACGCTGACCCACTACAACGCAGCCTCCAGCGACAAAACCGTCGTTTACCCTGGCGTGGCCGAAGCGCTTGAACAGCTGCGCCAGATGGGTTGTGTTCTGGGTGTTTGTACAAACAAACCCAAAGCACCGGCTGACCATGTTCTGAAGTCGATGGGCCTGACCCATCATTTCGATGCCACCCTGGGTGGTGACAGCCTGGCCACGCGCAAACCAGACCCAGCCCATCTTGAGGCAAGTTTTAGCGCAGTGGCCGCTATAGGTCCGCGCCTGTTCGTGGGTGACAGTGAGGTCGATGCAGAAACCGCTGAACGGGCCCAGGTGCCCTTTTTGCTATTCACGGAAGGCTATCGGAAAAGCCCGGTTTCTGAACTGTATCATACCTGTAACTTCGCCGACTGGCACGAAGTGCCTGCGCTCGTAAGTGAGCTTTTGGGGGAATTGGGTTGATGTCCCCCAACTAGTGAGGGGCCGGCCGAGGGGGTAAGTAGCCAGCCCCTCAAGGGGGAAAAGTGGTAGGTCCTTGGAAACTCCTTGGATGATTTGAAGTTAACGAATCGCTCCAATCAAAGATATAGGGGGTTTCCCGTAGCCCTAGATAGAGTATTGAAATTAAATAATAAATTATCCGTAAATTCTAGAAATTCGTTGAATATTGTCATTTTCCGTTGGTGACCTGGACCCAGGACACCGCCAATCGAAAGCTGAACAACGAAAACGGGCGGGGATGAACACCCCGCCCGACGGTTCAGAACAATTTCTGAATCCGCATGTTCAGATTGCCAGATATTCCTCGCGCAGCTGTGGATTCTCTAACACCTCGCTGGCGGCTCCATCAAACACGATGCTGCCCGTATCCAGAATGATCGCACGGTCCGCCAATTCCAGGGCGCGCACCGCGTTCTGCTCGACAATGATCGTGGTCATACCCTGCTGTTTGACGTGAAGCAGAGTCTTTTCGATCTCATCCACGATCACCGGGGCAAGCCCTTCATAGGGTTCATCCAGAAGCAACACCTTGATGTCCCGTGCCAAAGCCCGCGCAATCGACAGCATCTGCTGCTCTCCGCCAGACAGGGTAATGCCTTCTTGCTTGCGGCGCTCACCCAGCCTTGGGAACAGCTCATAAAGCCGTTCCAGCGACCAGCCGACAGGTGGAGCGATCTGGGCGAGTTGCAGGTTCTCTTCGACCGTCAGACCGGGGATGATACGGCGATCCTCGGGCACAAGGCCAAGGCCTGCGGCGGCAGCCTCATAGCTGGTCATTTTGTGCAGCGGCTTGTGATCCAGCCAGATCTCACCATGACGCACCTCGGGGTCACTGACCCGCGCGATGGATCTGAGCGTCGAGGTCTTGCCAGCACCATTCCGGCCCAGCAGGGCCAGAATTTCACCTTCGTGCACGTTAAAGCTGACGCCCTGCACGATATAGCTTTCGCCATAGTATGAATGCATGTCCCATACGGACAAAAACGCAGGGGCGGTGCTGGCCATATTGGCGTTTTTCGAAAAGTCAGGTTTCTCGTTCATTGCTTTTCCTTACGCGGCCTCACCCAGATAAGCTTCGCGAACCTTGGGATGCCCGCGGATGTTTTCTGGCGTATCTTCGACCAGAGGTGTTCCCTGCGCCAGAACGGTGATGCGCTCGGCCAGGCTGAACACCACATGCATGTCATGTTCAATGATGGCGATGGTAATGTCACGCTCGTCCTTGATCTGTTTGAGCAGGTCGATCGTGTTGTTGGTATCTGCCCGGGCCATCCCGGCGGTGGGTTCGTCCAGCAAAAGCAGGCGCGGGTTCTGGCTGAGGCACATGCCGATCTCAAGTCGTCGCTTGTCCCCGCGTGACAGCGATGCCGCGTGCATCTCGCGTTTGTCAGCCATGTTCATCTCTAACAGCATCGCCTCGGCCTGCTCGACAATCGCCTTTTCACTGGAGATGGTTTCATAGGCGTGCATCCGAAACGCGCCGTCCCGCATCGCAAAGATCGGGATCAACATGTTCTCCATCACAGTCAAATCGCCGAAAATCTCGGGCGTCTGGAACACACGGCTGATACCCATCTGGTTGATCTGATAGGGTTCCAACCCCAGAACAGAATTGTTGTCGAACAAAACAGAACCGGTATCCGGCATCAGCTTTCCCACCAAACAGTTCAGCAAGGTTGACTTGCCCGCACCGTTCGGGCCGATGATCGCGTGGACCGAGTTTTCTTCGACGTTGAGGTTCACATCCGACAGCGCCTTGAGGCCACCGAAGCGTTTGCTGACGTCTTTGACTCGTAGAATTGCCATGGTGCCCCCTTATTCCGCTGGCTCGGTTTTGCCCTTCGGTGCATCATCGGCGCCCGGCTTCTTACGCTTGAACCAGCCCATCAGCCGCTGACCACCTTCAACCAGCCCACCCGGCAGATAGATCACCACCAGCATGAACAGGATACCCAGCGTCAGGTGCCAACCCTTGCCGATGAACGGATGGATCAGGAACACAACCGCGTCCTCAATCCCATCGGGCAGGAAAGCGAACCAGCTGTGCAGAACATTGTCGTTGATCTTCGAGAAGATGTTTTCGAAATACTTGATAAAGCCTGCTCCCAGTACCGGCCCGATCAGGGTCCCTGTACCGCCCAGAATTGTCATCAGTACCACCTCGCCCGAGGCGGTCCATTGCATCCGTTCGGCCCCCGCTAGCGGGTCCATCGCGGCCATCAGCCCCCCCGCCAGACCGGCATACATGCCCGAGATCACAAAGGCCGCCAGCGTGTAGGGTTTGGAGTTCAGGCCGGTATAGTTCATCCGCTGCTGGTTGGATTTCACCGCCCGCAGCATCATGCCAAAGGGCGAGCGGAAGATGCGGATAGAGAGATAGAACACCGCCATCATGATCACCGCACACAGGTAATAGCCCGCGTTAAAGTCAAAGCTCCAGGCACCCACATCCAACGTATAGGTCGCGCGCATGGGAATGCCGAACAGATGCGGTAGGTTTGGCGCGCTGGCCGATTGCAGGATCTGCGGATCGTCCGCATAGACCTGCAAGCCGGTCTCACCATTTGTCAGGTTGAATTTTGGGTTCGAAAGCACCGAATAGGCCAGCGCAAAGCTCATCTGTGCAAAAGCCAGCGTCAGGATCGAGAAATAGATGCCCGACCGACGCAGGCTGACAAATCCGATCAGCAGCGAAAACAATCCAGCAACCAGAACGCTGAGTGCGATGGCCGGAATGACGTTATAGCTGAGCAGTTTGAACATCCACACAGCGGAATACGACCCCACCCCAAGAAAGGCCGCATGGCCAAAGGACAGGTATCCGGTCAATCCAAACAGAATGTTGAAGCCGATCGCAAAGATCCCAAAGATCACGAACCGCTGCATCAAATCGGGATAGCCCGCGTTGAACTGCGCCATGGCGCTGCCTTCGGGGAACGGGTTCAGGATAAAGGGCGCCAACAGGGTCAGTATGGCGACGATGATCAGCAGGCTGGTATCTCTCTTGTTCAGTCCCAACATGGCTTATTCCTCCATCACGCCTTTGCGCCCCATCAACCCGCGTGGACGGGTCAAAAGCACGATGATGGCGACAAGGTAGATGATGATCTGGTTGATGCCGGGGATCGTGGTCGTGGCCCAGGTGGTCGACGCAAAGCTTTCGAGCACGCCCAGCAGGAACCCGGCCAGAACCGCGCCCGGCAATGAGCCCATCCCCCCCACAACCACAACCACAAAGCTGAGAACCAGAAAGTCCATGCCCATGTGATAATTCGGGGGGTTGAGCGGCCCGTACATCACCCCGGCAAGACCCGCGACCGCGGCCGCAATCCCGAACATGATGGTAAACCGCCTGTCGATATTTATCCCCAGCAGGCCCACCGTTTCACGATCTGCCATGCCAGCCCGCACGACCATGCCAAAGGTTGTGAATTGCAGGAACGAGAACACCGCTCCGATAATGCCAACGGCAAACCCGAAATAGACCAGCCGCCAGATCGGATAGATGATGGCGTTGGGATCGAATCCAACCATGATGCCAAGATCAACAGACCCACTCAGCATATCGGGGGGCGGGGTCTGGATCGGATTGGCACCGAAGAAATATTTGATGATCTCCTGCAGCACGATCGCCAGGCCAAAAGTCACAAGGATCTGATCCGCATGAGGGCGCTTGTAAAAATGTTTGATCAGCCCGCGCTCCATCACATAGCCGACAAACAACATGATCGGGATCGCGAACAGGACAGCCAGAGGAACGGACCAATCTATGATTGACGCGCCAATCTCGGGGCCGAACCAGGCCTCAATATACGGGGTTTCAACCTTCAGCGGGTTGCCCAGAAAATCTTTCTGACTTTCATCAAGGGTCACGTAGCTCAAGTTAAAGAGTTTTTGCAAAGACACCGCGCAGAACGCGCCAATCATGAACAGCGCCCCATGGGCAAAGTTCACAACTCCAAGCGTTCCGAAAATCAGCGTCAGGCCAAGCGCGATCAGCGCATAAGCCGACCCCTTGTCCAACCCGTTCAGAATTTGCAGAAGAATGGCGTCCATAGTCCCCACCTTTGGCCTGTCCAGTGGACTCCCCCATAGGCGGGAGAGCCCGTTTTCTAGGTCAGAGAATTTTCTTCGAAAATTCTCGCGCTTGTGTTACGCGCCCGGATTGCATTTACCCAGTTCGCCACCGGCAAACATCGGGTGCTCGGGATCGTATTCGACCTGCGCGCGTGGGGTGATCTCGACGATCTCCAGCGTGTCATAGGCGTTGGTCGGGTTCTCGTTGCCCCGCACCACCAGCACATCCTTGAAGCACTGATGATCCGCGCCACGATACCATGTCGGTCCGTTGCCCAGACCGTCGAACTCAAAGTCTTCCAGCGCTTCGGCGACACCACAGGGGTTGAAGGTACCCGCCCGTTCACACGCATCCGCATAGAGCAGAACCTGCGCATAGCAGGTCTGAGCCGAATTGGACGGCGGCTTGCCGTATTTCTCACCAAAGGATTTCACAAAGGCCTTGGTGCCTTCGTCTTGCAGCTGCCAGTTCCAGTTCATCGAACCCAGCACGCCCTTGATGTTCTCGCCAGCACCAGCAGCCATCAATTCGGAATACAGCGGCACGACAATCTTAAAGTCTTTGCCGTTGGCCACCTTGTCGAGTAGACCGAACTGAATCGCATTGGTCAGCGAGTTCACCATGTTACCGCCATAGTGGTTCAGAACCAGCACATCCGCGCCCGAGTTCAGAACCGGCGCGATATAGGACGAGAAGTCCGTCGACGCGAGCGGTGTTTTGACCGTGTTGACCGTTTCCCATCCCAGGGCTTCGGTCGAGGCCACAATCGACTCTTCCTGAGTCCAGCCCCAGTTGTAGTCAGCGGTCAGATGATAGGCCCGGCGTTCACTGCCCATTTCGGCAGCAAGAACCGGCGCCAGAGCAGCGCCCGACATGTAAGCATTGAAGAAATGGCGGAAACCGTTCGCCTTCTTGTCCTTACCGGTCGTGTCGTTGGCATGGGTCAGGCCAGCCATGAAGATCACGCCCGCTTCCTGACACAGACCCTGAACTGCGACAGCCACGCCCGAAGACGAGCCGCCGTTGATCATGATCGCACCGTCTTTTTCGATCATCGACTTGGCCGATGCGCGTGCGGCGTCCGATTTGGTCTGGGTGTCGCCGGTTACGAACCCAACCTTTTTACCAAGAATCCCGTTCCCTTTCAGGGCCTTGGACGTAAAGGTGTTCAGGCAACCGCCATCGCCCTCACCGTTCAGATGCTCGACTGCAAGCTGCTGTGCCAGCAGTTCATCATTACCCTCTTCTGCATAAGGCCCGGTCTGCGGAACATTGAAACCCAATGTGACAGACGACCCAGAAGGTTCGTTAGTATATGCAGCAGCCGACGATGCGGTAAAAATCGTAGGTAGGGCCAGACCGGTACCGGCAACAGCACCAGACTTCAGCACGCCGCGGCGTGTGACAGATTTATTAGTCATTCATTCCTCCCAGTTCCCTGTTTTACGTCTGTTGGCTCCTCTTCCAGCAAACGATTGCGCAGGTTTACGCACCGCGAGTATGGCGGGGGTTCTGAAAATTTCTCAATAACCTATTCAAAAAGCAGCTATGTTATGTAAACAAATGAACACCTAGGTGCGGATTTTTGTAAATTCTTAAACATCTTATGCTTCTTAAGAATTGAAATTAAAAGGTATTATTTGAAAACATGCGGGTGATCGCCATGCAGGCAGTGCCGCTCTGCTCGGCAAGCAAGAAGTTGTTGCTAAATCAAAAGGAGAGCCCGGGCCGCATGATACAGCTCAGATGGTCACCGGGACGAGCTGACTTCCCCTGCAGATCAAGCCGTTTGAACCTGGATTCTCAAACCCGAAGCATCGTGCAAATCAAGAATTGTGACAAATTGAAAAACGGTTAATCCCTCCACGGCTGCATCGGTGAATACAGGCAACCGCCCGACCAACCGACGACCAAACAAGCGCAATAACCTTACAAAAAAGGCATAAACCGCTACGCTTCGCCCCGTATTCCGCGAATAGTTCAAAGAAATAGTCCGCGGATTTTGTGCAGTTTGTTTACTGAAACGCGACGAATTGATCGTACATAATTAGGTTAATGATTTTTTAGATGAGTTTTAGACGATTATATAGAACTATAGGAATGTAAAGAATCGGTAGGAGGTTGCGCACTCTTATATTGCAAATGCGCGTTTATGTTTGTTCGAGTACAGGTTGTTATCTATGGTCCGGGGGAATGCTCAGAGCGCTGCGTGGTTGCCAAACGCGCTTCATGCCAGAGCCATCATTAATTTCATTCATTGGAGCCAGGCAGGCGTCGTTCTTGATGCCGCGCTTGAAGGTATCGTCAAAGCATTTGGCGCCGATTGTGCTGTCATCAGCCGTGTGTGGCTGAACAAAGGGGCCCATCGTGTTGCCGCACGGGCTGACACACGGGATCCAAAATTCCAAAGACCATTGTTTCATTCTTTCGCCAACGACGCCCTCGGCCCGTTTCGGAACAAACCAAAACGCGCCTCGGTGTTTAGTCTGCGAGATGACGGGGCAGACCCCAGTGATATCTCCGCAGTTTTGTTGGATTGGATGTCGCACCGCAAGCTGGATGACATTCTGTTCATATGCCTGGACCATAACGGCGGCGAAATCGACTTTCTGGAACTTCATTTCGGGCAGAGTTCCGAACCCGGTTACCGCGAAGCTATTGAACAGGTGGCTCCGCAACTATCCGAGACCTATCAGGCCCGCCGAGCCGGACTGATCACTGAATCATTGTCTCGGCAATCAGTCACCGCACTCAGAAAATCATACAGTGAAGCACCTATTCTCAGCACCGAGAACCCAACGGGCCTGACCCGTGCCGAATGGCGTGTTTGCGTTCTTGTTTCACGCGGGCTGTCGCCTCAGTCCATTGGTGCCGAACTTGAGATCGGACCAGCGACAGTTCGCACGCATCTCAAGCATATCTATTCAAAAACGGCGCTGGACACCTTCCACATGCTGGCCCGGCGCTTGGTATCGGTAGAAGAGCGCGAGGCCCTTTTTGGGAAACCTGGCCAGGCACGTGCCTGATGCCTGAACTGGACTGGCAGTCCTGGCTGACATTGTGGGTATTCACACCGCTGTTCGTAATGATCGCCTGGACGGATTTCACCCAAATGCGCATCCCTAACCTGTACTGCCTGCTGGGCGGTGCAGTCGTGCTTGTGACCGCGCCGTTTCCGGATTGGAACCAACTGCTGCTGCGCCTTCTTGTGGCCGCAGCGTGTTTTGCGATTTGTTTCGGTCTGTTTGCAGCGGGTTGGCTGGGCGGTGGCGACGCCAAGATATTGCCAATCGTATTTGCCGCAATTCCGGTCCCGGTCGTATCGACCTATCTGCTAATACTGGCAGGCTGCATGGCAGCGGGGCTGATCGGAATGTCGCTGTTTCGGCGCTTCGCCCGACAAACTTCCTCGCATATCAAGTCGACCGCCCAGTCGCGCGAATTTCCTCTTGGAATCGCTATCGGATCATCCGGGGTGATCCTTGCAATCTGGTCGGCTACTGCGCTTTGGTTCTGACCATGTCAGCGTTTTAGGGGCCAAACGCATCCATATAACGGATCACGATCGGGGCCAGGATCAGCCCAGCGATTGCAGGCAGCATAAAACTGGCCATAACCGCCGACATTTGGACAGGCAACTTGTTGGCCTTTTCCTGTGCCCGCACCTCGCGCAGTTCACGCATTTCTTCGGCATAGGTGTTCAAAGCCGCAGCCAGGGGAACGCCAAACCGGGTCGATTGCAGCACAACACTTACGAATGAGCTCATTTCCTCGATACCTGTTCGACGCGCCATACGCATCAGCGCGGTATCTCGGTCACGCCCTGCCTGAATCTCGGAAAGCGCAATCAGCATCTCTTCGGACATTTCCGGCGCGACAAGCTGCATTTCGACCGCCACTTTCAGCAAGGCCTGATCAAAACCGAGGCCAGCCTCGATACCGATCTGAAGCAGATCCAGCATGTTCGGAAACGCATTTTCCATCAGACGCTTGCGCTCTTTGATCCGGGCGCCCATCCATAACTGCGGTATGAGATACCCGATTCCGCACAATACGCCGACATTCCGGATAATCTCGAACGCGTTCAGGCTGGACGTATATTCCGCGATCCGCGCACCCAAGTTGTTTGCCGGTTGCCAGGACATCAGGAAGAGGAAGGCCAGCGGCAGGAACGTCGCCAGCCCCAGACGGATAAGATAGAAATTCACGATTGCGTTTTTGCTGCGAAATCCGGAACGCGCCAACACTTGCCCAACTTCGAAACGTACACTGGCATCGCTGGGTATCAGGGCCGCACTCAACCCTGTCGGCGCTTCGCCCTCGACTTTTTCAGGAACTGCCCGTGACAAAGCCTGACGTGGTCGGCTTGACACCATGCGCTCTGCGGCTGTGGACCGTTCGCTAAGCGAGGACGAGATACCAAGAAACGCTACGACCGCACCTATCAGCACACAACCCAGAACCAGGATCTGCGTTGATAACTCGCTATCAAAAATCGAACTCAAATACTCCATCGAATACGCCTCTTCAAATCCGGAAATTCACAAGCTTGAACATCACAATCGCGTTCAGGACGATGGTCACGGCGATAACGCTCATGACTGGCACAAAGGCCGGAGAGTCCGCGACATCGCCATAATATGTCGGCGTCATGATGGTCATGAACACGGCAATGCCAACGGGAATGGATGACAGGATATAAGCCGTCATGCGGCCTTCGGCCGAGATGGCCTTGACCTTGCGACGCAATGACATGCGCGCTCGGATCACGCGAGCCAGTGTGCGCAGGATGCCGGCCAGGTCGCCACCTGTGCCGTGCTGCATCATCAGTGCAACAGCTAGATATTGGATATCTTCTTCATCGATGCGGTCAGCCATGCTTTTGATCGCAGTTGTCAGTTCTTCGCCATAAGAGACCTGATCAACGACCAGCCCAAACTCGGTTCCAATCGGGTCAGGCATTTCTTCGGCGACACTTTGTAAGGTTGTGTTCAGTGGGTGCCCCACCTTCAATCCACGGGACATCAGGTCCAGCGCATCGGGCAACTGCTTGATCAACGCCGCCTTGCGCTTGCGCAACGTCACACCCAACGCAACCAGTGGCGCAATCAGGAAAACAAGGGCGCAGGTGGGGACCACTTTCAACGGATCAGCCACCATAGACCCACCAATGGCCGAGATCAGAAAGGCTGCGCCACAACCGGCCAGAAACATTTCGGGAACCATGTTCAGGCCCGAAACCTTCAACGCCAGAGGCAAATCCCCCACCAGCGGGAAACTCCGCAACAGTGGCTTGGCTTCCTGCGGTTTCAACAGGCTGAGGACATCCTCACCCGACTTCCCCTCGGACAGCATCTGAATTCGGCGGTTGATCGCCTCTTCGCGGTTTTCGCCACGCCGCATAAACTGACGCAGCCCTTCAAAAGCAATCAGCGCACCCAGGAAAACCGCAAGCGCCAGAACAAACCTGACATCGAACCCAGCAACTTCCATTTCCGGGCCGATCAGGTTGTTGATGTTCAGGTTGGCCAGATATGACCTGATTTTCTCGAACATCCCAGACCTCCTTAGTTGAACTTGACCGTGGACAGGTCGACCCCGGCAGCCGCCAGTGCATCACTGGATTTTGGCCGAATTCCCGTGGGCATGAACCGGCCCAGAACCTTGCCGTCTTCATCCTTGCCTTCGCGCTTGAAGACAAAGATGTCCTGCATGGTGATGATGTCGCCTTCCATTCCAGTCACTTCCGAGATCGAAGTAACCCGGCGCGTCCCGTCTGACAGTCGGTTCAACTGAAGCACAAAGTGGATGGCCGAAGCGATGGTGGCCCGGATCGCCGAATGCGGCAGCTCCATCCCGCCCATCTGTACCATCTGCTCGACCCGAGACAGCGCATCGCGGGGACTGTTGGCATGAACGGTCGTCATCGAACCGTCATGGCCGGTATTCATCGCCTGCAGCATGTCGAAGGCCTCTGATCCGCGCACCTCGCCGACCACAATACGGTCAGGGCGCATCCGCAGCGCATTGCGGACAAGATCACGCTGGGCCACAGCGCCGGTCCCGTCCAAACCGGCTGGGCGGGTCTCCATGCGGAGAACATGTTCCTGCTGCAGTTGCAGTTCAGCAGCGTCTTCGATGGTCACGACCCGTTCGTTGCCGCCGATATAGGAAGACAAGGCATTCAGCATCGTCGTTTTACCTGATCCGGTTCCTCCGGAAATCAGGACATTCATCTTTGCCTCGACCAGACCGCGCAACAACGCCGCGGCACTGTCATTCAATGCATCGTTCTTAACCAACCGCTCCATCGTCAGCGGTACGCGCGCGAATTTACGGATCGACAAGGCCGGCCCGTCCAGCGCGCAGGGCCGAATGATCGCGTTTACACGGCTGCCATCCTCAAGCCGCGCATCCACCCAGGGTTGGCGTTCATCGATACGACGGCCGACACGACTGACAATCTTGTCGATGATCCGCAGCAAATGACGTTCATCCCGAAAACGGGCCGAGGTTTTTTCCAGAATACCCGAACGTTCGACGAAAATCTGCTTGTGACCGTTCACCAGAATATCGTTGATCGAAGGGTCGGCCAGCAAAGGCTCCAGTGGCCCAAGCCCAAGCACCTCGTGCATCAGTTCTTCGACCAAAAGCTTGATTTCCTCGGACCGCATGGCCCGGCCCTCGGACCGCAACAGATCAGTTGCGTGTTTGCCGATTTCGCCCCGCAAAGTGTCTTCTTCGACCTTGTCGATCACAGCCAGATTCAGCTTATCAAGCAGCGAGTTGTGCATCCGGGCCTTGAGGTCAATACGGTCCATCTCGCGCTCGCGCTCCATGGCACGGCGTTCGGCGTTCTTGACCTCGATATCAGCAACATTTCCGTTCGGCTGTTTCGTGTCCAACGGCACAACTTTTGGGGATTGGGATGTAGTGCGACCCGTTCTGTCAAATTCACGAAACATTCTGCTTTACCTTTTACTTAACTGATCTTCACATCTTCGGACTTCGATTTACTGTTTGCCCACGCGTGGCGGCAGAGAAACTGTGGTTTCCTGCGCGATGCGGCGGATGGCTCGTGTCAGAGGCGCCCGGTTTGAGACCTCTTGCAGAGGTACGCCCCGATCCACGCATTCACGAACGGTTCGCTCATCCTTGGGAATCCAGTGGGCGAAATCCTGTTCCAACAGCTTTGCCGCTGCGCGGTGGTGCGCGGCCGGGATCAGGGGTTTCTTTTCCAGGCTCGCAACCAGCTGGATTTCCAAGGCCGGGTTTTCGGCGTGATAGAAATCCATCAATTTCCGCGCTGACCGGATCGAAGGCACCGCGACATCCGTCACCAAAAGCAGCCGGTCGGCTTGGGACAAAACCGGCGTGATCCACTCGACCAGAGCTCGCGGCAGATCAATAATCACATAATCATGGCTGCGCTTGAGGCTGTCCAAAATGGCCGAGATCTGTTCTTCATTAATGGCACTGAGAGGACCAAAGCGCGACGGTGCAGCCAGAACATCAACCCCACAGGGGGATTTGGTCATGGCCTGTTCCAGAAAGGCGCCATCGGGAATGCTCTCATCCATCGCCATCCGCCACATGGCGTCACTTTCCTCAACATCCATCAGGGCGGCAATAGATCCGAACTGAAAATCCAAATCGACAACCGCGACTTCGTTGGCGGCTTTCTTCTTGAAGAACCCTTCCTTGGCCTGTAGCTCGTTGGCCAGATTGGCAGCGACGATAGACGATCCAACCCCACCACGGGATTTGGCCACGGCGATCACTTTGCCCAGGGTTGCCTGACCGCCCCACACGGCCGGCAACTGCGCCTGACGGCGGGCCCGGATTGCGTCCACCTGCGGCACAATTTCCTCGTCGATCCACTTTCTCGGAAGAACGTCGTCGACACCAAGCTTTTTCAGCTGGCGCGCCTTTTCCAAGGGCAGATCCTCGTGGGCCAACGCAATGATGATCGCATTTGGCATACGGGCATCACAGATTTTCCGTGCGGTTTGCAGTAGGTCCCCGGAATTCTCATCCACATCGAACAGAACAACATCATGCTCTGCAGTCAGCGAGATCGCAGAGCCGTTTACCCCCGCAACGGTGTCCTGACGACCGGTGAACCGGCAGTTCGCCTGCCCCCGCAACGAGCCTTCTATGGCCGAGTAAATCTGCTCGTCCGGTGAAATCAACAATACTGAAATCTGCTTGGCACTCATTATGTTTCTCCTTACTCACTCGCCCCGGCCGCCAGATCTTCGGCGGGAACCGATGTGCTCATCGCGGGAAGAGAAATACTGTTGGGGGTATTTGACGCAGGTGTTGTGCCGTTCGACGCAAGAGCGGCCAGACCGGCGATTGGCATCATGAAGTTAAAGTTTACGTTAACAAGTTCGGCGGTAACGACCGGCGTATATGGCCCCCCTAAAAATCCAAGGCGCGCGTCATGCGAATATCCGATCTGTACGTTGGCGGCAGTCGTTCCCGGTGGCAGCAACATGCGGATATCATTCCAGACACGTGCGCCGTAATCCGTCGCGGTATTCAAAGGGCAAGGCGCAGGCAGGGCAGGCACGGCACAGACATTGCCACTGCGGCAGAGCACCCCAAATTTCGTACTTGTAGGAGCGCCGCTTGCCAGCGTGTGCTCGGTCGGCAACGCGCCGCAAAGCGGAGGCCCAAGAGTTGCCAGCCGGGATGTTTTTTGCATCGCCTTCTGCGCCATGGTTGTCGACCAGAACAACCGGCCATAATCCACAATGCCGAACATCAGCAACAGGAACAGTGGAATGACCATCCCCAATTCGACTAGGGCAGCGCCACGCTCCTGACTCCGGAAGGTCCGCAGGATATGCGACAACCGGGTCATACGCCGAACACCCGGCTCTGATCCGAAATCACCGTGTCAAGCGTGCTAACAGCCCCGCCGAACAAGCCCAGAACATTGCCCAGGATAAAATCAATCTGGATTTTCGCGGTCACTTCGACCACTGAGGTCGGGTCAATACGATAGCTGCCAGACCGCGATATGCAGGTCGGGGTTACATCTACCAGCGTTGTTCCGACCGGCAAATGCGCCCCACCGCCCAGTCGGTTGGCTACAATATCTGTGGCCATTGCATCATAGCTTGCGACGCCGCCCGCGCTGCATAGATCCAGCGGTGCGATGCGAGCGATCATGCGTGACGCATCCCGTACGCCGGCAGATGTCGCCTGATGTATCCAGGTGATCCGGCTGCCCTCGATGATCACAACAAAGAACAGCAAGATAACCGGCAGAACCATGGCAAACTCGACCATCGGCGCGCCAGACTCGCAGCGCTGAAAGCGTGAGAGGAAGCGACCCAGCGGCTTCATCGGTACAGCCTCACGACATCGCGGAAAATGCCATCAACGGCACTGCCACCAACTCCGCCGCCAACCTGTTTGACCACCTCGACGAAGATGTCGAAATCTGAGCCTGTGGATTCTTCAAGTGGCTGAAACAGAAATACTTTTACGAATTCCTTCACCGGCACATCGGTGGCCCGCCCGGAAACCGGGTTCGCGGTGCAGTCAATCGCTGCGGCGATGAACGTACGCCGCTCGGGATCGGTGCTGGGTTGGCCTGAACATTGGGCGCGGCCGGTCTCGTCCCGTCCGGTGACGATATCGCCCGACCCGGCCCGGCTGACCTCGTCCAGATATACCTGATACCGGGTGTTTCCTTTCGGTGCGCCCTGCGCATGCGGTGTCAGCGTACCGTCCGGTCCAACTCCATAATTCATAAGATTGTAAGCCGCTTGCCCTGACGTCCAGTTGCCATTGCCAAAACGGCTGCCATTGCAAAGACCACTCACCGGGTCAAAGCAGTCATCCGGCGGCATTGGAATAGTATTGGTCGACAGGTCCGGGTTGTTTTTCACACAGCCCCCGCCAGAATGGTCCCAGCCTGAAATCACATTTGGACCCGGCGCATAGTCTGGATCGTTCTTCAGTTGGTTCATGGTCGACTGGAACATATCGAACCGCGAATTGTAGATCGCGCTGCCAATCCCGTTACGCTGACCGGGTTCGGTGTCGACACCGCGCTGAGACACGCATTTAGTCAGGTTCCCATTCGCAGCAATGAGGCAGATATACAGCTTTGAGCCGGTTAGACCTGCGCATGGCCCGTTTGGATTGATCCCGATATCCGTTGGATCCAGAAATCCGAAATTCCCCGGCCCCCAGGCCGAGTTGTTGCCGCCAGTACGCAATTTGATGGAAGCGCCGATATTGGCGCTGGAGGTCCAGCCCGACGGGATGCAGAACATCAACGGCGTTACGTCACAGGCGTATGCTGAATACCCAGCGATCGAGACTGAATTCACCTCTCCGGACGGGCCGGCGACACCCAGCAAGCTGGCCAGCGATCGGCCAAAAGGCAGGAAAACAGTCCGTGGTGTCGCGGTCACCTCGACCAAGACGGCACGCGCCGGGTCTGTCGTCACAAAGGGCGTAACCGAGTCGTTATCGTCTGGGTCTGCCACCGGAGTAGGCAATCCGGTCAGAAAGCGAAGCGAAAAATCCGCAGAAGTTCCAAGGCTTTGGCTGCCATCCGCGAAAAACTGTTCGTCGTCGATCATGCCGGATGCCGCAGCTGTTGCACGTGTAATGGCGTCAGCATTGCCATCCAGCTCTCCTGCGGCGGCAAGCGCCACGTGGTCGGTATAGGCTTGCATGTCAGTTTGGGTAGAGGCGATACGCCCCAGATCAAAAGTCAGTGCAGCCATTCCGATCATGACGACCATGAACATGCCGACAAAAACCAGAATTGTGCCGTCTTCTTTGTCCCTGATTTTGCGTAGCGAAGTCATATCAACCTCCCTCGAAAGACCAACCTGACCTCAGTTCACCGGCTCAGTTGTTGCACTGGTGTTCCCAAAGACCTGAATTTCCTGAACGTCGGTTGCCCCACGGCGAACTTTCACAATCGGCCTGGGCGTGCCCTCTTCTAGCGGTGATTTTTCAAGGAGGATGTCGCTGAGGCGAACCGCTTCCAGCGGCTTATCCTCTTCTGTTTGCAGAGACCGCAGAGACAGGCTGAGCTGCCCGGCCTTCTGCGCCAGAGCCAACTTCTGACCTTCATCCGGGGTGACCTCGATCGTAACCGTGCGGGCAATGCCGGGTTGGTCAAGCTCTTCATCCGCGGTTTGGTCCACGCCGATGACCCGGATATTCTGCAGGATCGTCACTGCACGCAGTGTATCATTGGTGCCGCGGGTCAGAACAATGTCGACAAAGTCGCCAGGCGTAACAAATCCGCCTACCCCTGTCTGCGCGTCGACATTGATCGCCATCGCGCGGTTATTCTCGCCAATCGTCTGAACGATTGTCACTTTTTCACCAAAATCGGAAACTTTCGAGGTCAAAAGAATTTCACCCTGCGCCAAAGCGCGCTTGGCCCGGCGAGGTTCTATGCCGGCGGCAGGCAAGACATCATCAAAGCTTGTAAAAACACCTGCAGGCACAGATGCAGTAGGCCAATCAATGGTCGTCAGCTTGTGCCCTTCGATCGGCGTTCCGAATGCGATATCTTCGGCCACGGCCACAACACGAACTATGGTTGGTTCACCCGCTGACTGATTCCTTCGGATCTGATCCTGCGCCAGAATGACTGCGCCACCCGCCAAACCTATTCCCAGGAAAGTCATCAAAAATGATTTAATACGCATGGTATCCTCCAATTCCCGGGAAAACTCAGGATAATTACTTAATTGGGCCTGAATGGCCAAACAGACCGCTTATGCAAATCAAAGGTGGTCTGGTAGGAAACTGACGCCCCACGCTTGCGAATGGGAAGTCAGGTTTTTTCACTTGGGAAATTGGCGCGCAGCTTAAGGCGTTGTCCGCTGGGCTGCCGAGTTTGCATCACTAAAGTTGCTGCTGGTCGTGCCAGCCAAATTGGTCAGAATTGTCCCGCCGACGACAATCGCAACAAACAGCGCGATGCCATATTCAACCAGGGTGGCGCCACTCTCGTCTTTGCGTAGCTTCAGAAATACTTTGCGAATTCCATTCAACATTACTTGAACTCCAGACTGTTTTACCAAAGTGCGAAATCCCGCACTGACACGAGGAACACACCCCCGTTAACTAAATCGTTACCGATGAGGCGGTGCCGAAACCTCCCCACAAACGAAAAGAAATTCCCGCTTAGGGCGAATTTTCGATCATTTTGGGCGGAAATGTGTCAAATCGCGGACCGATTTACGGTGCGCGGCGGCAGATTTACCTGATCTCCCGTCAGAAAGAATCGATTGGTGAGAAGCTGCTCGGGGTCAATAAACCGGGCCCCGCGTCAAACGAGCAATCATTTGCAACCGATTGCAGCCACCAGACTAACTGGCTTAGTATCACGACATGAAAATGTCTGTCATCCCACCTTTCTTCTGCAGGTACGAAACATGAGCGTCACCCTAAAAGACGTCGCAGCTCTGGCCGGGGTGTCGCGCTCTGCCGTGTCGCGCACCTTTACCGAGGGTGCCTCGGTTTCGGCAAAAACCCGAAGCAAGGTGGAAAAGGCCGCGGCGGAACTGGGTTACAGCCCAAACGCCCTGGCCTCGTCCCTGACCACGGGGCGGACAAAACTGATTGGGTTGATCTCGAACAACTTTCACAACCCGATTTTCCTTGAAGTCTTCGATCAATTCACGCGCGCCTTGCAGGAACGCGGTTTGCGCCCGTTGATCGTGAACCTGACCGATGAGACCGAGCCTGCCAATTCCGTTCGGATGCTGCGCCAGTATTCTGTTGACGCTGCCATCGTGGCCTCTTCGACCCTGCCGCCAAGTTTCGCCAAGGCGTTTCACGATGCCGGTGTTCCGGTTGTGCATACGTTCGGGCGCTCGGCGACCTCACCAGAGGTACATGTCGTCGGGATCGACAATGTCGAATGTGGTCGCATGGCAGCCCGCGAGCTGCAGGCGCGGGGCTATCGGCGTGTTGGATATCTGGGCGGGCCAAAGGATGCGACCTCGGCCATGGATCGCTATCAGGGCTTTATGGAAGAGGCCGAAAAGCACCCTGGTCTTGAGGTCACATACTCTTTCGCCGGGGCCTATTCATTTGAGGCGGGGCGCGCGGAAATGCTGGATCTGCTAAAGGGTCAACCAGCCGAAAGCTATTTCTGCGGCGATGACATTCTGTCCGTCGGTGCGCTGTCCGCCCTGTCGGATCACGGGCTTAAACCGGGCAAGGATATCGGGATCATCGGCCTGAATGACATGGAGATGTCGCGTTGGGAAAGCGTAAATCTGACAACCATCCACCAACCGATCAAGCAAATCATCACCTCGTCTGTGGATCTGGTGGAAGAAATGCTGAAAGACCCCGAGCGTTATCCCGAGGCCCGCATTTTCCCCTGCCGCGTAGTCGAAAGGGGCACGCTGCGCCCCCGCGCCTAGTCAGCGGAACATAGGGGGGCGCGCATCCTTCCAGGCTCCGTCTTCATTGCCCGACGCAACGGCAGCATGGACCGCTGCGATAGACCGCACCCCATCCGCTGCGCCTGGCAACCCGTCGCGGGTTTCGCCACGAATGGCATCGGCCAGATCGCAATAGATGTTGGCCACAGCCAAGGGAAACCCTTCAGGATGTGCGATGGCCACCCGCGACAGGCGCTGGGCGTCCTCGTACAAGCCACCTTCGCCCTTTTCAATGATCTGTGTGCGGCCGCCGACCGGTGTATAGAGCAACTGGTTGGGCTGTTCCGAGGTCCAGCGCAGACCGCCGGTTTCACCGAAGACCTGAATGTCGAACCCATGTTGGCGCCCGATCGCAACGGACGAAGTCCACAAGCGCCCGACGGTGCCACGCTCTGTCCGGAAGTTGACCATGGCATCATCCTCCAGCACGCGGCTTGAGATGGTCGAGGCCATGTCGGCGGACAGCGACGTGACCTCATCATCGCAAATGAAGCTGGCCATATGCAGCGCGTGTATACCGCAATCCGCGAACTGCCCCGAGACACCGGCCATCGCCGGATCATACCGCCAGCGCACGCGTGGATTGTCGGCGTCAGAGGCATCCCCGTGGTGGCCGTGGCTGAAATTCGTCACGACCAGACGCACCTTGCCGATATCCCCGACTCTCACCATTGCACGTGCCTGGCGCACCATCGGATAAGCCGAATAGCAATAATTCACGGCGCATAGCTTGCCCGATGCTTCGGCGATGCGCACGATCTCTTCGCCTTCGTCCACGGTCATCGTCATCGGCTTTTCGCACAGAACGTTAAAACCCGCCTCGAGATAGGCCTTGGCAATTTCAAAATGGGTCGAGTTCGGTGTCGCGATGGTAACCAGATCGATGCGGTCGCTACGGTCTTTTTCACCGGCTAGCATCTCTTGCCAGTCGCCATAGGCGCGATCAGTTGCAACGCCCAGACGCTGTGCATATTCACGTCCCACGTCGGGGCGGTGGTCCAACGCACCGGCAGCGAACTCAAACAGCCCATCGGCCTGTGCGCCAAGGCGGTGCGCAGGGCCAATCTGGCTGCCTTCACCGCCACCGATCATGCCCCATTTCAGCTTTGTCATGGTCTTAGTCTCTCTTTGGAAATTGGGTGGTGAGCTTTCAGAAATCGCTGATATCTGTCCATTGCCGCCCGTCTGACGATGCCAATGCAGCCGCCAGAACGCGGTTCACCTCGTGCCCATCGCGGAAGGTGGGCCAGGTATTCTGTCCTGAATCGATGGCCTGCAGGAAATCCTTGGCCTCGATAATGATCTGATCCTGATAACCTGTGCCGTGCCCCGGACCCTGGCAAAAAGGTTCGTAATCCGGGTGCGCAGGGCCTGTCAGGATCTTGGTAAAACCGCGTGCAGCTTCGGGACCTTCGCGGCGATACAGCCACAAGGCATTCTGGTCCTCCTGATCGAACCGGATCGCACCTTTGGTACCCGAGACTTCATAGGCGTAGCCCATCTTGCGACCCGTTGCGACACGGCTGAAATAGAGGTTGCCCATGACCCCGCTTTCAAAACGGCACATCATCTGCGCGTGATCATCATTGGTAACTTCGCCGCCGGGGCGATGCCGGTGCACCGTCTCCACATCGGCCATAACCTGAGTGATCGGCCCGATCAGCGCCAACGCACCATTCACCATATGCGGAGCAAGATCGCCGATGGTTCCATTGGCCATTCCCGTTGTGCGCCAGGTTGCTGGGGCCTCGGGGTCGGCATAGAAATCCTCGGTATGTTCGCCACGGAACCATGTGACCTGACCGATTTCCCCTTCAGCAATAAGCTGACGCGCATATTGGCTAGCGGGCGTACGGATATAGTTGAACCCGACCATGTTGATTGCACCTGTGGCCTCGGCTGCCGACACCATCGCGCGGCTGTCGTCCAAGGACGCCCCCAAGGGTTTTTCGCACAGCACCGGTTTACCAAGGGCAAACGCCGCCTCAGCGATTTGACGGTGTGTCGATTGAGGTGAGGCGATCACAATGGCCTCGACCTTTGGATCCTCGACCAGCATGCGCCAGTCATCGGTGGCGCGCTGGAACCCGTAGGCGGCGCGATAGACTTCCGCGCTTGCAGATGTCGAGGCACAGATCACCTCAAGCCGCGGGCGCAGCGCGGTGTCGAACACCGCACCTACCGCTGACATCGCGACGGAGTGGGCCTTGCCCATATAGCCGCCGCCAACAATTCCAATTCCAATTTCAGGCATCTGCCGCGGCCTCGCACATATCATTTGCAACCGGTTGCAAAATCAGTATCGTGTGAATCGATTCAACGCAAGGATCAACACACCTTGCCGACCCTTTTCGCCGGAGGAAATGACGTGACCGCTTTGATGGACGGTATCAAAGGAAACCGCTTTGGCGTCTTGGGTCGTGCGGGCATGGACCTGTTTGCCGATCCCATCGGCGAGAAAAGTGAGGATGCCGACGCGTTCCGGGCCGATCTGGGCGGTTCATCGGCAAATATATGTGTGGGTCTGGTCAAGCTGGGCAGTCAAGCGTCGCTGATCACCTCGGTATCAGACGACGCGGTCGCGCGGTTCTGCCTGAACCGGCTGGCGCATTACGGCGTCGATACGTCCAACATACGGGTTGTAAGGGGCGAATACCGCATGTCGCTGGCAATCTACGAAAGCCGGACAGAAGATTTCCAGAATGTCATCTACCGCAATGGCGCAGTCGATTTCCAAGTCACCGAAGAGGATATGGACCAGGTCGATTTCAGCTCCTTCTCGGCTGTGATCTCGGCCGGAACCGTCTTTGCGGCCGAGCCTTCGCGCAGCGCCACATTCCGGGCCATCGATACGGCCCGCAAGGCCGGTGTGCCCGTAATATTTGACATAGACTATCGCCCTTACAGTTGGCCCTCACCCGAAGTCGCGTCCGAGGTCCTGTCCCGCGCCGGTGACGCCAGTGATCTGATCGTAGGCAATGACGAAGAATTCGGTTTCATGGCGGGCGGGATAAACAAAGGGTTTGCCAAGGCGCAGGAACTGGCGGCCAAACCAGGCCGCGTGGTGATCTATAAAATGGGTGAAAAAGGCGCCATCACGCTGATGGACGGGCAGGAATTTCAGACAGGCATCTATCCGGTGACTGCCGTCAAGCCGAATGGCGCAGGTGACAGTTTCATGGCCGGGTTACTGGCCTCGGTTGCAGCGGGGTACTCGCTGAAGGACGCGGTGATGCGCGGATCGGCCTGCGCCTCGATCGTCGTGTCTCAACCCGGCTGTGCGCCCGCTATGCCGACTACCGAACAGCTAGACACGTTTCTGGCCACCCATCCCGGCCCCACGGCATAGGAGATCCCAATGCATATCGCCCCCTATGAGAACCAGAACAAACCCATCGTGGATGCCGATGACCCAATGGTGCCCCTGAACTATTTCAACATCGTCAAACTGAAACAGGGCGAGGCGTTCGAATATCAAGTGCCGGGGTATGAGACCTGCATCGTCCCGGCCACAGGTACGGTCGATGTGGATGTCGAAGGCGTGCAATTTGCCAAGCTGGGCAACCGAGGAGAGGATGTCTGGGATGGAGAGCCAGAGGGCGTTTATGCACCCGTTGGCGCCAAGGTGCAGATCGTCTGCGCCTCGGACCACACCGAAGTCTTCATCGCGGGCGCCAGATACGACAAGGTGCTGGACCCGTTCGATGTCCGCCAGCACGATCTGGTGCAGTACGGCAGCGACGACACCAAAACCCACCGCAAGATCAAGCACATCCTGGGCCAGAAACAGCATGACAAGGTGGGCCGTCTGCTGGTGAGTGAGTTGTTCACCGTGGGTCAGGGGGGATGGTCGGGATTTCCCAGCCACAAACACGATACTAACCGCCTGCCGGATGAGACCCGCCATGACGAGACCTATAATTTCCGTTTCAAACCCAACTGGGGCTCTGGCCTACAGATGCTGCAGCGCGAGGATAACGAACCGGGCGACGCCTATCATATCATGGACGGATCGACCGTCTGTATCGACAAGGGTTATCACCCCTGCTGCGTCCTGCCGGGGTATGAGATGTATTATTTCACGATCCTCGGCGGCCTGACCCAACGCTCGCTAGTCCAGTATTTCCAACCCACCCATGCCTATCAGATCGAAACCATACCGGGCATCAAAGACATGATTGCAAAATTCAAATGACCCTCGCCACACTGAAAGACGTTCTGCAACCGGCTTATGAACAAGGCTATGCCGTGGGCGGCCTGGTCACGTTAGGATGGGAGGATATGCGCGCCTATGTGGCCGCAGCCGAAGCCGAAAACGCGCCTCTGATTCTGCAGGCCGGACCCAGTTGCCGCGAGCACACCCCCCTGCCCGTTCTGGGCAAGATGTTCCGCTATCTGGCCGAAAACGCCTCTGTCCCCGTCGTCGCCCACCTGGACCATGGGTACACCTTCGAGGACTGCAAAATCGCGTTGGACAGCGGCTTTACCTCGCTGATGTTCGACGGGTCGCGTAAGCCATTGCAGCAAAACATCGATGAGACCGCGGCCATTGCCGAAATGGCCCATGCGGCAGGGATTTCATGCGAGGGAGAGATCGGCTTTGTGGGGTATTCCGGCGGCGAAGGCTCAAATGGTACCGACCCCGAGGAAGCCGCGAAGTTTGCACGCGAAAGCGGCGTCGACGCGATGGCGATTTCGGTTGGCAATGTTCACTTGCAGCAAAACAAAGAAGGTGGCCTGGATGAGGCGCGTATCGCCGAAATCGATGCCGTGACCGAAGTGCCTTTGGTCATTCATGGCGGGTCCGGTGTGCCGGTAGAGCAGCGTATGAAGCTGGCGCGCGAGACCTCGATCTGCAAGTTCAACATAGGAACCGAGCTGCGTATGGCATTCGGAAATGCCATGCGTGAAGCCGTCAATCGTGATCCTGAACGGTTTGACCGCGTCACGATCCTGAAGGAAACGCACGACCCGGTTGAGGCAGCTGCCCGCACCGTGATCCGAGCATTCGGCGCCCCGCCCCAGCGTTAGGGCGTCATGTTACCAATCTGCCGGGAGCGCATCGCCAAGCGGCATCCCCTCAGATCGAGCCGCCTTCGACCATGAAGTTCCCCGCGCTGCACATGGCCGCGTCGTCCGAGGCCAGAAACAGGACCATGCGCGCCACAAAGACCGGGTCAATCGGGTCCGGCAGGCACTGGCGATCCAGTTGCTTGGCCAGCGCTTCGGGCGTCACCCATAGCTCTTTTTGCCTGTCTGTCATGATCCAGCCCGGAACCACCGTGTTCACCCGGATGCGATGGTCGCCCAACTCGCGCGCCATGGTACGGGTCAAGCCGTGGACGGCTGATTTGGCGGTGGCATAGGCCGGGAATCCTGCGCCGCATTCCCACCAGGAATTCGATCCCAGATTGATGATGGCCCCCTTGCCCTTGGCAATCATGCCTGGGGCAACCGATTGGATGGCAAAGAACATATGGCGGATATTGGTGGCCATTCGGTCATCCCAATATCCCGGCGTCACTTCGCGCCAGTCGTGGCGTTCGTCATGTGCGGCGTTGTTAACCAGAATATCCGCTTCGCCCAGCGCGGCGACCAGCCGCCCGAATGCCTCTTGCAGCGCATCTATGTCGCGCAAATCGCATTGGGCAAAGGCATGCTGCCCGTCCAGCTCCGCCAGCAGCGCTTGGCCCGCATCTGCGTTCAGATCCACAAACCCGACCCTGGCCCCCTGGGCGGCGAAGGCGCGAACCGTTTCGGCGCCGATCCCCCCGGCCCCGCCGGTGATAAAGACTGTTTTTCCCGCAAGACCCGGGTAATTGGCGAAACTCGTGCTCATGCGTCGCGCTCCATGATCCATTCTACTTCGGGGGCGGCTACAAAGCGCCATTTCCGCAATGGGCCGGCCATGACGTTCAGGTAGTACATCTCAAACCCATATGGTGCGCCACAGGGATGATGCCCCCGAGGCACAAGCACGACATCGCCATCCGACACAGCCATAGCCTCGTCCAGATCGCCATCATCGGTATAGACTCTTTGAATGCCGAAGCCGTTCGCGGGGTTCAGACGGTGGTAATAGGTCTCTTCCAGATAGGTGATGCGAGGAAAGTCATCCTCATCATGGCGATGGCTGGGGTAGGAGGACCAGTGGCCGTTGGGCGTGAAGACCTCGGTCACCAGCAGGCTGTCAGCGACGTCTTCGGCCTCCATCGCGATATTGTTGATATAGCGGGTATTCACACCCTTCCCGCGTTCGGTCAGTGTGATGCCACCCGGCCCGACCCGTCGCGCCGGGTGGCCACCTGTGCCGGGGCCCGAACACACGGCCACAACACAATCGGTTTCCGCCACGGCCTGCCAATCGGTTCCGTTGGGCAGGTACAGACAATGCGGCGGCGTCTTTTCAAAGACATCCATGCGGTCACCCAGCACACCCCAATCCTGCCCGGCCCCGGTGATATGCGCCTTGCCCTCGACCATGACCAGTATGACCTCATTGTCACCGGTTTCTTCGGTCGCCCTGTCGCCTGCGCGTAGGTGGTAAAGACCGAACCCGACATAACGCCATCCCGCAGAGGCAGGGGTGATGTCATGCACCTTGCCATAGGAGCCGCGTGGTTTCCTGAGCAGGTTGGCCATGGGGCCTCCTTTCTGGGCGCGCTGGCCCGGTTCGTAACGTCAGGCGGATTGTCGGGTTTTCAAAGCCGAAAGTGCCGAGGTCAGTTGCTCTGGCGTCCATTCTTCGGCGACCGCACGCCGCAAGATATCCGCCTGGCTTTCCGGAGCATTACCGCCAATCGGGGGATCTGTGTCCAGATTTGTCGGAAACGGATAGCCTTCGGCAGTCGCCGCGATGGCCGCGTCCAGCTCGGACCCAGTCAGCTCGCCGCTTCGCTTCAAGGCCACCAGTGACGGCAGTACGGCCAGCGCCATGGACCGGCGGTCGATGGCCTCCATCGCACGACCAAAAGCGGATGAGATCTGCAACAAGTTCGCCATACGGTCGATATCCGTGCTGCGGTTCTCGCCGGCCGAGTGGAACAGCGCGGGGTTGAAGAATACCGCGTCGCCTTTGTTCAACGGCACCTGAACATAGCTCTTCTCAAAGTGGTCCCTGTGCGCGGGGTCGTGAAAGCCAATATATCCGGCTGGATATAGCTGTGAAAACGGCAACAGTTTGGTGGGCCCGCTTTCCACCGGCATGTCACAATGTGCCACTGCCCCCTGCAAGGTCAGCGCCGCCGTCAGCAGATGTGCATGCACAGGGTACCGGGCAGCGCTTTCAGCGGTCTGAAAGCCTAGATGGTAGTCCCGATGCGCCTGCTGCGCCTTGCCACCGGGGCGGACCTGATTGACCTGAGCGGTGAGCTGATAGTTCGGCCCCAGCCATGCCTCGCAGGCGGTGGCAACAGCAGCGTTGCCGAAGTATCTTGAGAAACCTTCCGGATCGCGCAGGCAGTGCTTTTGCAACGCATTCCATATCCGGTCATTCGCCCCTGAGGCGGCAAAATGATCACCCTCGCCTTCGCCGCTTTGGCGTTCCTCGTCGATGATCTGCCGAAAAACCTCGGTCGCCCGGTCGATCACCGACAGATCCTGATAGGCCCCTTTCAGCGCGATCACCCCGGCGGTTTGGTTCAGCACATGGCCCCATTCCGCCATCAAAGCGCGCCGTTGCCCTGTATCTTCCAGCGCGGGACGCAGGGCATTCATGTCATAGACGGGGACGTTCTTTTCGATCATCGCGGCCTGCGGAACCATGTCCGAGGTCAGTTTCCGAGAGGTCAACACCTTGAATTCGTCCAGATCACAGGATTCCCGGTCAAAATACCCGACATATCCAATTCTTTGACTTACCATGATTTTCTCCTTTTTCATGGCCTTGGTGTTGCCCCTCGGGGCGGTTTGTTAGCTGGTGATCTCCAATCTTGCCTGAGCGCAGACATCGACAATGTGGTCGTAACCCATCTTAGAATACTCATAGGGCGGGGCCTTGGCGGGGTCTTGCTCGGCCTCGACCACGATCCAGCCGTCATAGCCCATGGATTTCAGCGCATTCGTCACGGCCTGAAAATCAATGCAACCATCGCCAGGCACGGTGAACGCGCCCGCGACGACAGCATCCAGGAAGCTGCGGTTGTTTTCGCGCACATCCTGTACGACCGCCGGACGGATATCCTTGAAATGGACGTGATGCACCCGGTCGCCCCACCGATTGAGGGTCGCCATCACGTTGCCGCCACCAAACAGCAAGTGGCCGGTATCAAAGCACAAGCCAACCTCGGGGCCCGACCCTTCCATCAACCAGTTAACATCCTCTTCGCTTTCGATAACCGTGCCCATGTGGTGGTGATAGGCCATCGGCATGCCCTGATCAGCCATCCATTTGGCCAGCTCGGTGATTTTGGCGGCATAGGCCAACACCTCATCCCGGGACAGTTTCACCCGGTCATTAACCGCGACCCCGATCTGCCCCTGCACGGTGTTCGAACATTCGGCATAGACGATGCACGGGCTGTTGAGCGCTACGAATTGTTCGACCTGCGCGCGCACGGCCTCGCGCTCGGTGGCAAAATCGTTAACCAGAGAAGCCCCAGAACACCAACCGCCACACAGGGCGATATCATTGGTTTCGAGATAGGCGCGCAGACCTTCGGTATCGCCGGGCATCCGCTGACCGCGTTCGACGCCGGTATAGCCGATCTCGCGCGCCTCTTTCAGGGCCTGTTCCATCGTGTAAGCCGCGGTCAGGTCCGGCAGATCATCATTCTGCCATGCAATCGGAGAGATGCCGATCTTCACGCTCATTTCGTGTTTCTTTCTTTGATGGCAACCTCATAGGCTGCGCGCTTTTCATTCACTTCCGGGCGGATGCTGACCTCGGGCACGGCCACTTCCCACCAGGTGCCGCCATATTCGGTCGACGGGTACGGATCGGTGTCTATGACGACCACATAGGGGCCGGTGACCTCGCCACGTTTGGCCAATGCCTGCTCCAGCTCAACGATCGAGCCCACCTTGACCGAAGTCGCCCCCATCGCCGCCGCGTGCGCAGCGAAGTCTATGGCCGAGGGCGTTTCGTGCACCGCATGATCCAGCAGATTGTTAAACTCGGCCCCGCCGGTGCCGATTTGCAGGCGGTTGATGCAGCCGAATCCACGATTGTCGGTCACGACGACAGTAAAGGAGATGCCCATCATCGCTGCCGTCGCCATTTCGGAGTTCGCCATCATATAGGTGCCGTCACCGGTAAAGCAGATGACGTCGCGATCAGGTTGGGCCATCTTGATGCCCATTGCACCGGCGATTTCATAGCCCATGCAACTGAACCCGTATTCCATGTGATAGGCACCTGGGCGGGGCGCTTTCCACAGCTTGTGCAGCTCACCTGGCATCGTGCCCGCGGCGCACATGACTACCGTGTTATTGTCCGAGGCGCGTTGCACCGCACCCACTACCTGCATATCCGTAGGCAACGCGTTTCCGTCACCGGGCGCGTCGGTCAGTGCATCCACCTTGCCAAACCAATCTGCCTTCAGCGTGTCCGCCACCGGGTCGGCCCGGTAGCTGTGCAAGGCTTCGCCAAGTTCCTCTAACCCGACACGCGCATCGCTTTGCAGCGGCATTGCGCCGTGTTTTTCGGCGTCATAGGCGGCTGTGTTCAGGCAGATCATCTCGCGGTTCGGATTGGAAAACAGCCCCCAGGACCCGGTGGTAAAGTCCTGCAACCGCGTCCCAACAGCAAGCACCAGATCGGCCTCGGCGCAGGTGGCGTTGGCCGGTTCACCACCGGTTACACCAACCGGGCCAAGGTTCAACGGATGATCCCAGGCCAGCGCCGATTTCCCGGCCTGCGTCTCGGTGATCGGGATATTGTGGGATTCCACAAAGCTCTGCAGCACATCCGTCGCTCCGGAGTAATGCACGCCACCTCCGGAAACGATAACGGGACGTTTGGCTGATCTGATTGCAGTCACCGCACGGGCCAACTCCGCCTCATCCGGGCGAATGCGGCGCTGATACCAGACCCTCGGCTCGAAGAAACTCTCGGGATAGTCATAGGCTTCAGCCTGAACATCCTGGCAAAAGGCCAACGTCACAGGCCCGCAATCGGCCGGGTCGGTCATGGTGCGAAAGGCGCGAGGCAAGGCCGTCAACAGATGTTCAGGCCGCGAGATGCGATCATAGTACCGGCTGGCCGGGCGAAAACAGTCATTGGCACTAACCGTACCATCACCAAAGCTTTCGATCTGTTGCAACACAGGGTCAGGCCCGCGGGTGGCAAACACATCGCCGGGGATAATCAGAACCGGCAACCTATTCACATGCGCCAACGCCGCCGCGGTGACCATATTGGTGGCCCCCGGTCCAATGGATGAGGTCACCGCCATCGCCCGCGTCCGCCGCATCTGCTTGGCATAGGCAATCGCGCAATGTGCCATTGTCTGTTCATTTTGCCCGCGATAGGTTGGCAGGCTGTCTTTCGCGCCGTGCAGCGCTTCGCCCAGCCCGGCCACATTGCCATGGCCAAAAATGGCCCAGATACCGGCGATAAAGGGCTCGCCCGCTTCGTTCATCTGCGCGCCCAGATAGCGCACCAAAGCTTGCGCTGCGGTCAGTCGGACTGTGTTGCCCATAGTGATACCTTTCAACACAAGGCCATCTCGGCCATTCCTGCAATTTCGAAAATAGGGGCCTGTGGCCCAGACGGGGGAACGGTTAAACCGTTCCGCCCAAAGAGCCTTCCAGCTGGGCCATTTCCTGACCTCCGGCCATCAGGTCCTGCAATTCCTCGGGTGTGATCTCTCCACGTGTGGCCGTGCCTAGCGTCTTGCCACGATTGAGCACGGTAAAGCGATCACCCACTGCCAGCGCATGGCGCACGTTATGGCTGATAAACACCACACCCACGCCCTGATTACGCACCTTGTCGATGGTTGCCAAAACATTCGATGTCTGACGTACCCCAAGTGCCGAGGTTGGCTCATCAAGGATCAAAACCTTGGCCCCGAAGTAAACCGCCCGGGCAATGGCAACCGTCTGACGCTCGCCCCCTGACAGGGTTCCAACGGCCTGATCCGGCCCGCGCAGATTGATACCCATCTTGCGCATCTCGGCCATACAGACCTCATTGGCCTGGTCGATATCGAACCGTTTCAGCAATCCCTTGCCCTTGGTCGGTTCGCGACCCATGAAGAAATTCCGCGTCACACTCATCAGCGGGATCATCGCCAGATCCTGAAACACGGTCGCAATGCCCGCCTCCATCGCATCGCGTGGCGTGTCAAATTGCAGCGGTTTGCCTTCGAAAAAGATCTCGCCCTTGGTGGGTTTGTGAACTCCGGACATGGTCTTGATGAAGGTCGACTTTCCGGCACCGTTGTCGCCCAGCAGGCAGTGGCATTCGCCAGGCCTGACGTCAAAGCTGACGCCTGCCAGGGCAATAATGTTACCAAAGTGCTTTTCGATATTCTTCATTTGCACGATCGGCGCAACATCCTTTACCGCATCCCCGTGATGGAACTTGCTGTCTTCAGTCATATCAGCGCTCCCCGGTTACGCGTTTGCGGATGGCGTTGTTGAACAATACCGCGATCAGAAGCATTGCGCCCAGGAACACCTGGAACCAGTCCTGATCGAAATCCGTGTAAGTCAGCCCGATGACCACCATGCCAAAGATGATCGCGCCAAAGAACGCCCCGATGGCCGATCCATAGCCACCGGTCAGCAGACAACCTCCGATCACCGCCGCAATGATGGCCTCAAACTCTTTCTGGAAGCCACGGCGCGCATCGGTCGATCCCGCGTCGATCACGGTGATGATTGCGACCAGCGCCGCACAGCAGGCGGTTAGCATGAACAAAGACACTTTGATACGGCTCACCGGCACACCAGAATTCGACGCCGCATTGCTGTCGCCACCGGCGGCAAAAATCCAGTTTCCAGCTGGGGTCCGCAGCAAAACATAGGTCGCCGCTAGGGCCAGAACGATAAACCACAGAATCTCGACCGGAATGCCCGGTACTTTCGGCGCCCCGTTTTTGAATGTATCGATCAATCCGTTTGCAGCCAGCCAGGCAAACAAACCGGCAAAAGCTTCGCCCGAGAAGAACGGGGCCAGCCAGTCGTTTTCGACTACATCGCGCACGCCACGCAGCTGGGTTGACCCGCCAGTGGCTGCTTTGAGACCCACCAGTGAGAGACCGCGCAGAATGAAAAGGAAAGCCAGAGTTACAATAAAAGAAGGTAGGCCCGACCGTATGACGATATTGCCGTTCACCGCCCCAACAAAGGCCGCAAAAACAAATGTCATCGGGATCGCAATGATCAGAGGTAACTGCCAAGTCACCACGCAGACACCAAAGAACAAGCCTGCAAAGGCAACCATCGAACCGATCGACAGGTCAAACTCACCCCCGATCATCAGCAGCGCCGCTCCGATAGCCAGGATACCCAGCTGTGCCGCAGGCGTCATGAAGTTCATAACTCCAGCCAGCGTGAACATGGAATCGTCTGCCGTGAGCGCGAAGAAAATGACCACCAGGACCACACCGGCCATGGCACCAAGCTCTGGACGTTTCATCAGCTTGGTCAGAAACGGTTCTTTCTTTACGCGTTCGTCCGTAGTGACGGGCGCTGACTCACTCATGTTTCCCTCCCAATTCGGTTGAAACGGCGCACCTGGCGCCGTTTCTGTTTTTCACTGTCCCAAACGGATCAGCGGATACCCTGTGCCGATAGGTCGATAACCTGGGCTGCCTTGTCCTGTGTGATCAGGTTCGGACCCGATGGCACGTTGCCACCTGGCATCAGACCGTATTTGGCATGCAGGCCCATGAAGTTCACAGACAGATAGCCCTGCAGATACTGCTGCTGGTCAATGGCAAATGCCGCATCTCCATCGGCGATGGACTGCAAGAAGTTCGCAGACAGGTCGAACGAGGCCACGTTCACATCACGGCCCGATGCTTTCACAGCCGCTACCGTGGGTTCACCAGCCGAACTTGCACCCAGCGCCATGACTGTGTCGACAGCGTCATTCGCGGCCAGAGCGGCCGAGACCTTCGCTTCGATTTCTGAAGGATCGTTCGAGGTCGGCAGAACTTCTACGCTGCCACCAAAGCCTTCGGCAAAACCGGCGCAACGCAGGTCAAGCGCCACGTTTCCGACTTCGTGGTTCACACAGATCGCATTCGCGCCACCCATCGAAGCCAGCTTTTCGCCTGCGGCCTTGCCCGCATCAAACTCGTCCTGACCGACATGCAGCAATGCGCCCAGCTGTTTGGACACGTCCGAACCCGAGTTGATCGAGATCACTGGAATTCCGGCAGCAACAGCACGTTCGATTGACGGGCCAAGCGCATCGGCATCCGGGATCGAGACAATCAACCCGTCCGGTTCCTGGTTCACGGCGGCGTCGATCAGCTGTGACATCGCAACCATGTCAAAGGTCTCGGGTGCGCGGTATTCCACGTTCACGCCGACATCCTTGCCCGCTTGCTCAACGCCGTTTTTCACGACGTTCCAGAAGGCGTCATTGGCCTGACCATGAGACACAACGACGATCTCCTGCGCGAATGCAGGCGTGGCCATCGCCAGTGCACCAGCTGCCAGTGCGCCTTTAAAGAAATTATTCATATGGTTTCTCCTCCCGTTTGAACAGTGTGTTGGGGTCTTGGCCCCAATCTTCCGATTAAACCGAATCTTCTTCGCCCCGATCCGGGGCGAAGCTGCCCCAAGTTTCCGCATATCCGATCATTTTGCAACCGGTTTCAAAACTTTGGCCAAAACCATCGACTGTCCGGACTGCGCAGAACGGGTTGCGGCCTCGGCCATAGCAAGCGCGGCTACACCGTCGTCCAGAGTTACAGGCACCCCTGATCCAGAATTTACTGACCTAACGAATGCATCCCATTCTGCGCGATAGGCAGACATGTAGCGTTCAAGGAAAAAGTAAGTCGGCTTGGCACCGGTCACGCCATTCGAAGTTGACTTAACTACTGAGTTTTCAAGGATATTTTGCGCCTGAAGCATCCCTTCTGATCCCAGAAGTTCAACCCTCTGATCATACCCATAGGCCGCACGCCGAGAGTTTTTGATCACAGCGATCCGGCCATCTGCATAAGTCATTGTCACGACCGCCGTGTCCACATCACCTACGGCACCGATTTCGGGGTCAACAACCGATGTGCCCACTGCCGAGATTACTTCCGGCAGGTCACCCATCAGGAAGTTCGCCATGTCGAAATCATGAATCATCATGTCCCGAAACAGCCCTCCTGATACTTTGACATAGCTCACCGGTGGCGGCGCTGGGTCGAAAGATGTAATGGACAACAACTCGGCCTTGCCGACCTCACCAGCCTCAAATGCAGCCTTCAAAGCAGAAAAATTCGGGTCGAATCGACGATTGAAACCGACCATGACGGGCTGGCCGGTGGCTTTTGCAACGGATTGACAGGCGACAGCCCTCTCAAGGCTCAAATCAACCGGCTTCTCGCACAATACCGCTTTCCCGGCTTGGGTGGCCGCTTCGATCAGGTCGGAATGCGTATCCGTCGGCGTGGCGATCAGCACTGCATTTATCGAAGGATCGGAAATAATCTCTTGTGACTGTCGCGCACTGGCCCCGAATTCCTCAGCCAAACGCGCCGAAGCTTCGGGCAGTGCATCAGACACCGCACTCAGTTCACTGTAAGGATGCGCCGCAATAGCCTGCGCGTGAACACGCCCAATGCGCCCAGCCCCCAGCAATCCTACTTTTAGCATCCCGCGCCCCCGAATCCCTTTTTTCGACACCACAATGATTCTCTTTGCAACCGGTTGCAAGAATTATTTCACTGTTACTCGAATTCACCCTTGTTTTCGGGTACTCGGCATGTGTGCCCACTGCAGCTGCGGCCGTCCAATTCACAAATATACAGTAACTGGCGCCTCTGACTCAGAACGCAAGCGAAAGGCCGCGCGTCACCCTGAATTCATCTTATTTGGGAAACGCACATTGGCACACTCAACACCTGTCCAGGCCTACCCTGCTATGGCTTGGATTCATTTTGGTTAACATAAAACCACGCAAGTGTTACACTCGACGCATTATTAGATTCCAAGATTTATTTGCAGTTTGAGGTATTGTTATGGCCACAAGAATCCGCAAAAACGTTTGGACCCTGCCAGCCAACGACGAAACTCTAATCTGGTATGAGCGTGCTGTCGAAGCTCTCTGGGACCGAGATCTGGAAGACCCGACATCGTGGTTTTTCATGGGCGCAGTTCATGGGCAGCCGCAGAATTTTCCGAACATTCCCGGTTCCGGACAATTCTGGAACCAATGCCAGCACCAAAGCTGGTTCTTCCTGCCCTGGCACCGCGGATATATCACCGCATTTGAGGCCGTCGTCGGCAAAGCCGTCGCCGATCTGGGCGGGCCGCAGGATTGGGCGCTGCCTTATTGGGACTATTCCCAACCCCTGTCAGAAAACCCGAATGCGCGCCGCCTTCCTGTGGCGTTCCGTGAGCCGACCAAGTCAGACGGCACGCGCAACTTCCTGTTTTCCCGCCGACGTGTAGTGGTGAATGGAGATTTCGGATTTCCGGACGACGTGGTGTCGTTGGATGCGTTGGATCATGAAGATTTCACCAATGATACGCCCGGATTCTCATCAGGGTTTGGTGGCCCGCAAACCGGGTTTCACCCCGGCGGTGGGGACAATGGCGCATTGGAAAGCACGCCCCATAACGATATACACGTTTGGATTGGGGGCTCTGGCGGTTTTATGGCAAATCCGGCCACTGCGGCCTTTGATCCGATTTTCTGGCTGCACCATTGCAACATTGATCGGCTATGGGAAGTCTGGCGCAACGCCGACCCGAGCCATGTCGCCCCACCCTCGCCACTGTGGCGCACTGGCCAGACATTCTCGATGCATGATGGCGATGGCGCGGCATTCACCTTCAACAGCGAAGAAATGCTGGACAGCACAAGCGTCCTGCACGGGTTTCAATATGACGGCGTTCCACCCGCAGTAGAACCCGCCATTCCAGCAGAGGAGTTCGTCATGGCAGGCAAGGAACCCGAGCTTGCTGGCGCAAGCGAAGCTCCGGTCAAGTTGCGTGGTGCAATGACCACTGCTGGCGTAAAGCTCGACACTTCAGTCGCGCTGATTTCCGGCGCCGAGGCCCCCGGCACCACCCGGCGCGTTCACCTGCATCTTGAGGGGATCAAGGGCCGTGGCATGCCCGGATCTTACCGCGTCATGCTGGATCTTCCGGATGACGCTTTGCCGCCAGCGATTATTGGCACCTTGTCGCCGTTCGGCCTTGAACAGGCAAGCAACCCGGACGGTCCACATGGCGGCAACGGCCTTGCGGTGACTTACGAGATCACAAAGCTGGCCTTTGCACTGGGGCTGAGCCAAGGCGACGCCAACAGGTTGCAAATCCGGTTTCAACGGATGTTTGATGACAGCGAGGCCTTTGGCCAAGTACCAGGGTTGGAACAGATCGCCCCAACAGAACAGCAGCCAGACATTGAGATCGGCCGCATAAACCTTTATTTCGACTGATCGCCCATGGCGTCGGCTACCGGAATAGATCGCCCTCGCCTGTTTGGACGGGCCGATATCGAAATACGCACGACACTTGGCGTGGCAGCGCTTGCATGGCTTTGGCTTGCTTTGGTGCCCGCGCCCTCATTGCATTGGCCGGCGATGGTTCTGGCGATGATGCTTCCAACGCTTGTTCCGCAGATCGCACATGTCCGCGCGCGCAGCTTCGCAGATCGAAGATCACGCGCGGCACTTCTGTTTGTTCTGCCATATCTGTTGGCCTGGCTGGTCGCAGGCGCGCTTGCTGCGTTTCTTCTGGCGCCGGTTCTGCACCAAACCGTGTTCGCGCCGTTGGCTTGCCTGTGCGCCGCAGCATGGCAGTTCAGCCCGCAAAAACGCAGCGCATTAAGGAAATGCCACAGCCGTCCGGTCCTGGCCGCCTTTGGTCCTAGTGCCGACCGCGATGTGCTGATCTTTGGGCTGACCTATGCGCGCGATTGCATCACCTCTTGCTTGCCGATGATGCTTGTCATGCTAGGGACCCATGACTTTGCCATCATGATCTTTTTGACTGTGATCATCCTGTCGGAGCGCGCCGTTCTTCGCCCCGACCCCCGCGCCAGCGCATTCACCCTGTTGCTGACCGCGCTTGCGCTTACGGCGTTGGCCCATGCGCCCCACCATCTTTTGCTTTTGTATAAGGATATTTGCCATGCAGGAATATGACGCCCTAACAAGGTCCGATGTCTCGCTCGACGGCGATCCGCTAGTCATTGAAGTGGTCTCGGATACACCGCAATCCTTGTCGGCAATTCAAGAACGTGTGGGTAGTGCACTTCCTGATGTTGCCACCAGTACCCAAGCGGTCTTTGACGCAGATGCGGATCGATTTTTCTTTGTTGAATTCCCCGAGATCGATCCAAAAGGCCAAGAGCGTGAGGTTTTTGCATTTGGCCGTGCCCTCCGTATGGCGCTGGACGTAGCCGAGGCCAACCCGGTCTTGCCAGACAGCCTGTACGGGGCTGCACATGTGGGTACGGAAAGCTTTCTCAGTTTCTGCGAAACCAAGCGCGACAACTCTCGGCCCTATGGCTGGCACCACAAACGGATCAAGACACCGCTGGCCTGGCAGCACACCCGGGGTCAGGGTAGCAAGGTCGCGGTGATCGACACGGGCTATTCCGACCATAGCGAACTGGCGGGCGTGATCGAAACCAACGGCATGTGGAATTTTGTCGAAGGGAACGGGGATGCGCGTGACCGGTTTTCAGGCGGCGTCCTTAAACATCCCGGTCATGGCACGCTTGTCACCTCGGTCGTCGGATCGCGGGGCGGGGCCGATATGAATGGCGACACCACGTCGCCCGGGGCAATAACCGGTACGGCCCCTGCGGCCAAGGTTCTGCCGATCCGGGCGATCAAATCGGTGATCGACATGACCCAGCTGCGTATTCCTGCGGCAATCTCTCATGCGGTCAGCCAAAACGCCGATGTCATCGTGATGGCGCTTGGCGGGCCGGTACGGGTCTCTTCGACGGAACAGGCGTTGCGCAATGCGGTACAGGCCGGGCTGGTCATCGTCTGCGCTGCGGGCAACTGTTATCCGAATGTGGTCTTTCCCGCCGCCTATGCATCACTGGAAATCTGCACAGCGGTCGCTGCACTGCAGCCCGACAGACGCCCCTGGCGCAAAACTGGGCGTGGCCCCGAGGTCAGCTTTTCGGCCTATGGCGAAAACGTGTGGGGCGCGGCCAAGAACAAGGCGACCGACCCAAACTCGGGTATCCGCGCCAGCCAGGGTACCACGCTTGCCACCTCAATGACTGGAGGCGTTGCAGCGCTGTGGGTCGCACATCACGGCGGTCGGGCGGCGCTGTTGCAAAAGGCCCAGAATGCTGGGACCACCGTTCAGGCGATGTGGTTGCACTGTGCCAAACACGGGATGAGCAAGCCAGCCGTCTGGAACGGCGCCACCGATCTTGGCGCGGGCATCATCAACGCTAAGGCGGTCCTGGACGCGCCGCTACCCACAGGCGCCGAAAGCCCGGCGGCACCCGACCCGAATGCAACCCCGACATTGAACATTCTGGTCTCGCATCTTGCGGGAACAGACAGCGAGGCCGCCGGAGAAATTACCCCAGACATGGCCGATTACGCCAATGAGATCATCTGGCTCAGCTATCGTCGCGGGGCCCGGAAGCGTATCGTCGAAAGCGATGGTGGGGCCGAGGCCATGGTTGGCGAAGACGCCCCGACCTCGGGGCTGGACACCGCATTGTCGGACAAACCGGCCCTCAGCGCCTATTTGGGCATGGGATAAGCCACGGATGGTGAATGCAGCGCATATCCGGATTGCAATCCGAAAGCATGAACCGATTGTGCGTCATGCTCTGACTGCGCTGTTTCCCGACCCTGATGACCCGGTGAATTATGAAGCCGTCGAGGAAAGTGTAGACGAAGATATCGGCGAAACGCTTGCCGATGTCTTGCTGGAAATTCTGGTCGACGCTGCGAAGGTCAAGCAGTTCCTCAACTTTCTGCGCGCGCGCGGCGCCGACCCTGTGCCGCGCGACCGTAACCTGATTTTTGCCGAAAACATCGCTCGGTTTGACGGCACCTTGATTGGCACACCGGCAAATAATTCGTTCGACTTTGCCGCATTGGGCGATTTTGCCCCGCGCGCGGAAAGCTTTCGCTGTCAGATCTGGATCAACAACACATTCGAAGGATCCGGCGCGTTTGTGGCCCCAAACCTGGTGCTGACCGCAGCCCATGTTCTGGACCCGCTTAACTCCGTGCCCGCCGGGGTCGACCCACGGCTTGAAATACTTGCCTCGGACGAAAAACGGTACCGGGCAAAATGCGTAAAGCTCTGGCCCTATCACACCAGTGAAAAGACCGGAAACCTGCCGCCGGGCGATGAGGTGGATATCGCGCTGCTGCGGATATTCCTGCCGCTGGGGCATACCTATGGCAGTGTCGATGTGACCGGCGACCCCCCCGATTTTGAGGGCGCGGACCTGTTCACATTGGTCCACTACCCCGAAGGTGTCACCAAGGGGTTCATGCCCGGCAAAGTGCACCGAGAACCTGGCGCCAAACGGTTCCCTCATGACATCGACACATCCGGCGGGTCATCGGGTGGCCCCGGTTTTGACAGCCAGTTCAGGTTTTTGGGCATCCACCAGGGCAAATGGGAGACAACGAAACGGCTTGTCCCTTTCGAGCAGTTCCGCGATGACCCCGACTTCCAAGATCTGATCAGCAAGAACTCGAAACAGCGGGACATGTGGTCGCTGAGCCGCGACATTGACGGGACCATCATCATCGGCCGCAACCAATTCGTATCCGGGCTTGCCTATATGCTGGATCATCCCAAGTCCAAACTGCGTGGGATCTGGATCAGGCGCGAGGATACGACGTCTATTCGTGGTCTCGGATTCAGCTATGACATGCTGGAATCCTATCTGCTGATGCAAGAAGCACCTAACGCGGCGCCGCAACATCGTTGCATCCGATTGGGGCCGACCCTGAATACGGACGATTTGCTTGCTGATCTTGCCGAGAAGGCCAACGGGACCGTCGCCTCGCCAGACGCTGCTGCTGGAACAACCGCCGCCCAGACTACCGATGTTGCATTCGAAGGCAGCCGCGCGGAGACCCTGATTGCTGACATGGATCAGGCCGCCAAAACCGCAGGGCAAACATGGTGGATCTATTTCGACAACCCGCCCGAAGGGCTCTCACCACGTGCCCAGGTACAGTTCGAGCATATCGCCAAATGCTTGCCCACATCCGAGAATCTGCGCCTGATCCTCGCAGGCTATGAGACCTATCGCCTGTCGCCCCTGCGTTTTGCCAATGTCGGCGCTGTCGACGGCGCGCAGCGCAGCGGCCTATTGGTGGAAGAGCTGGGACCATTCACACGTAGCGATGTTGAGGCTACAATTAACAGCATGATCACTTCGCTTGACCCGGCAAAAGAGCTGACACCGGCTGCTCGACGGGCAATGGTGGACTCTGCTCTGGCCGGGTTGAGCCCTGACAACACAGGTGAATTCGATGGCGAACATCTGGAAACCGTTGTCACCCGTGTTCGCCAAGAGGCCAAACGCTTTCTGGAGATAGAAGGATGAACGAGGCGCAGGAAGAACTCCGTTCGCGCCTGCTGCGCGCCGCCGCCCTTCGCGGGGCATTTGAACCACGGCAGCTTATGCGCGAGGTGCTGAGCGAGGATGAATACCGCAACCGCGTGCTGCGGGCGCGGCTGATGTCATCCCTTCGTGAGCTGAGCCATGTTGATAAGTCGGGCGACTCGACCAAATGGATTCTCCGCCTGACCGCCCGACATCGCGAATTGTCTGAGATGGAAGAGTTCGACTCGGCCACCACGCAGTCCGAGATCGTGCAGGCCCTGTCGGGCCAAGAGGGGTTCGCACCGGGCGCTCTGGATCACCTTATCGAGGCGGAAACAGATGAACAAAACCTGTCGCAGCACCTTGTCACGTTAGAGCGTGCAGGCCAAAAAGCGCCGGGATATGACCGTCTGTTCAGGCTGCGCAGCCGATTGAACCTGCTCAGACGCGAGCGCCGGTCAAAAGAGCGCCTGGGCGAAAAATTCGTGGGGCGTGTCAGCGAAATCGACAAGATTCAACGCTGGATCGACCACCCTATGCGCTCGGCCCCTTTGAAAACCCTGCATATCGAAGGTCAGTACGGGATCGGAAAATCCTACCTTCTGGAACGCATCATCCAGATTACAAGCGAACGCGAAGACGTCATCCTGATCCGGCTGGATTTCGATCAGCCCTCATTGCAGACCGGTCCAATCTTTGAAGAGATCTCGCGTCAGATCGGTACCGCAATACCCCAAGCGGCCCCCGAACTCCGCAAATTGCGGCTGCGCTATTCCGAACAGGTCACCCGAGAGATCTACGAAAGCTCGGACCTTACACCGCGTCAGTTGATCCTGGCGATGACCAACGCGGTGGCTGATGCCCGCCTGCGCCTTGTCATTCTGCTGGATACGCTCGAAGTACTGCATGGTCAGGGCGCGACCTTCGTGAATAACCTCATGAACGATCTGGATCGCTTTGTCGAAAAGGAACAGATCGAAGTATCGATCATCTCAGCCGGTCGCGGGCCGATTTTCGGCGAAGATCACCCAAGACGGGGCGAATACATCAAGCTCGACCAGATCGAAGACGAATTGGTCAATCAAACGCTGGATGAGGCCGGAATCCCCGAGGAATTCCGCGATCAGATCATTTTGCGCTGTCAGGGCAATCCGTTGAAATTGCGGCTGTTGATTGACGAGGTGCAGACCGAGGGCCGATTGGCCGAAGTCACCGAAGACGAGAATGACCCGATTGCTGCGGGCATCGTGAACCGGGCCATCACATCGCGCCTGCCCGTGCACCTGCGTGGCATAGCCAATTACGGCATGGTTCTAAGCGAGATAAACGCCGACAACCTGAACGGCATCGTTGCACCGGCGCTTGGGCTGGGTGACCTCAGCAGCGAAGCAGGCACAATCGTCGCGGATCTTGGCCTGCAATCCTGGCTGATGGACGCCGCCACTGATGGTCAACTGACCCATAAGGCCGACATGCGGCGGGACCTGCTAGAACCCACCTATAACCAAAGCCCCGTCGAAACCGCAGAGGTAAACCGTGCAGCTTGTGACTATTACGCTGACCGCGATCCGCTGTTGTTCCTTTATCATTCGCTTCAGCTTATGCGCGTCGGAGAAGCCCCTCCAAGCATCAATCCCTCACTGGCTGAACGCTTCCCCGAACAGCTGTTGAAAGAGCTGCCAATCGACGCGCAGGACCTGATCCGTCAAGCTCGCGGCCAGCGCTCGGCCCCGGTGCAAGAAACCAAACAACGGGAATACGGCGCCACTGGGCTGGACAGCAGTTCTGAACTTCCCCCCGAAGACCTTGTACAGGTTGAGTCCAAGGCCGCGACGGCACGAGCACGGATCGTCAAAGGTCGCGGTTATGTGGCCGCACCAGATAGTCGCGCAGTCAAAGACCTGCGAGCGATGTTGGAGCAGGGCCAGCGCCGCGAGGCAACACATATCATACGCGAAGGATTGAAAGGCGCCTATGATCCGGCAAGCGAAGTTGGCATCCTGATCCTGTGCCACAACTGGCAGAGCGGTCATTGGTCCATGGCGCGAAGCCTATTCAATTTGTTGCCAGCAGATACCTTGCTGAGAGAGGCACAACAAAGGCCCGAACTGGAAGGCCGGATGCTCCTAGAGATTTATGCCGAGTTTGAATTCGAAGAGCTCGTTAACCGACTCCGCGATAAGGACTTTCGCGACATAGCTCTTCGCGTCGTGAACAGCTCGTCTCGAATTGGAATGCAGTCAGCAGCGCTTGAATTCGCTCTTCTGGCAACGGGTATGAGCTTTGAGGGTGATCATGAGGTTCTGGGCCTGATCGCCCCCTATCTGGATCACGGCCCACGCGAGCTGACCTATGAAAGGCTCCGCTATGCGGCGGGTATCCGTCAGGAGTTCGGGCTGGAATATTCAGAGCCGGACATGCCCGACCCCGCTTTACCGACGGATGATTACGGGCTCGCGTTGGCCCCATTGAATCCCTATTTCGACCGGATGCTGGCGCTTGTGGAAGAGTTTCAAGCAAGTGGCCGAGGTCGTGTTCTGCGCGATTTGTCCAACCTTGCCACCGGCCTATATGAAGCGGCTGACATTTTTGCCCCGGGTTTACAGGGGATCAACAATGCGATGTCCCAGCTGTCAGAGCGTCCAACGGATGTGATTTCGCTATTGCGCGCGATGGGCCTTACCGCTGATTGGGCCGAGGGGTACAGTTTTTACCACCCGATCCCTGACTTGCCAACGCTCGCACGCGCGGCAAGACGTTGGCAACAAGTCATCGGCGGCTATTGGGCCTTCCCCTCACCACCGCCACCAGAATGGAATTCCACACGGGAATGGAGCGACCTGACATCAAGTCGAACCGTCGACCTTTTGGAACGCGGCAGTCATGGTCTGGCAGACCGAGTTCTAAACTTCTGGGCGGATCCTTTGAACGAAGGGCGCGGTAAGTCCACTCAAACCCTGCAACGCCGCCTTGCACCAGTCGCTCGGGGGCTCACCCATGGTTCAGGAACAGAGGAAATCCTTGGTTGGCTTACCAAAAGCCGGGCGCCCGTGGTGTTTCATCCGGCACTGACCATGTTTGCCGAAACAGGGCGGGGGCCAAAATACCTCGATCCCTAGAGGCAGATCGACTGAGTTTGAAAACTTCATATTAGCTGAGGAACCAATGCCATGAGCGATTTCGAAAAGGAAACATTCAGCCGGCTGGAAGGCCTTGGAAATGCCGGAACAATCGACAAGGCGCGCGAGGTTCTGGATGCCAGTCCGGGCATTCTTGGTGAAATGGGCCTGACACCGGATCGTGCCCGTGAATTGATGGGCGCACAGATGAATAAGCTGGAAAGCTTTGGCTCCACGCCCTCGCAACTTGAAGCCATCGTGCGCGCGGTCGGACGTCCGCCCCTGATCGTGCGCGGCGGCAAGGTTGAAGGCAAACAATCGCTGTCATCCGACTTTCCGCCGGATATCGACATTCGTATCGGCAAGGCCGAAGACAATATCGCCTCGGTCGGGCGGATCGAGTTTATCAATCATGACTTTAGCTGGGGTGGCACTGGCTGGGTGATCGAAAAGAAGGACGACCATCTGCTGATCATCACCAATCGCCATGTTGCCAAGCTGGTCGCGCGGCGCAGTTTCCTGGGCGATGGTGTCTTCATGTTTGCCCCTGGCAATGCCCGCTATGGCGCCCGGATAGATTTCCTCGAAGAGGTCGGCGCGGCACAAGACCCCGAACGGCTTTTCGACATTCGCAAGTTCACCTATATCGCCGAAGATGCGGCCGCAGATATCGCGCTTGGAAAGATCGACCTGCCCGCAGATACGGCCAATTTCACGCCTGCGCCGATCCCGCGCGCCGATACGGATGCCCAGCACGGCGAATGCGTCGCGGTGATCGGGTATCCCGCCAAGGATTCCCTGCGCAATGACCCCACGCAGATGTCCAACTATTTCAACGACCTGTATGACGTGAAACGCTTTTCGCCCGGATTTCTCATCGAAGATGGCGGCGTGACGATCCTGCGCCATGACTGCACGACTTTGGGCGGCAACTCGGGCTCGCCTGTGATCTCGTTGGACAGCGGCAAAGCAGTTGGTCTGCATTATGCAGGTACCTTCGGCGTCGGAAACTCGGCGGTCAGGATCAGCACGGTCAACGCATTGTTGGACGGGGCGGTGCCGACCTCGATCCCCGGAACTGAAATCGTCCGGCCAGAACGACCTGACGGAAACCATGACGCAGACCATTTTGAACCGCGCGACGGGTACAACCCGGACTTCCTTCAGGTGGCAGAGGTGCCTCTGCCGGTGGTACCGAATGCGTTTGGACTTGCCACTCCGTCGGATGCGACCCCGGAACGCCCCAACGAATTGCGCTATCAGAATTTCGGCATTCTCTATTCTGCGACTTTCAAAACACCGATCATTGCCGCGCTAAATATCGATGGTGCCAAGACCCGACCGCAAAAACGAGGTAGCGACAAGTGGTTCGCCGACCTGCGCATCCCAGCAAATGTCCAACTCGGCAAAGAGGATTATGATCACGCGGATATTGACCGGGGCCACCTGGTTCGCCGTGCGGCGACAAATTGGGGTGTCGATGATGCACAGGCCAAACAGGCCAATGATGACAGCTTTCACTATACCGCTGCTGCCCCGCAGCACCGGGCCTTTAACCGGAGCCACGCGCAATGGTTGGGTCTTGAGAACTTTATCATGACAAATGTGCGCACACATGGATTCAAGGCCTGTGTGTTCACCGGACCAATCCTGACCGGTGACGAGCCGATGTTGAAAGATACCGGATCGCCGGTACCCCTGAAGTTCTTCAAGCTTGTGACCATGCTGGCCGAAGAGGATGGCAGCGAAGGCATTCTTCGCCTTCATTCCACCGCCTATGTACTCAGCCAGGTTGAGGTCATCCAACAGATGCTCTCGAACCAGGGGAGCGTGGAATCTGTCGGTGGGTTTGAGTTTGGTGCCTATAAGACATTCCAGATCCGCGTCCGGGATTTGGAAAAATTAACCGGGCTGAACTTTGGCCCCCTTAGCGACGCCGACCCATTGGCGCAGCGTCTGACCGATGCAGAAAGCCTGGCGGGACAACCACGTCCGATCGTCACAGTCGAGAGCTTTGCCAACGTCGTAATCTGAGGGTGGCGGATGAATACTCAATTAGGAATTGTGCATTTGGCGAGCCGTGGAGGACTCGAACCCCCGACCTGAGAATTAGAAGTTCCCTGCTCTAATCCAGCTGAGCTAACGGCCCGCTCATATTCTGGCTGTATCAGCCAAATCCCTCGCCTTGTCAACTTGATGGAGAGATGAGGTTTTGGGGCAAAAAACCTCTCTGATTTCAGCATTATCTCTGACCGGAGCAAGCTTATACAGGTACCTTGATTGCTGGGTGGACTGCACCTCGAAGCCATGCCTCAAAAGGCCCTAACCGAGTCGAACTTACCAGACTAATTCAGGCCGCATATGCAGCCTGTCACGATGACGGAATACATCGGCAAACTGGGATGCCGCCACCTGCATCACTGCAATTTGATATTGCGCCGCGCAGTGGCAGACCTGTTTGATCAGATCTTCCGCAGATCCCAGCTGATTGCGGTGGCCGGAATTGTTAATAGCACCGCACACATGCCCAGACCCGTCATTGGGGGGTACGGTGATCCAGTTCCGTTTCGCTCAGATCCGCCAGCATCACGCGCGCCATTGATGTGACAAGGTTCGGAAGGCGCGTACCAACTGGAATGTTCGAGACCAATGGGCTGGGTGACAGAAAATTCCTCGGCGATCTCGGACAGTGTTTTCAGCCTGACCAGCACCAAGTGCCCCAAGGTTCTTAAGCTCGCACAGTAATGAGTTCCGCTGGTTCTATTCACCCTACATCATAGTTTTTGCGCCAACCGACGCATGGTGGAAATATATCCGGCGTCGATGGACTCGTGATCGGGGTGCTGACCATCTTCAATGACCTTTTGACCAGCAACATAGACGGCAATGATTTCTGCCTGCTGACCCGAGAACATGTGGAAATCCAGCACGGCTTCGGGCGACACCGCCGCCATCAGACCATTCCTATCGTAAGACAATTCTACAAAATCAGCACGGCACCCTTCTGCGATACGGCCGATATTGCGCCCGGCTGCACGCGCTCCACCTTGGGCGGCGGCTTGCCAGAGATAACCGCCGACATTGGGCATGTCCTTGGAGCACATAACATTGCGCTGCCGGTGCAGCAGGCGCTGACTATATTCCAGTGTGCGCAGCTCCTGAACTGCCTGGGTACAGATGTTGCTGTCCGAGCCGATACCAAAATGGCCATTTGCTGCCACGAAATCGACCGCCCGGAAAATCCCGTCTCCAAGATTTGATTCCGTCAGCGGGCACAGACCCACGGTCGCACCCGAAGCGGCAATGGCCGCAACCTCGGCGTCATCCAGATGGGTGGCATGGATCAGGCACCACGCGGCGTCAATCTGGACCTGGTCCATCAGCGCCGAAACAGAGCGTTTGCCACTATGGGCGATACTGTCTTCCACCTCTTTGGTCTGTTCGGCCACATGGATGTGAACTGGACACCCCGGCAACTGGTCTTGCCGAAGCTCCATAAGCCATGACATTTCATCTTCGGTTACGGCGCGCAGGGAATGCGGCGCGATTCCGAGGTTAAGCTTTTCATGCTGCTGCTTCAGGGTTTCGATCAGCAAAGCGTATTGATCGCGTGCATTGGTGAATCGCCTCTGAGCATCTTGCGGAGACAGCCCGCCGAAATTTGCGTGTGCATAAAACACCGGAAGATGCGTCAGGCTGAGGCTCGTTCGATCTGCAGCAGAGACAATAGCAGAAGACAGCTCCTCAGGTTGGGCGTAGTGCGCTCCATCCTCTTCGTTGTGCAGATAATGAAACTCGACAATCTCGGTATAGCCGCCTTTGAGCAATTCCATATACAGCTTGGCAGTGATTGCCTGCAGGTCCTCGGGCGATACGTTATGAGCGAAATAATACATCATTTCGCGCCAGGACCAGAAGCTGTCGACCGGATTCCGGCGCACTTCTGATAACCCCGCCATCGCGTATTGAAAGGAATGACTGTGCAGGTTGGGCATGCCCGGCACAACCGGGCTTTCAATCACCGGATAGGCGTTGGGATTGTCGTCTGCGACCAGTGCTCCAAACTCACCAGATTCCGTGACGGTTACAGAGATATTGCTAAGCCAACCCTGGTCCGTCAGTGCCTGTTTGAAATGAAATCCAGTTGTCATCCACTTTCCTTTACTTGGATGCCGTATCGGCGAGTCTGTTTGGGTCATCCACGGGTGGTGTTAACTTCATCCAGCAACGCGGTAACAAGGTTCTTGATCGCGGCGCCAAGCATCTCTGCCTTAGGGGGCACAAGGTCCCAAGGGGCGTGCTCGATCATATAGGTGGACTGTGCAATTTCGAGTTGCAGCGCATGAATGTTCTGGTCGGGTTGGCCATAGTGCCGGGTAATATGGCCTCCCTTAAAGCGGCCGTTTTTGACAAAGCTGTATTGGCCGGACCCCAGCGATCTTTCGGCGCAGGCCTCAAAGCGCGCGGCTGTGCTGGCCCCGCTATTTGTGCCCAGATTCAAATCCGGCAGCACCCCATCAAACAGCCTTGGCACTTCGGAACGGATGGAATGCAGATCCAACAGAATGCAGGTGCCAAACTGCGCCCTGATCCGCAGAATCTCAGCCTTGAGAGCCTGATGATACGGTCCCCAATAGGATTGGATGCGCGCCTGTGTCTCCTGCCCATCTGGCTCTTGCCCTTCCAGATAAAGCGGCTGACCGTCAAAATCGATTTGCGATATCAGGCCGGTTGTCGGACCGGAATAAAGCGGCGCGTCATCAGCTGAACGGTTCAGGTCCACCACATAGCGCGAATACTGCGCCGCCATGACACCCACACCCAATTCGGCACAAGGCAGCGCCAGCTTGTCCATGTGCCAATCCGTATCCTTCAGCTCCAGCGCGGCGGGTCGCAAACGGCGTTCTACCTCCGGATGCAGCAAGGTTCCGGCATGTGGGACATTCAGCAAAATCGGCGTTGAACCCGCCTTAAACGTCATCAGATTCTGAACAGCCATCGCGTTCCCTTTGTTTGATGTTCTGTCAGCCCATAATTCGGCGGACCGACGAAAACCGACATTTTTTACCGCCCCAAAAGCTGGACTCCGGTCAGATCAGAGATGCGTCGTCATCCGGTATCCCGGCGCAAAGTAAAGCTTGGCATATGTCACCGGCGCGCGACGCAGCCAGGTAATGCGTTCGGCAGTAAAGATCGGGTCGCCAGGTGGCGTGTCCAGGAACTTGGAGATTTCACCATCAGCCTTGGTCGCCATGAAACTAAGCTCCAGATTGCTGAATGGTACCCTGTTAACCAACCAGTCATTCGGCCCCGATTGTTCGAAACTTTCCTCCAACACTTCAGGTACAACGTCGGCAACTATCCATCGCACCTCAAGCTGAAACGCTACGTTGTCGGCATAATGCATACATCGCAGGTGCAAGACGTCCTGCTCTTTTTTCAGGTCGAGGCGTGATGCCAGCCAGGACGGTGCGGGTTGCACCTCTCGGTCCACCAAAGAGTACCGATAGGCCGCACCGGTGGCCGTTATCTCGTCACGCACCAAAGGGATCGCAAATTGCGCCTTTCTGATGGGAGAATTCAGAACCCGCGTGCCGGCCTTGCGTTTTCTTTCCAGGTATCCTTCTTCGGCAAGCTCTCTCAACGCCCGGTTGACCGTTGTTCGTGTACTTGAGAATTCAGCGGCCAAATCCATCTCGCTTGGCAAAATGGAATCCGGGCTCCAGATACCGGTTTGGATTCGATCCAAAACCACCTGCTTGATGTCCCGAAAGCTCATGTTCCCCTGAGGTCTTGCCATAAAACTCCCCAACTCAAAAACCGGCCTTATTTGGCTTATACATACACATTAGACATCTGCAATGAAGCATGTAACTCTGCCCCGCACCTAAGACCTCCACCTAATTTGACTCCAAGAAGGCGGCTTCGGCGCGATGCCTTTCATTATTTTGTGTACACATTATGAAGTAATCAGTATACCTATTTCAGAAGCATTGCAACTTGGGATCAGATTCTCATGACTGGTAAAACAACCCTTCGTGGCGCGAAAATTGCAACACAAGCCAGCCAGCAGGGCCCTTATGGGCTAATCGAGGATGGCATCATCGTAATATCAGGTGAGTTTATCGAATGGGTCGGACCCAGACGCGATCTGCCCGATGAATATACCGAGCTTGAGGCCGAGGATCTGAACGGACGCCTTGTGACGCCCGGTTTGATCGACTGCCACACCCATGTTGTATTTGGCGGCGACCGCGCCCAAGAGTTTGAAATGCGCCTGAATGGTGCAAGCTATGAACAGGTTGCGCGCGCCGGAGGCGGTATTAACGCAACCGTTCAAGCGACACGGGCCGCCAGCCTGGAAGAGCTGATAGAAAGTGCATTGCCCCGCGTCGACGCGATGATCCAAGAGGGCATGACCACTATCGAAATCAAGTCCGGCTATGGGCTAGAACAACAGACAGAACTGAACATGCTGCGCGCCGCGCGCGAAATTGGAAAACGTCGCCCAGTTTCTGTTCAAACCACATATCTGGGCGCCCACGCGACTCCGCCAGAGTACAAGGGGCGCGATGACGCCTATATCGACGAGGTCGTCATTCCGACCTTGCGGGCCGCCCATATAGAAGGGCTGGTCGATGCGGTTGACGGATTCTGCGAAGGGATCGCCTTTCAGCCCAAACAGATCGCCCGTGTCTTTGACGCCGCCGCTGCGCTTGGCCTTCCGCTTAAACTGCATGCCGAGCAGCTTTCTAATCTGGGCGGGGCGCAGCTTGCCGCCTCCTATGGCGCATTGTCTGCGGATCATATCGAGTATCTTGACGAAGACGGCGTGATCACCATGGCCCAGGCGGGAACAGCGGGCGTAATCCTGCCCGGTGCGTTCTATACTCTGCGCGAAACGCGTCAGCCTCCGATTGAGTTTCTGCGCAAACACGATGTCCCAATGGCACTGGCAACCGATTGCAATCCGGGATCATCCCCCCTGACATCTCTTCTTCTGACCATGAATATGGGCTGCACCCTGTTCCGCATGACGCCAGAGGAAACACTTGCGGGCGTAACCTGTAACGCAGCGCGTGCCCTTGGTTTGAGTGATCGCGGTATGATCGCAGCGGGTCAGCGGGCCGATCTGGCGGTCTGGAATGTGGGCCGTCCGGCCGAGCTTTCTTATCGTATCGGGTTCAACCCGCTTCACAAACGCATCTTTGGAGGTCAAGCGTGACAACTCTCACTCTGGCGCCCGGGCAGGCTACTCTGCCTCAGCTTGAAACCATCTATTGGGATGAAGCCTCGGTCATACTTGATCCGACGTGTCGTCCTGCGGTCGAGGCGGCCGCAAAACGGATCGCTATCGCCGCTGCGGGTGATGTACCGGTTTATGGCGTCAACACGGGTTTTGGCAAATTGGCCAGTCTCAAGATCAAATCTGAAGACACCGCCACTTTGCAGCGAAATCTGATCCTCAGCCATTGCTGCGGCGTAGGAAACGCGATGCCCCGCCGGATGGTTCGGCTTATGATGTCTCTTAAGCTATTGAGTTTTGGCCGTGGCGCATCTGGCGTCCGCTGGCAACTGATCAAGCTTATGCAAGACATGCTGGAAAAAGGCGTCACCCCTGTTGTTCCAAATCAGGGATCGGTTGGCGCGTCAGGCGATCTGGCACCTCTTTCACATATGACCGCAGTAGTGATCGGTGAGGGAGAGGCGGAATATAAAGGCGAAATTCTTCCGGGTGCCGAGGCGCTTGCAAAGGCTGGCCTGTCCCCGATCGAGCTTGGCCCCAAGGAAGGTTTGGCCTTTATCAATGGCACACAGTTTTCAACGGCCTATGCGCTTGCCGGTCTGTTCGAAGTCTGGCGTGCTGTACGCAATGCGCTGGTCATCTCGGCCATGTCCACCGATGCCATCATGGGATCAACCGCTCCGCTGCAGCCCGAAATCCATGCGCTGCGAGGACATCGTGGCCAGATCGAAGCGGCAGGTTCGATGCGTGAGATACTGGCGCAATCCGAAATTCGAGAAAGCCACCGGGATGATGATACACGTGTTCAGGATCCCTATTGCATCCGCTGTCAGCCGCAGGTGACTGGTGCGGCGATGGATGTCCTGCGACAAGCCGCACAAACCCTTTTGATCGAAGCGAATGCTGCAACAGACAATCCACTTGTGCTGACCGAAGCGGATATGATCGTATCCGGTGGTAATTTTCACGCGGAACCCGTTGGGTTCGCTGCTGACATGATTGCGCTGGCATTGTCCGAGATTGGCGCGATCAGTCAACGGCGTATTGCTCTGATGGTCGATCCAACGCTCAGCTTCGATCTTCCGCCCTTCCTGACACCTGAACCCGGATTGAATTCCGGCCTGATGATTGCCGAGGTGACGACAGCCGCTTTGATGAGCGAGAACAAGCATCTGGCCAACCCTTGTGTCACCGATTCAACACCCACCTCCGCCAATCAGGAAGATCACGTCTCGATGGCAGCGCATGGTGCGCGGCGGCTGGCCCGCATGGTCGAAAATCTCAACCACATCCTTGGGGTCGAGCTGCTCTGCGCCGCGCGTGGCATCGAATTCCGCGCCCCCCTCCAGACGAGCCCGTTGCTGCAACAGGCCATCGCACGGCTGCGCGAGGATGTTTCGAGCCTGCAAGAGGATCGCTATATGGCGCCCGATCTGAAAGCGGCAAAGGAATTGGTCGCGTCGGGCGCGTTGCTGAACGCGCTGAACGCCTCTTTGCCGGGCCTTAACTGATGGCGGTCTTTGCCATGATGGCGCGCGACCGCAGCCGAGACACATGATTGAAAACTTCAATGCCCTTGCCCTGTCGGGCTCTATCCAATCTGAAGGGAATGACCGATGAGCGATCCTCGTAAGAACAGCCGGGACATCTATCCGCCAACCGGGACCGAACTGAATGCCAAAAGCTGGCTGACCGAAGCACCACTGCGGATGCTGATGAACAACCTGCATCCCGACGTGGCAGAAAACCCGCACGAGCTGGTAGTATATGGCGGCATAGGCCGGGCCGCGCGAACCTGGAAGGATTTCGACCTGATCGTCGACAGCCTGAAAGATCTGGAAGCGGACGAAACCCTGGTCGTGCAGTCGGGAAAGCCCGTCGCCATCGTGAAAACCCACAAGGACGCACCGCGCGTGCTGATTGCCAACTCGAACCTGGTGCCGCATTGGGCGAATTGGGATCACTTCAACGAGTTGGATAAGAAAGGTCTGGCGATGTATGGCCAGATGACCGCGGGTTCCTGGATTTACATCGGGTCGCAGGGCATCGTCCAAGGCACCTATGAGACCTTCATGGAAGCAGGACGTCAGCACTATGGTGGCAGTCTGAAAGGCCGTTGGATCCTGACCGGGGGTCTGGGTGGTATGGGCGGTGCTCAGCCACTGGCTGCTGTGATGGCGGGTGCCTGCTGTCTGGCCGTGGAGTGCGACGAGAAATCCGCCGATTTCCGGCTGCGCACGCGCTATGTCGACGAAAAAACCCACAGTCTGGACGAGGCGCTGGACATGATCGACCGCTGGACCAAAGCGGGCGAAGCCAAATCCGTGGCGCTGATCGGAAACGCCGCCGATATCTTCCCCGAAATACACAAGCGCGGCGTCAAGCCCGATATCGTCACCGATCAGACCAGCGCGCACGACCCGGTCAATGGCTATCTGCCGCAGGGCTGGACCGTAGCCGAGTGGCGATCCAAGGCTGAAACAGCTCCGAAGGAAGTGGAAAAGGCTGCCCGCGCCTCGATGAAGGTGCAGGTCGCGGCGATGGTTGCTTTTCACAATGATGGTGTTCCAACCGTAGATTACGGCAACAACATCCGGCAAATGGCGCTTGAGGAAGGTCTGGAAGACGCCTTCGCCTTCCCGGGCTTCGTGCCTGCCTATATCCGTCCGCTATTCTGCCGTGGCATTGGCCCGTTCCGCTGGGCGGCCCTGTCGGGGGACCCCGAGGACATCTACAAGACCGATCAAAAGGTCAAGGAACTGCTGCCCGACAACACACATCTGCACAACTGGCTGGACATGGCGCGCGAACGGATCGCATTCCAGGGCCTGCCCGCGCGCATCTGCTGGGTTGGTCTGGGTGACCGACATCGCCTGGGTCTGGCGTTTAACGAGATGGTCAGAACGGGCGAGCTAAGCGCGCCGGTGGTCATTGGTCGTGACCATCTGGATTCCGGTTCAGTCGCCTCGCCCAACCGCGAGACCGAAGCGATGAAGGACGGGTCTGACGCGGTCTCGGACTGGCCTCTGCTAAATGCACTGGTCAACACCGCCTCGGGCGCGACTTGGGTATCTCTGCACCATGGCGGCGGCGTTGGCATGGGCTTTTCCCAGCATGCGGGTGTGGTGATCTGCGCCGACGGCACCGATGATGCTGCCAAACGCCTGGAGCGCGTTTTGTGGAACGACCCTGCCTCGGGCGTGTGGCGTCACGCCGATGCGGGTTATGACCTGGCCAAGGATTGCGCTCGTGAACACGGGCTGCGCCTGCCTGGTATTCTGGGAAACTAAGCTTGGATCAAGCGGAACAGATCCCGGCCATTCATTTGTGAAGGCCGGGATTGAACGATCACCAAACACCGTGCGCGCCGGTTGCTTTTGGAAACGGTGATCTAATGGACAAAGCACAGCGTATTGAACGCGCGTCTCCAGGCTGAAACCTCGGAGGCAATCGGCGCGCCTTGCAGACCTTGTTTGATCAGCCCCGCCAGACGATCCGCATCGCCTGCGGTCATCCCCCAGCGGACAAGCTCGGGCGTGCCAATTCGCAGACCGTTCATATCACCTTCAACCGCCACCACAGGCAGACCGATGCCGCAGGCAAGGAACCCAGCTTGGCGTAAGGTTTTTGAGGCCGCTTGCCCGCCCCCGAATGGCTCGGCCAGCACAGCGAACTGGTGAGAGTTGGTAAAGCCCTCGGCCCCAGCGAACACAGGCACATTTTGTGCATCCAAAGCCGCAGCCAATGCCTGCGCCATAGCAATCATCTCTTTCGCATAGGCCGCGCCAAAGTCTTTCCAGTCCAGCATCGTGACCGCAAGCGCTGCAGTTTTCGCCGCATCGAAATTGGCCGTCATGCCGGGAAAGGCGATAGCGTCCAGCGCTTTGGCGATTTCTGCATCATTCGAAACGATCAGCCCACCTGCAGGGCCACCAAGGCTTTTATAGGTGCTCATCGTCATGAAATGCGCGCCCTCGGCCAGCGGGTTGGACCAGGCGCGCCCGGCAATAATGCCGCATTGATGGGCCGCATCGAACATGACCTTGGCCCCGACCTCATCGGCGATGGACCGCACTTCGGACACGGGATGCTCGAACAGGTTCAGGCTGCCACCAATCGTAATCAGCTTGGGCCGCTCGGCTCGTGCCAGCGCCCGCAGTTGGTCCAGCTCAACGGTATAGCCATCGGCACTCACCGGGGCCTCTATGGTGCGCAAGCCGTATAAGCCGGCGCAGCCATCGACATGATGCGTCACATGCCCGCCTAGGGATGCGGGCGGCGCAATGATTGTGTCGCCCGGTTTGCAGGTGGCCATAAAGCCATAGAGGTTGGCAATCGCACCAGAAGGCACACGAACCTCGGCGAATTTGGCATCGAACACATCCGCGCAAAGCTGGGCCGCGATCACTTCGATTTCCTCGATCGCTTCCAGTCCCATTTCGTATTTGTCGCCGGGATACCCCAAAGAGGGGCGCGACCCGATGCCAGAGGATAATAGCGCTTCGGCTTTCGGGTTCATCACATTGGTCGCAGGGTTGAGGTTAAAGCACTCTTCCTCATGGATCACTCGGTTCTGCTCGGCCAGCTGCTCGATACGGGCCAGCAGATCGGCAGACGTTGCGGACGCCGTCGTGGCCGCTATGTCCTGAATCAGGATTTCACTGGTGCTCGGCACCCAATCTCGTTGTGCAAGCGTCATTGGACGTCCTCCGTTTTGCAGCATGGTGGCAGCCATTCCGTGACAGCGCAAAGCAGATTTGCTATTTCTTGGCGTAGAAAAACTAAGGCTTGAAATGAGTGTCATGCCCAAACGCCCGAAAGGGCCCCCGCTGAATGCAATGCGCGCCTTTGAAGCTGCCGCACGTCATGTCAGCTTTGTCGCCGCCGCTGAGGAATTGAGCGTCACGCCCGGAGCGATTTCGCAGCACATCAAAACACTGGAGGGCTGGGCAGGTACCGCGCTGTTTCGGCGCAATGCGCAGGGGGTGGAACTGACCAAGGCCGGGGCTTCTCTGGTGGCTGAATTTTCTGCGGCCTTCGACGGGTTGGCCGAGGCGACGCGTGCCCTCCGCAACCTCAAACCCAACGCCGATTTTCATATCGCCGCCTTGCCATCTGTTGCGCAGCTTTGGCTACCGAAACGGCTAAGCCGGGTCAGGGCGCAGTTTCCGCATATCAATTTTTCGGTGACCGCGATGGAAAACCCACCCAGTCTTGATCGGGAATTGTTCGATCTGGCCATATTCATTGGCGAACCCAATGCTGAGCCCAAGCAGATTTGCATTTGCCCCGATCTCATCTCTCCGGTCGGCGCGCCTAGCCTGATCGAACGTATGAACCACTTTGGCGACGCCGTCCTTCTGCATGACCAGACCTGGAACGACGATTGGACAATCTGGTCACAGAACACGGGAATTGAACTGCAAGATGCGCAGACCGGGCCGAAGTTTTCTCTGTACAGCCTGGCCGTGGAGGAAGCGAAGGCAGGTGCGGGTATTCTGATGGGGCATCTATGTTTGCTTGAGGATGCCCTGGCAAGCGGCGCTCTTAAGTCTGCAAGCGAATACACCTGCCCAACGGGCCGCTTTCTGTTCGTCCAGATACCTGGCGCAACGCGGCAAAGACTCGAAACGCAACAGGTCGTGGCATTGCTGAACGAAGATAGTGCCTAACAACCGGCCTATTCTGCGGGCTTTAGATCCAATCGCATGAAGGCACTGTTGGGGTCGGCCTCATAGCCGTAGATCGGGCCGCAATAGGAATAGCCCAGCGCTTCATACAGCCTGCGCGCGGCGTCATAGTAGGACAGATGATCGGCGCCCGTCTCAAGAACCAGCGCCGAGGTTCCTTCGACCCGTGCGTGATCAGCAAGATGGGTCATCATCACTCGCGCCAGACCGCGGCCACGCGCTGCGGCAAGGATATGCACGGATTTGACTTCGGCGGTCCCATCCGGCAGCGCCTTTAGCGCGCCGCAGCCCAGCACCTTGTTACCCTCATACAAAGCCCAGAACCGCATTCCGGGCCCGGCCAAGGCACTGGCATCCATCGTGTGATTGCTCTCGGCTGGCCCGGCGGTTTCGCTATGGGCAAAATGCGCCTCGACCACGGGGCGCAATGCGTCGGAGGTTGGGTCAGCCTCGCGAATGTCGATCATTTAATGCGTCCAGGGTGCGCGCCGATCGGTGGCAAAATTCTCGCCATAACCGCGCGCGCGCAGGTTCGGCTTGCGTTTATGCGGTTCACTGACCTGTGCGTCGATACCGTTGTCCTTGGCGTAATCCAGCGCCTCTTCCTTGGTGTCGAAATTCAGACGCACCTGGGTCTGGGTGTCACTGGAAGACGTCCAGCCCATCAACGGATCAACCTCGCGCGTGGATGCTGGGGCATATTCCAACACCCAATGCCGGGTCTTGGCCGTACCCGATGTCATCGCATTCCGCGAAGGCTGGTAGATCCGTGCGCGCATGTCGCCTCTCCGTACTCACTTGGCTGAGGTTGTTTATGCGTCAGAGCGAGGCCTGGGACAAGGTGGCAAATGTCGCGGAGGACAAGGATGTTCTGATGACGAAAACTGTCATTAGGGGAATGGTATAATCATTCAAACGCCACAACAAGGACAGCAAGATGATCCACCACGAACGCAGCCTCGACATTGATACCCGACCCGAAGATATCTGGGCCATTCTGAGCCGGTTCATGCATATCGACGATTTCGCCCCGCAGGTGACTTCAGTAGATGCGCTAACACAAGGTGCGGATGGGGTGGGATCGAAACGACGATGCCATTTTGAAAATGGGACGTCTCTGGTCGAAGAAGTCACGGATTGGCAAATCAACCGGGGCTACCGTGTCCGCTTGTCTGAGATGTCTGCAATGCCTCTGACCCAAGCACATGCAGCAATCGCCGTTGAACCCCTTGCCAACAACCAATCCAGAGTAGTCTGGAGCATGGATTATCAAATGAAGTTTGGTCCATTGGGATGGCTTATCGGGCAGACTGTGCTGAAAGCGATGATGGGGCGTGTCCTGGGTGACAACCTGAAAGCGCTTGAAGAAAAGGTGCGTTCGGATCAAATTCCGGATCATCGGTTTGCGTATTACTGAAACTGCCGTTTCTATCTCGGATCAGGTCTTGCAGTTGGACAAAATAAGAACAAATGTAGGGGCCTGACCTGGAGCCTGCCCATGCCTTACGCCCATTCCGACAAGACTCAGCTGACTGCTGATGACGTCCGCGCCCGCCTGAAACTGGAAGGCGGTAAAGAATTCGTCATGCATACCGAGTTCTCACCGGCAGGCGACCAGCCCACCGCGATCAAAGAGCTGACCAACGGCATCTTCGACGGCGAAAGAGAACAGGTTCTGCTGGGCGCGACCGGGACGGGCAAGACCTTCACAATGGCCAAAGTGATCGAGGAAACCCAGCGACCCGCCATTATCCTTGCGCCCAACAAAACGCTCGCGGCGCAGCTCTATGGCGAATTCAAAGGCTTCTTCCCGGAAAACTCGGTCGAATATTTCGTGTCCTACTACGACTATTACCAGCCCGAGGCTTATGTCGCACGGTCGGATACCTATATCGAGAAAGAATCCCAGATCAACGAACAGATCGACCGGATGCGCCACTCGGCCACGCGGGCGCTGTTGGAACGCGACGACGTAATCATCGTCGCCTCAGTGTCGTGCATCTACGGTATCGGCTCGGTCGAAACCTATGGGGCGATGACGCAGGACCTGAAGGTCGGCGGTGAATACAACCAGCGCCAGATCATGGCCGATCTGGTCGCCCAGCAATACCGCCGAAATGATCAGGCATTCCAACGGGGCTCGTTCCGGGTGCGGGGTGACAGCCTGGAAATCTGGCCCGCCCACCTTGAAGATCGCGCTTGGAAATTCTCGTTCTTTGGTGAGGAGTTGGAGACTATCACCGAATTCGACCCGCTGACCGGCGAACGCGCCGCGTCGATGGAGCAGGTGCGCGTCTATGCGAATTCCCACTACGTGACGCCGAAGCCAACGATGAACCAAGCGATCATCGGCATTAAAAAGGAACTACGTATCCGGCTGGACCAGCTGGTCGGCGAGGGCAAGCTGCTGGAAGCCCAACGGCTGGAACAGCGCACCAACTTCGATCTGGAAATGCTTGAGGCCACTGGCGTCTGCAACGGGATCGAAAACTACTCGCGCTATCTGACCGGTCGCGCGCCGGGCGAGCCGCCCCCGACCCTGTTCGAATTCATCCCCGATAACGCCATCGTCTTTGCCGACGAATCCCACGTCAGCGTGCCGCAGATCGGCGGCATGTACCGGGGCGACTATCGGCGTAAATTCACCCTGGCCGAACACGGGTTCCGCCTACCATCCTGCATGGACAACCGACCCCTCAAGTTCGAGGAATGGGACGCCATGCGCCCGCAATCCGTGTTCGTTTCTGCCACGCCTGCCAAGTGGGAGATCGAACAGACCGGCGGCGTCTTCACCGAACAGGTGATCCGCCCCACCGGCCTGCTGGATCCCGAGGTCGAAATCCGCCCTGTCGGCATGCAGGTCGACGATCTGCTGGACGAGGTGCGCAAGGTCGCCGCCGATGGCTATCGCACGCTGGTCACCACCCTGACCAAACGCATGGCCGAGGACCTGACTGAATACATGCACGAACAGGGCATCAGGGTCCGTTACATGCACTCGGATATCGACACGCTGGAACGCATCGAGATTCTGCGTGACCTGCGGTTGGGGGCCTTCGACGTTCTGATCGGCATCAACCTGCTGCGTGAGGGGCTCGACATCCCGGAATGCGGGCTGGTGGCCATTCTGGACGCCGACAAAGAAGGCTTCCTGCGCTCGGAAACCTCACTGGTTCAGACCATTGGCCGCGCCGCGCGGAACGCTGACGGGCGGGTGATCATGTATGCCGACAAGATCACCGGTTCCATGGAGCGCGCGCTGAACGAAACCGATCGCCGCCGCGCCAAGCAGATCGCCTATAACGAAGAACACGGCATCACCCCAGCAACGGTGAAGAAAAACGTCGAGGATGTTCTGGCCGGTCTCTACAAAGGCGACGTCGACATGAACCGCGTCACCGCCACCATCGACAAACCGATGCACGGCGCGAATCTTGAGGCGCATCTGGACGGGCTGCGCGACAAGATGCGCAAAGCTGCCGAGAATCTGGAATTCGAAGAGGCCGCCAATATTAGGGACGAGATCAAACGCCTGGAAGCAGTCGATCTGGCCATCGCCGACGACCCCATGGCGCGCCAATGGGCGGTCGAGAAAGCATCAGAGGACGCGGTGAAATCGCGTGGACGATCAACGGCCGGACGGCCCGGGCAGCGGGGTGGGAATGTGAAGCGGCGGAAGAGGTAGGCTGAGAAGATATCTATTTGCGAACCTTCCATATCGCGCCCGCGTACCTATTCACTCTCATTGCTTCAGTCTCGCAAAAGTTAACTTTTCTGAAACTACCGACGCACGTTCCCTTCGCGCACGACCAAGTTACTTGGTTCTTGCACCAATTTATGCAGGTTGGCGCTTGTGCTTGATAAATTCCCAAATCATGAAAATTACCATCAACGGCATTAGAATCAAAATGCTAAAGTCGGCATATCCTGACCACCCAGACGAATAATAGATTTCAGGGTACACAAATTTCCAAACGACACCTGGGCTCAAGCAAACCAGCACTTTTAGAGCGCCAGAGTTGAAGACACAGAATTCTTTAATCAGGGTTATCAGCCCAATCATCAGAGGCTTCCTTTGAAGTTCCACATATACTGATTCCAAGCTGCGCGTATGAACTATGCGGATACTACTTTACCTGTGCAAGCGATCTGTAGATATCAATCTATTGGAGTCTTACGCACCCGCTCTCTAGTCTATCAGTCGAGCACTGCGAATTTCGTCTATTGCTCGCTCCCATTTTTTCGGATTGCCAACCAAATATGGGTGAAAGCACTACCCAACACGTTCGCAATTCAAGGTACCCGCACTTCAAACTTACAGCCTAGCGCCCTCTCCTCCACGTTTGAAATCACGAATTGTGATCCCAACCTGTTGCCATGACAACCTCCCACACCCTGCCCAGTACCCATGAGGACCAAAGCGCCATTCACCGGGTGCGCGGCATCCGTGTGGTGCTGGCCGAGAATCTGGCACAGGTTCTTTTGCAAAAAAAGGGCGGGAATATCCCGCCCGATACCTTACCCCTTATCCCAATGGGCAATCACATCATACCCAACCGGCGTCGGTGGGCCTTCCATGAACTCGGCGAAATGGCCCCACAGCTCGGCCACTTTGGGTGCGTTTGCGTTTGAGGTCTCCTCGCTCTCGACAACCGAGATCACATAGCCCGACCCGTCCTCGTTCATCACATTGGTAAAGCTGTGCATGCCGGGCATGCCCATGATTTCTGATTTCAATGCGTTCATTTTCGCCGTCGCCGCCTCACGCGTGCCGGGCTTCATCTTGAATTGAGTAATACGTGCGAACATGATCTTCCTCCCTCGTCCGGCGATATCGCCATGTGGCGCGGTCGGAACGACCCCGCCGCACGCAACCTAGCACGGCAGCCCGAAATCTCACATTGATACGCGTGATTTGTGGCCATTTTCAACCATACGCCTCACTGTATTTGGGCCACTGACACGCCAGAGTTGCTGCCCAGCGCGGAAGGCTCGACATCTGAATTCACATATTGTGATTCCACAGCCGCAGCCAGATCGAACCCGAACTACCAAAGCGCCGTTCACCGTGTTTGCGGCCTGTACTAATTGCCGGCCTGTGACAAGCCAGCTTTCAGCTTCTCCAGCGTATTCAAAAGGCGGTCTAGGTCAGGTTCGTCCAGCCCGGTATCGGCGATCATGCAGGCGGTGATCTCATGCGCCACAGACCGCAAGGCCGATCCCGCCCCGGTCAGAGAAACAACAACCTGGCGTTCGTCCTCTTTGCTACGGGTTCGGTCGACAAGCCCGTCGGCCTCAAGGCGTTTCAGCAGCGGGGTCAGCGTGCTGGTTTCCATCGACAACGCGTTGGCCAACTCACTGACATTTCGCCGGTCTCTCTGCCACAGCAGGGTCAGGGTGATGTATTGCGGATAGGTCAGCCCTAGCGGGCCGAGGTGTCTCTTATAAGCGCGGTTGATCACATGCCACGACGTATAAACCGCATGGCAAAACATCTCGTCGGTCTTCGGTTGGGTCGGAGAATCTGTCACGGCAGCACCTTCGCTCGCTTATATCGTGCACGATATAATTCATTGACCCACGCCCACAAGGTAGTTTATATCGTGCTCGATATTATTGTACGCGATATAGGAGACGACACATGTCCTGGCTACCAACGCTCATCACCGAGACACCCGAGGAGGGATTTGACCTGGCAATCAAACTATCACGGATGGCGGTTAAGAAGACGCAGCCCAATGACGAGATTCGTCAGCGCCTGAGGCCGATCTACGAAAACGATGCGGACAGCCTGACTATGGTGTCGCATGTCGTGGCGACAAATTACCAGACCGTGGCGGCAGCGAACAACTATTGGCGCAAGTGAGTAAAGGTGAAATGGGCTGGGTGGCGGATGGGATTACCTATTCCTATACGCCCAGTTCCGCCCGCATCTTCTTGGTCAGCTTGGCCACGACCAGATCATAGGACGTCACGATATGCTCGCGCAGCGACGTGTCGCTCATCCCGCGGTCCTCATAGACCTGCAGCCATTTCATCCCGCGCGAGGCCAGATATGGCGCAGGGCGAATTCCGGGTTCGTCGCTCAGCACCTCAAAGGCCAGTTCAGTGGCTTTGAAGGTGAAGGCGTCCTGACCGTCGTTCCAGCCGCAGATCGCAAACACCTTGCCCCCCACTTTCCACACGTCTGCATTGCCCCATTGAACCACATGAGAGCTGGCCTTCAGGCCCGCGCAGAAACTGTTGAACTCTGCTCGCGTCATCGGCTCAGCCTCTTTGTTCCGAAGTCCTTACCCACCTGTCAGGGCCTCACGAATTTGGCATTGCCAACGCGTTTTTGAGGGGCAGCGCTTTGTTCTGCATTCGGGGCAATCACTCCACAGGCCACACCATCCTGATCGGGATCGTTTTGCAGGTGATAACCCGGCTCGCCCTCCAGAAACGGACCAGGAAGAACCGAGAGCGCAGCGCCACATCCGGCAAGGGCAACAAGATGTAAAACCGCCTCATCACGCTCGAATTCGGAAGTGCGCAACCAGACGCTCAGGGCAATGATGCCTGTCGTCAGCGGCAACATGAGGACCATCAGCAGAATCCGCACCGGTGACAATGCGCGCCGGCGCAGAGCTTCGGCGCGTTGAACACGTTTGGCCGATTTCGGATCCGTGAACAGCGCCTTGGGAGTGGTCTTTTCTGGCTGCATTCCCGATCAATACACCAGTATCCGTGGGATGCCGATACCTAAGGGACAAACATATCTGTGAAACTCTGTCACGATGCAGGACGCTCTACGAGCCTGGACCAAGCAAACAAGACAGACCGCCAAATTCTTGGCTGCTCGCTTGTGATCTGGCAGAGACCTAACGCACCACGTGCACTGAGCATGCAGCGTGGCGGACAACATGGGTAGCGGTGGAGCCCAAAAGCAAATCCTGCATACCTGGTCGATGAGACGCGATGATGATCAGATCCGGCTTATTCACGTCGGCCCAGTCAAGGATCGTCCGACCGGAATGCCCCTCGACAACGACTCCGCGGGCGCCCGAAATATTTTCTGCCAGCGCATCCAACTCGGCTTGAACGGCCTTGCGCGCCTCGTCCAGATACCCGACCGGCATATAAGCGCTGGCATAGGCCGGTATATGTTCGACCACGTGCAGCAACGTGACCTGCGACTCGGGTGCCGCCAACAGTTGCGCCAGTTTCAATGCGGACGGCATATCACGCGCGTCGTCGAATGAAATTGGTACAAGAATATTGTGATACATGGCACGCGCCTCCTTGGTTGCTCAAGTATACTGGTCGATTACCAGACGCGTGACCTTGATCCAGGTCAGGATCAGTTGAAGGTTTCCGCAACATCGTACATGACGGGCTCAAAACTCTTGCACAGCTCGTTGATTTTACGGTTTCTATCACGCATTTCTGACGTACGCAGCATGGCCAGAAAATCCTCGCGACGCTCCCATTGCGAATAATTGGCAATCCGGGTCTGGGCGTCATTCACGTGCAATCCCGCTGCAACAAATCCAGGTTGCTTTGAGATGAAGCTGGCATAGGCATCCGTCAACGCCTCAAGCAGATCCTGGCAGGTGCCAGGCGTCATTTCAAATGTTGTGATTACGGTCTGCACAGTAGCGTTTTTGGAAATCTTTGGCATCTTGAAACTCCCTTGTTTGTCTCAAACCTAACACAGGATTCTGAAAGGTCTTGTGTTTCCTTTTGGCCTAGGCGCGCTCTTTTCAGTTCAAAATGAACAAAACACTAACACTCCGTTAACCATGCTGACGGAAGCTGCAAGCATGTATCGCTTTGCCCTGATATTGCACCTGTTGCTGATGGCCTCTCCTGCCTGGTCAGGTGCATGGCTGCGAGAAAAGGATGCAGCATTCACAGCTGCCTCACTGACAGCTTTTCGGCTCCCTGAGGATGGGTACGACTATAAAACCTCTCTCTATGCGGAATGGGGATACAGCCAGAACCTGACGGTCGGCTTTGATTTCGAACAAAACCAAGACCTCTATGGCCATGCACTTATCTTTGCCCGTGTCCCAGTAGCGGATTTGGGCCAATGGGGTCGGTTCGCTGCTGAATTTGGTGCCGGTGCATATCACAAACAAGAACGGGCTTGGGCACAGTACAAAGTGACGCTGTCTTACGGCAAAGGATTCCAGAGCGCCTTGGGAAGCGGTTGGATCGCGATTGATGCCGCCATCGAAAACCGAACACATGATGACATCTATCGAAAGCTCGACCTGACAACAGGGCTTTCATCGGACAGGTTGATCAATCCCCTAATCCAAATCGAAACGGCCTACAGGTCTGGGCACTCAATATATTGGAAGGCACGCCCCTCGGTCATGATCCGAACCAAAGACAGTTCTACTACCTGGGTTCTGGGGGTGGAAAGAAACGATGCCCGCAAAAACACGGGCATCAAACTGGCTTTGTGGAACGAATTCTAAGTCCAATCCGTTCCTACATTAATTCAGGCAGACGCCCGCACCGTCAGCGCTCCATCCTCAGGATTGCTGAAACCTCGCCCTTCAGACCCTCAGGCCAGCGTAACTGGATATCAGATCCATCCACCCCGTGCTCCAGCAGGACATAGGGGTGCAAATATTTGGTTGACCCAAGCGCTGTCTTCAAAGGCCCCAGAACGGTAACCGAGTCACAACTGCGCGCCTTGCCACCAAAGGGCAACCGATCCTCAGAAGACACCGTCCAAGCCGTTGCAGCGGTGTTCTGTGCGTGCCGTACTCTCAGTGGATTTGCGGTTTTAGCAGTGACACCATGGAACGTATTGTTTTCAAACGTCACGTTCAAATGGGCTGTGTTGTTCAGATCAGCGAATGTCGTGTCCACGCGTTCGGCCCGGTCGATCCCACCGTTGATGGACCGGAATTTGTTCCCCGTCACGACAACGCCGTTCAGGAAATGCCCGGCGCCATAGGGACGAATGACAATGCTGCTGAACCAGGGTGCGACCTCGTTCGAGTAGAAGATATTGTCGGTAATGCTCATGGCGCTGAATGAGAAGCCAGCGGTGTAAACAGGGTCTGAATCCCGCTCATTTGTCCATTCGACAAAACAGTTATCGACATAGTTCTCGGCGATGGTCGAGCTGTTGTAAGTTCCGATCATGACCAAACCGGCCGAGCGCACCCCCTGAGCGATGCTGTCTCCCTGGAAAAAATGGTTACCCAGGACCATGTTGTTGGTCCCTGCCAGCACCGCAAAATGCAGGAAACGAACCGCGCGATTGTGGCGCAACTTGATGTCATTGGCCGTTGAGTTCAACGCAATCGACTTGCGATCCGAGACGTCAAAGGACTCTTCAGAAGACAGGAACTGACAATTATCGACCAACATGCCCTGACACCCTGTACCGATCGAGGTGATACCACGATCCAAAGGTCGGCTGATAAAACAGTTCGTTATGGCAAATGTGCTGCCTGACGGCGCAAGGCGGATTGCGCTACAGCGGCCATTGCATTGAAACTCGATCTCTTCCATTCCGAACTTGCGCAACGTGCTGAAACCGCTGAAATCGAGCAGATATTTGAAAGACAAAAAGGTGAACGTTTGCGTCCCGGATGCGTTATAGATCGGGGCGTTCAAAGTGATCTCTCCCGCCCCCTCATCCTTGGACCGGACATAGATCTCGCGGCCTACGCCGCTGCCCTGCACCAGCGCGCCGACAGGAATGTTGGCCACATTCGCAACATTGGTCAAACGCGTTGGGTCCGACGGGCTGTAGCTTGCCAGAGATGTGAACGTCTCGGTGTCCCAGGCCGAACTGCTCTGAACATCGAACTGGCCATTGCGGATGATCCGCCGTGTCGAAAACCCGGTCTGTTTGTTGGGAACCGCCGCCGCCATATCAATCGGCTCGCTCACCGAAATCTTACGCCCACCCAAATCCAGCGATTCATGATCCGAGTTATTCAGCAAAGCCTGAAAGGCCTTTTTGAACGCCAGATCCTCGGCGCCAAAGGCCGTGATATAGGCTGGCAGGTTAAAATCCTTGGTCAGCAATAGCATCTTGTCATCGGGCATCGTGACCGTGCCCTCAAATTCAATCTCAGACGAGATCGTCGTGTTCTCCGTCAAAAGGTAAGTGCCATTCGAGACAAAAACACGCCGCCCATTCGCCGCCTGATCAGCCGCGACAAACGCATCCGTGTCATCTGCCACGCCATCGCCCACGGCCCCAAAATCGCGCACATCGACCAGAGAGATCATGTCGCGCAGGAACACATTGGTAACATCCGTGATTTCGATGTCGTCAACCCGGACCACAGCCCCGTTGGTGCCCTCAATATCCAACCCGAAATGCCCGTACAGGGCGGAAACACCCCAAGACATATCCACACCCGTCCGTTGCCCCGCGCCCACAATCGCTGTGATTTCGTGCACTGTTCCATAGCCAGATAGCTGTGTTGCCGGGCCTTGCTCGACCACGCCCGTCACCTGAACATCACCTGCACCACCCGCCCAAGCGGCGATACGAACCTCGGGCAAGGGGCCGCTAATCGCTTTTATCCGGGCTTTGATCTGTAAGTAGCATCCCGGCAGCAGCGGTGTCTGACCCATATAACGCAGCTGTTGTGTTGCGTTCACCTTCAGAATTTCCAGACATCCGCCAAAATCCGCATCGGCCGGGACATATACGCCGTTCCCCGATCCGTCATAGGTTGGCGAACCCGGAGTACCATCGCGGCTCGACCACACGTTCAGACCGGATGCGAAAACAGGCGGCATGAATACGATGCCGTCAGTGATTGCCTTATTCATAGAAATCCCTTTCCCAATCGCGCTGCGGTCAGTCGCCGTGCGCATAAACCCAGTGCCCAGGGCCACGCACCCCGAACGCAAAAGTCTGAGTATCGAAAAGGAATTAACCGCCGCTCATATCACCGTGACGGTGGTGTTGCGTTACGCCGCCGGATCCGAATTGCCCAAAAGCTGCACGCCATTGATTTTCCAGCCCTCTTCCTGAGGGATCATCTCATAGTCCAGAATGTGAACCTGCCCGTCGCCATCCGTGATCATCACCTTCTGCCACAACGCCCCTGAAATTTCGCGAAGTTCCAGAAACCGCACATCCGCAGGTCGCCAGACCATTGGATAGCCACGCCGGACCATGACCCCGAAATTCTCGGGCGTTCCGAACAGGCGCTGGATGGTGGGGCTGGCAAAGGTAAAGGCGGTTGCGAAATCATCCGCCTTGAATGCCTGTATCTGCCCCGCGATATTCGCCTCGATCTCGGCGTTTTGGGCAAAGGCTCCGGATGCCAGTCCGGCACTCAAAGATACAGCAAGCAATAAACGACGCATGGTGCCACCTCCTGATCGAAGGATAGCCCCACGCGAGATTAGGTCAAATCAGACCAGCTCTCCGGCCAGCGCCTTGTCGATCAGCGCAATGGTTTCCGGCACGCCGTAAAGCGCGATAAACCCGCCAAATCGCGGCCCCTGGGATGCGCCCAACAACACCTCGTAGAGCGCGGTGAACCAGCCCCGCATAGGGTCAAACCGCTCGCGCCCGACAGAGTAGACCACCGATTGCAGCGCCTCATCCTCGATCGGTCCGTCATATGCCGCCAGCTCTGCTTTCAACGCCTCCAGCGCTTCGCGCTCTTGATCCGTCGGCGCCCGGTGCTGGCGGGTGGGCTTGACGAAATCGTTAAAGTAGCGGACCGCAAATCCCGCCGCCTGATCCAGATCAGGATGCGTCTCAGCCGTGGCCTCCGGCGCATAGCGGCGGATGAAGCCCCACAGCGCTTCTTTGTCTTCGGCCCCCGAAACTGACGCCAGATTCAACAGCATCGCAAACGGCACCATCAGCGTCGATTCAGGAACATCGCCGCCGTGGATATGCCACACGGGATTGTTCAGCTGCGCCTTCAACTCTTGCCCCGGATAGGCCCGCAGTTGCTGATGATATTCATCATAGGCCTTGGGGATCACATCAAAATGCATCCGCTTGGCGGTCTTGGGCTTTTGATACATAAAATACGCAAGACTCTCAGTCGGTGCATAGGTCAGCCATTCGTCGATCGAGACACCATTGCCCGAAGATTTCGAAATCTTCTGACCGTTCTCATCCAAAAACAGCTCATAACTGAAATGCTCTGGCGCACGGCCACCCAACGCCCGGCAGATCGCGTCATAGATCTTTTCGTTGGTGGCATGTTCCTTGCCATACATTTCAAAATCAACGCCCAGCGCGGCCCAGCGCGCACCGAAATCCGGCTTCCATTGCAGCTTTACGTTGCCCCCCGTGACCGGCAGCGTCCATTCCTTGCCGTCGTCGTCATCAAAGGTGACGGTATAGGTCTCGACGCAGACCTTTTTCATCGGCACGTACAGAACCCGACCCGTTTCGGGGTGGATCGGCAGGAAGATCGAATAGGTCTGCTGCCGCTCTTCTCGCAGGCTTTTCAACATGATGGCCATTACGGCATCATAGTTGTCGACCGCCCGCTTCAGAATCTCGTCAAACTGACCCGAGCGATAAAAGTCGCGCGCCGAATAGAAATCATACTCGAACCCAAAGGTATCAAGGAACCGGCGCAGCATCGCGTTGTTATATTCGCCGAAACTTGGGTATTCCCCGAACGGATCAGGGACCGAGGTCAGAGGACGCTGCAAATGCTCCGCAAGTGCTTCGGGGTTGGGCACATTGCTGGGCACTTTGCGCATGCCGTCCAGATCATCCGAGAAACAGATCAGCTTGGTCGGGATATCCGACAGCGCCTCAAACGCGCGCTTGACCATGGTGGTCCGCGCCACCTCGCCAAATGTCCCGATATGCGGCAGGCCAGACGGGCCATAGCCCGTCTCAAACAGCACATACCCTTTGTCCGGAGCCCCTTTCTGATAGCGTTTGAGTAACCGGCGCGCCTCTTCAAAAGGCCAGGCCTTGGACGACATCGCGGTTTCACGCAGTTCAGACATTTTCTTCAAGCTCCATCGGAAAAACAGCGTCAGCTTTGGTTTGCAGCCGACCGACCCCTCCTATTGTGCCGGTGCAGCATGAGTCAATAAAGCACGCTGTTTTTCCTAACGGGAAGCTGACATCAGGCGACCAACTGATCCAACTTGGCCGCCCAGATGAAATCATTCTCGCTGAGGCCACTGATTTCGTGTGTCGTCAGTAGAACGTCCACATATCCCCATCCAAATCTGATGTCGGGATGATGCCCTTGCTGATCGGCCAGCCAGGCGCAAAGGTTTGCCAGATAGATCGCCTTGGCAAAGCCTTTGAATTTGAAATGACGGCTGAGAGTTTTTGCATCCGCATCCAGCGACCAGTCCGGGGTCAACTGGGCCAGATGCGCGCTTGCCGCATCACGGTTCAAAGCTGGAATGCCGCCGGAACAAGGGGCACAGGTCCGATCCGATAGGGTGCAGGTTTGTTCTGATGTGGTCATGTCCAGCTTACTCCGCCGCTGTTGCCTTTTCGGGAAACTTATTCGGCAACAGGCCCAGTGATTGCGCCTTATGCACATCCGCCAGCAAATCCCGATCGGCGGCAGCAAACAGTTCCTCGGGGTCGTCCAGCACGAAATAGCCCATCTGGTGCATATCAATCCGGTAGGGCGTGCGCAGGATCGTAAGAACGTCAAAGGGATCGCGGTCGGGTATTTCGCTTTCCACCGCGTAGACAAGTTCGGTCGGGGATGAGGCAAGCCCCGATCCCAGCGCCTTGATCACCCCATCCTGACGCCGCAGGCCAAATTCGATCGAGAACCAATACAGCCGGATCAGCCAGGCATAGTCTTTTTCACCGGCCTGCACCCCCGCCAATCCGATAGCGTGGCTGAAGGCGGCAAATCGCGGATCGCTCAGCAGTGGGGTATGGCCGAAAATCTCATGAAAGATGTCAGGCTCTTCGATGTAATCGAAATCCTCGCGGGACCGGATGAACGAGGCCGCCGGGAAAACCCGGTCGGCCAACATGCCAAAGAAGGTCTTGAACCCGATCAGCGCGGGTACAGGCTGCACTTTCCAGCCTGTCATATCCAGAAGCCTCTCAGAAATATCAGCGCATGATGGAACACGGGTTTTCGGAAGCTCCAGCCGGTCCAGCCCCTCAAGATAATCACGCGCCATATAGCGCTGTACGTTCTCTTGCTGAGCGGCATAAAGATCAGCCCAGACAGCATCCTCTTCGTCGGTATATGTGATGTGACCATTGGCATTGGCCACCTTGGCGACGTATTTTGTCGACTTTGGCATGGAAGCTCCTCCTGAAAAGAGCATAGCCAGCCATCGTGAAAAATTTCATTTGAATGTTTTTCAGGATCATACAATATGAACGAAACATCTCACAAACTCAAAAGATATGACGCAAATGCTTCAAAACGCGGATATCGCCATCCTGCAAGAGCTTCAGACCGATGGCCGTCTGTCTATGCAAGAGCTCGCGGATCGTACCGGCCTGTCTGCCTCGCAATGTTGGCGGCGGGTTCGCGATCTCGAAGCTGCCGGGGTTGTGGCAGGCTATACCGCTCGTGTGCCCGCCAAATCCGTTGGCCTGAACGCAATAGCCTATGTTCATGTTGCGCTGCGCGATCATCAGGAAGACAGCATCACTTCGTTTTTGCGGCTGGTTGAGACCGAGGCTCAGATTGTCGAGTGCGCCTCAATCACCGGGGATCATGACTTCATTCTGAAAGTCTATTCGAAAACACCCGAAGATCTTGAGGCGTTCATCATGCAAAGGCTGTTGAAATCGGGGTTAGTCCGCGACACTCGCAGCAATTTTGTACTGCGGCAGACGAAAACACGTGGCCCTTTGCCCATTCTTTGATCTATCGCTCCAAAATCCGTTGAACCTATTCCCTGCCCCACCTATCGTGCGGGATCAGAACAGTTCAATCAGGACACCCCTATGACCAACCAAGTGCCACACCCGATGTCTCCTCAAGATTGCCTCGTGGCGATTATGGTTGCGATCTCTGCATCAGATGAGACCATCCGCACCGCCGAGCTGGTCAAGATCGAGGGCGCGGTCAACATGCTGCCTGTCTTTGCAGAATATGACATCGACCGGATGTATCGCGTTTCCCAGATCGTCTTCGATCTGTTTGAACAAGAAGATGGCCTGGATGCCCTGTTTGGACTGATCCGCGACAACCTGCCCGAACGCCTGAACGAAACCTCCTATGCGCTTGCATGTGATGTTGCTGCTGCAGATGGTACGCTGGCAGAATCCGAATTGCGGCTGCTCGAGGAAATCCGTTACGAGTTGGACATCGACCGTTTGCATGCTGCTGCCATCGAGCGCGGCGCGCGGGCACGGCACACGACCTGACGTCAGCTGCTGCCGGCCAGCTTCCCCCACCTTTCGATCAGTGCGCGCTGCAATTTGCGCGACCTGTTATTCCAGCTCCGCCCGCCTTCGGGCCGTTCACGATACGCTCGGGGGATCGTTGCGCGATGCTCTATGTCGGCCGTGAATATTGCAAAGGCCAGCTCTGCCCCATCCGGTGAGGTTATGAACCCACCCAGGCCCGAGACAAAGTTCAGGGTTCCGGTTTTCGCATTCACTCTGATCGGATGATCCTTAACCGGCCGCCCCTGACTGTCGGCAAGGGTAAATTTCTTCAGCAAAGGCCGGAGGTCTCCGGCTTTCTGCGCCGCCAGCAGCGCGACCACCAAATCCTCGGGCGCTACGCGTGAATCGCCCCCAAGCCCTGAATGATCGACCATCGCAACCCCGGTCACACCATAGGTCTCTGTGGCCCATCTGTTCATCTCGGCGGCTGACTCCGCCAAAGTCTGCGGTCGCGTACCGCGCGCCCTCGAGGCAGCGAGCCCTACCATCTCGGCAGTGAGGTTGGTCGAGTATTTCAGCATGCCCTGCAATATGCTCTTGAGCGGGTCGCTTTGATGAATGACCAAAGGCGTTCCATTCGGCATCTGCCGCGTGACCTGCGTCCGCCCCAGCACAATTCCGTTGGATCGGGCCAATGTTCTGAAAACGTCACCTGCATAAAGCGCGGGCTTGCGGACAGGCAGCCACCGCGCCCCATCGCTACCTAACGCGCCTTTGGCAACAGTCCACCGGTCCTGACGGGCGCTGGGTTCGTAGGTATAGATCGGCAGGTTGCGGCCCTCGACCTTCATGGACGCCACTTCCACTGCAGGGGTATAGCGCGTGCTTCGGGCATCCATGGTCACGTCATAGCTGGCGCCCTGCTTTTTCCACTCGAAATGCACGCGATTGAAATTCAGAGAAATGCCGCTGATCGCAGGACTGTACCCCAAATGATCTGGCTGCCCCGGATCAATGCTGAACACGTAAGGCAACGCGCCATCATAAACTTTGAACGCGCCGCGAACCTCGGTGATTCCGGCCTCGCGCAAGTTTGCCGCCATCGTGGCCAGCGCATCCGTATCCAGCAATGGATCACCACCGCCAACAAGAACAAGATCGCCGTTCAATATGCCGTTTTCTATTGGCCCCTCGGCGACCAATGCAGTCTCAAACCTGTAATCGGCACCCAGCACATTCAGCGCATAGAGCGCGGTCAGAGCCTTGCCAACGCTCGCCGGAGGAAGGCTCCGGTCGCCACCATAGGTCTCAAGCACAACGCCAGTATTGGCGTCCGCTACGGCAAAGGCGACCTCGCCGCGCAGGTTCGCGGCATCGACCAAGCGCTCAACACCTACGATCGGCTCATTACGAAGCTGAGGTCTCAGTGACGTCAGCGGTGCCTCAGCCATAACGGCTACAGGCATCAGGGCCGCGCCCAGCCCAGCAATAAATCCTCGTCGCGAATAACGATCAATCATGGGTCAATTAAAATCCCAGAGATCACAGGCAAACAACCTGAGATCCGAATTATGGGCCCACAGGGGCTATTCAGGCAACACCTTGTTGCCCCAATCCCCCTGAATGCGCAACTGGGTCGAACTGACATCCAGCATCGGCACATTCACAAAACACCACGCCGGGGCCTGTGCCCGGCCGAGTAAATGCCGCGCCTGCCCGTCAATCCGGTAGTCGGCATAGCGACGCGCCGCAGGGGACATACGTGCAGAGATGCGGTCTCCGGGACGGGCAACAACGCCAACCGGTACGGTTTCGATAATCGACTGCCAATCCTGCCACTTATGGAATTGCGCCAGGTTATCCGCGCCCATCAGCCAGACAAACCTGACCTGCGGATAAAGCTTTTTCAGGGCTGCGACAGTATTTGCCGTGGCGCGCGTGCCGGTCTGGGCCTCGATATCCGTCACCTCGACACGTGGATGCTGCATCACAGCTTGCGCTGCCTTCACCCGCCGCGCCAATGGCGCAGGCCCGTGCTCTTTCAACGGATTGCCCGGAGAGACCAGCCACCACACCCGATCCAGCCCAAAGGCCTTCATTGCCTCGAGTGTCACATGCACATGGCCCTTATGCGGCGGATCAAATGACCCCCCGAACAACCCCACGACCTGCCCGGGCCGCACATATGGAATGTCACTGCGTTGCATCCCTTGCTGATGTTCAGAACTGAAGGGCGTTGTCAATCAATCGGCTGTACCGCATCACCAAGCCGCACCCGCCCGGGCCGAACAACCTCGGCACACCACCCGCCATGCCCACGCACGGCAGAATAGCCCCCCTTGCTCAGCGCCTCCTCCATCCGGCTGCAAGGGGCGCAGATGACTGTGAACCGCAAAACAGCCTCCCCCACCTGAACCTCGCGCTCTTTTAGGGCCGCCAGATTGATCCCCGACACCACCAAATTGCGCCGCAGTATTTCAGGCGCAACCGGCCCCTGCCCCAGATAAGACCCAATCGCCGCTAAATGCTCCTGCTGGATCAGCGTCACGGCCCGTTTGCCTGCACGGCTTCGGTCGCCATCGAGACCGTCGGCCGAAATCATCGCAGTTTCAACCAACTGCAACTCATCTCGTCGTGCAGGCCGCAATCCGATCCATTCGACACAACCCGACTGCGCCCAGTCGGAAATCAAGGCCTTCAAATCCGCCATTGCCAGTCTTCCCGCTTTATCCCTGTCCGAGCTACAGGCACCGATCGCGCCATACAAGAGCGGCAGTACCAACGCCTGCCGCTCTTAAGATCAGATCAACATTCCGGGGTCAGTGCGAATGCTTACCCTCCGGTTGCAGATACAAGCCCGGCGCGGGATGATCCAAGTCATGCGGATCCTGACCTTCGGCCGGAATTTCCACCCAATTGTGGCTGCCGTTGGCACATTCCTGAATGGTCGGGAAAAACAGCATCTGCTCTGCCGCAAGCGATCCATCCAGCTTGGCCCGGAATACAAACTCATCGTAATGATCATTCGACAATTCGCCGGTCCAGATAATCTCTTGCACACCCGATGTCAGGGTCGTGCCATAGTAGTCGTAGCTGTTGGCATAATCACCCGCGACGGTTTCGAGCTTCCAGCCGGGTTTGGGCATCGGCTTGACCGAAATCACACCTTCGGGGATGGCGATGCGCAGCTTTAGCGTTGCCTCGCCCTCGCAGCCATGGCCGACCCGCATCACCCCCTTGTAGAAGCTGCCCACCTGAGCTTCCTGCTGCTCCAGAGTTGCGTGCGCTTGCGCAGTCGTCCCTATTGCAGCCACGATCATCGCAGCCGATGTAAGTTTCACCAGTTTCATAAGGTATTTCCTTGTTTGACGTTCTGTTTCGTCCGGGGTCAACCCGGATTGAAGCTTCACACCATCCAAGGGGGTCCACGCGCAAAATATGCCGTTGTTGCGCCACGTGGCACCAACTCCACCCGAACTGGAATAAGAAGCGGCACACCCTCAGGGCACAAGGACGCAAGCACGAGAGGGCCACATAAGGTGACACCACTTTCAGCTAAGGTGCAAACCGGGCACCTGCTTTGATCGCCGTTCGGTTGACCGGTTCCACAAATGTCACCGGGGGCAAAGCCAAGCAGAATCGGTTCGGAATCTGCAGATACGGGACGGGTCAGATGCAGACTTGCCAAAATGACAAAGCCCAACGCTGCGAGCAGCGCCAATCCCGTTTTAAGTCGATCCAGCGTCGTCACTCTGGCTTGCCAATTCATATTTATCTTCCGCGACCGCTTAGTACCCCAGCCAGCTCAACGCAACGCCTTTTGAAAACAGCGCGTCGTATCAGGCAATCAAAATCAAACCCGCGATGCGATCCTGATTGCCCCTGCGCCCACGTTTCGCTATCACACCGCCCAACCCAATTTCCCCGACCCAGAGGACACACCATGGCCGCCTATCAATATGTCTACCACATGCAGGGTGTCTCCAAGACCTATCCCGGTGGCAAGAAGTGCTTTGAAAACATCCACCTGAGCTTCCTGCCCGGCGTGAAAATCGGTGTCGTCGGCGTCAACGGTGCTGGTAAATCGACGCTGATGAAGATCATGGCCGGTCTCGACAAAGACTTCACGGGTGAGGCATGGGCGGCCGAAGGTGCCAAGGTCGGTTATCTGCCGCAGGAGCCGAAACTGGACGAAACCCTCAGCGTGCGCGAAAACGTCATGCTGGGCGTAGCCGAGAAAAAGGCGATCCTCGACCGCTATAACGAATTGGCGATGAACTACTCAGACGAAACCGCGGATGAGATGGCCAAGCTGCAGGACGAGATCGACAGCCAGAACCTTTGGGATCTCGACAGCCAGATCGACGTCAGCATGGAGGCCCTGCGCTGCCCGCCGGATGATGCCAATATCGCCAACCTCTCAGGCGGTGAAAAACGCCGCGTCGCGCTGTGCAAATTGCTGCTCGAAGCGCCCGACATGCTGCTGCTCGACGAGCCGACCAACCACCTGGATGCCGAAACAATCGCCTGGCTGCAACAGCACCTGATAGACTACAAGGGCACCATCCTGATCGTCACTCACGACCGGTATTTCCTCGACAGTATCACCGGCTGGATCCTCGAACTCGACCGGGGTCGTGGTCTGCCGTATGAGGGCAACTATTCCGCCTGGCTGGAACAAAAGGCCAAACGGCTGGAGCAGGAAGCCCGCGAGGACAAGTCTAAGCAAAAGACTCTGCAGCGCGAGTTGGACTGGATGCGCCAAGGCCAGAAGGCCCGTCAGGCCAAATCCAAAGCCCGGATCAACGCCTATAACGATCTGGCGGAACAGTCCGAGCGCGAAAAGCTGACCCGCGCACAGATCGTCATCCCCAACGGCCAGCGCCTTGGCGGTAAGGTGATCGAGGTCGAAGGCCTGTCCAAACACATGGGCGATAAGCAACTGATCGAGAACCTCGACTTTACCCTGCCCCCCGGCGGAATTGTCGGCGTCATCGGGCCCAACGGCGCCGGTAAATCGACCCTGTTCAAGATGCTTACTAGTCAAGAGCAACCCGACGCAGGCACCATCACGCTTGGCGATACGGTTGAACTGTCCTATGTCGACCAATCCCGCGATGACCTGAAGGACAACGACACCGTGTGGGAAGCGATCACCGGCGGCGCCGAGATCATTCAGTTGGGCGATGCGCAGGTCAATTCCCGCGCCTATTGCTCCTCCTTCAACTTCAAGGGCGGCGACCAGCAGAAAAAGGTCTCTCTGCTGTCAGGGGGCGAGCGCAACCGAGTCCACATGGCCCGCCTACTGAAAGAGGGCGGCAACGTCCTGCTGCTCGATGAACCGACCAACGATTTGGACGTCGAAACCCTGCGCGCGCTGGAAGACGCGCTGGTCGATTTCGCCGGCTGCGCCGTGGTCATCAGCCACGACCGCTTCTTCCTCGACCGGATCTGCACGCATATCCTGGCGTTTGAGGGTGATGCCCATGTCGAATGGTTCGAGGGCAACTTCGAGGATTACGAAGAGGACAAGAAACGCCGTCTGGGACCAGACGCGCTGGAGCCGAAGCGGTTGAAGCATAAGAAGTTTGCGCGATGAGACGGAAGCTCAAAAGACGGTTGGAAAAATGGCAACGTAGCGCGCTGAAAATCAGCGCGCCGCTGCGCAAGCGCATCCGGCAAATGTACAAGACAGATTACTGTGTGATCGTCGCAAGCAATGGCCGGTCGGGCAGCACCATGACCTACCATGCGCTGCGCGATGCACTGGAAAGGCTGGACCCAAACCTCTCGGGTCAGGCCAGTTTCGTGTCTCGGTTGGACGACGCCACCTTCCAGGCGCCGTTTCTTTACAAGACGCATGATTTTCCGCAGGTTTTGTCAAACTGGTCAAAAGATACCCGAGTCGTCTTTTGCTTTGGCTCGACAAAGGACTCTACCTTTTCAGTCTACACAGCGATGGAAGGCTATGGCCCTGAGTGGATAAAAAAGCACTTCTACAATCTGCATGCGACGGGCACATATGACGAGCTTTTCGAACGGGATGTGCTGCAACAGGCACGGCAGATCAAGGAATGGGTCACTTATGACGACATCCCGGTATTGTGCGTTCACTACGATGCGTTGTGGGAATATCAGGACGAAATCTCTGAATTTACCGGATTGAAATTTGTACCGGCTCCGCGGCGTGAACGGGCTGAAAAAGATATTCCGGAAGATCTGCGAAAGGCCGCGAGCCAAATCTACGATCCGATTGACGAAGTGATTTCCCAGCTTCCCAGATGTTTTGTGGCCTCGCCCGAAATGAACGAGATCGTGGGCAAATTGCCGCTCGCAAAGTGATCCTCGGACGGTCTGGCGAGTGACGTTCTTCCGGGCGTTCGTGGATCCAAAAAATTCAGTCTAACCTCATACATTGTATAGATTGTTTCAGGATATTCTGATGCGTAGATTCTGATGCCTGGCGCTAGTTTCAGCCGTTCAGGATTGCAAATCCGGCTTGTCACATCTCGTCTGAACTGGCATACTCAGAGTGCTACCGTTTTTCTATTTCGACCCACTGTCTCCTTCTACGGCGTTCAGTCTATCGATACAGACGACGACGCCAGGCTGTCGCAACTCCGTGGGCAGCACCAGATAAGGAGAACACGGATATGCCTTCAGGCACCGTAAAATGGTTCAACACCACCAAAGGCTACGGCTTTATTGCACCCGAAGATGGCGGCAAAGACATCTTCGTTCACATCTCGGCCGTCGAACGCTCGGGCCTGACCGGTCTGGCCGACAACCAGAAAGTCACGTACGAGCTGCGCTCGGGTCGTGACGGTCGCGAAAGCGCCGACGACATCCAGCTGGCGTAAGCCGCTGTAAGGGCAGGGTTTTCCTCTGCCCTTTTCTATTTGTGCCTGAGCGACCACCTGTAAAAGTGTGTCCCGGCGATTACATCACAATTCAGTTACTCTTCCCCGACGATTGACCGGATCGGATATCATCCGGACACTATGGTCATGATTTTTCTGTTGTATTGAAGAGAGCTGATATGTTGACACGCCGTACATTCCTGACTGCAACAGCAGCAGCAAGCCTTGTTTCGACCGCCGCGTCGGCAAAGAAAGCCGTCGAATACGACCCCACTCCACAATTTGTTCGAATCAAAAAGCAATTCCTGCCAGGCCAGCTTCTGGTGGTTCCACGCTCGTTCTATCTGTACTTCGTAACAGAACCTCGCAAGGCAATCCGTTACGGGTGCGGGGTGGGCAAAGCCGGGCTGGAGTTCACCGGAACAGCGACCATAGACGTCAAAAAGGAGTGGCCCACCTGGCGCCCCACCAATGAAATGATCGAGCGTGAGCCAATTACATATGCTCGTTTCAAGGATAACGACTATGTGCAGCCTGGCGGTGACGGCAATCCGTTAGGTGCACGGGCGCTTTATCTGTTCCAGAACGGCGTTGACACTTATTTCCGAATTCACGGGACCACTCAGCCGCAGACCATAGGCCGTGCGGCCTCGAACGGATGTATACGCATGCTGAACACGCATGTCATCGACCTGTACCAGCGGGTGCCGATTGGAACAGTTGTGACGGTCGTCTGATCAATCTTCCGCTGATTTCACAAGTTCCAAAACCTTTGGTCCAAGGTCTTCAACGATGAGGGCCACACCACTGGCGTTGGGATGGATGCCATCTGCCTGCATGTGTTCCCGTACTTCTTCGGGGTTTCCTGCCGCAGTCAAACCTGTGAAAAAACTTGGCGCATATCCAGTCTGATATCGATCCGCCAGATCGGGGTAGATCGCATCAAATGCGGCTTTGTAATCTGGGCCGTAATTCCCCGGCGCCTGCATCCCGACCAACAATACGGCGACCTCAGCGCCATCTGCTGCTTTCAGGATCGTCTCAAGATTTGCGCGTGCAACTGCCGGATCAAGCCCTCGCAACAGATCGTTCCCGCCCAATGCGACGATCATCCCATCCACGTCGGGCGTCAGTGTCCAGTCCACACGTGCCGCCCCTCCGGCGGTGGTGTCCCCGGATACACCCGCATTGATCAGGCGCACATCCGCTCCGTGATCTTTCAACCAACGATCCAGCTGCGGAACAAATCCGTCTTGCTCGGGCAGGCCGTACCCTTGAGTCAAAGAATCCCCGAGAGCTGCAATCACTACGGTTTCTGCTGTGGCCGCAAAGCCGCAACACGTGATAAGCACCGGCATCAAAGCCTTGCGCAACATCTCAACTGCTCCATATCCCATTTGATTACCTCGGTTCGGACCAACCCATGATCGCAACTGTTCTATCGCTTGAAAATGCCGCTTTATCGCTGGATGGCAATGCCGGTCAGGTAGATATCCTGCACGACATCACGCTTTCCGTACACAAGGGCGAGACACTGGGTCTGATTGGGCCGTCCGGGTCAGGAAAATCGTCGTTACTAATGCTGATGGGCGGGCTGGAACAGGCGACGGGCGGCCAGGTAACCGCACTCGGGCAAAATCTGACCCGCATGAACGAAGACGAGCTCGCGCGGTTCCGACGCAACAGCATGGGCGTTGTATTTCAGAATTTCCACCTGATCCACACGATGACTGCCCTTGAGAACGTGGCCACACCGCTGGAGTTGGCCGGCCACAAAGATGCCTTTCAACGGGCCGAAGCCGAATTGGAGTCCGTAGGGCTGACGCATCGACGCGACCATTATCCGGCGCAGCTCTCCGGTGGAGAGCAGCAGCGCGTCGCGCTCGCCCGTGCCTCTGCCCCGCGACCACAGATCCTGCTGGCGGATGAGCCTACCGGCAATCTGGACGAAACAAACGGAGCCGCCATCATTGATCTGCTGCTTGGCCTGCGCGACAGGCATGGTGCTACTTTGGTTCTGGTGACCCATAGCCACAGCCTTGCGCGCAGATGTGACCGTGTTGTCCGGCTGCGCGATGGAAGGATTGCCGATGACACAAGGCAAGAGGCTGCCGAATGAGCCTGCGGATGGCCGGGCGGCTGGCGCGGCGGGAACTGCGCGGAGGTCTGCGCGGTTTTCGGGTGTTTCTGGCTTGTCTTGCACTTGGGGTCGCTGCCATTGCCGCTGTGGGTTCGGTCCGCCACGCCATCCAAACCGGACTGACGCAAGAAGGCGCGGCTCTGCTGGGCGGGGATGCACAGCTGGAATTCACCTATCGCTTTGCGGATGAGGCTGAGCGTGCATGGATGAACGACGCGGCCTTAGCCATCTCCGAAGTCGTCGATTTTCGGTCAATGGCAGTCGCGCAGCAGAATAGTGACCCACAGCGGGCGCTTACGCAGGTCAAATCCGTTGACGACTCCTATCCATTGTTGGGCAAGCCAATACTAGAGCCTCAGATGCCCCTGCGTGACGCCTTTATAGGCCAGCAAGGGGCGCCCGGTGCCGTAATGGCTCCTGCTCTGATCGACCGGCTTCAGCTATCGGTTGGGGATCGGTTTTCACTTGGAACTCAGGAATTTGTCCTGATGGCAGCCCTGATCCACGAACCGGACGGGGCGGCAGACGGGTTTGGATTGGGTCCGCGCACGCTGATCCGCACACAGGACTTGCTGAATTCCGGATTATTGGCACCGGGTACTCTGTTTTCCACCAAATACCGTCTGGATCTGCCGCCGGGGTCTGATCTTACAGCTCTTTCGGCGCAGGCAAGCGAAGCCCTTGAAGGCAGCGGAATGCGGTGGACCGATGCACGGAACGGTGCCCCCGGCATTTCAGAATTTGTTGCCCGGCTCAGCGCTTTTCTGGTTCTGGTTGGACTATCCGGGCTGGCTGTTGGCGGCATCGGCGTATCTGCAGCGGTGCGCGCCTATCTGGCGCAAAAGACTGAAACCATTGCTACCTTGCGTACTTTGGGTGCCGATCGGGCGACCGTGTTTCAGACTTATCTGATCCAGATCGGTATTCTCTCTGGCATCGGGATTTTTCTGGGCATCATATTGGGTGGATCGGTGCCTCTGCTGCTTGCGCCGCTGATCGAAACTCGCCTGCCTGTGCCCGCAGTGTTCTCGTTCTATCCGCAGCCTCTGGCTGAAGCCGCGCTTTACGGCGTGCTCACCGCCTTTTTATTCACACTCTGGCCCCTTGCCCGTACTGAAGAAGTCCGCGCAGCGACCCTGTTTCGCGATGCGCTGTCTTCGGCGCGCTTCCTGCCCCGTGCAAAATACATCCTAGCGACAGGCATCGGGCTTGCGGCGCTGATCGGCGCAGCTGCCTTTTTCAGCGGATCGGCGCGCCTGACCCTTTGGACCAGCGGCGGGTTGGCCGGAGCGTTGGTTCTGCTTTCGGTGGCGGCGCTGGCAATCCGCAAACTGGCACGCTTGACCACAAAACCCGCCCGAGGGAATCCGCCCCTGCGATGGGCCCTGTCAGCCATTTCCGACCCACGCGAAGGAGCCGCATCGGTTGTCCTGTCGCTGGGGCTGGGCCTGTCGGTTCTGGCCGCAGTCGGGCAGATCGACGGCACGCTGCGAAACGCGATTTCAGGAAACCTGCCCGATGTCGCCCCTTCTTATTTCTTCGTCGATATCCAGAAAGAGCAGATGCCTGGCTTTACCGAACGGCTGGAAAACGACCCTGCCGTAAGCCGGATCCAAAGCGCGCCCATGCTGCGTGGGATCATCACGCAGATTAACGGGCAGCCCGCGATTGAGGTCGCCGGGGACCACTGGGTACTGGAAGGCGACCGCGGGGTCACCTATTCCGACGCCCCGCCCTCGAACGCACGGGTCACCGCCGGGGAATGGTGGTCCGAAGACTATTCCGGAACGCCTCAGGTCAGCTTTGCCGCTGAAGAGGCCGAAGAGATGGGCCTGAAGCTGGGTGACCAACTGACCATCAACATATTGGGGCGCGACATCACCGCAGAGCTCACCTCGTTGCGCGAGGTGGATTTCTCGACCGCCGGGATGGGTTTCATCATGTCCATGAATCCGTCGGCCCTGGCCGGCGCACCGCATAGCTTCATTGCCACCGTCTATGCCGAAGAGCAGGCCGAAGCCGCGATCCTTCGTGATCTGGCGGGTAAATTCCCCAATATCACCGCAATCCGTGTCCGCGATGCGATTGACCGGGTCTCGGGTCTGCTGGCCGGGTTGGCCGCTGCGACGTCTTATGGGGCTGGTGTATCGCTGCTAACCGGCTTTCTGGTCCTGATCGGCGCCGCGGCAGCGGGTGAACCAGCCCGGCGGTACGAGGCCGCAGTCCTGAAGACCATCGGTGCCGACCGACGGCGCATATTGATCAGCTTTGCCCTTCGGGCTGTTCTGCTGGGGTCTGCCGCTGGAATTGTAGCCCTGATGGTGGGCATCCTCGGCGGCTGGGCGGTTGCGACATATATTTTCGACACCAGCTTTGACGTCATCTGGCCATCTGCCATCGGCATCGTATTGGCCGGGATCATCGTCACGCTGGGCGCGGGGTTGATCTTTGCCCTGAAACCCCTTGCCGTTCGCCCGGCGCGCATCTTGCGCGCCAGCGACTGAGTTTATCGGACGCAGGCGACGGGCTGCAAAATCGTCAGCAGATTTGCATTGTCACACACCAGCGAATCCAGCGTGATTTCGTCCAGCGAGGCATAAAAAACCTCGGCCGCGTCCCGCAGCGCAAGGCGCAGCCGGCAGGCGTTGGTGAGCGGGCATGTATTGTCGGCATCCGCAAAGCACTCGGCAATCGGCAAGTCGCCCTCGATATGTCGAAAAACCGAACCGATCCGTATCTGATCAGCAGATCTAGCGAGTACCATACCACCATTGCGACCGCGATGAGTGCTCAGATAATCTAACTGGCTGAGTTGGTTGATCACCTGTGCCAAGTGGTTTTCCGAGATATTGCAGGTCTTTGCGATCTCGGATTTGGTCACCAACCTGTCTGGATTTGCTGCACAATACATCAGTAGGCGCACAGCAATATTTGTCCGCTTGGTTATCCGCATGTTTGCCTCCCTAAGTTCAACATGCTGCCTTATTGCATGTTGGGCAAAAAAGCGGTTTGACATACATCAATTCCCAGTCAGAAGTGATCCCGCATGGCAGACCCCTATTTCTTTGGCTACGGCAGCCTCGTGAACCTCGCGACCCACGATTTCCCCGACCCGCATCCCGCGCAGTTGAAGGGATGGCGGCGGGCCTGGCGGCATACCGATTTGCGCCCGGTCGCTTTCTTGACCGCCATTCCGGATCCCACTTCTGAAATCGACGGCATGATTGCCCATGTCCCAGGCAATGACTGGGACGCGCTGGATCAACGTGAGTGGGCCTACGACCGCGTTCCAGCGACTAAGGCCGTCACCCATTCTCTGCCACACGAGGTTGAGATCGCTGTTTATGCCGTACCTGATGACCGTCAATCCGCGGCCAGCCGGCGCCACCCCCTGCTGATGAGCTATATCGACGTGGTTGTGCAAGGCTATTTGCGTGCGTTCGGGTCCGAGGGCGCCGATCGCTTTTTTGCCACCACTGATGGCTGGGACGCCCCGATCCTGAATGACCGGGCAGAGCCGCGGTATCCGCGCCACCAGGCATTGAAACCGGATGAGACTTGTTTTGTGGATGATCGGCTGAAGCGAATAGCAGCCCAGATCGTAAAGACCTTATAGAAAAAAGGCGCGGCCAGCAGACCACGCCTTATCACAATCTAAGGCACTAAGATCAGCCGCGCGCGCGGATCACCTGCAAAAGGGGCAACAGGGTTGCCATCTCGGGGCCGCGCTCCATCCCTGTCAGTGCCTTGCGTAAAGGCATGAACAGACTCTTGCCCTTGCGGCCTGTCGCGTCTTTCACCGCGCTGGTCCACTGCCCCCAGGTCTCGCCGTCGAACGGGCCTTCTGGCAACAACGCCACGGCCTCGGTGATGAACTCTCGGTCTTCATCGGCAATCAGTGGTTCGGCACCGTTACGGCACAGCTCCCACCACCCTTTCAGGTCTGCCAGAGTGGTGATGTTCTCGCGGGCCATGGCCCAGAACGGTTCGGCCAGTTCGGCCGGTACGCCCGCATCTGCCACAGCATCCGCAACGTCGGCCAATGACAAAGATTGAAGGTGTTTTGCCGTCAACGGAAACAGGTCCTGAACGTCAAACTTGGTCGGCGCGGCACCAAAACGACCAATGTCAAATCCATCGATCAGCTCGGCCATCTCAGTCCGCAACTCAACCGGGTCGGATGAGCCCAGACGCGCCATCAAGCTGAGCAATGCTAACGGCTGTACGCCCTGCTCGCGCAGATCACGCAGAGCCAGCGTGCCCAGTCGCTTAGACAGCGCCTCGCCCTGGGGGCCGGTCAGCAGAGAATGATGTGCAAAACGCGGGCAAGTACCGCCCAGCGCTTGGATGATCTGAATCTGCGTCGCGGTATTGGTCACATGGTCCGAGCCACGCACCACGTCGGTCACACCCATTTCGGTATCATCGACCACCGACGCAATCGTGTACAGAACCTGACCGTCGCCCCGGATCAGTACCGGATCCGACACCGAGGATGCATCAATCGAGATATCGCCTAGAATGCCGTCGGTCCACTCGATCCGTTCATGATCCAGCCTAAAGCGCCAGACACCGTTGCCACGTTCTGCCCGCAGCGCGTCTTTCTCGGCGTCGTTAAGGTTCAATGCTGCGCGGTCATAAACCGGCGGCTTGCCCATGTTCAGTTGTTTCTTGCGCTTGAGGTCCAGCTCGGTCGGGGTTTCGAAGGCTTCATAGAACCGGCCCATCTCGCGCAGCTTGTCGGCTGCCTCGGCATAGCGGTCCAGACGCTCGGACTGTCGTTCGACCCGGTCCCAATGCAGGCCCAGCCACTCGAGGTCCTGCTTGATGGCATCGACATATTCTTCCTTCGATCGCTCGGGGTCTGTGTCGTCGATACGCAGGATGAAGGTGCCGCCAGCCTTGCGGGCAATCAGGTAGTTCATCAGAGCTGTGCGCAGGTTGCCCACATGGATGTAACCGGTGGGTGACGGGGCGAAACGGGTGGTTGTCATAGGAGTCTCCTGTTGGCGCGGCTCTTCTCACAGCATGGGCAAATTGTCCAGCCACCGCACCGGTTCACGCCAACGTCAGGTGGCAATCCTCGGGCGATACCCTATCTTCAAAGTGCTGGCACACACAGGGAGATCTCAAAATGACCGTTACACTAACTCGTAGGGCCGCACTGGGCGCGGCGGCAGCCTTGCCTTTTGCATCAGCTGCTACCCCCATCCTGGCTGCAGCAAGCGATACCAAAGCGAATTCAACCATCGCGAAATCGTTCCAGCTGGGCGATTTCACCGTAACAACTCTGCTGGATGGCAGCCTGCCGCGCGATGGCGCCAAAGAGATTTTCGGCGGCGGCGCCACGGATGAGGAATTTGCAAACGTATCGGCCCAGAATTTTATTCCTGCCGATAAAGCCCAGTTCTTTTTCACACCAACGCTGGTCAATACCGGATCTGAACTTGTGCTGTTTGATACTGGCCTTGGGCAAGGCGGCATTCAGGCGGCATTGGCAGATGCAGGCGTGAACCCGGATCAAATCGACGTCGTCGTCATCACCCATATGCACCCTGACCATATTGGCGGCATGACCACAAATGACGCGCCGACTTTCCCGAACGCGCGCTATGTCACCGCATCGACCGAATATGACTTTTGGGCCGCTCAGGATTCTGGCAATCGGGTTGGTGATCTAGTCGCCGCGAAAGTTACTCCGTTGGCCGAAAAGATGACCTTTGTCGGGGATAATGGCGAAGTTCTTTCCGGAATAACGGCCGTTTCAGCGCACGGGCATACACCCGGACACACAGTCTTTCATCTGGAAAGCAATGGCCAACGCCTGGTTCTAACGGCCGATCTGGCCAATCACTATGTGTGGTCTTTTGCTCGTCCCGAGTGGGAGGTAAAGTTCGACATGGACAAAGCCGCAGCCACCGCTTCACGCCGCAATGTGCTGGGGATGCTGGCGGCAGACAAAGTTCCGATGATCGGATATCACATGCCCTTCCCCGCAGCCGGTTACGTCGAGACGCGCGGCGATGGGTTCAGGTTTGTCCCGGTCAGCTATCAGATGATGGGTTAACGTCTAATACCCCGGGTCCGGCCGGATTTTCGACCCGTCCGCAAAGCGGGACAGGCGGAAAACGGCCGGATTAACACAGGGGGCATTGCCCGAGACCAGATCAGCCATCAGCCGCCCAGCACCGGGCCCGATTCCGAACCCATGACCCGAGAAACCCGTAGCGATGAACAGGCCGGGCCTGTGGTCCACGTGCGAGATGATCGGGATCGCATCCGGCGTTACATCAATCATCCCTGCCCAGCTTTGAACGATTTCAGCCTGCTTTAGCGCGGGAATGCCAGTGATTGCGCTTTTCCAAGCCCGCCGCAACGCCCGGCGCGATGGTTCGGGATCCAGAGTGCGGCAAAGTTCGAACGGTGTCACATCCGTGGGCAACCACCTCCGATCTTGTCGCGCCTCTTCGGCCCACCGCTTCGACACCCGAAACCGCAGCGACCGCCACTCCTGACGAAACGCAGGAAGAAATTGCCACGCCAGACGAAGGCTATCCGGCACGATATCAACGGTGTTTTCGTGCCCGGACGCAATCGTATACCCTCCGTCGTCCCGCTTGCGTATTGCAAAATCGTCCGACCACAAGGCGGCCTCAGGACCGGAAACCGGAGAGGTTCGGAATACGGTGTTCAGCACCTTCAGTTGTGGAAAATCAACTCCGGCATTCCCTGCAAACAAGCGCGACCACGCACCGCCCGCCAGTACGACATTGCCGCAGGCCACGCGACCGCGTTCTGTGAAGACACCGACGACACGGTCCGCCTCTGTATCCAGACTGCGCACTGCACAGTTGGTCATCAACAGAGCCCCCCGGTCACGCGCAGCTTCGGCGATTGCGGGTGCAGCCCATTGCGGTTCCGCCCTACCGTCTTGCGGCATAAACAATGCGCAATCCAACCCCGTCCGATGGTCTGGCATTAGTTCCGCCAACAGAGCCCCGGACACCATCCTTGCCCCAGTATTCAACCCCTCCACATGGCGAAGCCAGCGTTCAAGATTGCCCTGTTCCCGCTTGCCAGAGGCGCCGAACAGGATACCTGCCTGTGTGAAACCTGTCTTGCGCCCGGTGCGTTGATCGAGCTGCGCCCAGATACGCTGTGATTCCTGCATCAGCGGGATTTCCCGAGGATCGCGCATACCCAAACGCACCCATCCCCAGTTCCGTGAACTCTGCTCGGAGGCAATTTGTCCCTTTTCGCACAGAAGGACAGACATTCCCCGCTCTGACAGTTCGAGGGCGGTTGATGCCCCAATAATTCCTCCACCAATGACAACAACATCAACGGCTTTTGGCAGCTTTAGATCGGGTTCAACAGCATTAGGCTTGGGGCCAGGCATCAACCGCTCATAATTCATTGCACGGACCGCAATGAAGGCGCGGGATCACGACAGACGCAACAGAAGAAACTTTGCGTCAATGACTATTGCGCAGGCCTGTGACCATTCGGCCAACGTGGCAAGCCAGCGCATCTAATTCAGGATTTTGAAAACTTCAGGCCGCGCCGCACAATTCAGCCAGTTTCTGACGCAAAGAGGTAGCGATACCGCCTTCCGGCACCTCGGCTTCTGTTTCCAGAAACTGCGCGCCGGGGCCCACCGTCGTGGATTCCTCTTTGGGCACCTCTTCATTCAACAAATTGGCAATGGCAGCATCTACCTTTGCCTCATCCAGAGACCGACCTTCGGATTGCATAGACCGCCATTTTGGCGGTGAATGAAGCGGTTTATCGTATTCATCGTACATAATGGCACCAAATCGTTAACTCAGACATCCAATTTCGGACGCGTCGCTAAAGACCGAAGGGAAAGCTCATAAACACCTATTTCCCACAATGCGTCGCATCCGCCCCACATGGGGCAACAATCAAGCTAAAATGTGGCAAAAAAAAGACCGGGCATCAAGTGGAGCTCGGATACGCCCAAGAGAATCTAAGCCACTGCACTCAAAAATAAAAACAGTTCCAGAAGCAAGCGGTTATTGCCCATAAAATGGAAACAGTTTTCGCGTCAAAATGGTGATTCCTGTAAGGCGTCAGGTCCTGTCGCGCCAACGATTCACGATAGGATACCTGCGATCCAGCCAGAATGCCCGCTTGGTCAAACGTGTCCCCGGGGCGGACTGAAACCGTTTATATTCGCTGATATAGACCAAATGTTCGATCCGGCGCGCAACGGCTTCTTCGAACCCGGCGGCCACGCAATCCGCGATCGACCCATCCTGATCAACCAATATATCCAGAATGGCGTCCAGAACCGGATAATCCGGCAGGCTGTCACTGTCCTTCTGGTCTTCGCGCAACTCGGCACTAGGAGGTTTGTCGATGACCGAGGGTCGGATGACCTCGCCCTCGGGGCCTTTCATCCAGCCGCGATGATTGGCATTGCGCCAGCGGCAAGTCTCGAACACGCGGGTTTTGTACAGGTCTTTGATTGGATTATAACCACCGTTCATATCCCCATAGATCGTGGCATATCCAACGGCGACTTCGGATTTGTTGCCTGTGGTCAGCAGCATCTCGCCGAACTTGTTCGACAGGGCCATCAGCAACAGCCCCCGCAGGCGGGACTGGATGTTTTCTTCGGTCAGATCTTCGTCTCGCCCGGCAAACAATGGGGCAAGCGTATCCGTGATCGCCGCGCGCCCCTGTGCAATAGGGACGAAATCATAGTGAACACCCAACACCTTAGCCACCGCTTCGGCATCATCCAAAGAATCCTGGCTGGTATATTCCGACGGCAACATCACGCAGCGAACATTTTCAGCGCCAATCGCATCCACCGCTATTGCCGCGACAAGGGCTGAATCAACGCCGCCAGAGAGACCCAGAACACCCTTTTTGAACCCGGTTTTGGCCATGTAATCACGCAGAGACTGGACCATCGCGCGATAGTCCTGCTCCCAAGCATCTGGCTGCGGCACAATCTCTTCCGGAATTATGCGCCAACCTGCGTCGCCGCGTTCAATATCCACATGCGCTATCGCTTCGTCGAACACAGGCATACGGAATGCCAGTTCTCCGCCTGGATTCAACCCGAAGGTCGCCCCGTCAAAGACCTGATCGTCCTGCCCCCCGACCATGTTCAGGTAAATCAGCGGCAATCCGGTCTCAACCACGCGCGCCACCATATGGTTCAGGCGCACATCATATTTGTTTCGGAAATAAGGCGAGCCGTTGGGGATCAACAGAAATTCGGCTCCTGTCTCCTCCAGCGTCTCGGCAACATCCGGATGCCAGCTGTCTTCGCAGATTGGGCTGCCGATCCGAGAGTTGCCAACCGAATAGGGACCGCCCAGCGGGCCGGAATCATACAGGCGCACTTCGTCAAAGACTGTCTCATTCGGCAGGTGATGTTTCAGCACTTTACTGCTGATCCTGCCGTTCTTGAGGATGAGATAGGCGTTATACAGCCGGTCATCTTCGAACCACGGCCCGCCGATCGCAATCGCAGGTCCATCGGCGCAACGTTCCGCAAGCGCCTCAACAGCTTTCATTGCGGCTTTGTGGAACGCGGGCTTAATCACAAGGTCCTGCGTATTATAGCCGGTGATGAACATCTCGGGGAAAGCAACAAGTTGGGCACCGGCCTCACGCGCCTGCTCCCACGCAGAAAAAGCCTTGGCCGCATTGCCTTCCAAATCCCCGACAATGGGATTGAGTTGCGCCAGAGTGATACGGAAACGGTCGGCCATACTGCCCTCTTGCCCTCGTCTGTCCTATTGCCATTTACCAGATCGCACCGCGAGTGAAAGACCAATAAGGCAAAAGCCGTTGCCCTGCCTGCGTCGGTATCCTAGTTTTGCGCAAAAGCACGATGCTCGCGCAGACAGGACCAAACATGAACGTTTTTCGCACTTCAATCGCCGCAGTTGCATTGACCCTGTCAGCGCTGACCGCCTTCGCGCAGAACGATCAGGTAGTCGTGGCCGATGACGAAGTGGGCGGCGTATACGAAGGCACGTTCCTAAATGGCCTGCGGCACGGAACCGGCACCTACCAGTTGCCGGATGGTTTCGAATACGAAGGCGAATGGATCGAAGGCGAAATTCAGGGCCAGGGTATTGCGCGCTATGCTAACGGGTCGATCTATCAGGGCGCCTTTGCCAACGGTCAACCCGAAGGGTTCGGAACGATCGTCTATGCTGATGGTGGCAGCTATGAAGGGGAATGGGCCGATGGCTCGTTCAACGGCCAAGGAGTCGCCGTCTATGCCAACGGAGCGAAATACGAAGGTGGGTTCAAGAATGCCAGGCACCACGGCCAAGGCACTCTGACCGACCCGACCGGAGAGGTGTACGAGGGCGATTGGGTCTACGGGGTCAAGCAGGGCAAAGGCAAGATCACCTCAGCCAAAGGCAACGTGTATGAGGGCGACATCAAAGACGGCAAGCGTCATGGCACAGGCAGCCTGACGCGGCCGGAAGGTATGAGTTATACGGGTGACTGGTCCGAAAATCGCATGACCGGAAAAGGCCGTCTACTGCAAGCCAATGGCGATTTGTATGAAGGCGATTTTTTTGATGGGCGCCGACAGGGCAAAGGCAAGGCAACCTATGCCAGTGGCGCCATTTACGAAGGTGACTATCACGATGATCGCCGCCACGGCAAAGGCCGGTTTCTGGGCACGGATGGGTTCGACTATACCGGTGAGTGGAAAGACGGCCAGATTGAGGGCCTCGGAGAGCTGACCTATCCTGACGGTTCGACCTATGTCGGTGATTTCAGTGCAGACCTGCCCCATGGCAAAGGAATGCACACCTATCCTGATGGCCTGATTTACGACGGCGACTGGATCGCCGGAGTCTTCGAGGGTCAGGGCAAGGCCACTTACCCGAACGGCGCCATCTACGATGGGCAGTTCAAGAACGGTCTGAACCACGGCACCGGTGTTCTGACATTTGCAAACGGGTACAAATATGAAGGCGATTGGGTCGACGGTGCACGCCAGGGCGAGGGCAAAGCCAGCTTCCCGGACGGAACTACCTACAAGGGCGATTTCAAAGATGGGCAGCGCCACGGGCAAGGATCGATAACCACACCGCGCGGCTTCACCTATACAGGCGGTTGGGTCGAGGGGAAGATCAGCGGCACCGGAACCGCTACCTATGCGACTGGTGACGTGTACGAAGGTGGGTTTTTGGACAACAAACGCCACGGTGACGGCACGATGCGCTATGCAGACGGCAAAGAAGAAACCGGCGTCTGGGAAAACGGTGTTCTGCCGGGTGAAAACACCAGCGAGCCGCAGGAGAGTGCTCCGGCAGACGACAGCGCGACAACGGCAACCAGCCCTGCCTCTGACGGTTAGCGGGTCTCACCACGGCACAGGTTTTCCAGCCCAGTCGAAGAACCCGCCCGTGTCTGCGGGCACAAGCGCCTTGGCGACGCTCAGCAGGTTTCGCGCGGCTTCATCCGATTCAACGGCCGGGTGTCGCCCGACATATTTGCGCGTGAATTCTGTACGCACTGTGCCCGGATGCAGGGCCACACAGATCGCCTGTTTGTGGGTGCGGGCCAGCTCAATCGCGGATGTGCGCACAATCTGGTTGGCCGCAGCTTTTGAGGCCCGATAACTGATCCATCCACCCAGCTGATTATCTCCGATTGATCCGACGCGGGCGGACAACACCGCCACGACAGATCGCCTACCCCGTGGTAGCAGCCGCGCAGCGTGTGACAGCACAAGGGCCGGACCAACCGCATTCAGGGCAAACTGGTCCATCATTGCCTGCGCTGAAATTGATCTGATGGACTTCTCTGGCTGTGCACCATTGATTTCCAAAGCACCCGTCGCAATGAAGATCATGTCAAACGGGCATTGCAATGCTTCCAGAGCCGGGCCGACAGCTTCGACATTCGTGAGGTCGAAACCATCTGCAGAACGCGACAAGGTGGTTACGTCTACGGATTGCATGGTCAACAGCCTTTGCAGCGCGGCACCGATACCACCCGAGGCACCTATGATGAGAGCTTTCTCCATTCCGGATCAACTAGCAGTCTTCACTCGGCAATCAACCGTCACGGTTCGTGCAGGTTTTGACGTCTGCATGAAATTCCTACTTTTCATTCCCCGCATGCGCTGTATAAGCTCAACCCCATGATCAACCGCGCAGATATCCTTGTTGCCGACACCGCCCCCTGCGGTGCGTCTCTGCGTGGCCTACTGATCCTAATCCGCCTCTGAGCGTGCCACCCGGCGCGCCCGCTCAGAGGAGGACGCCCGCGCGCCATAGGCTTTAGGACAGAAGAAGAAAGAGAATCCCATGACCAATGTGACCGACCAAGACCGCGTCTTGATCTTTGACACCACTTTGCGCGACGGCGAGCAGAGCCCCGGCGCGACCATGACCCATGCCGAAAAGCTGGAAATCGCGGAACTACTGGACGAGATGGGTGTCGACATCATCGAGGCCGGTTTCCCGATCGCATCAGAAGGCGACTTCAAAGCCGTCAGCGAGATTGCCGAGCGATCGCAAAACAGCCGCATCTGCGGGTTGGCCCGTGCGAATTTCGCTGATATCGACCGCTGCTGGGAGGCGATCAAACACGCTGGCAAGAACCGCATCCACACTTTCATCGGCACCTCGCCGCTGCACCGTGCCATTCCGAACCTGACCATGGACGAGATGGCCGACAAGATCCACGAAACCGTCAGCCACGCCCGCAACCTGTGCGAAAATGTACAGTGGTCGCCGATGGATGCGACCCGGACCGAGTGGGATTATCTGTGCCGTGTGATCGAGATCGCGATCAAGGCCGGTGCCACAACGATCAACATCCCCGACACTGTCGGTTACACGGCACCTGTCGAATCCGCTGACCTGATCAAGCGCCTGATCGAAACGGTTCCGGGCGCGGATGAGGTGGTGTTTGCCACCCATTGCCACAACGATCTTGGCATGGCGACGGCGAACTCACTGGCGGCTGTCGCTGGTGGTGCGCGTCAAATCGAGTGCACCATCAATGGCCTTGGCGAGCGTGCGGGCAATACTGCGCTGGAAGAAGTTGTGATGGCGCTGCGCACCCGCAATGACATCATGCCGTGGCATACCGGCATCGACACCACCAAGATCATGCATATCTCGCGCCGGGTTGCGACGGTTGCGGGCTTCCCGGTTCAGTTCAACAAAGCCATCGTCGGCAAGAATGCCTTTGCGCATGAAAGCGGAATCCATCAGGACGGCATGCTGAAGAACCGAGAGAATTTCGAGATCATGCGCCCTGAAGATATCGGCCTGTCGGGCACCTCTCTGCCGCTTGGCAAACACTCGGGCCGGGCTGCGTTGCGCGACAAGCTGGAAACGCTCGGCTTTGAGGTCGGTGACAATCAGCTCAAGGACATCTTCGTGCGGTTCAAGGATCTGGCCGACCGCAAGAAAGAGGTTTTTGACGACGACCTGATCGCGTTGATGAGCCAGGATGATGAGGCCGACGATCGCCTGCAGTTGGTTTCGATGAAAGTCACCTGCGGCACCGGCGGTCAGGCGGAATCGACGGTCGAGCTGGAAGTGGATGGCAAGGACATTGTCGCGACCGAACATGGCGACGGTCCAGTCGATGCCACCTTCAAAGCCGTTCGCCGAATCTATCCCAACACCGCCCGCCTGCAACTGTATCAGGTCCATGCTGTGACCGAGGGTACTGATGCGCAGGCAACCGTATCGGTTCGGCTGGAAGAGGACGGCATGATCGCCACCGGTCAGTCAGCGAATACCGATACGGTCGTGGCATCCGCCAAGGCCTATATCCACGCACTGAACCGCCTGATCATGCGCCGTGAAAAGGCCGGGCCAGGTGCAGACACGCGTGAAATCAGCTATAAGGACCTGACCTGACCGCCAGATGAAACTCCCAAGGGCTCCCGCACCCGCGGGCGCCCGGCTACACCGGACGCCCTTGCGGCTTTGGGCCCGGCAGCGCGCATGCGGCGCGCTGCCGGGCCCAACACGTTTGACGGCATCTTTAGATGCTGGCAGATGAGGCGGGAGAACCTTGTGGTCCGAAATCAGACTGGCGTCACAGCCCTTTGAACAGCTCTGACAGACGGTCCATTTCATCTTGGATGCCAAAGGGCGCGTTCAGCAGAAACATCCCTGATCCGACCATTCGGTGACCTTCCCGCGCAGGTGCAAACCGGACTTCATGACGGATCGCCTTGGGAAAACCCTGCGCCTTCAACGCGGCAACCATCGGGGCCTGACGTTGATCGGACAGGATCGGATACCACAGCGCGATGACGCCCACATTCCATTTACGGTGCAGTTTTGAGATCACGCCCGGTAGCCGGTCATAATCCGCCTTCACCTCATAGCTGGGATCAATCAACAGCATCCCGCGCCGCGGCGTTGGTGGCAGCAAAGACTGCGCCAGCTCATACCCGTCCTGTTTGTACTCCTTTGCCCCAAAGGGGGACATGGTCATCGACAATGCCGCGTATTCCTGCGGGTGCAGCTCTGCGAAATGCAGACTGTCCTGATCCCTCAGCAGGTTGGCCGCGATCAGCGGTGAACCGGCATAGCTGTTTTCTCCGTGCCGTTCATGGACCTTGGCCAACGCCAGAGACAAAGGATGATCAGATGGAAACCACCCTTCGCGCTGCGCTCGCTTGATACCTACGGCTGCCTCGCCTGTGCGCACGGCTTCTGCTGCGTCTAGCTGGTACAGGCCACGCCCGGAATGGGTTTCCAGATAGGTTATCGGCTTATCTTTTCGCGTCAGATAGTCCAGTACCCATGCCAAAAGAGCGTGCTTTTGAACATCAGCCAGATTCCCGGCGTGGTAAATGTGTTGATAAGAGAGCATGTTGCCTTCTAAAGTCCCTCTCAATAAGGCGGAAAGGTGCTGAGTTACGCGGAATCAGCCCTTTTACCGGGCGAGATGGCACCCTATAAGACATCCGTCCCGGAACCGTCGAGTCGCGGGCAGTAGAAATTCTGACGAACGGGATCAGTACAACATGGGCATCTTTGGCAATCTGGGCGGCTTGTTCTCAGCGGACATGGCGATCGACCTTGGAACAGCAAATACGCTTGTTTATGTCAAAGGGCGCGGTGTGATCCTGTCGGAACCTTCAGTTGTGGCTTACCACGTCAAGGATGGGGTTAAGAAAGTCCTCGCCGTCGGTGAGGATGCCAAGCTGATGCTGGGCCGAACCCCTGGTTCGATCGAAGCGATCCGCCCCATGCGCGAAGGCGTGATTGCGGATTTCGACACCGCTGAAGAAATGATCAAGCACTTTATTCGTAAGGTGCATAAACGCTCCACATTCTCAAAGCCCAAAATCATTGTCTGCGTCCCCCATGGTGCTACGCCTGTTGAAAAACGGGCCATTCGCCAATCGGTTATGTCCGCAGGCGCTCGCCGGGCGGGCCTGATCGCCGAACCCATCGCTGCGGCTATTGGTGCAGGAATGCCCATCACTGACCCGACCGGCAACATGGTCGTGGATATCGGCGGCGGCACCACCGAGGTTGCCGTTCTGTCGCTGGGCGACATTGTCTATGCCCGTTCGGTCCGCGTTGGCGGAGACCGAATGGATGAGGCGATTATCTCATACTTGCGCCGCCAGCAGAACCTGTTGGTGGGTGAATCCACCGCCGAACGGATCAAGACCACCATCGGAACCGCCCGTATGCCTGATGACGGACGTGGCCAGTCGATGCATATCCGTGGCCGCGATCTGTTGAATGGCGTGCCCAAAGAAATCGAGATCAGCCAGGCGCAGGTCGCCGAGGCCCTGTCGGAACCGGTTCAGGCAATCTGCGAAGCCGTTATGACCGCACTTGAAACTACGCCGCCTGATCTGGCCGCAGATATCGTGGACCGCGGCGTGATGCTGACCGGTGGCGGTGCGCTGCTGGGCGATCTGGATCTGGCACTGCGCGAACAGACAGGTCTGGCCGTGTCGATTGCGGATGAAAGCCTGAACTGTGTGGCTTTGGGCACCGGCAAGGCACTGGAATACGAAAAACAGCTGCGCCACGCGATTGACTACGAAAGCTAAGGCGCGCACCCTCTAATGGGTACATTCGGGCGCGAGCAGCACGGGAAGGAGTCCTGTGGCAAAGGACCGATCACAGCGCGATGAATACACCACCCCGCTCCGCCGTCTGCTGCTGGGGATTGTGGTTCTGTGCCTTCTGGGCATCTTTCTGGTCTGGCGCATTGACAGCCCTCGCGTCGAACGGTTTCGGGCGCAGGTTGTCGACAACGTGGTGCCCTCGATGGATTGGGCGATGGTTCCGGTTACCGCTGCGGTCAATCTGGCACGGGATTTTCAGAGCTATCAACGCCTGAGCGAGCAGAACCAGGAATTGCGCAGCGAGTTGCGTCTGATGCGCGCCTGGAAAGAGGCCGCACTGCAACTTGAGCAGGAAAATGCCCGGCTTCTGGATCTAAACAATGTGCGTCTCGATCCGCGCCTGACCTATATTACCGGGGTCGTCATGGCCGATAGCGGTTCTCCGTTCCGGCAGTCGGTTCTGTTGAACGTGGGCGAGCGTGACGGAATCATGGATGGATGGGCCACCATGGACGGGATTGGCGTTGTCGGTCGTATCTCGGGTGTTGGTCCAGATACCGCACGGGTGATCCTGATGACCGACGCATCCAGCGCGATACCTGCCACGATTCAACCGTCGGGGCAGACCGCTCTGATTGCCGGGGACAACACCGCCGCGCCTGTGGTTGAGTTTCTGGAGAACCGCGAACTGGTGCGCCCGGGCGACAGGGTTGTGACCTCGGGGGATGGCGGCGTTTTCCCTGGCGGCCTGCTGATCGGTCAGATTACCGCTGATCCGGGTGGCCGCCTGCGGGTGCGGCTGTCTGCAGATTTTGAACGGCTCAAATTTCTAAGAGTGCTACGCTATCAGTCTGCGCCACTTATTCAGGACCCCGGAGGAATTGTCGGCCCACGCCAACCCGAAGCGGCACTGACACCGACGGAGACCGGCGATGGATAGTGCCGCATCCAATCTGTGGCTCAAACGTGGCCTGTATCTGCTGATGGCGCTGCTGGTCTTGTTCCTGCACCTGCTGCCACTGGACACGCAGCCGGATCGCTGGCCGTTTCCGGATTTCCTGATTGCGTTGACCTTTGCCTGGGTTCTGCGGCGCCCCGAATATGTGCCAACCCTGCTGGTCGCCCTGATCATGCTGGCAGCCGACCTTCTGTTTCAACGTCCCCCCGGCTTGCTGGCCGCGCTTGTTGTGTTGGGTACTGCCTATCTTCGGTCCGCAACTCCCGGGTTGCGCGACGCGGGCTTTTTGGGCGAATGGACCACCGTTGCCGTCGTGATCACAGCTGTTTTTTTCCTGAATCGCGTCATTCTTGCTATTCTGTCCGTGCAACAAGCGGCATTGGGGATGGTCGTGGTGCAAGTGGTTCTGACAATCGGGATCTACCCATTGATCGTTCTGCTCAGTCAGAACGGTTTTGGTGTGCGTCGTGTCGCACCTTCTGACCCTGGCCTGTCGGGAGGGCGGTAATGAAACAGCGCAAACCTAAGTCACAGGGCCTCGCCTATAAACGTTTGCCACGCCGTGCGCTGATCCTTGGAGGCCTGCAAGCCGCCTTTATCGGGGGTCTGGCTGCCCGGATGCGGTTTATGCAGGTAGATCAGGCTGACGAATACCGCCTGTTGGCCGAGGAAAACCGGATTAACATCCGCCTTATCCCGCCCACACGTGGTCGAATATACGATCGCAACGGGCAGATCATCGGGCAAAACTCTCCGTCCTACCGTATCGTCATGGTGCGCGAAGATGCGGGCGATGTTGAAGCCGTCATCTCCAAGCTTTCTGAACTGATCCCACTGACCGAGGATGAGATCGAACGCGCCATGACCGAAATGCGCAGATCGGCCCCGTTCCTGCCGGTCACTCTGGCCGATCAAGTCACGTGGGAAGATATCTCGAAAGTTGCCGTCAACGCCCCCGCCCTGCCCGGTGTCACTCCCGAGGTCGGGATGACCCGGCAATATCCCAGATATGAGGATTTCGCGCATATCGTCGGCTATGTCGGACCGGTCAGCGATTACGACCTCAGTCAGATAGAAGATCCGGAACCCGTTCTGCGCATTCCCCGTTTTCAGATCGGCAAGGTCGGGCTTGAGGCCAAACAGGAAATCAGTCTGCGCGGCAAAGCAGGCGCCAAACGCGTCGAAGTGAACGCCACCGGCCGCGTGATGCGTGAACTTGACCGTCAAGAAGGTTTGGCCGGGGCCGATTTGCAACTGTCGGTCGATGCCGATCTTCAACAATACGCTCAGGCCCGTTTGGCTGGTGAAAGCGCCGCAGCAGTGGTGATCGACTGTGAGACCGGTGATATCCGCGCCATCAGTTCCGCACCCAGCTTTGATCCCAACCTTTTTGTGCGCGGAATCTCGGTTGCCGATTACCGGGCTCTGACACAAGACAATTATCGCCCGTTGGCCAACAAGACAGTACAGGGCACCTATCCACCCGGCTCGACCTTTAAGATGATCACTGCCATGGCCGCGCTTGAGGCTGGGGTCATCGGTCCTGGAAACACTGTTTACTGCCCCGGCCACTTGAAAGTCGGCAGTCGCCGGTTCCATTGTTGGAAACGCGGCGGGCATGGTACAGTTGATCTTGGTCTGTCTCTGAAACGCAGCTGCGATGTGTATTATTACGAAGTTGCCCTGCGCACAGGCATCGACAATATCTCCGACATGGCTCGTATCTTTGGGCTGGGCGTGAAACACGATATCCCGATGTCCGCAGTGGCTGCAGGGCTTGCCCCCAATCAGGCTTGGAAAGAGCGTGTCCACGGCGAAGAATGGCTGGTAGGTGACACTGCCAATGCCTCAATCGGTCAGGGCTTTATGCTGGCCTCACCGCTGCAACTAGCCGTCATGACAGCCCGGATTGCAACTGGGCGTGCGGTCTCGCCACGCCTTGTGCGTTCGGTCAATGGGGTTGAACAACCCTCGGGCGCGGGGGAACCGCTCGCGGTCAATCGGACTAATCTGGAATATGTCCGCAAGGCAATGTTTTCGGTCTCGAACGACCGGCGCGGCACCGCTTATCGCAGCCGTATCATCTCGGATGAGTTCCGTATGGCGGGCAAGACCGGCACCAGCCAAGTCCGCAATATCACCAAGGCAGAACGTGCGGCTGGCGTTATCCGCAACGAAGACCTGCCGTGGGAACGCCGTGACCACGCGCTGTTCGTCAGCTTTGCCCCCTATGACAACCCGAAATACGCCGTAGCCGTCGTGGTGGAACATGGCGGCGGGGGGTCGAAGGCCGCGGCACCGGTTGCACGAGATATCATGCTGCAGGCGCTGTACAACGGTACGCCACCACTCGAAGCCTATCCGGCCGCCGATCGTGAGCGTATCAAGGAACAGCAAAAACGGCTGGAGGGCGACCGCCGCCCCAAAGCGCGTCCGCCCCAGAAGGACCGCGCATGAGCTATCTTGAATATGCCGTCAAATCCACGCCATCGGGGTTCCGCAAGTTCCTGTATATGAACTGGCCCCTGACCCTGCTGCTGATCAGCGTGGCCAGCGCAGGGTTCCTGATGCTGTACTCGGTGGCGGGTGGATCATGGACCCCTTGGGCCGAACCTCAGATGGAACGCTTTGGGTTGGGCTTGATCGCGATGTTCATTGTGGCACTGGTCCCGATCTGGTTCTGGCGAAATATGTCGGTTCTGGCTTATCTGGCCGCGATCGCTCTACTTGTGGTGGTCGAGTTGTTCGGAACGGTTGGCATGGGCGCGCAACGCTGGATCGACCTGGGGTTCATGCGCCTGCAGCCATCAGAGGTGATGAAAGTAGCACTGGTGATGGTGCTTGCGGCCTATTACGACTGGCTCCCATCGCATAAAACGTCACGCCCCCTTTGGGTTCTGATCCCTGTCATCCTGATCCTGATCCCCACCTTCATGGTGTTGCGCCAGCCGGATCTCGGCACCTCGATCCTGCTGCTGGCGGCGGGGGGAGGCCTGATGTTTCTGGCCGGCGTTCACTGGGCCTATTTCGCTGCGGTTATCGCCGCGGGTGTCGGTCTGATCGCCACGGTCTTCAACAGCCGCGGAACCGAGTGGCAGTTGCTCAAGGATTACCAGTTCCGCCGCATCGACACCTTCCTTGATCCCTCCACCGATCCGCTGGGCGCGGGGTATCACATCACCCAATCCAAGATCGCGCTGGGGTCCGGAGGCTGGAACGGGCGCGGGTTCATGCAGGGCACACAATCGCGCCTGAACTTCCTGCCCGAGAAACACACAGATTTCATCTTTACGACGCTGGCCGAAGAATTCGGATTTGTCGGCGGCATCACCCTGCTGGTTCTCTATGGGCTGATCCTGATCTTTTGCCTGGTTACGGCCCTGACAACCAAGGACAGGTTCTCCTCTTTGGTCACGCTGGGTATCGCATTGAACTTCTTCCTATTCTTTGCCGTGAACATGTCGATGGTCATGGGCTTGGCCCCAGTCGTAGGAGTTCCCCTGCCGATGGTCAGCTATGGCGGTTCGGCCATGCTGGTTTTGATGGCAGCTTTCGGCATCGTCCAAAGTGCCCATATTCACCGCCCCCGCTGATCCGAAAGGCCCGTTATGACTGCAAACATCCTGTTCTCGGCACGCCCCGAACTATGGCCCGTGTATCAACCCTTGATGACACAGTACCTGACTAATGCCGGGGTCGCGTTTCAGCTAGGCACCACGTTTGAACCAGATCAGGTGGATTACGTCGTCTATGCGCCCAATAGCAGCTTACGGGATTTTGCACCTTACACCCGCCTCAAGGCCGTGCTCAGCCTTTGGGCTGGGATCGAAAGCATCGTCGAGAATGACACTCTGACCGTGCCGCTGGCGCGAATGGTGGACCACGGGTTGACGCAGGGAATGACCGAATGGGTCGTCGGTCACGTGCTGCGCTATCATCTGGGTATGGACCGACACATCACGGTTCAGGATGGGGTTTGGGCCCCAGATCCACCACCGCTGGCCTCGGACAGAACCGTCTGCATCCTGGGCCTTGGCGCATTGGGAGAGGCCGCAGCCCACGCGCTGTCTGCACTGAATTTCAACGTTACCGGCTGGAGCCGCTCGGCCAAGGCCATCCCCGGGGTCACCTGCTTTCACGGTGAGGATAGGTTGCGTGCGGCACTGACACAGGCCGAGATCGCGGTTTTATTGCTGCCCGATACGCCTGCCACGGAAAACACACTGAACGCCGAAACCCTGTCCCTGATGCCCAAGGGTGCGCATATCATCAACCCGGGCCGAGGACCGCTGATCGACGATCAAGCCTTGCTGGCAGCTCTGGATACGGGCCAGATCGGTCACGCAACGCTGGATGTTTTCCGGGTCGAGCCGCTGCCTGCGAGCCACCCGTATTGGACGCATCCAAACGTCACGGTGACGCCTCACATTGCCTCTGAAACCCGCCCCGTTACATCGGCGCAGGTGATCTGTGAAAATATTCGCAGAGGTGAGGCGGGCGAGCCTTTCCTGCACCTCGTTGACCGCGAATTGGGATATTAGGCTGCGATAAGGCCGCGCCCCTTCAGCAGGGCCTCAACCCCCGGCAAACGACCGCGGAAGGCCAGATACAGGTCTTCGGCTTCGCGGGAACCGCCAGTGGACAGGATATTTTCCTCCAGCGCTTTTGCGCGTTCGGAATCAAAGGCGCCCCCCGCCTCTTCGAACGCGGCGAAGGCGTCTGCATCCATGACCTCGGACCACATATAGCTGTAATAGCCTGCGCTATAGCCGTCACCGGCAAACACATGCGCAAAATGCGGCGTGGCATGGCGCATCCGGATTGCCGCGGGCATTCCCAGATCCGCCAGAACTTCTGCCTGTCTCGCCATCGGATCGTCGGGCACAGCGCCCTCATGAAAGGCCAGATCAACCAGCGCCGAGGCCACATATTCTACAGTCTGGAACCCCTGATCGAAATTGGCGGCCTTGAGCACTTTCTTTAGCATCTCCTGCGGCATCGGCGCGCCGGTTTCGGCATGAGTGGCGAATTCGGCCAGAACCTCTGGGACTTCAAGCCAGTGTTCGTATAGCTGGCTGGGCAGCTCGACAAAGTCGCGCGCAACGGAGGTGCCCGAGATGCTTTCATAGGTCACGTTCGACAGCATCTGGTGCAACGCATGGCCGAATTCATGGAACAAAGTCCGAGCGTCGTCATAAGACAGCAGCGCCGGATCACCCTTGGCGAAATTACAGACGTTGATCACGACCGGAGCCTGCACCTTGGGAAACTTTGCCTGCCCGCGCATCGCGCTGCACCAAGCGCCTGACCGTTTGGAGCCGCGTGCAAAGTAATCCCCGATGAACACCGCGATATGTTGCCCGTTCCGTGTCACTTCCCAGGCCCGGCAGTCCGGATGGTACAGCGGTATGTCCAACTGCTTGAATTCCAGCCCGAACAAACGGTTCGCGCAAGCAAAAGAGGCCTCGATCATGCGATCCAACTGCAGGTACGGTTTCAGCGCAGCCTCATCCAGATCGTGTTCAGCCTTGCGACGTTTCTCGGCGTAGTAACGCCAGTCCCACGCCTCCAAAGGCCCATTCACCCCATCATTCTGCATCATCTGCGTCAGGATTTCAGCATCAGCATTGGCACGCGTTTTGGCAGGCTCCCAAACCTGCATCAGCAGATCACGGACGCGGTCGGGCGTGCGGGCCATTTCGGTTTCCAGTTTGAAATCGGCAAAACTTTCATAGCCCAGCAGCTTTGCACGTTCCTGACGCAACTGCAGGATTTCGGCGGCAATTTCCCGGTTGTCAGTCTCGCCGCCATTTGCCCCCCGGGCAGTCCATGCGCGATAGGCTTTCTGGCGCAAATCCCGGCGCGGTGAAAACTGCAGAAACGGTACGATCAGTGACCGGGACAGGGTGACAACCGGTCCTTTTGCACCCTTTTCCTCACCCGCTGCCCGGGCAGAATTGACCACAAAACCAGGAAGCCCCTGTAGGTCATCTTCGGACAATTCCATGAACCAATCGCGCTCATCGGCAAGAAGGTTCTGGGTGAAGGACGTCCCCAGCGAGGCAAGCCGCGCTTTGATCTCTTGCATCCGCGTGTCTTCGTTTCCCTCAAGCGCCGCACCAGCGCGCACAAACCCGCGATGCGACAGCATCAGAACGCGTGCCTGCTCATCCGTCAGGCCCAGTTCATCCTTGCGCGCCCACAGATCGGCAACCCGCTGAAACAACGCCTTGTTGGACGAAATCCCCGAGAAATGCGCGGCCAGCTTGGGTGAAAATTCGCGCTGCAACTCCTCACGCAAGGGATTGCTGTCTGCGCCCGCGACCGTGAAGAATACCGACAGAACCTTGTCCATCATCTCTCCTGCAGCTTCCAGCGCTTCGACCGTGTTGGCAAAAGTCGGGGCCTCCGGGTTAGAGGCAATCGCGCCAATCTCAGCGTTATGGGCCTGCATGGCCGCGTCCAGGGCCGGGGCGAAATCCGTGTCGGATATCGTGTCGAACGGTGCAATTTCGAACGCGCTGGTCCAGGCGGACAGAATCGGGTTGGTCATTGAAGTCTCCTTTGTCCCCTACCTAAGAACGACGGCGCGTTCGATCCAGAGCAGAGGGGTTATCCTTTGCCACAAACGGGGCAATCTGCACGGCGAGGCAGTGTAATCTTGCGGCTTTCGCCATAGAGAGCGTCGTAAATCAGCATCTCACCCCTGAGTGCCAGACCCGCCCCGGTGATCACCTTGATCGCCTCAACAGCCATCATCGAACCGACGACGCCAGGCAAGGGGCCGATCACCCCAGCCTCGGCGCAGGACGGGGCCAGACCTGGAGCCGGAGCCTCGGGGAAAATGCACTGATAACAAGGCGCATCGTTGGCCGGGTCGAAAACGCTGAGCTGGCCTTCCCACTGCGACAGCGCACCCGAAATCAGCGGCTTGCCCAACGCGACCGCCGTGCGATTGGCCAAATAGCGCGTGTCGAAATTATCAGTTCCGTCCAGGATGACGTCAAAATCGGAAAATAACTCGGTGGCGACCTCTTCGGTCAGTCGGCGGTGATAGGGCAGAACAACCACATTCGGGTTTTGCGCCAGCATGGCCTGCTGGGCCGAAAAAACCTTGGGCATACCGATATCCGCATCCTGGTGGATCACCTGACGCTGAAGATTGGCGTTCTCAACCTCATCATCATCAATCACCCCGATCGTGCCGACCCCGGCCGCAGCCAGATACTGCAAAGCGGGCGCCCCAAGCCCCCCAGCGCCGATCACAAGCACGCGGGCCTGCTTCATCTTTTTCTGCCCTGGCCCACCAATTTCGCGCAACACGATATGGCGGGCATAGCGGTCAAGCTCGGTCTCGGAGAATTTGTCTGAGGGCATGGCTGGCTCCTTGTTCGAGGCCGGCGCCGCGCGTTTTCGCAGCGCTTTCAGTCCCCTTCCATAGATCAGAACCAGAACCCCCGTACCAACCAAAATCAACCAGGTCGCAGCAGAACCACCCGTGGCCTGACGCAGGGGGTTGCCAAGGGGCAAAACCAGCTGTGCCGAGATTACCCCCAGCAACAACACCCCAACCGAAATCATCCGTGCATTGCGTGACACGCCAGCCAGATAGCCGAGCCCCCAAAGCGCTGCGGCGATGATCAGGACAAGTAACATCAGCCGCGCCCGGTCGAACCGAACCCGCCTGCACCGCGGTCAGTATCGCTGAGTGTATCCGTGGCCTCGAATGACGCCTGCACCACCGGGGCGACGACCAGTTGGGCGATACGTTCCCCATGTGTGATTTCAAAGCTCTCCTGCCCAGCGTTCAACAGGATCACCCCCAGAGGGCCGCGATAGTCGCTGTCGATCGTACCCGGCGTATTGGGCAGCGTGATCCCGTATTTCAGCGCAAGGCCCGAGCGGGGCCGGACCTGCACCTCATACCCTTTTGGGATTTCAATCCGCAGTCCGGTGGGAACCAGAGCCCGCTGACCGGGCAGCAACGTGATCGGCGTCTTGTCCGGGAAGTTTGCACGCACATCCGCGCCTGCCGCTCCGGTGGTTTCATAAGATGGCAAGGGCACCGAAGGGTCGGCCCCGTCCTCACGGATCACACGAATTGCTACCATCGGATATCCTCTTGTCTAACCGGCCAGCGCGTCGGAAATCTTGTGTGCCAGTTTTTCGGCCACTGCGTCTTTGCCCATACGTGGCCATTCCTCAGCCCCATCATCGGAGATCAGGATCACCGCGTTTTCGGCGCCCCCCATGATCCCGGTCGCCGGGCTGACATCATTCGCAATGATCCAGTCGCACCCTTTGCGCTCGCGTTTGGCGGTCGCATGTTCGATCACATTGTCCGTTTCCGCGGCAAAGCCAACAACTAGCGCGGGGCGTCCATCGTCCAGCTTGGCGACCCGCTTCAGAATGTCCGGGTTTTCAGCAAAATCCAGCGCCGGAAGACCTTCGCGTGTCTTTTTCAGCTTGCGGTCCGACGCGCTGGCCACCCGCCAATCCGCCACGGCGGCGGCAAATACCCCGGCATCGACAGGCAATGCTGCATCCACCGCGTCTGACATCTGCTGGGCTGTTTCAACCCGCACAACCTCGACCCCGTCTGGTGCGGGAACCTCAGCAGGTCCGGTCACAAACACAACCTCTGCACCCAACGCAGACAGAGCACGTGCAATCGCTGTGCCCTGCGCCCCGGATGAGCGGTTCGCGATATAGCGCACCGGGTCAATCGGCTCGTGCGTGGGACCCGAGGTCACAAGAATGCGTTTACCGCTGAGCGGTCCGCTGCCCAGCGATGCATCAATCGCGGCGACGATCTCAAGCGGTTCCGACATGCGGCCCGGACCATATTCGCCACAGGCCATGTCGCCTTCGTTTGGCCCGACAAAACGAATGCCGTCCGCCTGCAACTGTTCAAAATTACGACGCGTCGCCGGGTGATCCCACATACGGACATTCATCGCAGGCGCACACAGAACCGGTGTGTCAGTCGCCATCAATAGGGTCGAGGCCAGATCATTCGCCAACCCACCTGCCATTTTGCCCATTAAATCCGCAGTCGCCGGAGCGACTACGACAAGATCCGCAGATCGGGACAGCTGGATATGCCCCATCTCGGCCTCATCGGTCAGATCGAACAGATCGCGATAGGCCTTCTCGCCGGCCAGCGCGGCAACAGACAGAGGTGTCACGAATTCTTCTGCTGCGCGGGTCAGGACAGGCGCAACAGAGGCGCCGCGTTCCTTCAGTCGCCGGATCAGATCCAGTGACTTATAGGCAGCAATACCGCCACCAATGATCAGCAGAATCCGTTTCGATGCCAGCATGTTGTGCCCTTCCCGTCTCGGTCGGCCCCGACATTAGGCAAGCGCGCCCGACAGTTCCAGCGGTTAATTCTGCGGTTGAAAGGCCAGGCAGGGGTCTTCTCGGTCCGCGGTCGGGCTGTCGATGACTGCATCATAGTCCCCTTGGATCGTACCGTCTTCGGACTGACCCAGGACATACACTTTAAGACCCGGACGCAGACGCGATAGGAATGTCGGAATACCGCGGTCCTTTCGCGCGTGGCCATTTCCGGTGATAACTGCAACCGGGCCACCGGTTTCGTCAACGGCACGCAATATGGCCCGTGCCAGCACCGCATCGCGCAACCTTTGGATCGCAACCAGCTGCGGCAGAGCGCTTTCAGGCAGCGCATCGCAATGCGCCGCCATCTGGTCAGCCTCGCGCGCCGCCTGTTCCGCCTTTGACAGAGGAACGGTCAACCCAAATCGCGCTGCGTCAGCGCCCAGCGCAGTTGCAGCGCCACGTTCCATCGCTGTACGCGCTGCCTTACGCGGGACCATTGCGCCATAGACCGGCGCATCCGTGGCCTGAAAGATCGGGTAATACAGGCTGAGAGGGGGCCAGCCGGATTCCGCCCAACGCAGGATGCGTGACAGTTCTTCGGGATCGGACGCCGCTTTTTGCGCCAGGCGCTGTGCGCCTTCCTCGGTGACCATTTCCCAGACCACGGCGGAGGGGTCGATCAATGTAATCGCCTGTTCCTGAACCAGATGATGGCGAGGATTGTCATGGGTTTCGCCCAACAAAACAACGTCTGCCATTCGCATCGCGGCCGTAACATCGTCAGGGATCAGGTCATCGGCATGACCGGACCCAGCCATAACCATCAGCGTACACATCAGAATCGCAATCTGTTTCATGCGATGAAGTGTTGCACCTCGCGCGATTGAGCTTCAAGGTTCTTACGCATTTTTACAAAAGCCGCGGCTTCAAGCTGACGCACCCTCTCTTTCGACAGGCCCAGTTCCTGACCCAGGCTTTCCAGTGTGCGCACCGGTTCACGCAGCTTGCGTTCGCGCACTATGAAGCGCTCTCGGTCGTTGAGGGCTTGCATCGCCATCACCAGCCATTCGCGCAACTGTTCGGTGTCGTGCTTGTTTTCAACGGTTTCAGCGGCCTGTTCCCGGTCATCCTCTAACGCGTCGATCCATTCGCGCCCGTCTTCATCCGTGGATTGCACAGCGTTCAACGAGAAATCCGACCCTGCCAGCCGGCCTTGCATCATCTCAACGTCGCGCAACGGAACACCGATCTCGGCTGCTATCATCTGGTGCAACTGGTGACGGTCCAGCGCCATTCCATCAGTGGCCGCTTCGCGTTCAAGCCGGGCCTGGACGCGACGCATGTTGAAAAACAGGGATTTCTGGGCAGAGGTGGACCCGGTCCGAACCATTGACCAGTTTCGCATTACATAGTCCTGGATACTCGCCTTGATCCACCAGACGGCATAGGTCGAGAACCGAACCCCGCGATCCGGGTCAAATTTGTCAGCGGCCTTCATCAGACCCAATCCGGCCTCTTGGATCAGATCGTTCATCGGCGCGCCATAACGTTTGAACTTGGCCGCCATCGAAATTGCCAACCGCATATAGGCCGTGATCAACCGGTGCAGCGCCTTTTCATCACGCTGGTCACGCCAGGCATAGGCCAGCTTCAACTCGGTTTCTGCATCCAGTAACTCGGCCTTCATCGCCCTGCGCGACATCGAGAAATCGTTTGCGCTGTCCAGTGCCATGGAAATCTCCCTTTTTCGCTGGCGCGGCCCGGGCTTGCCTTGCCGACCCATGGTCGATACGCAGAACAACACCAGGTGGATCACTTAAAAGGTAATGATCGTGGGTTCGGATTTAACCTTTGTGCTGGGCGGAGCAGCCTCAGGCAAGTCGGCATTCGCCGAGCAACTTGTTGTTTCATCAAGTAAAAGCCGCGTTTATCTGGCCACATCACAAGTGTTTGATGATGAGATGCGCGATAAGGTTAAGCGCCATGTTTCACAGCGCGGCAGCGGTTGGGAAACGATCGAGACCCCCCTGGACCTTGGCGCACCCCTGGCCGAGCTGACCCAGGATCAGATCTGTCTGATAGATTGTGCCACCATGTGGCTAACCAATCACCTGCTGGCGGAACACGACCTGCAGCAGGCCCAGACAGCACTGCTTGATGCGTTACGAGACTGTCCTGCCCCGGTCGTCATCGTCTCGAACGAGGTTGGCCACGGGATCGTCCCGGGCAACGCCCTGTCTCGCCAATTCCGCGAGGCGCAAGGCCGCCTGAACATCGCGCTCGCCGCGCAGGCTGATCTGGTGGTTCAGGTCACTGCCGGGCTTCCTGTGGTATTGAAAGGGCAACTGCCATGACGCGTCTGCATCTAGTCAGGCATGGTCCGACCCATGCCAAAACCATGGTCGGCTGGTCCGATCTGCCTGCTGACCTAAGCGACCACGCCGCCATTGGTCGGCTACAAAGCTACCTGCCGGCCAACGGGTTGTTGATCTCATCCGACCTGTGCCGTGCCGCTGACACGGCTTCGGCGGTACAGGGCACCCGGCACCGCCTGCCCCACCACCCCGACCTGCGTGAGATCAATTTTGGCAGTTGGGAATTGCGCGGGTTCGAGGAAATCGAGGCCGAAGACCCCGAACTAACCTTCGCCTACTGGGAAAATCCCGGTGAAGTTCGCCCGCCAAACGGCGAAAGCTGGAATGAAGTCCGAGCCCGCGTCAACGCGGTTATTGACAGGTTGATTGGCGATCACACCGGCCAGGACCTGATCATTGTTGCCCATTTCGGCGTCATCCTGACACAGGTCCAGCGTGCCATGGATGTGGACGCGCAAGAGGCTTTCGGCCACCGGATCGACAATCTTTCCGTGACGGAGATCACCCATCACGGCGACCGTTGGTCGGTCGGTCGGATCAATCACTGCCCGTGATCAGGCCGCGCACAAATCTCTGTTTTACGGATTGAATAGCCTGAGTCATCCTAGACCCATGACCTATGATTTGTTTATCGGAGACCGCCTGTTTTCCAGTTGGTCCTTGCGTGGTTGGTTGATGCTGGAGAAGTTCGACCTGCCCTATCGAAACCACATGATCGGCCTTTATTCAGGCACTATGGCCGAGGATATGAAACCCCTGTTCCCGGCGCGTCTGGTGCCTGCTCTGCGCCTGCCAGACGGAACTGTGGTTGGTGAAAGCCTTGCCATGGCCGAGACCTTGGCTGAGCGCCACCCACAGGTCGGATTGTGGCCCTCTGACGCGGCTGCCCGCGCCACTGCACGGTGGCTTTGCACCGAGATGGTGGCCGGGTTTTCAGCCCTCCGCGGGGAATGCGCGATGCAGCTGCTTCATAGTTGGAAGGGGTTCGAACCGGCGGCCGAAACGCTTGCTGACCTGCGCCGGATCGAAACCCTTTGGGATCATGCGCGCCAAGTGTCTGGGGCGAACACCGGCCCTTTGTTCGGTACATATTCTTTGGTGGATGTGTTTTACACGCCCGTTGCCGCGCGGATCATCGGTTATGGGCTGCCTGTTTCGGACGCCAACCGGGACTATTGCCTGACCCTCCTGTCGGATCCGGTTGTCAGGCAGTGGCGTGCGATGGGTCTGACAGTCCAGTACGACCCTTTCCCGTATTCGCTGGACCTTCAATCGGATCCCTGGCCAATCGGCGGGGCATCGTCTGCTGTGGCCGCCCAGAGCGGTCCCTCGGTCAACCAGACCTGCCCCTATTCCGGAGAGCCCGTCACAGATTTTCTGGACCTGGACGGTCAGCGCTGGGGATTCTGCAATCGGTTCTGCCGCGACAAAACCCTCGCCGATCCGGAGGCATGGCCGAAATTCACTCAGATGGTCAGCGCCGTTAACGATTCCTAAACCGGCGGCGTGCCAGTAACGACCTGTTAACCAAGCAGGTCGTTCATGGTCGCTCGTTCTCATACAGTCGCCTTTCAAGGTGTCGACGCCCGCCCGGTCGAGGTGCAATGCGCGGTTTCACCGGGGTTGCCTGCCTTTTCCATCGTCGGCCTGCCCGACAAAGCAGTTTCAGAGGCCCGCGATCGCGTCCGAAGCGCGCTAAGCTCGATGGCCATTGCCCTGCCGTCAAAGCGTATCACCATCAACCTATCCCCCGCTGACCTGCCCAAAGAAGGCAGCCATTTCGACCTGCCCATTGCGGTTGCTCTGCTGTCAGCCCTGGAAATCATTCCCAAGGACGCGGCTGAAGGGGCCGTTTCACTGGGGGAATTGTCACTGGACGGGTCTCTTGTGCCTGTTGTCGGGGCGCTTCCTGCCGCGATGACCGCCGCGGCCGAGGACCGAACCCTGCTGTGCCCTCGGGCCTCCAGCGCCGAGGCGGCTTGGGTTGACGCTACTCAGGTGATCGGCGCTGAATCTTTGGGCGATGTTGTCCGCCACTTCTCGGGCCAAGCCCCTTTGCCCGCTGCCCTGCCCGGCGAGGTCAACCTTTCCCCCAGCACCCGCGACCTGCGCGATGTCAAAGGGCAGGAGCGGGCGAAACGCGCGTTGGAGATTGCCGCCGCAGGGCGGCACCACCTGATGATGATCGGCACGCCGGGGTCCGGGAAATCCATGCTGGCCGCGCGCCTGCCGGGGATCTTACCGCCCCTGACACCGGCCGAGGCGCTTGAAACCTCGATGATCCAATCCCTGTGCGGCCTGCTTGACGAAGGCGGCATCAGCCGCACCAGACCGTTTCGCGAGCCGCATCATACGGCATCGATGGCGGCCATTGTTGGTGGAGGGAAAGGAGCCAAACCAGGAGAAATCTCATTGGCCCATAACGGGGTTTTGTTCATGGATGAATTTCCCGAATTCCCACGAACCGTTCTGGAAACCCTGCGCCAACCCATCGAAACCGGAGAGGTCATGATTGCACGTGCCAATGCGCATGTGAAATATCCCTGCCGCTTTATGCTGGTTGCCGCCGCCAACCCCTGCAAATGTGGCTACCTGACGGACCCGGCGCGAGCCTGTTCGCGTGCGCCGGTCTGCGGCGAGGATTATCTGGGACGCATTTCAGGCCCGCTGATAGATCGGTTCGACCTGAGGATCGAGGTGCCTCCGGTCGGGTTCACCGACCTTGACCTGCCTCCATCCGGGGACAGTTCGGCAACGGTTGCCGCGCGTGTCGAGCAGGCGCGTGCGGTTCAAGCGCAAAGATACACGGGAACGTCCGCGCGCCAGAATGCGGATGTTGAGGGCAATGTGCTGGAAGAAATCGCCGCGCCGGATGCCGAAGGAAAAGAGCTGCTGTTGAAAGCAGCCGAGAAATTTGGTTTGTCAGCGCGCGCCTTTCACCGCATCTTGCGGGTCGCGCGCACCATCGCCGATCTGGACGGCGCATCAGATGTCCGAAGACCCCATGTGGCCGAGGCGCTGAGCTTTCGCATCAGCGCCAATATTGCATCTTAAAGCCTGGCTTCGATGGCCTGCCAAATCTTTTCCGCGATGTTCACGCCATCAAACCGTTCCAATTCCTGAATTCCGGTTGGCGAAGTCACGTTAATCTCGGTCAGGTAATCGCCGATTACATCGATACCAACAAAAACCTGCCCTTTTTCCTTCAACAAAGGTCCAATGGCTGCGCAAATCTCAAGATCGCGATCCGTCAGACCAACCTTTTCGGGCCGTCCCCCCACATGCATGTTGGATCGTGTTTCACCTTTGGCGGGAACACGGTTGATTGCACCCACAGCCTGACCGTCCACCAGAATGACCCGTTTGTCGCCATTGCTGACATCGGGCAGGAATTTCTGAACGATCAGAGGTTCGCGCGAAAACCCGGTGAACAATTCGTGCAAAGATGTCAGGTTCCGGTCGTTGCCATCCAACCGGAACACCCCCGCACCGCCATTTCCATAAAGCGGTTTCAGGATAATATCGCCGTGCTTTTCTTTGAACGCCTTAATCGTCTGCAGATCGCGGGCGATGGTTGTCGGTGGCGTCAGATCAGGGAAATCCAGCACTAGGAGTTTTTCGGGATAGTTCCGAACCCAGAATGGATCATTTACCACCAGCGCCTGTCCCTTAAGCCGGTCCAGCAGGTGGGTAGAAGTGATATAGTGCATGTCAAACGGGGGATCCTGACGCAGCCAGACCACGTCGAACTCGGCCAGATCAACCTCGCGCTCGGGCCCCAATTCTGCCGGGTTTCCAGCCACGCGCTGCACCGTCATATCGTGGCCGCGGGCCGTGATCCGGCCCTCCTGATAAGCCAGTTTGTCAGGGCTGTAGAAGAACAGCATATGCCCGCGCGCCTGTGCCTCTTCGGCCAGACGGAATGAGCTGTCGGCATTGATATCCACGGCCCCGATCGGGTCCATCTGAAAGGCAATTTTCATGGCGTGTCCCTCAGTTTCACGCCAGATACATGGCCCAGCCAGGCCGGGGGTTCAATGGGGTCAGACCTGATCAAAGGCGTTTTCGATGATTTGCACCGCGCCGAATGCATCCACCAAAGCCGCATCAAACCGAACATTTGTCAGCTGGCCGTTGGGTTCCCCTTCCAGAAATTGGGCGGCCGAGGCACAGATACGGTCAATCTGGCGCCGTTTGATCCGGGCAGCAGCCATCTCAAAGCTTGTGCTTTTCTTGACCTCGACGAAAACCAATCCGTCACCGTTGCGGACGATCAGATCAATCTCACCCCCTGCCCCGCGCCAACGGCGATGTGCTATGGAATATCCCCACCGCTCGTAATCTGCCGCAACCTGCTGTTCCGCCGCCTGACCCGCATGATAAGAAACCGAACTTCGGACAGTGCGTGAGGTCATCTTACCCTTTCCCGAGTTTCAGCGCCTTCTGATAGATCGGTCGACGCGGCAGTTTATACATCTGCGACACCAAATCCGCCGCATCGCGTACTGAATGAGTTTCCAGGGCGCGTATCAAAGCCTCTTCTATGTCTGAATCGTTAACAGTTTCCGAAGCGCCACGGTCTACCAGCAGAACAATTTCGCCTTTGACCGTCTGACTCGCCAATTCTTCTGCCAGCTCTGCCAGCGACCCGCGCCGAACTTCTTCGAATTTCTTGGTTAATTCGCGGCACATCGCGGCCTGCCTGTTTTCCCCTAGAACCTCGGCCAGATCCGACAGACAGGACGCCACACGTTTCGGAGATTCATAAAATACCAACGTCCCAGGCACATCTCGCAGCGCCTCGATCCGCGTCCGGCGCGCGCCCGAGGCATTGGGCAAAAACCCGGCAAAGAAGAAGGCATCCGTCGGCAAACCAGCCAGCGTCAGCGCCATCAGCGCGGCGGAGGGGCCCGGCGCGCAGGTCACCATTTGCCCCGCCTCGACCGCCTGCCGCCCCAGGTCATAGCCCGGGTCCGCGATCAACGGCATCCCGGCCTCGGACGCATAAGCCACCGATTTTCCCTCAGCCAGCGCGTCCAGGATTTTGCCGCGTGCACCGGCACCGCTGTGATCGTGATAGGCAAGAATGCGGCGCCCTTCGAGCGGAACGCCGTGAATCTCCATCAACCGGCGCAGGCTGCGCGTGTCTTCGGCGGCGATCATGTCCGCCGACGCCAACACGTCTAGCGCCCTGAGCGTAATGTCGCGCGCCGCCCCGATCGGAGTGGCAACAAAATACAGGCCCGTGCCCAATTTGACTTTTTGAAAATTCAAAGCTGGACCCTCACAGCGTGACGTCTATTATCGCGGCGCAAATAATGGCAGCATCCCAAGCCGCCGGATCAGGGAGTTTTCATTTAGATGTTTACCGTTTGCAAGCCCGTTCGCAAGTTGGCGCGTGCAGCCGCCGTCTTGGCCACCGCGACCATTCTGACGGCGTGTGACGTCAGCAGTATCGGCGGAGGCCCGTCGATCAACACTTCAAAACCTGTACCGGTTGCTTTGCTGGTTCCGGCTGGATCTGGAAATTCCGGGGACGCTGAACTGGCGCGCAGCCTTGAAAACGCAGCCCGCCTGGCGATGTCCGATCTGCAGAATGTACAGATTGATTTGCGGGTCTACGACACCCGGGGCAATTCGGGTACCGCCGCAACAGTCGCGCAGCAAGCCGTGGCAGACGGTGCGAAGATAATCATCGGTCCGGTCTACGCCCAGGCGGCAAACTCAGCTGGTCTTGCGGTACTGAACAACAAGGTCAACCTGCTGTCGTTTTCGAACAATACCAGCATCGCAGGCGGCAATGTCTTCGTGCTCGGCCCCACTTTTGAAAACACCGCCAACCGGTTGGTCAACTATGCCGGTTCGCGCGGCAAGACCGGAACGGTCATCGTGCATAGCAACGATGCCGCCGGGCGGCTTGGACAATCGGCTATTGCAACCGCACTGAGCAACAGCCGAGTGGGTAATGCAGGCACGGTCGGCTATGACCGCTCTCAGCAGGGGGTCATCAACTCGGTGCCGACAATCAAGGCTACTGTGGCGTCCTCGGGGGCGGATTCGATCTTTCTGACTTCGACCACTGCAGGGGCGTTGCCGCTGTATTCCCAGCTTCTACCAGAAGCGGGCGTCTCCCCGGCAACCACGCAATATATGGGCCTGACTCGCTGGGACATCCCGGCCCAGACACTGGAACTGCCAGGCGTTCAGGGTGGCTGGTTCGCATTGCCGGACCCATCCAAGGCACAGGCTTATCGTCAGCGGTACAACAACACATATGGCGAGGCACCACATCCGATCAGTGGCCTAGCCTATGATGGCATAGCCGCGATTGCTGCCTTGGTCAGCCAGGGCAAATCCGACGCTCTGACCGCATCTGCCCTAACTCAGAACGCCGGTTTTCAGGGCGTTGGCGGTATCTTCCGTCTGCGACCCAACGGTACGAATGAACGTGGTCTGGCCATTGCCACGATCCAGAACAAACAGGTGGTTGTGATTGACCCTGCCCCACAAAGCTTCTCTGGCGCCGGATTCTGATCGGCTGGCTCTGACACTCATCCCAAGGGGTGACCTGATTTGCCAGCCCGAAGAAATCTTTGACAGCGCAGCCGTTATGGCACAGCTGTCAGAGGCCTTCGACAAGACATCTGATAACGCCGAAAGGCGCGGCGAAACCGTGCGGATTTTGCGCAACGTCCAGAAATCCGGTCGTCAGGCAATCGCGGATGCCTTTGTCCGCGATCCATTTGACGCGCGGCGGCTGACCCATTCCTATACCTACCTGACCGACGGGCTGGTCTGCACCGCGATGCAAGTGGCCAGTCGCGAGCTTCACCCGCTGGCCACGCCGACACAGGGTGAAAAAATGGCCGTGCTGGCAGTGGGCGGCTATGGGCGCGGGGAAATGGCCCCGTCCTCGGATGTCGATCTGCTGTTTCTGACCCCCTACAAAATCACTGCCTGGGCAGAGAGTGTGATCGAGTCCATGTTGTATATCCTGTGGGATCTGCGGCTGAAGGTCGGGCATTCTTCGCGCACCATCAAGGATTGCCTGCGCCTGGGATCCGAGGATTTCACCATTCGCACCGCGATGTTGGAACAGCGCTATTTGGCTGGCGACGCCGATCTGGCAAATGAGTTGGAAACGCGCCTGAAAGACGATCTGTTCAAAGGCACTGAGCGCCAGTTCATCGAGGCCAAGCTGCAGGAACGCGACGCGCGCCATCTGAAACAGGGCGAGCGGTATATGGTCGAGCCCAACGTAAAAGAGGGCAAAGGCGGATTGCGCGACCTGCAATCGCTCTACTGGATTGCCAAATATATCTACAGCGTTCAGGACGTGGCCGAGTTGGTACCGCTGGGTCTGTTCACCCCCGAGGAATTCAGCACTTTTGTGGAAGCCGAAGATTTCCTGTGGGCCGTTCGCTCGCATTTGCATCTGGTGACCGGGCGCGCAACCGAACAACTGTCCTTTGACATGCAGGTCGAGGTTGCTTCCCGTATGGGATACGAAGACCGGGCCGGTCGTCGGGCGGTCGAAGTGTTTATGCAGCGCTATTTCCGCGAGGCCACGAAGGTTGGCGAGCTGACGCGCATCTTTCTGACCAAACTCGAGGCGACGCATATGAAAGGCGCGCCTCTGCTAGAGCGTATTTTCCGCCGCCGCCCCAGGATCAAAGCCGGATACAAAGTCGTCCATGGGCGTCTGGACGTAGCCGATCCGAACAAGTTTCTGGCGAACAAGTTGAACCTTCTGCGCCTGTTCGAGGAAGGTCTGCGCACCGGCATGCTGATCCACCCGGACGCGATGCGGCTGGTCAGCGCCAACCTGAACCTGATTGATGACGACATGCGCGAAGACAAAGAGGCGCGGCGCATCTTTCTCGACCTGATGCTGAAACACGGCAACCCGGAACGCGCCCTGCGCCGCATGAACGAACTGGGGGTGCTGTCGGCCTTTCTGCCCGAGTTCGAACACATCGTGGCGATGATGCAGTTCAACATGTACCACAGCTATACGGTGGATGAGCACACCATTCAGTGCATCGTCAATCTGGCCCAGATTGAACGCGGAGAGTTGGGGGAATCCCTGCCGCTGGCGTCTTCAATCCTGGAGGGCGGGGTCAATCGCAAGGTTCTGTATGTTGCCCTGCTGATCCATGACATTGCTAAGGGGCGACCCGAGGATCATTCGATTTTAGGCGCACAGATGGCCCGAAAGATTGCACCTCGGCTGGGTCTGAACAAATCGGATTCAGAAACCGTGGAATGGTTGGTGCGTTATCACTTGTTGATGTCGGACATGGCGCAGAAACGCGATATTTCCGACCCGCGCACGGTGCGCGACTTTGCCAAGGCCGTGAAGACAGTCAAAAGGTTGGACCTACTGACCGTGTTGACCGTCTGCGACATTCGCGGCGTTGGACCCAACACCTGGAACAACTGGAAAGCCACCCTGCTGCGGGCGCTACATGCCGAAACCAAACGCGCGCTTGAGACCGGGATGGAAGACCTCAACCGGGCCAATCGCGGTGCCGGTGCCAAAAAGGCGTTGCGGGCCGAGCTGGCGGAATGGACCAAAGCCGCCCTCAAAACCGAGACGGGTCGGCACTATGACCCCTATTGGCAGGGCCTGAACCTTTCGACCCATGTAGAATTTGCCGAGATGCTGAAAGAGCTGGACCGCAGCGGTGATGCTGGCGCGATGGAAATCCGTCTGCACCCGGATGAAGACCGCGACGCGACGCGGGCCTGCTTTGCCATGGGTGATCACCCCGGCATTTTTGCCCGTATCGCAGGCGCTTTGGCGCTGGTCGGGGCCAATGTGGTTGATGCGCGCAGTTACACCACCAAGGACGGCTATGTCACCGATGCGTTCTGGATTCAGGACGCCGATGGCCACCCGTTCGAGGCCAGCCGCTTGCCGCGCCTGACACAGATGATCCACAAGACCCTTAAAGGCGAGGTCGTGGCGCGGGATGCCCTTAAATCACGCGACAAGATCAAGAAACGCGAACGGGCCTTTAACGTGCCGACCCATATCATCTTCGACAATGACGGGTCCGAGATCTACACGATCATCGAGGTCGATACCCGGGACAGGCCCGGCCTGCTTTATGATCTGACACGAACGCTTGCTGCCGCCAATGTCTATATCGCCAATGCGGTGATCGCGACTTATGGCGAACAAGTGGTGGACACCTTTTACGTCAAGGATATGTTTGGGTTGAAATATCACTCGGAAAGCAAGCAGCGCGGGCTTGAGGCCAAGCTGCGCAAGGCCATCTCCGAAGGCGCCGAGCGCGCGGTCTCATGAAACAGATCCGGCTGTTTTCAGGCCTGTTCACTGTCGGGTTCTGGACCCTGGCCAGCCGTATTCTGGGCTTTCTGCGGGAAATCCTGCTGACCGCCTACATCGGGCCCGGGCCAGTAATGGATGCATTCGTCGCCGCCTTTCGCCTGCCCAACATGTTCCGCCGCTTCTTTGCCGAAGGTGCGTTTAACGCAGCCTTTGTGCCAATGTTTTCCAAACGGCTCGAAGGCGGGGAAAACGCGCAAGGCTTTGCACAGGACGCGTTCAACCTGCTGGCCGTGGCGGTGCTGGCGCTGGTCGGGCTGGCGATGGTTTTCATGCCTGGCCTGGTCTGGCTGACGGCCGAGGGCTTTTACGGTGACGACCGCTTCGACCTTGCCGTGGATTATGGATATGTGGTCTTTCCCTACATCTTTTTCATGTCGCTAGCGGCGCTGTTCTCGGGCGTGCTGAACGCAACCGGCCGTTTCGCGGCTGCCGCCGCCGCGCCGATTTTACTGAACATCTTTGCCTGCACAGCACTGATCGCCGGCGCTATATCAGGCGGAGAAGTCATCCGTTGGCTGATCGCCGTCATCCCCATCGCTGGTGTTGCGCAGCTAGCGCTGGTCTGGATTGCAACCGAACGTGCGGGCATCCGTATCCGCCCGGGCCTGCCGAAACTCAGCCCTGAAATGCGCAACATGGTCCGCATTGCGGTTCCGGCCGCCTTGGCCATGGGGGTTACACAGGTCAATCTGGTGGTGGGCCAGCTGGTTGCTTCGAAAACCGAAAAGGCCGTCAGCTGGTTGTTTGCAGCGGATCGCTTGTACCAGTTGCCATTAGGCGTCGTGGGCATCGCCGTCGGCATCGTCCTGTTACCCGATCTATCTCGCCGCCTGCGCGCTGGGGACAAATCGGGCGCCCGCGATGCGTTTTCTCGCGCAGGTGAGTTTACGTTGCTGTTGACCATCCCGTCGACCGTTGCCTTTGTGCTCATCCCCACCCAGCTGGTCTCGGTTCTGTTCGAGCGCGGACAGTTCACCCCCGAAGACACCGCCGCCACCGCACTTGCCGTGGCGATCTATGGCATCGGCCTGCCCGCGTTCATGCTGCAGAAATTGTTGCAGCCTTTGTATTTCGCGCGAGAAGATACACGCTCGCCCTTTCACTATGCAGTGTTTGCGATGGTCGTGAACGCTGCACTGGCTTTCGGGCTGTATCCGTTGGTGGGATGGTTCGCGCCGGCGATTGCCGCCTCGGTGGCCGGATGGGCCATGGTTGGACTGCTGGCCTTGGGCGCGCGAAAAATGGGGAAAGAAGCGCAGTTTGACGACCGGTTCAAGAACAGGGCATGGCGGATCATTGCGGCGTCCATGGGGATGGGAGCTGTCTTGTATGCCGCTATTGAGCTGTTTGGCTGGGCCTTTGCCCTGGAAGGCTGGCGTTACCTGGCACTGCTCGGTTTGATCATCGTTGCTGCAGTCACGTATTTCCTGCTCGGCCACCTGATTGGTGCATTCAAACTTTCCGAGTTCGGAAAGGCTCTGCGTCGATCCTGATCAGTCGCGCCGAATACGCCTGACGATCCGCGCCCACCCACCCGGAGCAACCAGGAACGACAGGGCAAAACCAGTGGCAAAACCGCCCAGATCAGCCACCCAGTCCAGCGTTCCGCCAAACAGCAGGCCGAACAACAACTGAATGCCCATCAAAACGGCGATCAGGCTGAAGGCGCGGGATTGGTTTGCGCCCACCAGCGACAGCTTGCGCCATAATATCCACGTAAACGCTCCGATCAGCCCATAGACCGGAGGGAACCCACCCACCAGCGGAAAGCGCGGATCCAGCAACAGTGCATAAGCCAGCGCACCACCCACGCCCGACAGCACAAAGATCACCAGCATCTGAACACTGCCAAAAACCTCGGCCACCATTTTACCCATGGCCAGCACAAAGACGCAGACAAAGATGGCCTGTGTGAACGTACCGGATACAAACGGATAGGTGACAAAGCGGATCAGATGCTCGAACGGCCAGCGCCCGTTTTCCACCATCCAGTCGAAGATATCCGGCGAAAACGAATAGTGCTGCAAAGCGTCCAGGCGCCAGCCTACAGCAGTTGGCCCCCCAATGATCCCGCGCGTACCTAGAGTAAATGCCAGTTCAACCCCCATGATGAACACACACAAAGCCACCACCACGGGCGGCAGAGGGTTCACGGCGGGTGTATAATGCTCACTGCTCATTGGGCGGGCCTTTCGCGGCTGTTGACGTCCCTTTGCCTCATGGGTAAGCGACGGGGGCTGATTTTTCCAGACGGGAGTTCCCTTCGATGACCGATTCCAAGTTCACGCCGCGCGTGTTTTCCGGTGCACAGCCATCCGGTAACCTGCACCTTGGCAACTATTTGGGCGCATTGCGGAACTGGGTCCGGATGCAAGGGTCCGACTATCAGACAATCTACTGTATGGTCGATTTGCACGCGATCACCGTTTGGCAGGACCCCAAAGAGTTGCAGCACGCAACGCGTGAGCTGTGCGCGGGGTATATCGCATCAGGATTAGATCCCGAAAAATCGATCCTGTTTAACCAAAGCCAGGTTCCTGAGCACGCGCAACTTGCATGGATTTTTAACTGCGTTGCCCGGCTTGGCTGGATGCAGCGCATGACACAGTTCAAAGATAAGGCTGGCAAGAACGCACAGAATGCATCGTTGGGCCTATTCGCCTATCCGGCGCTCATGGCCGCAGATATCCTTGTATATCACGCGACACATGTACCCGTCGGAGATGACCAAAAGCAACACCTGGAACTAACCCGAGACATCGCAACTAAGTTCAATCATGACTATGGCGTCGATTTTTTTCCGTTGACAGAACCCGTCATCAAAGGTGCGGCAACTCGGGTCATGAGCTTGCGTGATGGGTCAAAAAAGATGTCCAAATCCGACCCCTCTGACATGACCCGGATCAACATGACCGATGATGCCGACACGATCGCCAAGAAAATCCGAAAGGCCAAGACCGACCCGGACGCTCTGCCTTCGGAAGTCGATGGCTTGGACAACCGCCCCGAGGCCCGCAATCTGGTGAATATCTACGCCGCCCTCAGCGATCAGACGGCGGATCAGGTTCTGGCCGACGTTGGCGGCAAGCAATTTGGCGAGTTCAAACCGATGCTGGCCGATCTGGCGGTTGCCAAACTGTCTCCGATCTCGACCGAAATGGCCCGACTGATGGGTGAAGAGGCCGAGATTGATCGCATTCTGGCCAATGGCGCAGAAAAGGCGCGGGCGATTGCAGCCCCGATCCTGCAGCAGACCTATGACATCGTCGGCATGGTTGGTGCGAAACGGGGCTGATTGGCTCTGGACGTTGCCTTAACGCCTTCCTAGGTTTGCCTCAAAGCTTGGGAGGGCGTCATGGCAGTCGGCAAGAACATCCGCACCTATTTCAACGGGCAATGGCATGATGGGGATGCACCGATCATGCGCGCTGCGGATCATGGCGCGTGGCTGGGATCATCCGTCTTTGACGGCGCGCGGTTCTTCAACGGGCTGACCCCGGATCTGGATGCCCATTGCGCCCGCGTGAACCGCTCTGCCGAGGCGCTGATGCTGACCCCGACCGTCACCAAAGACCAGATGGTCGAGATCGTGCTGGAAGGGCTTGAAGCCTATGCGCCCGACGCGGCCGTGTATATCCGCCCGATGTATTGGGGCATCGACGGAGATGCGACAGCGATCGTACCGCAGGAAAACAGCACCGGGTTTGCTGTCTGCCTGGAAGAGATTCCGATGGCCCCTGAGACCGCCTCGGACACGCTGGGACTGACCCGATTCCGCCGTCCGGTACTGGAATCAGCAGTGGTGAATGCCAAGGCGGGGTGTCTGTATCCCAACAATGCACGGATGCTGAACGAGGTACGTGCGAACGGGTTTTCGAATGCTTTGGTGGCTGACGCATTGGGCAACGTAGCAGAAACCGCAACCGCCAATATCTTTATGGTCCGCGACGGCGAGGTCTTTACCCCCGTCCCCAACGGCACCTTCCTTGCCGGCATCACCCGTGCACGACATATCAAAAACCTGCGGGCCGACGGCGTGGCTGTGCATGAGGCGGTTCTGAGTTTCGAGGATTTCTACGGGGCCGACGAGGTATTCATGACTGGCAACATGAGCAAGATCACCCCGGTGACCGCGCTGGAGGACACCCGGTTTCAGGTCGGGCCCGTCGCCCGGCGTGCACGCGACTTGTATTGGGACTGGGCCGCCAGTGGGCGTTAGGCTCTGGTTGCCAGCACGCACCTAGTCGGGCATGATCCCCGGAAATGAATGAGGACACCCATGCGCAAGTTCCTAGTGGTTCTGGATGACAGTCGCGAATGCCTGAATGCGATGCGATTCGCGGCTATGCGCGCGGCTCATACCGGCGGCGGCGTAACAATCCTGTCGGTAATCCCACCGGACGAATTCAACCATTGGATCGGCGTTGCCACCGTCATGCGTGAAGAAGCGCGCGAGCGTATCCATGCGCATTTTGAAGTTTTCGCAAAATGGATGCGCGACAAGCAAGACGTTGATCCTGAACTGGCCATCCGCGAAGGCGAGCCCGTTGCCCAGATCATCGAGCATGTGCAATCCGATCCTGATATCGGCGTTCTGGTTCTGGGTGCAGGCACCGACAAAAAGGGACCTGGCCCATTGGTGACTCAACTGACCAAAAACTCAGGCAGCCTGCCCATCCCAATCACTATTGTTCCCGGTGATCTAAGCAAAGAAAAACTCGAAGCGATTACCTGAGGTCACACCGATGCAACGCAGCATTCAATTCTGGTTCGAATTCGCCTCGACCTATTCTTATCTTAGCGCGATGCGTATCGAAGAGGTCGCCGCCCGCCATGGTGTATCGGTCGAATGGCAGCCCTTTTTGTTGGGCCCGATCTTTGCCGCCCAAGGGTGGGATAATTCTCCGTTCAATCTGTATCCGGCGAAAGGCCGGTACATGTGGCGCGATATGGAACGCCTAACCGCCCAGCGCGGCCTGCCCTTGATCCGGCCCAATCCTTTTCCGCAGAACGGCCTGAAAGCGGCAAGGTTAACGCTGGCGATTGACGACCGAGTGCAAAAAGCCGCCTTTGTGCGCGCCGTCTATTCCGCCGAATTTGCCCAGGGGCAGAACATCGCGGATGAGGCTGTTCTGGCCGGATGCCTGAACTCAGCCGGGCTTGCCCCAGATTTGCTGTCCCAGACCCAGAATCCGGCGATCAAAGCAGCGCTTATCGCGCAGACAGAAACCGCTCAGGCCAAAGGGCTTTTTGGCGCGCCCAGCTTTCTGGTCGGGGATGAGCTGTTCTGGGGCGATGATCGGTTGGACGACGCTATAAGCTTGGCTGCCTAAATTTAGAATCGTTCCAATTCTTGACTTCCAGCTCGCGGACCCGCATATCAGAGACAACAGATACGGAGCCGCGCCATGTTCATCCAGACCGAATCCACACCGAACCCTGCAACCCTGAAATTCCTGCCCGGCCAGACCGTGCTGGAAGCGGGCACTGCAGATTTCCCATCGGCTGAGGCTGCAGAGAAATCGCCGCTGGCCAACCGCATTTTCGCTGTAAGTGGCGTGACCGGAGTGTTTTTCGGCAATGACTTCGTAACCGTGACCAAAGCGGACGACGTCCAGTGGGATCACATCAAACCCGCCATTCTGGGCGCGGTGATGGAGCATTACCAGTCCGGCCAGCCGATCATGGGTGCGGATGCCAATGCGGGCTCGGGCCATGCTGAACACAGCGGCGAGGACGCCGAAGTGGTCAATCAGATTAAAGACCTGCTGGACAGCCGGGTGCGCCCTGCTGTTGCACAGGACGGCGGCGACATCACGTTCCACGGCTTTGACCGCGGCGTTGTCTACCTGCACATGCAAGGGGCCTGCGCAGGCTGCCCATCCTCGACCCTGACGTTGAAGATGGGGATCGAAAACCTGCTGCGTCACTACATTCCCGAAGTGACCGAGGTGCGCCCTGTTGCCGTCTGAACCACTCATTCTGGCGTTTGACACATCGGCCGCGCATTGCGCGGCCGCTTTGTTGCGCGGTGACCGGATTGTGGCGTCTTGTGTCGAGCCCATGTCGCGGGGACAAGCCGAACGTCTGATGCCGCTGCTCGAAGAGGTGCTGTCATCAGAACAATGCTCATGGCGCGACCTGTCAGCGATCGGCGTTGGAATAGGCCCCGGTAATTTCACCGGAATACGCATCTCGGTCTCGGCCGCGCGGGGTCTGGCCTTAGGTCTGGGGATACCGGCCATTGGCGTATCGGGCTTTGACGCGCTTGCTGTCCTGGACAGCGATGCGTTGCCAGCGATCCGAGCGCCCAGAGATCAGGTCTATGTTTCGCGGCCTGATATGGAACCGGCACTGATCCAGCTTGATCAGGCAAAATCGCTGGGCACACTGACGTTCAACGACAACCCCGAGGCTCAGGTCTGCGCTATTGCCCGAGTGGCTGCACAAAGAAGGTTGACCAAGACCGAGGCTCCCGCCCCTCTTTACATACGCCCCGCTGATGCGGCGCCCTCCAAGGACCAACCTCCGATGTTGCTGGACGGATGACTCCCGAAGAACTGGCAAATACTCACGCCGCAGCATTCACACAATCGCGCCCCTGGACCGCCACAGAGTTTGCAGAGCTGCTGCAGAATCGCTTTACCCATATCGTAGGTGATGCCCAGTCCTTTGCCCTTTTCCAGGTAATTGCAGACGAAGCCGAACTGCTGACGATTGCCACCCATCCCACAGTTCAGCGGCAGGGACTGGCTAGGAAACGTATGGTCGAATGGCACGCGGCTGCCAAAAAACTGGGCGCTATCCGGGCGATTCTGGATGTTTCCATCGCCAACCAGCCCGCGATTACACTTTACAAGCATTGCGGGTATCGTGTGTGCGGCACGCGCAAGAATTACTATACGGTTGAAAATAATCAGAAAATTGATGCCATCGTCATGGAATGCAATTTAACCTGAGACAGGCCGCGAATTTTCTTGGACCAAATGGTCAAAAATCTGTTGACCGCGGCGGTTGCAAACGGCCTTAATTCCCGCCATCACAACGGTTATGCTCGCTAACAGTGGGTAAACGGGGCTATCTTGGCTCCGACCGAAAAAAACAAACGGGAGTAACAAATGACCCTGATGAAATCCTTGATGGGCGCCGCAGCGGCGGTTGCACTGACAGCGGGTGCCGCACTGGCCGAACCGGCACTGATCTTTGATCTGGGCGGCAAGTTCGACAAATCGTTCAACGAAGCCGCGCACAACGGCGCCTCACGCTGGGCGGAAGAAACGGGCGGCACCTACCGCGAGATCGAAATGCAGTCCGAAGCGCAGCGCGAACAGGCCCTGCGCCGCTTTGCCGAAGCAGGCTCGAACCCGATCATCACCATGGGTTTCGGTATGGCTGACCCGCTCAGCGCGGTTGTTGCCGACTATCCGGACACGAAATTCGTTGTTGTCGACGTAACCTGGCTGGACGCGCCCAACCTGCGTCAGGTTGGTTTCGCTGAACACGAAGGCTCGTATCTGGTTGGTATGATGGCTGCGATGGCGTCCGAATCCGGAACCGTTGGCTTCATCGGCGGCATGGATGTTCCGCTGATCCGTCACTTTGGCTGCGGCTATGCTCAGGGTGCCAAGGCGGTGAACCCCGATATCAACGTGGTTGCCAACATGACCGGCACAACGCCTGCGGCATGGAACGACCCGGTTAAGGGCTCGGAACTGACAAAGGCACAAATCAGCCAGGGTGCCGACGTGGTCTATGCCGCAGCTGGCGGCACCGGTGTTGGTGTTCTGCAAACCGCTGCTGACGAAGGCATCCTGTCAATCGGTGTCGACAGCAACCAGAACCACCTGCACCCGGGCAAAGTTCTGACCTCGATGCTAAAGCGCGTGGACGTCGCTGTTTATGAGGCGATGAGCGCAGGCGAGAACGTTGAGACCGGCGTATATATCATGGGTCTGGCCGAAGACGGCGTTGGCTATGCGATCGACGACAACAACGCTCCGCTGGTTTCGGATGATATGAAAGCAGCAGTCGACAAAGCCCGTCAGGACATCATCGACGGCAATGTTTCAGTTGTCAGCTATTACGAGAACGACAGCTGCCCAGCACTGCAGTTCTGATATCGCGCGGGTCGGGGGTGATGCTCCCGGCCCGATTCCACTTTGCTGCACCGGGATGACCGGGCAGTCCTTTCGGCAACTGAGGACAAGACATGACCGTCCCCGCCATTGAGCTCAAAGGGATATCCAAATCCTTTGGGCCGGTTCAGGCCAACAAAGACATTTCCATCAGCGTCGCCCCCGGTACGATCCATGGGATCATCGGTGAAAACGGTGCGGGCAAATCCACGCTGATGAGCATTCTCTACGGCTTTTACAAAGCCGACAAAGGTGAGATTTGGATCAACGGTCAAAAGACCGAAATCCCTGACAGCCAGGCCGCGATCGCCTCGGGCATCGGGATGGTGTTTCAGCATTTCAAACTGGTCGAGAATTTTACCGTTCTGGAAAACATCGTGCTGGGCGCCGAGGATGGAAGGCTGTTGGCCCCGTCCCTGACTAAAGCCCGCAAAGAGTTGAAAGAGCTGGAAGAAGAATACGAACTGTTCGTTGACCCCGACAAGCGTATCGACGAGATCGGTGTGGGGATGCAGCAAAGGGTTGAGATTCTCAAGGCGCTGTATCGCAAGGCCGAGATCCTGATTCTGGACGAACCAACCGGCGTGCTGACCCCATCCGAGGCGGATCAGTTGTTCCGCATCCTCGACCGGCTGCGGGCCGAGGGGAAGACGATCATCGTGATCACCCACAAACTGCGCGAGATCATGGAAAACACCGACACCGTGTCGGTCATGCGCCGCGGGCAAATGACGGCCACCGTGAAAACCGCCGAGACCAGCCCCGAAGAACTGGCCGAGCTGATGGTGGGCCGCAAGGTTCTGCTGCAGGTCGACAAGGTTCCGGCGCAGCCCGGTAAGCCCATCCTCGAGATTGAAAACCTGCGTGTTTTCGACAGCGCGGGCGTCGAGCGTGTCAAAGGCATCGACTTGAACGTGCGCGCTGGTGAGATCGTGGGCATCGCAGGCGTCGCCGGCAATGGCCAATCCGAACTGCTAGAGGTTCTGGGCGGGATGCGCCCGGGCCAGGGCCAGATCAAACTGAACGGTACGCCGCTTGCGCTCAGCGGGGCGGGGTCAGATGGCCAGGCGCGGCGCGCGCAGCACATTGCGCATGTGCCCGAAGACCGCCAGCGCGAAGGCCTGATCATGGATTTCCACGCCTGGGAGAACGTGGCCTTCGGATATCACCGTGACCCGGCCTATCAACGCGGCATCTTCATGGATAATGCGGCGCTGCGCGCCGATACCGAAGCCAAGATCGAAAAATTCGATGTGCGCCCGCCGAACCCCTGGCTGTCGGCTAAAAGCTTTTCGGGCGGCAATCAGCAGAAGATCGTCGTCGCGCGTGAAATCGAACGTAACCCAGACCTGCTGTTGGTTGGTCAGCCGACCCGAGGCGTGGATATCGGGGCGATCGAATTCATTCACAAACAGATCGTCGATCTGCGCGACCAGGGCAAGGCGATCCTGCTGGTCTCGGTCGAGCTGGAAGAGATATTCTCGCTGTCGGATCGAATCGCGGTCATGTTTGACGGACATATCATGGGCGAACGCCTGCCCCATGAAACTGATGAAAAAGAACTTGGCCTGTTGATGGCCGGTGTTGCGGGAGAGGCAGCGTAACATGGAAAAAATGCCCAAATGGGCCGATGTCGTTCTGATCCCGGTGATCAGTCTGCTTCTGGCCGCAATCCTGTCGGCGCTGGTCATCCTCGCCATTGGTGAAAACCCGATCGAAGCGGTGAACCTGATGGTCACCGGCGCGCTGGGATCGACCTATGGCTGGGGCTATACGCTGTATTACGCCACGAATTTCATGTTCACCGGACTGGCCGTGGCGGTCGCCTTTCACGCCCGGCTGTTCAATATCGGTGGCGAAGGTCAGGCGATGCTGGGCGGGCTTGGCGTGGCCGTGGTGTGCCTTTACATCGACTGGCCGCATTGGAGCATCGCCTTGCTGGCCGCCTGTGCCGCATCGATGGTGTTCGGGGCCGCTTGGGCCGCCATACCGGCCTATCTGCAGGCCAAACGCGGCAGCCATATCGTGATCACCACGATCATGTTCAACTTTATCGCTGCGGCCTTGCTGAACTATATGCTGGTCAACGTCATGCGCCCGCAGGGCTCGCAAGACCCGGCGACTGCGCGTTTCCCCGAGGCGGTACACCTGCCGACGTTCCAGTCGATGTTCTCGACCGCTGAAAACGTCGTCTTCCGTGGCGCACCTGCCAATATCTCATTCTTTGTTGCAGTCCTGGCCTGTGTGATCGTTTGGGCGCTGATCTGGCGCACCCGGCTGGGTTATGAGATCCGCGCCTATGGGCATTCGGAAACCGGTGCCGTCTATGCCGGTATTTCTCCGGTTCGGATCACCATCATCGCCATGCTGATCTCGGGCGCGCTGGCTGGTCTGATGGCCACGAACAACGTGATGGGTGAGGCAGAGCGGCTGGTTCTGAACTCGACCGAGGGCGCTGGCTTTATCGGTATCGCCGTGGCGCTGATGGGCCGGTCCCATCCGTTTGGCGTGTTCCTTGCGGCGCTGCTGTTTGGTTTCCTCTATCAGGGCGGGGCCGAGCTGGCGCTGTGGACGTCGATCCCGCGCGAGCTTATCGTGGTCATTCAGGCCCTGGTGATCCTGTTCACCGGCGCGCTGGACAACATGGTCCGCATGCCGCTGGAAAAGCTGTTCCTTGCCATGCGGAAGGAGGGCTAAACGATGGATACTTTCGTTACCCTCATCCAGGTCCTCGATTCGACCGTCCGCCTGGCCACGCCGCTGTTGCTGGCATGTCTGGCCGGTCTGTATTCCGAACGCGCCGGTATTTTCGACATCGGGCTTGAGGGCAAGATGCTGATCGCGGCCTTCTTTTCTGCCGCCGTCGCCGCCGTGACTGGATCGGTCTGGCTGGGATTGCTGGCCGGGATCGCGGCCTCTCTTGTTCTGTCCGCCCTGCATGGGGTGGCCTCGATCACCTTTCGGGGCAACCAGCTGATTTCAGGCGTCGCCATCAACTTTCTGGCCTCGGGGCTGACGGTCCTGATCGCGCAAAGCTGGTTCAAACAGGGCGGACGTACCCCCTCGCTGTTCGGCGGAGGGCGCTTTGAACCGATCACCTTCCCTTTTGCGGATGCTGTGAGTGATGTCCCATTTCTTGGGCCAATCTATTCCGAGCTGCTGTCCGGCCATTCGATCCTGGTCTATGTGTCTTTCCTTCTGGTCCCGACAACCTGGTGGGTTTTGTACCGCACCCGCTTTGGCCTGCGCCTGCGCGCGGTGGGTGAAAACCCAGCCGCTGTGGATACGGCCGGGGTTTCTGTCGTTGGGCTGCGTTTTGCGGCCGTCGCGATCTGTGGCGTGCTTTGCGGCATTGCCGGTGCCTATCTGGCCACGGCCCTGCAAGCTGGATTCGTCAAGGAAATGACTGCCGGTCGCGGGTTCATCGCGCTGGCGGCGCTGATCTTTGCAAAATGGCGGCCATGGCACGCGATGTGGGCTTGCCTGCTGTTCGGACTGTTGCAAGCGGTTGCGTTGCGGTTCCAGAATATTGACCTGGGTGGCGTGGTGATTCCTGTGCAGGTCATGGATGCGCTGCCATATATCCTGACCGTCGTCATTTTGGCCGGCTTTGTCGGCAAGGCCGTTCCACCGAAAGCCGGTGGCGAACCCTATGTAAAAGAGCGGTAATAGGTCCAGTTTGAAACACACGTCAGTCCTGTTCGCTGCATGGCGGCATGTAGAGTTGATTTTACATGCCGCAACGGCTCTAAAGGGGCATGGATGTGTTTCCAGTGACAGCTGATTTGAGAGAGTTTCTCGCCGGGGTGCCGGATGCTAGGTCTTGCGCTTGGTCTAAGGGGATACTCCCTGTCAAAACGCCTTCTGCGGATGCACAGTTTCAGACTGGTCCAAGCCGCCAGCCCTGCTCTACCCTGCCTCGCCAAGGGCGTGATTCTGCGCGTCAGATACGAACCCTTTCACAAATTCCAGAAGTCGAATGTGTCACATTGCGCGACGCAGCTGGCCCTAATTACTAGTACCTCATGCAAATTTACCTTCCTATCGCTGAAGTTTCCGTAAACGCCTTTCTGCTGCTTGGGTTGGGCGGCATGGTCGGCATCCTGTCAGGGATGTTCGGGGTCGGCGGCGGGTTTCTGATGACTCCGCTGTTGTTTTTCATTGGCATCCCACCAGCAGTTGCCGTAGCCACCGAAGCGAACCAGATTGTCGCCTCGTCCTTTTCTGGGGTTCTGGCCCATTTCCGCCGAAAGACGGTCGACCTGAAGATGGGCACGGTATTGCTGGTCGGGGGACTGATCGGTGCTGCGTTCGGGGTGGTGATCTTCAACTATCTCAAAAGCCTCGGACAAGTCGATTTGCTCGTAACCCTGTGTTACGTGGTCTTTCTGGGCGTCGTCGGCAGCTTGATGTTCATCGAAAGCCTGAACGCGCTGCGTAAATCCAAAAAGGGCACCGCCGCCCCTGTTGCACGTCGTCAGCGCGGCTGGATTCACGCGATGCCGTTCAAAATGCGGTTCCGTACATCGGGCCTCTATATCTCGGTCATCCCCCCCGTCCTGGTCGGGCTTAGCGTAGGTATCCTTTCTGCGATCATGGGTGTCGGAGGCGGCTTTATCATGGTTCCTGCCATGATTTACCTGCTGGGAATGCCCACCAAAGTCGTTGTCGGCACCTCCCTGTTCCAGATTATTTTCGTAACAGCGTTCACCACGATGCTGCACGCGACAACCAACTACACAGTCGACATTGTTCTGGCTGTGTTGTTGCTGGTCGGCGGCGTGATCGGGGCGCAGATCGGAACGGTGATCGGCGCACGAATGCCTGCCGAGCAGCTGCGCGTATTGCTGGCTGCACTGGTCTTGGTGGTTTGTGGCAAACTGGCGCTGGATCTGCTTCTGGAACCCTCCGAGCTGTATTCGCTTGGCGTCGCAGGAGGGCACTGATCATGCTCCGACGGTTGATCCTGCTGCTTGCGTTTTGTGTCACCCCGGCTATGGCCGAGGAAGAGCAGGTTGTACTTGGTCTAAGTCAGGACCGGGTTGCAATCACGGCGAACTTCGATGGCTCGGAAATTCTTATTTTCGGTGCCGTAAAACGTGAAACACCGATCCCTTCCGGCCCACCGCTTCAAGTTATCGTGGCCGTTGCAGGCCCCTCTAGCCCGGTGACGGTCCGGCGAAAAGAACGCAGGCTGGGTATCTGGGTCAACACCGACAGCGTCCTGGTCGACCTTGCGCCCAGTTTTTATGCGGTTGCCACCAGCGCTCCGCTTACAGAAATCCTGTCAGATACAGAAGACCTGCGGTACAGGATCTCGATTGAACGGGCCATTCGGTCAGTGGGTGCCGCGATGAATATCCGGGGCGCGCAGAATTTTGCCGAGGCCGTCGTTCGCATCCGTGAGGATGAGGGCCTGTATTCTATCCGCGAAAATACGGTTGCGGTGGACGAGCAGACATTGTTCCGAACCTCAATCGACATGCCAGCCGATTTGACCGAAGGCGCCTATTTCGCGCGCATATACCTGACCCGCGGCCGAGAGGTTGTTTCCCAGTTCGAGACCACAATCGACGTGCGGAAGGTCGGGCTGGAACGGTTCCTCTACAACATGTCCCGTCAGCAGCCGGTCTGGTATGGCCTGATGTCTTTGGTCATTGCCATCGCGGCGGGTTGGGGAGCGTCCACAGCCTTCCGACTATTGCGCGAGAACTAAAGCCCTATCCACGCCCGATATAGGGCATCGTAGTGGCCATGACGGTCATGAACTGGACGTTTGCCTCTGCAGGCAAAGACGCCATGTGCAGTACAGAACGTGCGGCATCGTCAACAGCCATCGTCGGGTCGGGCTGCTGCCCTCCCGCGATGGCGTTTTCAACCAGGTTTTGCACCATCTGTGTTCGCGCGTTGCCAATATCGATTTGACCACATGCGATACCAAAGGCGCGCCCGTCCAGTGATAGGCTGCGTGTCAGGCCTGTTATCGCGTGTTTCGTAGCGGTGTAATGGACCGAATTCGGACGCGGTACATGCGCGGCGATCGAACCGTTATTGATGATCCTTCCCCCTTGAGGGGCCTGATGCCGCATAATGCGAAAGGCTTCGCGCGCGCTTAGGAACATCCCGTTCAGGTTCACGCTGACGCTCTGGTACCAATCCTCCAACTGGATTTCGTCTATCGTGCCGCCGGGGGCAAAGATTCCGGCATTATTGAATAATACGTCAAGACGTCCCGCCTCATTCTGGAATGTCTCGAAAGCACCCGAAACAGCGGTGGGGTCGGTAACATCGGTCACCAGGGGGATCGCATTCTTGTGCCTTTCAGCCAATTCGTTCAGCACATCCGCGCTGCGCGCCAGCAGCCCAACCGCCCAGCCCTCGGCCAAAAACAGCTCGGCAGTTGCCCGTCCGATGCCTGAACTGGCGCCTGTGATGATGATGGATTTCATATCTCTTCCGCCTCCAGGGTCAGCGTCGCCGCCGGAGCCGCGCGCAAATCATCCACGCGCAGCGGATAAGTGGGCTTGGCCAGCCTGTTGCGCACCACCCAAATCAACCTTTCTTGCGCCCGCGTGATCGCAACATAAGCCAGACGTTTCCACAAAGGTTGCCCAGCCTCGGTTCGCCCCATCCGGGCAGCCGCATATATATCCGGCGCAAACACCTGTACCGTGTCCCACTGCGACCCCTGCGCCTTGTGAATGGTCACTGCTGCGCCATGCAAAAAGGTTGCCCCCATACGCGCTGCAAATGGAATAAACGGTTCTTCCTCATCAGGCATTTCGATTTTGACAATCGACGCTGCACTGACCTGAGGATCCTCGGCCCCCATCACATGCAGGCGCGAAAACCCCGGTTTTCGTCCTGGCCCCAGATAGATGACCTGAGCACCCTTGATTAGCCCGCGCGCCTCAAGATCCAGCCTTTTCTTGCGGTGCTTCAGCGGCAGTTCGATTCCATCGCAAATCAGCGGCTCTCCCGCCAGAAGCTCGGTGTCGGGTGCCGCGTGAACATTGCGGAAGGCCTGAATCAAGCGAATTCGGGTGGCATTTCGCCAGACCAGAACCGGGCTGCGGGCCATCAGGTCAACTTCAACACGCTGCCCCCAAACAACACGGTCATCCTGTCGGGCGGTCTGTTCGACGAGCCGTTCAAAATCCTCAAACCCCATCTGAGGGTCGGCCAGCGCATGCGCGAGGTCCAGGATCGGGTTGTCTGCCGTCTGCCTGTGGACCCTGTGCAATACCTGCTTTCGCGGCTCGGGCAGCGTCTCAAATACCATGCTGCCGGACTGATTGACCGGGGCGAGCTGCGCCGGATCGCCAAAAAGCAACAGGGTCGGAAAGATCTCTTTCAGGTCTTCGAACTGCCGGTCATCCAGCATTGAGGCCTCATCTACAAAGCCTATGTCCAGCGGCTCCTCCCGACGCTTCCAGCCGGTGATAAAGTCGGACCCACGAAGGCCCGCAGCGGCCAGCGCGCCGGGGATCGACTTGTTGTTCTGATAAAAAGCGGCCGCCCGGTCCAGGGCTTCGTCAGTCAGCCCTTCAACCTCGGGGCGTTCATCGTTGCCCGCCAGCCATTCGGCAATGCGTTCATATTCCGGGTCATATACCGGCGTATAGAGGATGCGGTGGATCGTGGTCGCAGGCACACCCCGCAGGCGCAAAACACTAGCGGCCTTGTTCGTTGGCGCAAGAATGGCCAAGCTGCGTTTCTCGCGCGCTTTGCGGCTTTCGAAATCACCGGAAACAATCTGAAGACCCGCGTCAGCCAATGCTTTGTAAAGCTCTGCCAGCAGTAGCGTTTTCCCTGAACCTGCCTTGCCGATCACGGCCATCACCCCGGATTCGCCATTGCCGGGCATTTTCAGCAGGGCATCATCATCCAGGTCCACACCAGCAGATTTCAGCATCTCGGAAATGCTGTCATAGGCGGCGGCTTGATCGTCAGAAAAGGTTACTGTGGGTATAGACATGGCGCGACCCTACAGGGCCACGCCAGCTATCGCCAGATATGGAATTGGCTTTCAGACCCCGTCAGGCGGACAGGGCAAACCGGTGTTGCCGGACAGTGCCAAACGCGGCTTTGAACCACATCCTGGACAGCTCACGTGGGATGCCCGCCCGTTCAGCCACCCGATTGCAATCCTCGGCCGAATAGGGCCAAAGCCCAACCGAAATCTGATCACGCCCTTTCCCTTGTGACCCCAGAACGACTGGAGACGATCCGATCAGACGGTAGATCCGAATCATGCGCGCATCAAAGACGCCTGCAATATGGGTCAGTCCGAACCCTTCCATGATTTCGCCGCCGCTCAGCATGATGGCACCGGCAGTATGGGCACTGGCCGTTCGTGACAGGCAGAACCGCGTCACCTCCCAGATCAGCGGGCTGTGGACAGGCTTACCTCCTGTCAGATGCCCAAACACCTCATTCACCATGACAGGTCCTGTCGTCGGCAAAACCCGCATCGAGCCCCCATGGCTGCCATCCTCTTCTTCCCAGATGACATAGAGTGGATTCAGGTCATCATACTGATCCCGCTCTTCTCCTTTTTCGTCCACGTGAACATCCCAGCCCAGCCGTGTTTTGAACTGATCCGCTCGATCCCGGAACATCCCTTGGGCCAAATTCGGAAACTTATGTAGTTCGTCGGCAAACAAATAGCGCAACATGACTTTTCCCCTTGTCGTCCTGTGCAGGAACGAAGGGGGTACAAAGTCGTGGTTAATTTCCCGTTTTTGGCGCGCGCGCTTGTTAAACCACTATTAATCCACGGCTGAGTGCTGTTGCGATGGCATGGGTTGTGTTCTGCGCCCCAAGCTTGGCACGCGCACTTTCAATATAGACACGCAGCGTATGTTCCGAGATTGACAGCGAGTGCGCGACTTGTGCCCGGCTGTATCCAAGCGCCAGCAAGGTCATGGCATCCGTCTCACGAGGCGACAGGCCCCGGGTCGTATCCGGCTGCCTGTCGGTTTCGAACTCCAGAGCCTTTCGGTTAAAGTAATGCGCGATCAAAATCAGCTCGCGGCCATGGGCCTCGATGAAGGACTTCCATTTCTCATCATCACATGAGTGATTCACTGTGAATAAGGCAAACTGGCCGTTCGGCCCCCGGATGGGGATCGAATAACCCTGATTGCCAACTCCATGTTCAAGGGCATCTTGCAAAAAGGCTTTCGCCACTTTTCCAGACCAGTCCAGCAATTTCCAGTCAACCGGGTGGAACCGTTGGAAACACCCCAGGATCACCGGATCTATGCGGTGATAACTCCGCTCACGGTATCGCTCGGCCCAAGCGTCCGGGTAAGTTGTATAGCCGTATTGATCCCCGGCACCATCAACCCAATGATAGATAAGATGTTCAACCTGCAGCCGGTCGCGCAATCGAACGGCTACATCGCCCAACTCGTCAAGCGTGTTGGTGCTTTCCAAGTCCTCTAGGACCTGACTCATGTCGAGTTGTGTTCCCATTCGCGGGCGCCTGTGCCTTATCCTGCATGGACGCAATCTCGGCCGCTGCGATCAACTTGGTATCATCAAGCTGCTCGGCTAGTGCGGTCAAACCGTTTTCAACAGCGAAGGCGTTGAGGTCCGACAAAACGTCCAGTATCCACTCATTATGCGCCATCTAAAGTCTCTCCGAAACGGTTAACGAAGGGTTAACACAACCATAACATGTGAGATGATTTTAAGCCTATTCACTGGTTTCTACTCCCCAAAACTAGCGGGTCACGATTCTGTAACCCACTGTAATTATTTCCTTATGCCTCGAAATAGATACACCCGCGCTCGCTCGATGCGATTCGCGGGTGCTAATATTCTTTTTTTTGGGGGCTCAGCCTTTTGCGTCTAGAACCTCTTCAAGCGTGCGCAAGCCCGTCTGCGGCGCCTGAACCAGAACCGACATGTTGCCTGGTTTATGCTCATTCCGCATCATCTTCATATGCGCGTCTGGCAATTCACCCCAGGCGAACACTTCGGACATGCAGGGATCCAGACGGCGTTCGACCATCAGTTGGTTCGCGGCAGCAGCCTGCTTGAGATGCGCAAAATGCGAACCTTGCAGGCGTTTCTGATGCATCCACATATAGCGAACGTCGAAAGTCAGGTTATAGCCGGTGGTACCGGCGCAGATCACAACCATACCACCTTTTTTCACGACAAAGGTCGACACCGGAAATGTGCTTTCGCCGGGATGTTCAAACACCATGTCGACATTCTTGCCTTTGCCGGTGATTTCCCAGATCGCCTTGCCGAATTTGCGCGCCTCTTTGAACCAGTCCGCATATTCCGGTGTGTTTACTGTGGGCAACTGACCCCAGCAGTTAAAGTCTTTACGATTCAGCACGCCCTTGGCGCCCAGCCCCATAACAAAGTCACGCTTGCTTTCGTCTGAGATCACGCCGATCGCGTTGGCGCCTGCGGTATTGATCAGCTGGATCGCATAAGAGCCCAGGCCGCCCGAGGCACCCCAGACCAGAACGTTCTGGCCCGGCTTCAGATCATGCGGCTCGTGCCCGAACAGCATCCGATACGCGGTCGCCAGCGTCAGAGTATAGCAAGCGCTTTCTTCCCAGGTCAGGTGCTTGGGGCGCGGCATCAACTGCTGGGCTTGAACATTGGTGAACTGTGCAAAAGACCCATCCGGCGTTTCATAACCCCAGATCCGCTGGCTGTCCGAATACATCGGATCGCCACCATTACAATGTTCGTCGTCGCCATCGTCCTGGTTGCAGTGAATGACAACCTCGTCGCCCACTTTCCAGCGCGTTACTTTCGAACCCACGGCCCATACGATCCCTGAAGCGTCAGAACCGGCGATATGATACGGGGCCTTGTGGCCGTCGAAGGGCGAAATCGGCTTGCCCAGGGATGCCCAGACGCCGTTATAGTTAACGCCCGCCGCCATCACCAGAACCAACACCTCGTGGCTGTCCAGCTCTGGTACATCCACGACTTCCTGGACCATCGCAGTATCCGGTTCCCCGTGGCGTTCCTTACGGATTGCCCATGCATACATTTTCTTAGGCACAAACCCCATCGGAGGGATTTCACCCATTTCATAGAGGTCTTTTTCCGGCGCGTCGTAAGTTGCGATACCGCTGTCGGTGTCCAGAGCCATGTTGGCCTCCTTATTTCTCATTCCTGTTTGCCGCGATGCAGAAGCGCTTGCGTTGGATGATGAGATATTGGCCTGAAGGAAATAATGCAATAGATTTTGCATCATTTTTGTAATTTTATGACCCAGCGCCTGCAGAAACTTCTTTCGCTGCCGCAGCATCAGGCCAGCCGTCGCCAATCGGGGCTGAGGCTGCATAGTAGTCGAGCAGATCAACCCTTTGCCCGGATTGAGATATTTTCCCACCTTCTCGTTTCAGAATTCTGCGTTCGACCAGCTGATCCAAGGCAGCTGAAACCGCGGACTCATCCTGATCACCCAAAGTTCCGTCACGTTGCAAAAACCCGGTGATCAAGCTTTTAAGCTCGTCTTCGGGCATTTCTCCTTTGGTGCGAACCAGCCAGCACGCTGCAGGAACAGGCGCCTGCGGAATCGCTTCTTTGATCCGTTGCATGAGTTCGCGCGCGAGATCAGTCATCACATCGTCATGGGCGGTGCGGAATTCCTTCAATGAGATAGGGTGACCATATCGCACTCCAGCAAATCCAAACCGCTGGTAGCGACCGGTCAAACGCCTGCCTATCTGTTTCAACATCCACCCAGTTATAACCCCGATTCGGGCACGAAATTGCCTTTGATTGCCAAGTGCGGCCTTGGTCAGGATCGTATCTTCAAGAACCCGGTCATAGTTTAGCGCAACGGGAACAAACACCACATCCGCCCCATCCACCCTGGCACCATCGATTATGTATTTCAAAAGCCCCAGCTTGGGGCGTGCCATGGCCCCCGTCAGGCTCAGCCCGCCTTCAGGGAACATGGCCTGTGTAACACCGGCATCGGTGGCATGCCGGACATAGCAGGCCAATACCTGACGATAGAGTTCGCTGCCGGACTTGCGGCGAATAAAATAGGCCCCCATCGCACGAATCAACCGACTGAGCGGCCAAACACGCGCCCATTCGCCAACAGCATAAGACAAAGCCGATTGCTGGGCCGCCAGATAGGTGACCAGCACATAATCCATGTTGCTGCGGTGGTTCATCACAAAAACAACTGTCGCATTTGGATCAATATCTTTCAGGGCATCTTCATCCTGATAACTAAGCCGTACATCATAAAAGGCGTTGCTCAGAATCCGCGCCAACCGGATGGCGATACTGAAATAGGCAACGGCGGAAAAAGAAGGCACGATCTCGCGCGCATACCGCTGGGCCTGCTCAAAGGCGACCGCTTCGGGAATGCCTTCTTCACGTGCGTGCTGCTGCACGGCCTGCCCTACCTGAGGATCATAGATCAGACGTTGAATCATATCGTGGCGTCGGGCCAGCTTGAACGGCTGTATCGGGCGCTGCAGGCGCGTGTTCAGGCGTTTGACTGCGCGCTCCAACCTACGGCGAAAAAACCACCGCACAGACGGAAACAGAAAATGCGAGGCCAGTGTGACCGCGGCAAATACCAGGATCAACAAAAACAGCCAAAGCGGAAGTTCCACGGTCTGTGTCATAAATGCACCCTGCCACCAATCGCTGCATCCCACAATCGGCACAACCGGAAATGCCGCGACGCAGCGAATTGACATGTCCCGAAAATTGCGCTTTAGAACCCATGAACGTAATTTTCTTGCCCACCCGCAATACGAGGCCCAGTTATGACGCAGACGCAGAAAGATCGCCCCTGGCTCATCCGAACCTATGCCGGTCATTCCACCGCCAAAGCGTCCAACGCGCTGTATCGCGGGAATCTGGCCAAGGGTCAGACGGGTCTGTCAGTGGCCTTCGATCTGCCGACGCAAACCGGCTATGACAGCGATCACACGCTGGCACGCGGCGAGGTTGGTAAAGTGGGTGTACCGATCGGCCATCTGGGCGACATGCGGGTTTTGTTCGACCAGATCCCGTTGGAACAGATGAACACGTCGATGACGATAAACGCCACGGCTCCTTGGTTGCTAGCGCTCTATATAGCGGTTGCCGAGGAACAGGGCGCGGACGTGTCGAAACTGCAGGGCACGGTTCAGAACGATCTGATCAAGGAATACCTGAGCCGCGGCACCTATGTGTGCCCGCCGAAACCGTCGCTGAAGATGATCGCGGATGTGGCCGAGTATTGCTATTCCAATGTGCCGAAATGGAACCCGATGAATGTGTGTTCCTATCACCTGCAAGAGGCCGGCGCGACGCCGGAACAAGAGCTGGCCTATGCGCTGGCCACAGCCATCGCCGTCTTGGATGAGCTGCGCCCGCGCGTCCCAGCCGAGGATTTCCCAGCATTGTGCGGACGGATTTCGTTCTTTGTGAATGCCGGCATCCGCTTTGTCACCGAAATGTGCAAAATGCGCGCCTTTGTGGATCTTTGGGATGAAATCCTGCAACAACGTTATGACGTTGAAAACCCGAAATTCCGCCGCTTCCGCTATGGTGTGCAGGTGAACTCACTGGGCCTGACCGAGCAGCAACCGGAAAACAACGTCTACCGTATCCTGATCGAAATGCTGGCGGTTACCTTGTCGAAAAAGGCCCGTGCCCGTGCGGTACAACTGCCAGCATGGAACGAGGCCCTTGGCCTGCCCCGCCCGTGGGATCAGCAGTGGTCGATGCGGATGCAACAGATTCTTGCCTATGAAACCGACCTGCTGGAATATGGCGATCTGTTCGACGGCAACCCGGCCGTAGACGCCAAAGTCGAAGAATTGAAACAGGGCGCGCGGGCCGAACTGGCGAACCTGGATTCGATGGGGGGTGCTGTCGCTTCGATCGAATACATGAAGTCCCGTTTAGTCGATTCCAACGCAGAGCGCCTCAACCGGATCGAGCGCAACGAGACCATTGTGGTCGGCGTGAACAAATGGGTCGAGGGCGAGCCCTCACCCCTGGAAACCGAAGACGGCGGCATCATGGTCGTTGATCCGGCAGTAGAGCAGGAACAGATCAACCGCCTGAACGAATGGCGCACCGAACGGGATGGCGCGGCAGTTGCAGCAGCGCTGGCCGCTTTGCGTGAGGCCGCACAATCCGGTGCGAATGTAATGGAGCCGTCAATCGTCGCCGCCAAGGCTGGCGTCACCACCGGCGAATGGGCCGAAGAGATGCGCAAAGTCTATGGCACATATCGCGGCCCGACCGGCGTTTCCGGCTCGGTCTCAAACAAAACCGAAGGGCTGGAGGACTTGCGCTCGGCCGTTGACGCGGTCAGTGACAAGCTGGGACGTCGCCTGAAATTCCTGGTCGGGAAACCCGGTCTGGACGGCCATTCAAATGGCGCTGAACAGATCGCCTTCCGCGCCCGCGATTGCGGTATGGACATCAGCTATGACGGCATCCGTCTGACACCCGAGGAAATTGTGGCCGCCGCAATCGAGGACAAAGCCCATGTGATCGGCCTGTCGATTCTGTCCGGCAGTCACATACCGTTGGTTCAGGACGTTCTGAACCGTCTGCGCGAGGCGGGCCTGAACGGTGTTCCTGTTGTTGTCGGTGGCATTATCCCTGATGACGATGCTGAAAAGCTCAAAGCGATGGGTGTGGCCAAAATCTACACGCCAAAAAACTTCGAGTTGAATGCAATCATGGGCGACATAGTTTCCTTGGTTGATCCGCAAAACCTGGCCGCTGAATAACCGCCGATTTGCCACCCATTTTCCCCGTATCTATCGCCTTCGCGAAAGGGATAGATAATGGATGCTTTTAGAACTACGGTGACTCTTCGGGGACATTGTAATTCGGTAACATCAGGGGAATGTAAATGGGAATGAATCTCGAAAAGATGACGCGCAATGAACTGTTGGAATTGCGTGCCAATGTAGATGTGGCGCTGAAAGCAGCCGAAAGACGTGATAGGAAAGAGGCTTTGAAAGCCGCTCAGAAAGCCGCAGCGGAATTTGGGTTTTCCCTTTCCGAACTTTCTGATGGGTCCTCGAAATCTCTTAAGATATCGAAAACAAAAGCAAAATACCGAAATCCATCCAACCACGATCAAACCTGGTCGGGACGCGGTCGCAAGCCGCATTGGGTACACGAAGCTTTGAAAGCCGGAGCGGATATTTCGGATATGGAAATCTGAATGGAATTGATAACGAAATGACGATTCATATAGGCGCCGAAAAAGGCGAAATCGCTGAAACAGTTCTTTTACCCGGTGATCCTTACCGGGCAAAATGGGCTGCAGAAACTTTTCTGGATAACGCCAAACTGGTGAATGACGTGCGTGGCATGTTGGGCTTCACCGGAACTTGGAAAGGTAATCCGGTCACGATTCAAGGCAGCGGTATGGGAATGCCCTCGCTGTCAATTTACGTGAATGAATTGATCCGCGATTTTGGCGCCAGAACTTTGATCCGTATAGGGTCATGTGGCGGGATGCAGGACAGTGTGAACATTCGTGATGTCATTTTGGCTATGACTTCGACCACGCTCAGCACGCCGTCTCGGGGGATCATGAAAGAGCTCAACTTTGCACCTTGCGCGGATTGGAGCCTGTTGCAGGCCGCCCTTCAGGCTGCGGCAAACATAGGAACACCAACTCATGTTGGCGGGATTTATTCCTCGGATGTATTCTACGATGAACGTCCCGATCTGAACGAACAGATGGTGCGTCACGGCATTCTGGGCGTCGAAATGGAAGCCGCCGAACTTTACATCCTGGCCGCGCGCCACAAGTGCCGGGCCCTTGCCGTGCTGACCGTTTCCGACCACTTGCTGACAGGAGAAGCTCTGCCATCGTCCGAACGTGAAAGCAGCTTTGGCGACATGGTTGAGATCGCACTTCAGGCGGCGTTTCCAAAAGCTTAGCAAACGGGTTGGGGCAGGGTCGACCCTGTCCCGCATCGGCTATCTACCGGTCGATCCCTTTAAACACTGCTTGGGGCTTTCCGCCCCATCGGTCTGAGCACCGCAAAACGAACAGACCCATTGCCCTTCTTTTCGGTGCTGGCGCCAGCGGCATTCACGTGTCAGTGACGAAGTGCGGGCGCGCCACAGAAAATAGGCGAATACGGCGGCAGCAAGAAGCAGAAGAATAACAGGCATTCTCCTGCTTTGCTGATCAGTCGGTTGTTTTCAAGCCCTGCAATCGCAGGTCAGGCAGCATTTGCGTATTCGAACAGCTCTGGCATCCGCTCTGAAGTGGGGATTACCGTTTCTGGCGTATAATAGGCCCATGCCTGTTCCAGCAATTCCAGGGCTTCGGCGGCATCAGCGGAGTTGGTTTTGGTTCTCATCGGAGTGATCCCATTGTGACATAATCACTCCTCCCTGAGCCAAACATAGGACAGGCTGCAGGCGTTCACACCACATATTCTTGCAAATGGGAATTGCACCTGCTGCAACACAGCAGGCACATGGATCAAGTCCGCCTCACACCGTGCGTTCGACCATCATCTTTTTGATCTCGGCGATTGCCTTTGCAGGGTTCAGACCCTTCGGGCAGGTTTTGGCGCAGTTCATGATCGTGTGGCAACGATACAGCTTGAACGGATCTTCCAACTCATCCAGGCGCTCACCAGTTGCCTCATCTCGGCTGTCAATGATCCAACGATATGCATGCAGTAGAGCCGCCGGGCCAAGATAGCGGTCGCCATTCCACCAATAACTTGGGCACGAAGTCGAGCAGCTGGCGCACATCACACATTCATAAAGACCATCCAGCTTTTTGCGGTCTTCAATGGATTGCTTCCACTCTTTCGCAGGCCGGTTAGTCTTGGTTTCTAGCCAGGGCATGATGCTGGCGTGCTGGGCATAGAAATGGGTCAGGTCCGGAATCAGGTCCTTGACCACAGGCATATGGGGCAAAGGATAGATTTTCACATCGCCCTTGATCTCATCCATGCCATAGATACAGGCCAGCGTGTTGATCCCGTCGATATTCATCGCACAGGACCCACAAATGCCCTCGCGACAAGACCGGCGGAAGGTCAAGGTTGGGTCGATCTCATTCTTGATCTTGATCAGCGCATCCAAAATCATCGGACCGCAGCTGTCCATATCGACGAAATAGGTATCCACCCGGGGATTTTGACCGTCGTCAGGATTCCAGCGATAGATCTGGAACTTGCGCACATTCGTCGCGCCCTCTGGCTTGGGCCATGTCTTTCCGGTGGTAATCCGAGAATTTTTTGGCAGGGTGAGTTGTACCATTTCCGACCTCGCTAAATTCCCGTGTATAGATACACGCTGCAAGTGCGAAAGCCAACCATTTAGCCTTGAAAACAGTCAATAAAGATGGGTGATTTCACCTTTACATTGAGCTTATGTGCATGGAGTCTGCACCCGAGAAAGCAAAAGCTGAGTGCCGTATGCAGACACGAGTATTGAATATTCCCTATGGCACCAAAAACCCCTATCAAAACATGATGTACAGCGCATGCGAGCCAGAGTTTTCTCTAGCTGCAATGAAACAGCTGAACTTTGCAGAGATTGCGAAACCAGAGTTTCAGACCGAACACGGAATCCTGCATATCCAATGGGATGACAGGCTGTTTCCGATCAAGGATGGTGAAGATCCCGCGAACAACGCTCTGTTTCAAGATGCCGTGTCGGGACTTGAGCTGTATAAATCAAACGGTGGTCGCGTCATCTGGACCATTCACAATCGCGCCGCGCATTCAGCGCGTGAGGGCAACGATGGATTTCACGCGGCGCGACGCAAGTTGGCAGAGCTGGTCGATATGATCCATGTCCATACCCCAAATGCGCGACAACATATGATCGCCCAATATGACGCGGAACCAAATAAGATTTGCCTGATCCCTCACCCAAGCTATCTAGGAGTTTATGAAAGCGCCGAAATCACGCTTGCGCGCCTGATGCAACCACGCGATCAGACCCATTTTTTGACCTTTGGCGCGATGCGCGGAAACCGCGAGTTGGACCGGCTTCATTTCGCCATCCGGAAGCTAACCAACAGGGGTTTCGACTTTCATATGTCAGTGGTCGGCCGAGTCTTCCGGCCCAGTCGGCGATTGGTACGACGGCTGGACGCCATTTCAAACGTAACCGTGATAGGCGAACGCGTAGAAGATGAGGCTATTCCGAGTGTTTTTTCCCAAGCTCACGCCTATGTTTTGCCATCTACACAAACCTTCACCTCTGGAACCGCAATGCTTGCCATGACCTTTGGCTTGCCAGTTGTCGCCCCGGACATTGAACCCCACCGGCAGACGACCCCGGAATCCTGTCATGATCTACTGTATCCGGCACAAAACCCTCGAGGACTGATCCGCATGATGATGAAGGTGATGGAAATGTCCGATTCAGAACTCGCTGAAAAACGTAGGGCGTGCTTCGAATTCGCTCAGGAACGCGCGCCAGAGCGGATCAGCCGCAAGTTGGCCGAAGCGCTTACGGTTCTAAGAAATGGATAATCTTTTCAGCGCCCGCATTTCTGCTTTGTACGATCTTCTGGATTTGACCAGTATTGTACGCATTGCCGATATTGGCGCCAATCCAATGCGCCATGACGCCCCTTACCGTGACCTACTTAAGAACAAATATTGCAATGTCGTCGGTTTCGAACCTCAGGAAAATACGATGAAAGAGGTCGTCCGCAATAAAGGTGCAAATGAAGAGTATTTCAACTTTGCAGTCGGAGACGGCAAACCGGCCTTGTTGAATATCTACAAGGGCTCGGGTTTGACATCCTTGCTGAAAATAAGGGAAAAAACACTTTTTTACCTGCGCGGCCTACGCAAAGCTGCAAGGCAAATTGGCAGTATGGAGCTGCAAACCCAGCGGCTGGATGATATCGCAGGTTTGGGTCCAGTGGATTTTCTGAAAATTGACATTCAGGGTGCCGAACTTTCGGTGTTTACCTCGGCGGAAAACACGCTGAAAAATGTCGCCGCCATACAGACCGAAGTATCGTTTTTTCCATTGTACGAGAATCAGCCAGGTTTTGGCGAGGTTGACACATTTCTCAGAAAGTTGGGGTTTTTGCCCCATAGTTTTGCGCATATCGAGAACAGGCTGGTCATATCGAAATGGTCGGGAGTTCTTTCGGACTTTGAATCGACACAAATGCTGGACGGGGACATTATCTATCTCAGGGACTTGTCTGATCCTGCAGAGCTGAATAGCCAGATGCTAAAGCGACTGGCAATTCTAACCGAAGGTGTTTTTGGGTTCACAGATGTCAGCCTGAAAATTCTCGACATATTGGCACAGCGTCAGGAAATCTCTGAAGCCGATGTGAATGAGTACATTGAAACATTCATCTCGCCATAGCCGATTGGCTAAGTACAGATATTACTTACCCATAGAACTTGAGCAGTCCGGTGGTTGGTCGCGGACTGCCCAATCACATCAGAAAGTCCGCGCCTTGGGCGCGATTTTCTTCAGGCTGATTCCGCCTTCTGCTTCGGTGCTCAGCGGATCGACGATCACCGGGCGATAGCTGAGGTTAACCTTATTACCGTCTACGCGGGACACCGTGTGAACGCGCCAGTTTTTGTCGTCGCGTTCGCTGAAATCCTCATGCGCATGGGCACCACGGCTTTCCTTGCGCGCTTCGGCACCGACGATGGTGGCCAGCGCACTTGGCATCAGGTTGGTCAGTTCCAGCGTTTCCATCAGATCGCTGTTCCAGACCAGCGAGCGGTCGGTGACTTTCAGGTCGTCCATTTTGGCGGCAATCGCCGTCATCTTTTCAACGCCTTCGGCCATGGTTTTGGCGGTGCGGAAAACGGCCGCGTCAGCCTGCATGGTCTTTTGCATCTCAAGCCGCAGATCGGCAGTCGGGATCGCTCCGCTGGCGTTACGGACGTCGTCAAAACGATCAAAGGCTTTGTCGACCGACCCTTGGTTCAGAACCGGGTTGGCGCTATCGGCATCCACAACCTTGCCGGCCCGGATCGCCGCCGCGCGGCCAAAGACCACCAGATCGATCAGCGAGTTTGAGCCCAAACGGTTCGCCCCATGGACCGAGGCGCAGCCAGCCTCACCCACAGCCATCAGGCCCGGGACCACAGCGGTGGGGTCCTTGGCGGTGGGGTTCAGAACCTCACCCCAATAATTAGTTGGGATACCGCCCATGTTGTAATGCACGGTTGGCAGAACCGGGATCGGCTCTTTGGTCACGTCCACACCGGCAAAGATCTTGGCGCTTTCGGAAATACCCGGCAGACGCTCGGCCAAAGCCTCGGCAGGCAAGTGGCTAAGGTTCAGGTGGATGTGGTCGCCCTCTGCACCCACACCACGTCCTTCGCGGATTTCCATGGTCATCGAGCGCGAGACATAGTCGCGCGGTGCCAGGTCTTTGTACTGAGGCGCATAGCGCTCCATGAACCGTTCGCCTTCGGAATTGGTCAGGTACCCGCCCTCACCCCGCGCACCTTCGGTGATCAGACAGCCCGAGCCGTAGATGCCGGTCGGGTGAAATTGAACGAACTCCATATCCTGCAGCGCCAGACCCGCGCGGGCCACCATACCGCCACCGTCACCGGTACAGGTATGGGCCGAAGTGGCGCTGAAATACGCCCGGCCATAGCCGCCGGTCGCCAGCACCACCATCTTGGCGTTGAACACATGCATGGTGCCATCGTCCAGCTTCCAGCAGACAACGCCCTGACACTGTCCGTCGTCGGACATGATCAGATCGATGGCAAAATATTCGATGTAGAACTCAGCATTGTTTTTCAACGACTGACCATAGAGCGTGTGCAGGATCGCGTGGCCGGTCCGGTCAGCGGCGGCACAGGTCCGCTGCACGGCGGGGCCTTCGCCAAATTCGGTGGTGTGGCCACCAAAGGGACGCTGATAAATCTTGCCTTCTTCGGTCCGGCTGAAGGGCACGCCGTAATGCTCCAGCTCGTACACCGCCTTTGGCGCTTCGCGGGCCAGATACTCCATCGCGTCGGTGTCGCCCAGCCAGTCCGAGCCCTTGACCGTGTCGTACATATGCCACTGCCAGTGGTCAGGACCCATATTCGACAGCGACGCCGCGATGCCGCCCTGTGCGGCAACCGTGTGCGAGCGGGTCGGGAACACCTTGGTCACGCATGCCGTACGCAGACCCTGTTCCGCCATACCCAGCGTTGCGCGAAGACCTGCACCACCTGCGCCTACGACAACGACGTCGTATTCGTGGGTTTCGTATTCATATGCTGCTGTCATTGTTCTTATTCCTTACCGCGCATCATCACAGGGCGAGTTTCACCAGGGCGAACAGCCCTGCAACCATCAGCGTGTAGCCAAACGCCCACATCGCAACCAGCGTCACTTTTTCGGCGACACCATGGATATAGTCTTCGATGGCCTCCTGCGCTTCGTACATCAGCTGCAACAGGGCAACGATCAGTGTCAGCGCGCATACGATCGCCGGGAAGGGGCGACTGAAATAAGCTAGAACCTCTTCGTAGGTTCCGCCCAGACCCGCACCAAATGTGAAGATGAAGAGAGGAATCAGAACAGTCAGGATCATGGCCCGGACCATTGTGTTCCAATGTGTTTGGGTTCCGGATTTGCCCGCTCCCAGACCCTCGGCGCGTTTACGGTCAGTCAGGTATCGCATCGAACGTCTCCTTAAACCACAAGAACGGTGATGATGGTCAGGATCGTGGCACCAACGAACATGCCCCATCCCAGCTTTTCAGAGAGATCGACATCCAGACAGTAGCCGAAATCCCAAAAGACATGACGCAACCGGCCCAATGTGTGGTACCACAAACCCCAGGCCGCTCCGGTCATGACAAGATCACCGAACCAGCTGCGCAGAAATCCGTCTATGCCTGCAAAGGCCGCCTCAGAGGTTGCCGCCGCCAACAGCCACCACACCACAAGTGCTGCGATTGCGAACACGGCCAATCCAGTCATCCGAACCATGATCGACGACAGAGACGTCATCTGTGGGCGGTAGATGCGGATATGCGGTGAGAGCGGGCGGTTGCCCCGATTTACATCGCTCATGGCGGCTCCTTTTCGGTTGGCTTCCGAAGGTTTTACTGGTTTTTGCGACACTGTCACGTGCTGCAGCTGCAAAAAAGCTCAGAATTCGCGCAAAATGACAGATTAAGCGATAAAGTGATCACACAAAATATTCTTGTGATCACAAATCAAATAAGACGAAACAGATGTTAGCGCCTGCAGCTCCGAATCCCTGCCACACTTATTTCAGACCGGCCGTTTGCTGGGTCACTTCCCGCAACAGTTTCTTTCGGATGCGGGCCGGATAATCCTCGAACCCGGCCGCCGAAACGACAAACGCTCCCTCACCTACAATGACGTTCTCAAAGAAATAGGCCGTCAAGTCGGGTTCGCTTTCCTCGATGGCGATGGCATTTACCGTGACACCTTTCCCACGCAACACATCGTGAATCTCGGACGGTTCAACCCCTTCGTTGGAAACCCCATCACCCGAGATATCAATCAAGTGCCGTTTGCATTCGGTTACCTCGCTGAAACTGGACATTGTAGTCTCAAGCGCCTCACCGATTGCAGTCGAAAAATTGCGCCAGACTCTGGCATCCGCAGCCACCTGTCTGGCGAAACTGTCTATGGCTTCAAAGCTATCCATATGTGTCCAGGGGATCGTCACCTTCTGACGAGAGGCTCCGGTCCATTGGACCAGCATCAACCGCGCATTCCCGCGCACCAGCGCCTCGGAGACGATGGGGTCACGCAATCCAGCGGCCAGGCCGTCCATTTGTATGCGGTATTCGTTCGAATCCACCGATCCCGAGACATCAACGGCCAGAGCCAAAGCAAGATCACACGCCTCGGCGGTCGGGGCCAGAAAGAAACAGGCGACGAAAGAGCGAAGCAGAGACATGGTCACAGCCTAGCACGAATATTTCAGGCTGCGTTCAAATGAATGTGGGGTCAGACTGGCATCAAAGCCCAGTAGTCGAGGTCCAACAGAACGTTGGGCAGATATCGGCCATCGTCATTTTTCAACTCGAATGGCTCTCCACCCTTCGTGGCGACCAGCCGCAACCGGACCGCCCCAACGCCGGGGATGCCGGTTTCGGCTTTGTCCAGCACCTCAGACCAGGCCTTAATGGTATCGCCTGAGAAGCAAGGGTTGGCATGGGCGCCACCGTTCAACCCGACGATCATCTGCGCATTTGCCAATCCATTGAACGACAGGGTCCGCGCCATCGAGATCACGTGCCCGCCATAGATAAGACGGCCTTCGGGACGGAAGGTCAGATCGAAATGAACCTTGGCGGTGTTCTGCCAAAGCCGCGTGGCCAGCATATGCTCGGCTTCTTCCACGGTGACACCGTCCACATGATCAATCTTTTCACCAATCGCGTAATCGCCCCACCGATGCGCCTCACCGGCCGGAACAAATTCATAGGAGGAAAAGTTCAGCCCTTGTGGCACTACCAGATCCTGTGGCTCCAGCACCTGTTTCAACTCGGGCACCACCGTGTCCGGGGCGGGCGCGTCAGGGTTCGATTTGCGCACCATCACCCAGCGGACATACTCAATAACCACCTCATCGCGCTGGTTCAGGCCACGGGTTCGCACCCACACCACACCGGTTTTTCCGTTCGAGTTCTGCTTGACCCCAATCACTTCGGATTCCGACCGCAGCGTATCGCCGGGATAAACCGGCTTCAACCAACGCCCCTCAGCATAGCCCAGATTGGCCACTGCATTCAGCGATACATCAGGGACAGTCTTGCCAAACACCACGTGAAACGCCGCCAGATCATCGATCGGGCTTTGCGGCAGGCCACAATTCCGGGCGAACTCATCCGAGGAATACAGAGCATGACGCGCCGGATAGAGCGCATGATACAACGCCCGTTCGCCATCGGTCACGGTGCGAGGCACCGCGTGGTGCAGCACTTGCCCTACAGAATAATCCTCGAAGAAACGGCCCGGATTGGTTTTTGCCATTATTGCTGTCCCAGTTTCATTTCAGGGGAATAGTCGGTCGCAACCTCTTTGGTCACGGCCTGCGCACAACGCATCACGTTGTTTGCAGTGTCAAAGGCATAGGACGGGTCGCCATACAGCTCCCACCCTTTTGCCAGCGCGTCCGACACTTTGTGACAGAAGGCTGCGGTGTCTTCCTCGGTCAGCAGACGATAGAGTGTTGCCATGTTGTCAAACCTTTATGAACCAAACGGCGACGGGCCGACCAACCCGTGAATATAGCCGATAATGCCCAGCAGAACGATCGACGCGACAAAGAACATCGCATCCTTGCCGTAAGTGCCCGGCTCGCCCGGTGTCCAGTCCGGCTCGGATTTGTTGATCACGATCACTTCGACCACCGCCCAGGCCAGCAAGCCGCCGAACAGGACGATTGAGGCCAGATCACCATTGACCAGCAAATGCGCAAAGGCCCAGAGCTTCATGCCGCCCAGCATCGGGTGACGCAGCTTGTTCAGCAGACGACCCTTTTGGCCTGCGGGGCTCATCATATAGATGGCGATCAGCACCAACAGGTTGTTGACGTGGATCAGAAAGGTCGGCGGCGACCAGATTGGGATGAAATCGGTCATGCGATAACCGAAGATCATCAACAGGATTGACGCCAGCAGCGCCAGCGCCACCGCGCCCGCACCGCCTTTGCCCATCGCCGCGCGCTGGTCCGGCATCACGCGTTTGAACAGATGTGCAGCCCACCAGAGCGCCACACCAAGAATCAGAAGAACAAAGCCCATGCTGGCTTACCCCGCTTGCAAAGCTGAAATCGCCTCTGCTTTTGCCAGAATTTCACGGGCGGTTGCAACGTGCAGGTTTTCCACGATCTTGCCATCGACGACCGCGACGCCCTGCCCTTGTGCTTCGGTCTCTTCAAACGCGGTGATCTGGCGGCGGGCCAGATCGATTTCCTCATCCGATGGGGCGAAGGCGTCGTTGGTGACATCGACCTGTGCGGGATGGATCAGGGTCTTGCCGTCAAAGCCCATATCGCGGCCCTGCGCGCATTCGGCCGCCAGGCCTTCGCTGTCCTTGAAGGCGTTATAGACGCCATCGACGATGATCAGCCCCTCGGCTTTTGCGGCTAACAGGCACAGGCCCAGCGACGTCTGCAACGGCAGGCGGTCTCGGCGGAACCGTGTCTGCAATTCCTTGGCCAGATCGTTGGTGCCCATGACGAAGCCCGCCATCTGCGGATGCGCGGCAATTTCGGCGGCGTTCAGCATCCCGCGCGGCGTCTCCATCATGGCCCATATCGGCAGATCACCGGTTATTGCGGCCAATGCATCCACATCTGCAGCAGAATTCACTTTGGGCAGCAAAACCACATCCACGTCCATGTCCCGCACGGCTTGGGCATCGGCCAGGCCCCATTCGGTATCTAGGCCATTGATTCGTACGATCTTGACCCGCGCCCCATAACCGCCAGCAGCCAAGGCAGCCCCCAGCGTTTCGCGCGCGTTGTTTTTTTCGTCCGCCGCGACCGCATCTTCGAGGTCAAAAATAACCGCATCAACAGGCAGGTTGCGGGCCTTGTCCAACGCCCGGTCTTTGGAACCGGGAATGTACAATACGGAACGGTAGGGTCGCTGACGGGAGTCCATTGGCTTCGGCCTCTTGAAATAATGTTGCGCAGAATGGGGCATTTTCTGCAGGAAAGTTCAAGCGCAAACTTGCCGCACCGCAGCATTAACGACGCAACGTGCGTTCCTTTAACCGTATTTCGGTCTGCAACGGTCACCGTCTTGGCAGATCGCAATCAAAAGGGTTCACCGATGAGCAAGACGCTGTTCAATATGACAATGGGGCTGGGTATCATGGTTCTGGCCGCCCAGCAGGTGCAGGCTCAAAGCTGCGCCCCCCGCGACGAGGTCATAACTCGACTGGCCGAGACTTATGGCGAAACGCGTAAGAGCATTGGCATCGCCCGACAAGGTGCGGTGATGGAAGTCTTTGCCTCTGATCAAAGCGGAAGCTGGACTATTACGGTGACATTACCGGATGGAATGACCTGCCTTGTGGCTTCGGGCCAGTCCTACGAAGATATGGCCGAAGCACTGCCGCCCAATGTCTAGCTCAGGGCCTCCCAGATCAGTTTTGTTCCGGTCAGCATCAGCAAAACGTAGGCAATACCGAAGAACAAGCGTTCGGATATCATGAAATGCGCGCGCACACCCAGCCATGCACCAAGCACGGCAAATGGAGCCAGCAACAAGTCGGCCAGCGCAGTGTGCCATGTGAACAGACCCAGATAGGCATACGGAATGAATTTAGCGACATTGATGACCCAGAAGACCAGCACGGTGCTCGCCTGAAACTCGGTTTTCGACAGACGCTGCGAGATCAGATAGACGGCGGCGGGTGGGCCGCCCGCATGACTGACAAAGCTGGTGAACCCGGCGACCAACCCCGCAAAAATTCCCGCAAATGGCGGCAGACGATTGGCAAAGCCGCGGATCCAGCCCTTTCTCTGGGCCACATGCCAGATCACGAACCCCACTGAAATTCCTCCGATCAGCAGGCGCAGAAGGTCGTCATTCGTGGCGCGATACAGCCAGGCGCCCACTGCCACACCCGGCACTGCCCCCACGATCAGCAGGCGTGAATCCGGCCAGCTCCAGCGTTTCCAATAGGGGCCCAGCGTAGCGACGTCGATTACCATCAGAATTGGCAACATCAGTGCAAGCGCCTGTCCCGGTGTCAGGATCAGTGCCAGAATCGATGATGCGGCAAACGCCACCCCCGAGCCAAACCCACCCTTCGAGATGCCGGCGAAGATCACAGCAGGGATCGCCACGGCAAAAAACATCAGGTCCATCTCGAACATGCGGTGTCCCGTAAATATGCATGAGTCACAGGCGGTTTAGCGCAATCGGTAGGAGACATGCAAACGGTATGCGGTGGCATGCCGCGCCGCAGAAGGCTTGCGCAGCGCCGGTTTTAGGACTAGCAAAACCGCGATTTCAATACCGACCGGAGATTTTCCAAATGGCCAGACCCAAGATCGCGCTGATCGGCGCAGGTCAGATCGGCGGCACGCTCGCCCACCTCGCAGCAATGAAGGAACTCGGTGACGTCGTGCTGTTCGACATCGCCGAAGGCACTCCGGAAGGCAAGGCGCTGGATATCGCAGAATCCGGCCCTTCCGAAGGGTTCGACGCCAAGCTGAAAGGCACCCAGTCCTATGAGGACATCGCAGGCGCCGACGTTTGCATCGTCACCGCAGGTGTCCCACGCAAGCCAGGCATGAGCCGTGATGACCTGCTGGGCATCAACCTGAAAGTCATGAAGTCGGTCGGTGAAGGCATCGCCGCCAACGCGCCCGATGCTTTTGTCATCTGCATCACCAACCCACTGGACGCGATGGTCTGGGCTCTGCGTGAATTCTCGGGCATGCCGCACAACAAGGTCTGCGGCATGGCGGGCGTTCTGGACTCGGGCCGTTTTGCCCATTTCCTGTCGGAAGAGTTCAACGTGTCCATGCGCGACGTCACTGCCTTCGTTCTGGGTGGCCACGGCGACACCATGGTTCCTTCGGTTCGTTATTCTACCGTTGCGGGCATCCCGCTTCCCGATCTGGTCGAGATGGGCTGGACCACACAAGAGAAACTGGACGCAATCGTGCAGCGTACCCGAGACGGCGGGGCTGAAATCGTTGGCCTGCTGAAAACAGGTTCGGCTTTCTATGCGCCTGCCACATCGGCAATCGAAATGGCCGAAGCCTATCTGAAAGACCAGAAACGCGTCCTGCCCTGCGCCGCTTATTGCGACGGAGAGCTGGGTGTCGAAGGCATGTATGTCGGCGTACCCACCGTGATCGGCGCAGGCGGTATCGAGCGTATCGTCAACATCAAGCTCAACGAAGAAGAGCAGGCCGGTTTCGACAACTCGGTCAACGCCGTGAAGGGTTTGATCGAAGCGTGTAAAGGCATCGACAGCTCTCTGGCCTGATCCGCCTAATACCGTTAAACAGTGCCCGGCTCACCTTTGGTGGGCCGGGTCATTTTTTGGAAGATTGCCATGTCGCCCCAGGGATTTGTGATTGCCGCAAGCGGTAAGGATTACATCGAAACAGCGGTGGCAGCGGCTCGGTCGTTAAAGGTCGCCATGCCGGATGTACCGGTCGACCTGTTCACCGACCTCGAAAACATCCCGGGAACAGAAGTGTTTGACCAAATCCACATGCTGGACAAAAGCTGGTTCCGACCCAAGTTCGAAAGCCTTGTGCGGTCCCGGTTCGAAAAGACGGTCTATTTGGATGCCGATGTGCGCTGTCTGGCAGATATGTCGGATATCTTCACCGTCTTGGAGCAGTTTGATATCGCGATGGTCCATGACCCATTGCGCAACTCGGCCCATGCGCAACGTGTTTGGAAAACTCCGCTGCCCAACGCATTTCCCCATCTCAATGGTGGGCTGGTTGGCATTCGCACTTCGGACGCAGTGCTGGATTTCCTGCGAGATGTACAAGAGACTATCATCTCGGAAAACCTGACCTCAGATCAGGCGCTAATCCGCGAAAAGCTGTTTGCCAGCGCGTTGCGACTGGCAGTTCTGCCACCCGAGTACAACTTCCTCGATTATCGTCAGGCCGAGATGTTTGGTTTTCTGCACAGCGCCCCGCGCCTGCTGCATCACTACAAATTTCACAGCCGTCATGACAAGCGGCTGGACAGCGCTAGAACTGTCGCCGGTTTGGTAGGGCCCGATCTCGAACGTCATATCAACAGCCTTATCGAAGCCGACGCACAGCTCACGCCCGGCGCGTCGAAAAAAGTCCGACCACTGGTTGACAAAGGCTTGTTGGGCAAACTGCGCAAACTGGTGATGTCTGTGAAAAAGGGTATCGTCCGCCTCAGACGCGGATAGGTTAGCGCTAGCTTGAAAAGTCATATTCTATTGGGTGAATTTCCCGACGAATCAACGCTCAATACCGACTCAAGTTTTGTGATCACACCCTGAAATGCTGTGATCACAAATAATGAAAATCTTCGTGAAAAACCTACTCAACATCAAAAAAGCCTTTAAACTTACCCCTTAGACACGCCTATATCGGTCAATCGTAGTCAGACGGGACAGTTTCGATGAACATTCACGAATATCAGGCCAAAGCGCTTCTTCGCAGCTATGGCGCCCCGGTTTCCGACGGTCGCGCGGTCCTGCGCGCCGAGGAAGCTAAAACCGCAGCCGGTGAGTTGGACGGACCTCTTTGGGTCGTCAAAGCGCAGATCCACGCGGGCGGCCGCGGCAAGGGGTCTTTCAAGGAATCCGATGCCGGGGAAAAAGGCGGCGTCCGTCTGACCAAATCGGTTGAAGAGGCCGCCGAGGAAGCCAAAAAGATGCTAGGCCGCACGTTGGTCACGCATCAGACCGGTCCTGCGGGCAAACAGGTCAACCGCATCTATATCGAGGCCGGTTCCGGCATCGAACGCGAACTGTACCTGGCCCTGTTGGTAGACCGCCAGACCAGCCGCATTTCATTCGTCTGCTCGACCGAAGGCGGCATGGATATCGAAGAGGTGGCCGCAGCCACGCCTGAGAAAATCTTGTCCTTCTCGGTTGACCCAGCCACCGGATATCAGGCCTATCACGGCCGCCGCATCGCATTCTCGCTGGGCCTGCAGGGCGCACAGGTCAAACAATGCGTCAAACTGATGAGCCAGCTCTATGCCGCCTTCGTCGAGAAGGACATGGAAATGCTGGAGATCAACCCGCTGATCGTCTCCGACAGCGGCGACCTCAAGGTGCTGGACGCCAAGGTCAGTTTTGACGGCAACGCGATGTATCGCCATCCGGATATTTCAGAACTGCGCGACACGACCGAGGAAGACCCCAAGGAACTGGAAGCGTCGAAATACGACCTGAACTATATCGCACTGGATGGTGAGATTGGGTGCATGGTCAACGGTGCCGGTCTGGCCATGGCGACGATGGACATCATCAAGCTGTATGGGGCCGAACCTGCCAACTTCCTCGACGTCGGCGGCGGCGCCACCAAAGAGAAAGTCACCGAAGCGTTCAAGATCATCACCTCGGACCCGCAAGTCAAAGGCATTCTGGTCAACATCTTCGGCGGTATCATGCGCTGTGACGTCATCGCCGAGGGCGTTGTCGCCGCGGTGAAAGAGGTCGGTCTGCAGGTTCCGCTAGTCGTGCGTCTGGAAGGCACGAACGTTGAGAAGGGCAAAGAGATCATCAACACCTCTGGCCTGGACGTAATCGCGGCGGACAACCTGAAAGACGGTGCCGAGAAGATCGTGAAGGCGGTTAAGGGGTAAATTCGTGGGTCTTTTCAGTAAGCCACTGTTGTTTGCAGGCGCACTGCTTAGCTTGGCCGCCTGTCAAACAACAACTGAGAGCACGTCGCCGTCGAACCCGCCAGAAATCAAGCGGTCATCAAACGCGGGTCCAGGCGCCAATCCGGTCTCGGCCGGACAAGCTACGGCGTATTTCCGCGCGCTGTGTGGTCAGGCAGAATTGGGACGCAGTGCTTTGGAAGACGCAGCGGCGGCAAATGGATTTGTCCAGAACTCGAAAACGACGACATACTTTCATCAGAAACAAGATCTTTCGGTCAAACTGACCGATACTGCCTGCTCAATTGTGTTTGTGTCCAACGAAAATCCATCAACGGTCAATGGGACTTTTAACGCTTTGCAAAGCGACTTGGGTCCGATCAGCATCCGGTACGTGGGTGTAATCGGCGGCGAACACTACTTCAGCGCACGGATCAAAGTTTGAATGGGCGTGAGCCTACAACCAATACCTTAAGGGTCACCTGACCCATCAATGGTAAAAATAGGAGAACGCCAAATGGCAGTCCTCATCGACGAAAATACCAAAGTGATCTGTCAGGGCTTTACCGGCTCGCAGGGCACATTCCACTCTGAACAGGCCATCGCCTATGGCACCAAGATGGTCGGCGGTGTGACCCCCGGCAAAGGCGGGATGACCCACCTTGACCTGCCCGTGTTCAACTCGGTCCACGAGGCCAAGCATGTGACAGAGGCCAATGCCAGCGTGATCTATGTGCCGCCGCCCTTCGCGGCGGACTCGATCCTCGAAGCGATTGATGCCGAGATGGAAGTGATCGTCTGCATCACCGAAGGCATCCCGGTTCTGGACATGATGAAGGTCAAGCGCGCTCTGGAAGGCTCAAGCTCGCGCCTGATCGGGCCGAACTGCCCCGGTGTGATCACGCCCGACGCCTGCAAGATCGGCATCATGCCCGGCCACATTCACAAACGCGGGAGCGTGGGTGTCGTTTCCCGCTCGGGTACGCTTACTTATGAAGCTGTGAAACAGACAACAGACGTAGGCCTGGGCCAGTCCACCTGTGTGGGCATCGGCGGCGACCCGATCAAAGGGACCGAGCATATCGACGTGCTGGAATGGTTCCTGGCCGATGACGAAACCGAATCGATCATCATGATCGGTGAGATCGGTGGCTCGGCCGAGGAAGAAGCCGCGCAGTTCCTGGCGGATGAGGCCAAGAAGGGCCGCAAGAAGCCCACGGCGGGTTTCATCGCAGGCCGCACGGCCCCTCCGGGCCGCCGCATGGGCCACGCGGGCGCGATTGTCGCCGGCGGCAAAGGCGGTGCTGAGGACAAGATCGAAGCCATGCGCGCCGCCGGTATCGTCGTGGCCGAAAGCCCGGCGCAGCTGGGTGAGGCTGTGCTGGAAGCGATTGGGTAAGTGATTGCTCTCCGGGCATACGCTCTGAGGGCTACGCCCGAAAAGAGGGTGGGCGAAAAACGCCCGCCCTTCTCGCCTTTGGCGTATTTTTGGTCTCTGCTTTTAGCAGTAACTTTAGCATTCTCTGCATCAGAGCAAGCCGAAGCAAAAGTTTGTAGCGTTCTTATCGGCTGGACAAGCGAGGGACAATTCATCCGGGACGAGGCTTGCGAGACTCACTACATCGCCAAAGAAAGAGGGTTTTCCGAACTCAAATTGTCCGGAAGCCAGAAGTACCAGTTTCGCTTTCGAGCAAGTAAAGACTCCACCAAGGATGTGATCGTGAAACGCGTTGGTTATGTTTGCGGATTGGTTGGCAGCGACAGCGCTGTTTTCACTGCCAATCGAGGTACGCGGAACGCTCTTATCGTATCTTTTTCCTGTAATGGAATAGTTGGGTGATTGACCAGATATGACCTTCTCCGACGCCATCCGCACCTGCTTCGCCAAGTTCTTCACCTTCTCGGGTCGCGCCTCGCGGTCTGAATATTGGTTCTTTTTCCTGTTCATCATGATCTGGAGCATCATCGCCGGGATTATCGACGCGCAGTTCTTCACGCAAGTCGCTGTGACTGAAACCGAGACGTCCAGATCCGTGTCCGTCACGTCTTCGCAGCCTGTGCAGGGTATTGTTGGTCTAATCGTGTTCTTCCCGCATCTGGCCGTCGCATGGCGGCGGATGCATGATACCGGGCGCAGCGGGCTGTATGCGCTGCTGCCAATCCTGCTGTTCTTTGGCGCCGGGGCCGTACTGGTCTTTGGCATCGGCCTCGCCTCGCATTTCCAGCATGGCGGCAATCTGGACATCCTGTTCACCCGCGCCACGCTGCTGATCGTCATTCCGACATTTATCGTTCTGTTTGTGTCGCCCCTCCTGGTCCTATGGTGGCTGACCCGCCCCAGCCAGCCAGGCACCAACCAATACGGTCCCAATCCTTCAGAGGTCCCTCAATGAACCTGCTGAGCGTAAACTCTCTACAAGCGGCCCCTGTGGCCAGAAAGGCCATCTGACATGGTTTTGGTTTGCCATGAGCACAAATTCATCTATCTCAAGACGACGAAGACTGCGGGAACCTCTACCGAGATAGCGCTTCAGCCTTTATGCGAAGAACCCGGTCTTCCGCGGCTTGAAAATGGGCAAATCCGCGTATCGAAATACGGTATTGTCGGTGCTCGTGGGAAAACTGCAAGTTTGGTCCGGCCAAAATGGCAGTTCTGGCGCAAATACGCATGGCGCAACCATATGCCTGCGAAACAGGTTCGAGCCAATCTTGGGGCAAAGACCTTTGATTCCTATACAAAGATCGCCAACGTACGAAATCCATTCGATCGTGCTGTATCCGACTACCACTTTCGGAAACATCAGCAAGGATTGCCCTCGGAAGACCCGCAGACCGAAATTGCTCAGTTCAAAGAGTTCATCCGGTCAAAGGCCTGGGGCAATAACTGGGAGATAGTCTCGATCAACAACAAGCTGATCGTGGACAAGTTCGTCCGCAAGGAAAACCTGCAGTCAGATCTGAAAGAGATTTATCGATCCTTTGGGCTGCCGGAAGACAGCTTTGAATTGCCGCACGAAAAGTCGATGGCCGAACGACGAAAAGGCATTCCGGTGCCCGATTATTTCGACGCAGATACGATAGACATCGTTCGACGAAGAATGACCTGGGTATTCGAGGCCGGAAACTACCCCGAAGATCCGCAAAACTAAATCCTACCAAATCCGAAATCGCATTTGAGGTCCTACAATGACCGAACATACGCCCAACTCTGCCTTCCACGCCTCAAGCTTTATGCAGGGGCATAACGCCGAATATCTGGAGCAGCTCTACGCCCAGTATTCCAAGAACCCCGGCGCGGTGGATGCCGCCTGGGCCGAGTTCTTCAAGGCCATGGGCGACGCCTCGCCTGATGTCCAGCGCGAGGCCGAGGGGCCTTCGTGGGCGCGGTCCGACTGGCCGCCGATGCCGACGGATGATCTGACCGGTGCGTTGACTGGCGAATGGGCCGAGATCGACGCCAAGGCGGCGGGTAAGAAGATCAAGGAAAAAGCCGCCGACAAAGGTGTTGCCGTCAGCGAAGACCAGATTAAGCGCGCAGTTCTGGACAGTCTGCGGGCGCTGATGCTGATCCGGGCCTATCGTATTCGGGGTCATCTGGCCGCCGATCTGGACCCGTTGGGCATGCGGGCTGCCAGCACGCATCCGGAATTGGACCCCAAGACTTATGGGTTTACCGATGCCGATATGGATCGCCCGATCTTTATCGACAACGTGCTGGGCCTGCAGATGGCCAGCATGCGCCAGATCGTCGAGATCGTGAAACGCACCTATTGCGGCACCTTCGCGCTGCAATACATGCATATTTCGAACCCGGAAGAGGCCGCCTGGCTGAAAGAGCGGATCGAAGGCTATGGCAAGGAAATCGCGTTCACCAAAGAGGGCCGCAAGGCCATCCTGAACAAGATGGTCGAGGCCGAAGGGTTCGAAAAGTTCCTGCACGTGAAATACATGGGCACCAAGCGCTTTGGTCTGGACGGCGGCGAAGCACTGATCCCCGCGATGGAACAGATCATCAAACGCGGCGGGGCCCTAGGCCTGAGCGATATTGTCATCGGCATGCCACACCGCGGACGTCTGAACATTCTAGCGAATGTAATGGCCAAGCCATACCGCGCCATCTTTAACGAATTCCAAGGGGGCAGCTTCAAGCCTGAGGACGTGGATGGCTCGGGCGATGTAAAATACCACCTGGGCGCCTCAAGCGACCGCGAATTTGACGGCAACAGCGTACACCTGTCATTGACCGCTAACCCAAGCCACCTTGAGGCGGTGAACCCTGTTGTTCTGGGCAAGGTCCGCGCCAAGCAGGATCAGTTGAACGACACCGACCGGACCAGAGTCATGGCCATTCTACTGCATGGCGATGCGGCCTTTGCCGGTCAGGGTGTCGTTGCCGAAGGATTCGGCCTGTCCGGCCTGCGCGGTCACAGGACCGGCGGCACCATGCATATCGTGGTGAACAACCAGATCGGCTTTACAACCGCACCGCATTTCTCGCGCTCCAGCCCTTATCCCACGGATATCGCACTGATGGTTGAAGCCCCGATCTTCCACGTGAATGGCGACGACCCCGAGGCGGTGGTACACGCAGCCAAGGTTGCGACCGAGTTTCGCCAGAAGTTCCACAAGGACGTGGTTCTGGATATATTCTGCTATCGCCGGTTCGGGCATAACGAGGGCGACGAGCCCATGTTCACCAACCCGATCATGTACAAGAAGATCAAGACCCATAAGACCACGCTATCAATATACACGGAACGGCTGGTCAAGGACGGGTTGATCCCCGAAGGCGAGATCGAAGATATGAAAGCCGCCTTCCAGGCCCATCTGAATGATGAGTTCGAAGCCGGCAAAGACTATAAGCCCAACAAGGCCGACTGGCTGGACGGGCGTTGGGCGCATCTGGATAAGAACAAAGACGAATATGTTCGCGGCGATACTGCGATTGCACCGGAAACCCTGGCCGAGGTTGGCGCATCGCTAACCCGGGCCCCCGAAGGATTTGCGCTCCATAAAACTGTCGGCCGCCTGCTGGATCACAAAAAGCAAATGTTCGAAAGCGGCAAAGGCTTTGACTGGGCCACGGGTGAGGCACTGGCCTTTGGATCATTGCTGACCGAAGGCTATCCAGTTCGCCTGTCGGGACAGGACGCGACGCGCGGTACGTTCAGCCAGCGTCATTCCGGCTTTATCAATCAGGAAACTGAAGAGCGGTACTATCCACTGAACAACATCCGGGCTGGTCAATCACAATATGAGGTGATCGACTCGATGCTGTCGGAATACGCGGTTCTGGGCTTTGAATACGGCTTTTCCCTGGCTGAACCCAACGCTCTGACCCTGTGGGAGGCGCAGTTCGGCGATTTCGCCAACGGTGCGCAGATCATGTTCGATCAGTTCATCAGCTCGGGCGAAAGCAAATGGCTGCGCATGTCCGGTCTGGTGACCCTGCTGCCGCACGGGTTCGAAGGGCAAGGGCCTGAACACTCTTCCTCGCGTCTGGAACGCTTTCTGCAGATGTGTGGTCAGGACAACTGGATCGTGGCCAACTGCACGACGCCTGCGAACTACTTCCACATCCTGCGCCGTCAGTTGCACAGAACCTTCCGCAAGCCTCTGATCCTGGTGACACCGAAATCGCTGCTGCGCCACAAGCTGGCGATCAGCACGGCCGAGGATTTCACCACCGGCTCCAGCTTCCACCGGGTGCTGTGGGACGACGCGCAAAAGGGTAACTCGGACACAACCCTGGTCAAGGATGACAAAATCAAGCGGGTCGTGATGTGTTCCGGCAAGGTCTATTTCGACCTGCTGGAAGAGCGTGACGCGCGCGGTATCGACGATGTCTATCTGATGCGGATCGAACAGTACTATCCGTTCCCCGCGCATTCGCTGATCAATGAACTGGAACGGTTCAAGGGAGCCGAAATCATCTGGTGTCAGGAAGAGCCCAAGAACCAGGGTGCATGGTCCTTTATCGAACCCAATATCGAATGGGTCCTGACCCGGATCGGCGCCAAACATACCCGCCCGGTCTATGTCGGCCGCGCCACCTCGGCCTCACCTGCGACAGGTCTGGCCAGCCAACATAAAGCCCAACAAGAAGCGCTGGTGAACGAAGCGCTGAGCATTGAAGGAAAGTAATGATGTCCATTGAAGTTCGTGTTCCCACGCTGGGCGAATCCGTTACCGAAGCCACCGTCGCCACCTGGTTCAAGAAGCCCGGTGACGCGGTCGCCGTCGATGAAATGCTGTGCGAGCTTGAGACCGATAAGGTCACGGTCGAGGTCCCCTCGCCAGCCGCTGGCGTGATGGGTGAGGTTGTCGCCGCCGAAGGCGAAACCGTTGGTGTTGATGCCCTGCTGGCGACAATCGTCGCCGGAGAAGGCGCCGCCCCGGCCCCAGCCGCCGCACCTGCGCCTGCCGCAGCACCGGCAGCCTCGGGCGGCAGCGTTGATGTGATGGTGCCCACGTTGGGCGAATCCGTGACCGAAGCGACGGTCTCGACCTGGTTCAAACAGGTCGGTGACAGCGTCGCACAGGACGAGATGCTGTGTGAGCTGGAAACCGACAAGGTCTCGGTCGAGGTTCCCGCTCCTGCGGCGGGTGTTCTGGCAGAAATCGTTGCCCCTGAAGGCGCAACTGTAGACGCCGCTGCCAAGCTGGCGGTGATCTCGGGTTCAGCAGCAGGGGCAGTAGCCGCTCCGGCAGCGGTTGCACCTGCAAGCGGAAGTGATTCCGTTGGCGGCAAAGATGTGGCCAATGCACCCTCGGCCGAAAAAGCCATGGCCCAGGCTGGCCTGTCCGCCGATCAGGTCACGGGAACCGGACGCGACGGACGTATCATGAAGGAAGATGTGGCCAAGGCAGTCGCGGCCCCAGCGCCCGCTGTCGCGGCACCCGCACCTGCGATCCAGGCGCCACGCGCACCCGTTGCTGCACAGGATGCCAGCCGCGAGGAACGTGTGCGCATGACACGCCTGCGCCAGACCATCGCCAAACGCCTGAAAGACAGCCAGAACACCGCCGCCATGCTGACCACCTATAATGAGGTGGACATGACCGAGGTGATGGCCCTGCGCAACCAGTACAAAGACCAGTTCGAGAAGAAGCACGGCGTCCGTCTGGGCTTTATGTCCTTCTTCACCAAGGCCTGCTGTCATGCACTGAAAGAAGTGCCCGAAGTGAATGCCGAGATTGATGGCACCGACATTGTCTATAAGAACTTTGTGCATATGGGTGTCGCCGCAGGCACGCCGACCGGTCTTGTTGTTCCGGTCATCCGTGATGCGGATTCGATGTCATTTGCCGCGATCGAAAAGGCAATCGCCGAAAAGGGCAGGCGCGCCCGTGACGGCAAGCTGAGCATGGAAGAGATGCAGGGCGGCACCTTCACCATTTCGAACGGCGGCGTCTATGGCTCGCTGATGTCCTCGCCGATCCTGAACCCGCCGCAGTCGGGTATTCTTGGTATGCACAAGATTCAGGACCGTCCGATGGCCATCAACGGTGAGGTCAAGATCCGCCCGATGATGTATCTGGCTCTGTCCTATGACCACCGGATCGTGGACGGCAAAGGTGCTGTGACCTTCCTAGTGCGCGTGAAAGAGGCGCTGGAAGACCCACGTCGTCTGCTGATGGATCTGTGACCATGGCAACTCATGTACTCTGGCAGGCTGACGTTGCCGATTTCGATGTCTGGCTGAAAGTGTTTCGCGAAGACAAGCCAATGCGAGAGGCCGCGGGTATCCGCGACCTCCACATCTGGAAAGACCCCGATCAGCGTGATCATGCGGTTGCAATGTTTGAGGTGGTTGATCTTGAAAAGGCCCTGAGTTTCTTTGATTCCGAGGAATTGGCCATGCATCACGAACGCGGCGGGATCGCGCATATTCAGGTGAAGCTTCTGACGCCAGTTTAAACCGATTTATCGCATCCGTTCCTAGTGCGAGGAAACAAGCTGAATGACCACGGAATTGACCGTCTTGTCGCTGGCAGCCCTTCTTTGGGTCGCTCAATTTGTCGCCTATTTGATCTCTGGCCACGGCAAGGTCGATGTGCTGCACGCGTTGGGACCTCGTGATACCCCGTTTGACAAACCTGCTGCAATGGGACGACTGCACCGGGCGCTTAGCAACCATTCCGAAGGGTTGGTTTTGTTCGCTATCGCATCTTTGGTCATTACGGCCTCGGGGCAATCCAGCGCTTTTACTGCCGCCTGTAGTTGGGTCTACCTGATCGCACGCGCTTCCTATGTTCCGGCCTATGCATTTGGCTGGACACCATGGCGTACGGTGATCTGGATGATCGGGCTGCTGGCGACCACTGCAATGCTGTTGGCAGCTGTGTTTTGATTCGAGCTGCCGCATAGATTATTCAATGGGGGTGCATTGCGCAGACAAGCGTATCCGACCCCACCAAATACAAGGACCGGACAAATGGCAAACTATGACGTCATCGTAATCGGAGCAGGCCCCGGCGGCTATGTCTGCGCCATCCGCTGCGCGCAGCTGGGGTTGAAAACCGCCGTGGTCGAAGGGCGTGAGACGCTGGGCGGCACCTGCCTGAACGTGGGCTGCATCCCGTCTAAGGCGTTGCTGCATGCCAGCCATCAGCTGCACGAGGCCGAGCATAACTTTGCCAAGATGGGCCTCAAGGGCAAAAGCCCTTCAGTCGATTGGAAGCAGATGCAGGCCTATAAGGACGAAGTCATTGACGGCAACACCAAGGGCATCGAATTCCTGTTCAAGAAGAACAAGATCGACTGGCTGAAAGGCTGGGGTTCGATCCCGGCCGCTGGGCAGGTCAAGGTCGGTGATGAGGTTCACGAAGCCAAGAACATCATCATCGCGTCCGGGTCCGAGCCTTCCGCGCTGCCTGGTGTTGAGGTGGATGAAAAGGTCGTCGTGACCTCAACCGGCGCGCTGGCGCTGGGCAAGATTCCGAAGAAGATGGTTGTCATCGGCGCAGGCGTGATCGGGCTGGAACTGGGCTCGGTCTACAGCCGTCTGGGTTCCGAAGTCACGGTGATCGAATTCCTCAAGGAAATCACCCCGGGGATGGACCCTGAGGTTCAGAAAACCTTCCAGCGCATCCTCAAGAAACAGGGCCTGAACTTTGTTATGGGTGCTGCGGTGCAAAAGACCGAAACCACCAAGACCAAGGCCAAGGTGACTTATAAGCTGCTGAAGGATGACAGCGAGCATGTGATTGACGCCGATACCGTCCTTGTCGCTACTGGGCGCAAACCGTTCTCGGATGGTTTGGGGCTGGACGCTTTGGGTGTTGAAATGACACCCCGCGGTCAGATCAAGGTAGGCGCCGATTGGCAGACTAACGTGCCGGGCGTCTATGCCATCGGCGACGTGACTGAAGGCCCGATGCTGGCGCATAAGGCCGAAGACGAGGGCATGGCCGCCGCCGAACAGGTTGCGGGCAAGCATGGGCATGTGAACTATGGCGTCATTCCGGGCGTGATCTACACCTGGCCCGAGGTCGCCAATGTCGGCGAGACCGAGGCGACGCTCAAAGAACAGGGCCGTGCCTATAAGGTCGGAAAGTTCATGTTCATGGGCAATGGCCGCGCCAAGGCGAACTTTGCCTCGGATGGTTTCGTCAAGATTCTGGCAGACAAGGAAACCGACCGCATTCTGGGCGCGCATATCATTGGCCCGGCTGCGGGTGATTTGATTCACGAGGTCTGCGTGGCGATGGAATTCGGCGCCTCGGCCGAAGATCTGGCGCTGACCTGTCACGCGCATCCGACATATTCCGAAGCGGTGCGTGAGGCGGCCCTGGCCTGCGGTGACGGGCCAATTCACAGCTAACAAAAGGACCCCGGTGACTAGGTCGCCGGGGTCAACCATGCATCCAGATAGACCCTCAACCGGTCGGTAAAACCGGTCGAGGCGTGCAAGGCGCAGAACTTCAGGGACATGGCCTGAATGGCAAAGGCCTGAACACCTTCGGCCAACAGCTCGGTCGGAATGTCCTGTCGGACATCCGCAGCGTCAAGCCACATCATGACCACACGGAAGTAGCGCTCAAAGCAAAATGCGATCGGTCCGATATCGGCGATAGCCGTCGCCCCCGAATATCTTATCAACAAGTCAAAGACATACCGTTCGGATGTCATGAAGCTGTGAACCGGTTGCAGGGCGGTCATGATATCATTCACCGATTTGGGCGCGGTCCCAGCCTCGGCCTGATCGAGGCAGGCATTCAGCCGATCTGCGATCAGAAGCTCCATCAAGGCATCCTTGTCGCGAAAATGCGCGAAGAACGTCCCTTTGGCGACGCCAGCGCTCTGGACGACCTCTTCTACCCTCAGCGCCTCGTATCCGCTGTTTTCAATGAGCGCCTCGGCAGCCGCCAAAAGCCGGGCCCGAGTTTTGAGAGTTCGTTTCTGGGGTGATTTTTGCATATGGTTAGCTCGCATGTTTTTTGACCATGGTCAAATTTTTATTGACCGCGGTCACTTTCTGATTCTATAAGTGACCACGGTCATTTTCAGGAGAGCCCCATGCAACCGAAGAAAATACTTGTCCTCGACGGACACCCCGCCGATAGCAGCCTGTCGCGGACCTTTGCCGAAACTTATGCCGACGCCGCCCGAGGCAAGGGACATGACGTGCGTCTGGTCCATCTAAGCGAGATGCAGTTCGACTTTGATTTTGGCCAGGGCAATTATCACGATTTCAAACCGCTAGAACCGGTTCTTGAGCAGGTATTGCAAGATTTCGAATGGAGCGAGCACCTGGTCTTGACCACGCCAATGTGGTGGGGCGGATTGCCCGCAAAGCTCAAAGGTCTGATCGACCGGATGTTCATCCCCGGACGCACCTTTGACACGCGAAACACCACCAAGATTGGATTGCCCGCCCCGATGCTGAGCGGACGCACCGCGCGCGTCATTCTGACATCAGATACGCCGGGTTGGTTCATGCGCCTGATCTATCGCCAGGCCCTGATCCGCCAGGTACGCGATCAGATATTGGGATTTGTTGGCTTCAAGCCGACCCGGTTCACCTATTTTGCCGGGGCAAGTTATCCCAAACCGGGTCACGTGGACCGCTGGGTCAGCAAGATCGCCAAGATCGGAGCCGCCGCGGCTTGAGGGCGTTTGCGTCACTATGCCCAGCCGAAACCACCGCCAAGGCGTTGCCGGGCACAGGCGATCAGCGGATCACGTCAGGCCGGCAACCACCGCAGATGCTCGCTATTTGACCGAATGGCGACTGGCGGCATCTGCATCGGGCGCTTGGTAAGACGATGGCCGCCGTTTCTTGTTCAGAATACGCCACGCATCTCTGAACGGCAGGAAATAGAGCTTCATGCAGGTGTCCATCTCGTGACCCTTGTCCTTCTCGGTCACGCCGAATTTCACGTCCCTGTTATCCTCGGGCATGATGTAGGTGCCGAACAACACATCCCAGAACGGAAACATGAAGGCGAAGTTTTTGTCCAGATGGTCCGGGTGGCAACTGTGATGCACGTGGTGATGCGCAGGCGAGGGAAAAACTTTCGACCACACACCCGGCCAACGCAACCAGATATGGGAATGTCGCAGATTATAACCTCCGACATTGAACAAGAACATCAGCACCGGCACGCCCAGCAATGCCGGCATGTTCGGCTGGTACCCTAACAGTCGAAACGCAAACCCGGTTACTGCGCCGGCACCAAACCCAATCGCAACATTGTAGAGGATATTGTCTATCGGATGTTCGCGAAAATTCGACAACGGGTGCATCACCTCGGCGCTGTGATGAACTTTGTGAAATTGCCACAACAGCGGGACCTTGTGCTGCAGGTAATGGGCTGCGTAGCCGATGAAATCCATAATCAGGAATAGAATGAGCATGTAGGTGAAGGTAGCCAAAGCCCCCAACCAGCCAACCAAGGGCTCTGCCCGGGGTGAGTTATTGGGGTCAAGCCCACCGCTTGCCCATTGATAGGACAAGGCAGCTGATCCGGCGAGCAGACCCAATATCAGAAAATGCCCGATCAGTTTGTGGAAAAAGAAATAGCGGATATCGAGCCATGCCGAAGGGTGGTCCCAGACCTTGCGGGGAAACAGAAACCCCAGAAAGCTGCTCTCACCGTCGACATGTGACGCGTTTCTGCGCTTCACGGCATAGATGGCGAAGGCAATCAGCAGAGAACTGCCAACATAAACATAGAAAATCCGGTTCGTGGGATCCAAAGGAGACGTAAACACATAGCGGGCGTGGTTCAGGAAAGAATCCCAAACTGAACTAAGCTGCTCCATTGACGGCTCCTGTAACCTGTATTTGCCTCACGGTTCTCTACTTACCTACCCGTGTGACGATTCTTTGACCAAACCTTGATAAGTAAACAGGCTACCACATCGTTTTTGCGGCGCGTTGCCCCCAGGCCTCATCATATTGCGTGCCACCTTCCTCGCCGTCTGACGCTTCGGCCAGGATTTCACCCATTGTCGGCAATATGGCGGCTTCGTCCCCGCTGCTCCAAGTCCGCGCACGCATCAGCGCACGGGCACACTGAGTGTAGACCTCTGTAATGTCGATGACGATCACGGTGGCCGGAAGCCTGCCTTGTTTTTCGAACCGGGTTCGAAGGTCTTGGTCCGCTGTCAGTCGGGCCGACCCGTTGACGCGCACAACATTGTTCGACCCTGGGACCATGAACATCAAGGACACACGCGGATCGCGCACGATATTGCGCAAGCTATCCAGCCGGTTGTTTCCGCGCCAGTCGGGCATCGCCAATGTCTTTGGATCCAGTTCCAGAACCACCGAACCATCATCGCCACGTGGGCTGCCATCGACCCCTTCGGGCCCAACCGTACTGAGTACGCATAGCCGCGAAGCCATGACCCATTGCCGGTACAGAGGCGTCAACCGGTGCGCTACTTTACGCAATGATGGGGCGCCCGGTGCGCCGTAATGTCCCTCGAGCGTTTCGATATCGTCAATGAACTGCATCAGGATCAAACCCCACTTCTGTCATCAAAGCGTTCGAGCGCGTCTCGATCACATCTTCCAATCGGTCCAGAAAGCGCGCACGTTCGACGCCGGGTTCTATCGGATCAAGGAAGTCGACGATCGCAAGGCCGGGTTTGCGCATCACGCCGCTTCGGGGCCAGAACACTCCGGCATTTGTTGCAACAGGTACGCAAGGGATTCCCAAGCCTTCGTACAGGACGGCAGTTCCAACCTTATACGGTTTGTGAACGCCTGGCGCGACACGGGTGCCCTGCGGATAGATCACCAACTGGCCAGGTTCTGTAAATTCCTTTGCCACATCCTGGACCATCTTGGCCACAGCAGCGCCCTTCTTGCCGCGATTGACCGGGATGCACCCCAGGCGGCTGGCGTAAAGCCCAATGACTGGCGTCCACAGTAATTCGCGCTTCATAATGAACTTGCCATGAGGAATCGCGCTAAAGATCATGATGATATCGAGGAAAGACTGGTGTTTGGCCCCGATGACCACCTCGTCCACTGGCACAGTCCCGCGAACTTCGCATCGAATACCAACCATCCAACGCGCCAGCCACATGGTTGTGCGCGCATAGGTCTTGCATGCATGTAACGCTCCGCGCTTTGCAAACATGGCGTAAGGAGCAAACACGAGGCCAAGGACCAGCATCCACACGTAGATCACGATCATGAAGACCAGTGAGCGGATCCATTGAATTGGAGTGGCCATTACGAAAGCTCCTTCAATTTGCGGTTTGCCGCAGTCCATGTGGCTAGAAAGGCCACCGCAGCACCCAGTACCGGGATGAGGGCTGGCAACAGCCACCCTGCCCCCTGAAAGCCCAGGCCCGTCAGAAAGCCGCCCTCGTCCGACGATGCCTCGGGCAGCAACAACACACCTGTCATTCCGAACAGCACACCAACCATCGCACCAAAAAATGCGCGGTAGGTGAAGCGGCGAACAAACGCATTGGCAATAAATCGATCCCGGGCCCCGACAAGACGCAGCACTTCGATAATCTGCGCGTTGGCTGCCAGCGACGCATTGGCCGCCAATGTGATCATGGCGGCGGTCGCTCCGCCAATCAGAAGGATTGAGACCCAGCCAAGCCTCCAGAGCGAGCGGGCCGCATCAACCAAAGGTTCGCGCCAGCGCGAGTGGTCGTCCAGTACGGCTCCGGGCACCTCGGCCCCAAGACGCAGGCGCAATCCTGCTGCATCCAGACCTGGCTCACCTTCGAAAATTTCGATCAACTGCGGCACGGGCAGCGTGTCCAGTGGCAAATCCGGGCCAAACCAAGGCGACAACAGCGCAATCTGCTCCTCGATGGTCAACGCCCGGGCAGAGGCGACACCGGGTGTTTGCGACAACACCGTCAGCGCGGTTTCAGTCTGGGCGGCCATCTGGTCGGCCGGGGCATTGATCCGCACCGTGGCAGCGCCGGCAAGTTCGCTTGCCCAGCGGTCTGCCACTCGCCCCGACGCCAATGACAGAGCCAGCGCGAACACCGCAAGAAAGCCCATCGCACCGGACACGAACAGTGTGAGATGTGCAGTATAGCCAGTGGGCGGAACAACTCGGTCGGCACGACCATCACGTTTCAACAGGTTGCGGAAAGTTTCCACGTTCATAGATCCGCCCCCGCCAGTTGAATTTGGCGCTGCGAGATGCGCAAAACACGCGCCTGCACCTGGCTTTTCGCCGCACGGATCAGGCTAAGATCATGGGTCGCAATCAAGACTGTCTTGCCCATCTTGTTCAACTCGACCAGCAGGCGCAAAAGTCGCTGAGACATTTCCCAATCCACATTGCCCGTCGGCTCATCGGCCAGCACGACATCCGGCGACAGCATCACCGCACGGGCCAGCGCCGCACGCTGGCGTTCACCGCCTGACAGCTCTGGTGGCAGCGCGTCAAGACGCGCACCCAGCCCGACCCAGTTTAACAGATCTGACAGATCTGTTTGCTCGGCAATTTCCGCCTTACCGGATACCATCAACGGCAAAGCGACATTCTCGGCCAAAGTCATGTGATCCAGAAACCGGCAATCCTGATGCACCACACCTATCCGGCGGCGCATCAGGGCCATCTGATCGCGGTTAAGGCGGGCGATATCCTGATCGAACACGCTCAGCCTTCCCGATGTGGGCAGCAATGCGCCATAGCAGAGCTTTAACAGGGTTGTTTTGCCAGCACCGGACGGCCCGGTCAGGAAATGAAACGACCCCGGTTGAAGCTTAAGCGATACGTCGCTCAGCAATTCACCTCCACCATAGGTGTAGCTGACATGGTCCAGCTCGATCACGGGGGCCCCCAATTTTTGTGCCGCTCTTCTTGCCCCAGCGCGGTTCAGGTTTCAATGCCCGTACCGGGTCCAAATGGTGACACTTGGCCCGCGAAACCGAAAACGCGCTTTGCTGTTTGGTTCTAACGGAATATCATTCTTAAAAAAACTATTATCAGGCCAACCCCCGGCCCGGAGGCAGCATGCGTCTTACTTGTCCCAACTGCAGTGCCCAATACGAGGTGCCAGACGAGGTCATTCCAGAGGAAGGCCGCGATGTTCAGTGTTCGAATTGCGAGAAAACGTGGTTCCAGGCCAAACATCCGGCGGATCCAACCGTTGAGCAACCTGCAGATGAAACGACTGCCGAGGATAAGGCTGTTCCACCGGCGGAGCCAGAAACCGCCGACCAGACCGAGCCCGAGCCCGAAGCCACACCAAAGGATGGTGCGCCGGTCAGCAATGTGGATCCTTCGGTCGCCGATATACTGAAGGAAGAAGCCGCACGCGAAGCCGAATTGCGGGCCCAGGAAGGCAGCAGTCTTGAAAGCCAGCCTGATCTTGCTCTTGATCCACCTTCCGAGCCGGAACCAGACCCCGAACAGGCGGTCAAGGAACTGACAGCTACAGAAACCGCTAAAGATTCCGGGCAAGGTGACGCCCTGCCCGATGTCGAAACGATCAATTCCGGATTCCGCGGCGACGCCTCTGCAGATGCGCCTGAGGCATCAGCGCCTGCGCCCCCCAAATCCGGCGGCTTTCTGCGTGGGTTCGCTCTGATCTTGATACTTGGTGTGATCCTGTTCCTGATCTACGGCAATGCTCCGCAAATCAGTGAGGCTGTTCCTCAGGCGGATGCAGTTCTCAAACCTTATGTGTCTTTGGTGGATCAAGCCCGGCTTTGGCTGGATACCCAGGCTGGCGCTTCTCAGAACTGATCAGAACCGTTCAAGCAGGCGCTTGAGATATTCCAATTCAATCTCGGGGCGTTCGGATTCACCGGTCCGGCGGCGAATTTCGTCCAGCAACTCGCGCGCACGGCGATAAACGTCCTCACCCTGCAGCAGGCTCTCATCGGTTGACATCGACCCGTTTGCCCCAGGGTTGCGGCCCAGTGGATCGCGGTTGTTGGCCTGCATGTCGCCTTCCTGGCTGCCTTGACCTGGTTGATTCTGCTGGTTCTGGGCCAAGGCCTCACCTAACGAGCGCATCCCTTCCCGCAGCGCATCCATCGCTTCGGACTGGTTGTCGATAGCATCGGCCAGCTCGTCATTCCGCAGAGCCTGCTCAGCCTCATCCATGGCGCGGCCAGCGCGCCCAAGCGCATCACGGGCGGCTTCGCCTTCCGGAGTACCGGCACCGGGCAGGTTTTGTTGCTGGCGGCCCAGCTCATCGCGCAGGGCCTGTTGACGATCGGCCAGCGAACCCTGACCCTGCTGACCTTCATCAGCCTGGTCCGAACCCTGCCCCTGTCCGCCCTGGCCTTCGTGGCTCTGACCACGGCCCTGACCGCCATTGCGGCCCTGATTGCCCTGGTTTTCACCAGTCTGCGCACCGGGATTGAACTGCTCTTGCAGATCGCGGAAAGCCTGATCGCTCAGCCCCTGTTGATCGCGCAATGTCTCTGCCAAACCCTCCATCGCCTGTTGGCCTTCGGATTGCTGACCTTGACCCTGACCTTGCGTGACGCGCATGTTCTCCATCATCTGCTGGAATTCCTCCAGCGCCTGCTGCGCCTCGGCCATACGGCCCTGCTCCATCAGATCCTGAATTCGATCCATCATCCGTTGCAGATCATCCTGCGTCATTTGCAAGGATTCACCGTCTTGCCCCTGCTGACCTTCTTCGCCGTTCTGCTCTGCCAACCGCTGTAACTGTTGCAGATAGTCCTGGGTGGCCTCGCGCAGCTCTTGCATCAGCTCAGCGATCTCTTCGTCGCTTGCCCCGTTCTGCATCGCCTCCGTCAGGCGCTCCTGCGCCCGGCGCATCCGCTCAAGAGCGTCGGCAAGCGTGCCGTCCTCGATCAATACGGCCAGCTTCCATAGTGAGGCCGCGATTTCTTCCTGCTGCGTCGGCTTCAACCCGTATTCGGTAAATGTCTCAAGCCGCCGAAGTGTCACCCGCAGGCGTAAATAGGCCGTATCCGAGCGGAACAGGTCCTCGGGCAGATACGATACCGCCCGCAGAATCTGAGATACCCGTTTCGCGTTGTCCCGTGACCACAGCAGATCGCGCCGCTGTTCAACGATCGCAGCCGCCAGCGGATCAAAGAACCGACGCGCCGGAAGTGCTGTTGTATAGGGTTCAGACTGCCCTTGCTGATCGGCAGCATCACGCGCCATCAAAGTGATCTTTACTGGCAGATGCGCCCAGGGATGTTGTGAGAAATCCTCGATCAGATTCTCGGTGAAATCGGCCCGGTCGCCTGTAATGGGCATCGGTAACTCAACCTCGATCACCTCACGCGGTTCTGGAATCGCCATCAGACCATAGCGGCGATCAATTGCATCCAGATCCAGTTCGATCAGGGCAGAGCCTGCTATCACACCGTAATCATCTTTCGCCGCAAAGGGCAGTTTCATCTGGCCGCCTGCTTCGGATTTGGCAACGTCCGACACGGTGATCAGTGGAGACGTATCTGCGATCACTTCCAACGCCCAATCGCGCCCGGAAGGCCCGTCTATCGTCATTTGGCCCGAACGTTCGACGACAAATTCCTGTTCAGGGTCGGTGACCGCTTCCGTGCCCAGCGGTGTCGAGGTTTCGGTCAAGCTGTGCGCACCGACCTCGCCGTAGAATCGCAATGTGATGCGGCTGCCTTGCGGGACCGAAAGTGTCGGGTCGGATTGATCCGCCAGATAGAGCGTTGGCAAGCCGGTATAGCGTGGCGGCTCGACCCAGCCTTCCCAACTTGGTCCCTGCCCGGCAACAGCTGCACCCGGTGTCATCTCTGTCACGGATCCTATGCGCCAAAATGAGCCGAAAAGCACGGCAATCACCAGCGCCAGCAAAGCTATGAACCGCAGAGCATAGGGGTCGCGGTCGGCCAGTCGGAGATCGGGCTTTACCGGCGCAGCCTGTGCGGCACGTTCCGCCATACGCGCCTGATGAGCCCGCCACAGGGCCACAGAATCAGCATCCATCGCGCCGATGGCCTGTTCATCCATCAGAGCCTGGATAGGACGCCCTGGCAGGGTCTCATCCATCCGGATCAACGCTTCGTTTCGTGTCGGGATACGGAACCGCCGCGCGCCGTGGATCAGTGCAACCAACAGCCCAAACAACGCCGCCGACCCCGTGACCCAAACGGTTTCCACCCCGACATGGTCCTGCAGTCCGAGCATCAGTGCGGCCAACAGCGCCATGGAAATTGAGAAAAACGGCCAGAAAGACCGCCAAACCTGCTCGCTTAGCATCCCCACCTGCGTTAGCAGCAAAGACAATCTGGGGATCGGCAAGGTTTCTCTTGCGGTCAAGTCGGGCCTCCGTTCACCGGCCCGCGCGTCTATTGCGTCAGAGCCACTCGGGTATGGTATCGCGGTTTATGATTTCGTCAAAGCTCGGACGTTCACGAATTACGGCAAATTGATCTCCGTGCACCAGAACTTCAGGTATCAGGGGCCGCGTGTTGTATTCGCTGGACATGACCGCGCCATAGGCCCCTGCGCTGCGAAAGGCGACCAGATCACCAGCACCCAGTGGCGGCATCTGCCGTTGCTTGGCAAATGTATCGCCGCTTTCGCAAACCGGACCGACGATATCATAGGGTTGCTGTTCCGTGCCCGGCACGGGTTCGATCACCGGTACGATATCGTGATAGGCTTCGTACATGGCCGGGCGGATCAGGTCGTTCATGGCACCGTCGAGGATCAGGAAATCCCGGCCCTCGCCGGATTTCACATAAATCACTTTGCTGACCATCAAACCAGCATTACCGGCAATTAGGCGGCCCGGCTCTATTTCGATTTCGCATCCCAGATGACCCAGAGTGTCTTTGATCAGCGCACCGTATTCCAAAGGCAGCGGCGGCGCGTCGTTCGAGCGCGCATAGGGAATGCCCAGCCCCCCACCCAGATCAAGGCGGCGAATATTGTGACCCTCATTGCGCAGCGTCTCAGTCAGCTCAGCAACCTTCTGATAGGCCAATGCAAAAGGCTCTAGCTCGGTCAGTTGCGAGCCGATATGGACGTCGATGCCAATGACCTCCAGCCCGGGCAGGCTGGCAGCATGGGCATAGACTTCTGACGCGCGGGCGATCGGAATGCCGAATTTATTCTCGGATTTTCCGGTGGCGATTTTGGCGTGGGTCTTGGCGTCCACATCCGGATTTACCCTAACGGTGATCGGAGCAACGACGCCCAAATCAAGCGCAACGGCGTTGATCACCTCCATCTCGGGTTCGGATTCCACGTTGAACTGACGAATGCCACCGGTCAGAGCGGTGCGAATTTCTTCGGCTGTTTTGCCAACGCCCGAAAACACGATCTTACCGCCGGGCACTCCGGCAGCTTTGGCCCGCAGGTATTCCCCACCCGAAACAACGTCCATCCCCGCGCCTGCCTCGGCAAGCGTCTTCAGGATTGCCTGATTGCTGGCGGCCTTCATCGCATAACATACGAGGTGGTCGGTCCCGTCCAACGCCTCATCGAACAGCTGGAAATGACGCAGCAGCGTCGCCGTCGAATAGACGTAAAAGGGTGTCCCAACCGCAGCTGCGATTTCGGAGATCGGGACATCCTCGGCGTAAAGCGCGCCGTCGCGGTAAAGAAAGTGATCCATAAAGACGCGCTTAGACCAAAATGCCCCGGCGGATCAATGGATTCTACGCAAACAGGGGTGTCGCGTCATTCAATATGCGAAACGCCGACCCGCCCATAACCGGATATCGAAATTCCAGATCCGCCGGATTGGGGTTCGGGATCGGGTCGCGGTTTATAGGATGGGTCGCAAGCCGCAAGAATGGCGAGGCCAAAGAACAGGCCTAGAATCTTCATATTCATTTCTTTTTCCAAGGTTTACGGCCGAGCGTCATTGATCGGCCTGAAATGGGAACTGAGTGCTGAAACTGCAACTCGGGAAACACTACCGCCCGAGAAAAACGCTCAGGGGGCCGCGTTGCAGGCCAACGCCGCCCCCGACATAGGCGCCGCTGGTGCCGACGCCGATATTGGCGCTCATCGTTGGTTGGATCGGTTCGCCATCCGCACCGCATCCGGCCAGGGTTACCCCTGCCAGCACAAACAGAGCCGCAGTCAGAATTCGCATTACACCAACGCCTTCCATCGCTTGACCTGAGCCCGCACCTGATCCGGTGCCGTGCCGCCGTAAGACTGGCGCGAGTTTACCGAATTTTGCACCGTAAGGACAGAAAAGACGTCATCGGTGATCTCCGCATGCACTGTTTGCATATCCGCAAGCGTCAGGTCCGGCAGATCGCAGCCCTTGCTCTCGGCCATCGCAACCAGCGATCCGGTGACGTGATGGGCATCGCGGAACGGCAGGCCCAGAACGCGCACCAGCCAGTCGGCCAGATCAGTCGCGGTCGAAAAACCCGACCCTGCAGCCGCAGCCAGGCTTTCGCGGTTGGCGGTCATATCCTTGACCATGCCTTCCATCGCTGCCAGCGCCAGCATCCAGTTATCGGCAGCGTCAAAAACCTGTTCCTTGTCTTCCTGCATGTCCTTGGAATAGGCCAGCGGCAAGCCCTTCATCACCATCATCAGCGCGGTGTTGGCGCCATAAATGCGCCCGACCTTGGCACGGATCAGTTCTGCCGCATCCGGGTTCTTCTTTTGCGGCATGATAGACGAGCCAGTCGAAAAACGGTCAGACAGGGTGACAAAGCGGAACTGGGCAGAAGACCAGATCACCAGTTCTTCGGCAAAGCGCGACAGGTGCATTGCACAGATCGAAGCAGTTGACAGAAATTCCAGCGCAAAATCGCGGTCACTGACGGCGTCCAGCGAATTGGCAGTGGGACGGTCAAAGCCCAGCGCCTCGGCGGTCATGACCCGATCAATAGGGAACGAGGTTCCAGCCAGCGCGGCAGCCCCCAGTGGGGATTCGTTCATCCGCGCGCGGGCATCGCGGACGCGGGACAGATCACGCCCGAACATTTCGACATAAGCCATCATGTGATGACCCCAGGTCACAGGCTGGGCGGTTTGCAGATGGGTAAAGCCCGGCATGACCCAGTCCGCCCCGGCCTCTGCCTGCGCCAAAAGCGCGCGGATTAGGGCCAGCAGACCGGCATCGGCGGCATCGAACTGATCACGCACCCACAATTTGAAATCGGTCGCCACCTGGTCATTGCGCGACCGGCCTGTGTGCAAACGGCCCGCAGGTTCGCCAATGATCTCTTTCAGGCGCGCCTCGACGTTCATGTGGATGTCTTCCAGAGCTGTCGAGAACTGAAACGCGCCGTTCTGGATTTCTGACAATACGGTGAGCAGCCCTTCCCGAATAGCTTCAGCATCACTATCAGTTATAACGCCTGTGGCAGCCAACATGGCGGCATGGGCGCGCGAGCCTGCAATGTCCTGGGCTGCCATCCGCTGATCGAACCCGATCGAGGCATTGATTGCCTCCATGATCGCGTCTGGACCGGCGGCAAAGCGGCCGCCCCACATCTGGTTCGAAGATTGATCGGTCATGTAAGAAAACCCGGAGTTGATATGCGCCTATTTCGTCTGATCCCCCTTTATATGGCCCTTGCGCTAGGTGCAAACGCGGCTTTGGCCACAGATGCGGAAACTCTGGGTCCGCTGCGCGAAGGCACCCTGAAGCGGTTGATCCTGCACAAAGAGCCCAAACCGCACACCTTGGTCGAATTTCAGTTGGAAGATGACGGTGGCACCGCAACGCTTGCCGACTATCAGGGCAAATACGTTCTGCTGAACTTTTGGGCCACATGGTGCGCACCGTGCCGCAAGGAAATGCCTCAGATCGCCGAGTTGCAGGCGGAATTCGGGGGTGACAAATTCGAAGTCCTGACATTGGCCACCGGGCGCAACTCACCCGCGGGGATCAAGAAGTTTTTCGAGGAAAACAACATCGAGAACCTGCCGCGCCATCAAGATCCAGGCTCGGCTGTGGCACGTGAGTTCGGTGTCATTGCCCTGCCAATCACGGTCATTCTTGACCCCGATGGCAATGAAGTCGCCCGCCTGATCGGGGATGCCGAGTGGAATTCAGACAGTGCCAAGGCGATTATTGCGGCACTGGTCGCGGAAGAAAGCTAAGGTCGTTTTCCTGAAGTCCTGAATTTATGATAGCCTCCCCGTCGTTGTAGCGAGGAGGCTTTCTTTATGAAGAACGTATTCACTCTGGCCATTGCTGCCTGTCTGGTTTTGGGCTCGGCATTGGTTGCCGAGGCCAAAGACATCAAGAAAGAACAAGATTTTCTGAATGCTGTCACCGGTAAGAAACTGGTGGATGGCGGCACCTGGGTGCTTATTTCACCCGACGGGAAGATTTCCGGGCAAACCAGCGACAAGGTCAAATTCTCGGGCGCGTGGATCTGGAACAAACGTTTTTGGTGCCGAACGCTTGTTGTTGGCGGAAATCAGATCCCGCAGGATTGCCAGAAAGTAACGATAGAAGGGAACCAGGTGACCTTTACCCGCAACAAGGGCAAGGGTGATTCCGGGGGGACCTATACGATTACCAACTGACCTCTTTGCACGGGTAGCGTGATTCCCAACCGGTGCTTCAGGTCGAATTTCAGCTTACGCGACGCCACCTTTGACAGCCAAGCCTCCGCTTTGCAGTTTGTGGGTCAGGAGGAAGTCATGCCGCTGGAGATATTGTTGGTTCTGGTCGTTGGGGGGATCGGCGGAATTACTATTCTGCTGCATCTGACGGGCCGTTCGCGGCAGTTTGCCCTGACACCTGATCTGGCGCGCGCGCAATGGTCTCGCCATTTCCCAGATGACGTGATCGCAGATGTAACCGTAGCGCATGACCAACGTTCCGCGCTGATCCGAACCACAACCGGTTCGGGCCTTTTGTGGTCGTTCGGCGCGGATACCGTGGCCCGCCACCTGCAGGATTATGACTGGATCGAGCATCCGGACGGATTCGAAGTTCAGTTTCATGATTTCGGAACCCCCTCAACCCGCATCCACCTCGATGACATCGAACGCGCCCACTGGCGACACTTGATGGAGCCCGCATGACCGACCAGATTTCCTTTCCCGATGCCGTGCAATGGGCAGTCCCGTTCTTTATCGCCGCAATTCTGGCCGAGTTCGTCTGGATCGCTTTCAAAGGCCGGGGCGGGCGCTATGAAACGCGGGATGCGGTCACCTCGCTGATCATGGGCGCGGGCAATATTGCCTCGGGGTTTCTGCTGGGTTTCATCGCCTACGGGTTCTTTATGTGGTTGTGGCAGATTACTCCGCTGAACCTGGGCACCTCGATCCCGGTGATTATCCTGTGCTTTTTGCTGGACGATTTGCGTTACTATTGGGTGCATCGGTTCGGGCATCGCATCCGTTGGGTCTGGGCCAGCCATGTGAACCATCATAGCTCTCAGCATTACAACCTGACCACGGCGTTGCGTCAGACCTGGACTTATACATTCACCTTCATGATGGTCGTGCGCGCGCCGCTGATCCTGCTGGGGTTTCATCCGGCAATGGTTCTGTTTGTCGGCGGTCTGAACCTGATCTATCAGTTCTGGATTCACACCGAGGCCATCGGCAAGATGCCCCGCTGGTTCGAGGCGGTTATGAACACCCCCAGCCACCACCGCGCCCATCATGGCCGCAACGCGCGCTATCTGGATTGCAACTATGCCGGCGTGTTCATCATCTGGGACAAAATGTTCGGCACCTTTGTGCCAGAGCAGATCGATGACAAAGTCGACTATGGGTTGGTTCACAATATCGGAACCTTCAACCCGTTGCGCGTCGCCTTTCACGAATGGGTCGGAATCTGGCAGGATGCCACGCAATCGGGGCTAACTTTGCGCCAGCGGTTGGCCTATTGCTTTGCCCCACCCGGTTACAGCCATGACGGGAGCCGGGATAGCTCGGAGCAGATCAAAGCCAAGCATATCTCGCGCAATCCCAGGGATCGAGGGACGCCCGGATTTGAGCATTTTGAGACCGAAACGCACAAATCCGAGGCAAAACAAGCTTGAATCCGCCGGTCACGTGCTGATTTTCTTGAAAATTAGCTCAGCCTGCACATATCCAAACGATGTGCATTACGAGTGACCGGAGATTATCATGACCCGTTGGACAACATTTTCCACAGTTTTAGGACTGATAGGACTGCTTCTCGCAATGCTGACAGCGCTGGCCGCCGGGACCGCAACGCTGATCGCATTTGGACTGGCCATGATGGTGCTGGGATTTACAGGCGCAGTTATTGGTGCCGCTAGATCTCTAGGACGTGTTCTGGACGCAGCCCGCTGACATTTTCATTTCCATTAACCGCAGATTCACATCTTTGCCCTGAAATTGGATCCTGACCGACGACGGTAGGGAAGCGATTTCGATCATGCGGGACAGGAAACTGGCAGATTTACCCGAAGGATCAGACAGCCCGTTAAACGCGGCCGTGCTGTCGCGCGACAACTCAACGATCCAGATGGCTACGGATGCTGTCAAACACAAACAGTGCAAACTGGCCTTTCAACCGGTCATGCAGGCTAACGCGCCACATGGTATCGCCTTCTACGAGGGCTTCATCCGGGTGCTGGATGAAACCGGTCGTGTCATCCCGGCACGCGAATTTATGCCTCAGCTTGAAAACACCCCGATTGGCCGCGAATTGGACTGCATCGCGCTTGAGATGGGCCTGCGCACATTGGCGCGCACCTCGGACATCCGCATGTCGATCAATATGTCCGCACGGTCGATCGGATATGGACGTTGGTCGCGTGTTCTTGACCGGTTCATGAAAAAAGATGCCAGTATCGGTGAAAGGCTGATCCTTGAAATTTCCGAAAGTTCGGCCATGACCGTGCCGGAACTCGTGGTCGATTTCATGGACCGGTTGCAACCACGTGGCGTTGCATTTGCGCTGGATGATTTTGGTGCCAGCAATTTCTGCTTCCGCCATTTCCGCGAGTTTCTTTTTGATGCCGCCAAGATTGATGGCCAGTTCATCCGCGGCATCAGTGAAAACCCGGATAATCAGGCGCTGGTTCGTGCCCTGATCGCAGTTGCAAGGGAATTTGAGATTCTGGTCACGGCCGAATCGGTCGAAACCAAAGCGGATGCTGAGTTTTTGGTGGCCAATGGTGTCGATTGTCTGCAAGGATTTCTGTTCGGCGCACCTACGGTTTCTGCGCCCTGGAAAACGGAAAACGAACAGAAATCGGCGGGTTAACCCCAAAAAACTAGGGACCTTGGGTCCTGAGACAAGCTGCCCGTTGCTGCAAATGCAGCATTGCGCTATTGCAGTGATACTTGAGCGGGGGATTACGGGGCGCTCTTGTTGCGGGGGGAACCTCTCGACCTGCGCCGTCAGACATTCCGCCGGACCATGTCGGTAAAGGACTGATCATAATGACCAATGTAGTTATCGCATCCGCCGCACGTACAGGCGTCGGCAGCTTTGGTGGTTCGTTCGCGAACACCGCAGCCCATGATTTGGGCACAGCCGTTCTTGAAGCCGTAGTCGAACGCGCCGGAATCGAAAAAGGCGAAGTCAGCGAGACAATTTTGGGTCAGGTTCTGACCGCAGCCCAGGGTCAGAACCCGGCGCGTCAGGCGCATATCAACGCCGGTCTGCCGCAGGAAAGCGCGGCCTGGGGCATCAACCAGGTCTGCGGATCCGGCCTGCGCGCCGTGGCACTGGGCGCACAGCATATCCAACTGGGCGATGCTGATATCGTCGCTGCTGGCGGGCAAGAGAACATGACCCTGTCGCCCCATGCCGCCGCTCTGCGCGCCGGCCAAAAGATGGGCGACATGAAGTATATCGACACAATGATCCGCGATGGACTGTGGGATGCGTTCAACGGGTATCACATGGGTCAAACCGCCGAAAACGTTGCTGAAAAGTGGCAAATCAGCCGCGATATGCAGGATGAATTCGCCGTCGCAAGCCAGAACAAGGCCGAAGCTGCGCAGAAGGCAGGCAAATTCGCCGATGAGATCACCCCCTTTACCATCAAGACCCGCAAGGGTGACATCGTGATGGACAAGGACGAATACATCCGCCACGGCGCAACCATGGAAGCCATGGCCAAACTGCGCCCGGCTTTTGCTAAGGACGGATCGGTCACCGCCGCCAATGCCTCGGGCCTGAACGACGGCGCGGCTGCGACCCTGCTGATGTCGGCGGCAAATGCCGAAAAGCGCGGGATTGAACCTCTGGCGCGGATTGCATCTTATGCTACCGCTGGTCTGGACCCGTCGATTATGGGCGTCGGCCCGATCTATGCCTCGCGCAAGGCGCTGGAAAAGGCGGGCTGGTCGGTTGACGATCTGGATCTGATCGAAGCCAACGAAGCCTTTGCCGCACAAGCCTGTGCCGTGAACAAAGACATGGGCTGGGACCCGTCCATTGTGAACGTCAATGGCGGCGCCATTGCCATCGGCCACCCGATCGGCGCCTCGGGTTGCCGCGTTCTGAACACTCTGTTGTTCGAAATGAAGCGGCGGGACGCGAAAAAAGGTCTGGCGACTCTGTGCATCGGTGGCGGCATGGGCGTTGCCCTATGTGTCGAGCGCGACTGATATAACAATGCCTTCTCGGCCCACTCTTATTTCGGCCCTTGTGATTTGCTTAGCAGGGGTCGCAGACGCACAGAACCGTCAACCGCTTTCGACCAGCCTGACGGAGTGCAGCATCATCTTTACAGAGCTGGCCGAGCTGAGAGCACGCCGGAACAAGGACCAAACAACCACAGACGCCGCGCTTGCCAGCGCGGCGTTATTCGTTGTGGAAGCTCGTGATCAGGCCGCAATGGAAGGCATTAAGAACCCCTACAAACACATCCAGACCGCGCAGGTTCGATTGTCCGAGACATGGCACGTTCGCTTTGGCAATTTGGCTCTGCTGAACGAAAATAAGGACTGGATCGACTATTGCCGTGCATTGGGTAAAGATCGTGGCCTCACACTACCCTGAGGCGAAACCAAAAACCCCAGCGCTGCGGCAACTTGCCTGCGCAATATTGTTGCGCTGGTTGGTTCGGAATAGTAACAGCATTACCAAGACGACTTAAATTGGAGGATTCCTAAATGGCACGAACAGCACTCGTCACCGGCGGTTCCCGCGGCATTGGCGCAGCAATTTCCAAGGCGCTTAAGGCCGAAGGGTACAATGTTGCAGCCACCTACGCGGGGAACGACGAAGCCGCCGCGAATTTCACCGACGAGACCGGAATCGCCACCTACAAATGGAACGTTGCGGATTATGACGAATCCAAAGCGGGCATCGAAAAGGTCGAAGCCGAGATTGGCCCGATCGACATCGTTGTTGCCAATGCCGGCATCACCAAGGACGCCCCATTCCACAAAATGACACCCGAGCAGTGGCATCAGGTGATCGACACCAACCTAACCGGCGTATTCAACACCGTTCACCCGGTTTGGCCTGGCATGCGTGAGCGCAAGTTTGGCCGTGTCATCGTCATCAGCTCGATCAACGGTCAAAAGGGTCAGTTCGCTCAGGTGAACTATGCCGCAACGAAGGCGGGCGATCTGGGAATCGTGAAGTCGCTGGCGCAGGAAGGCGCGCGCGCGGGCATCACCGCCAACGCTATCTGCCCTGGCTATATCGCAACCGAAATGGTCATGGCTGTCCCCGAGAAGGTTCGTGATTCCATTATCAGCCAGATTCCGGCGGGCCGACTGGGCGAACCGGAAGAGATCGCACGCTGCGTTGCTTTCCTGGCCTCTGAAGACTCGCAATTCATCAACGGATCGACCATCTCGGCCAATGGTGCTCAGTTCTTCGCCTAAGTTGGCTGCCAAAATGCAAGCGGGCCGGTTCTAAGCAGAACCGGCCCTTCTTTTATCCCGTAAGACCGCGCGCGCTGCGATCAGCGGGAACCGAAAATCCACTTCAACACATTCAGAACCGCTTTGCCCCGCGCCTCATGCGCGCGCAGAATCGCCGATTGTGCAGCTGGATTTGTTGTCATCTCAATCATGGCAGCCTCTCAGTTCAAAACAGTTTCCCTTGACTTATGAGCAATATGAACTCTAGTTGACAAAGCCGCAAACGAGCTTTTTTGAACATTCAGTTAAAAATTTCTATACTATGAGCGACTACCTGCCGCCCTTGACCGCTTTGCGTGCCTTTGATGCCGCCGCCCGGCACATGTCTTTTGCCAAAGCCGCGGCAGAGCTGCATGTAACGCCTGCGGCCCTGTCCTTTCAGATCAAATCCCTTGAGGAGCATTTGGGCCGCCCTCTGTTTCACCGCCTGAACCGCGCGGTGGAGCTGACAGAGGCTGGGCGCACCCTGGCCCCGGGCGCCGCGGATGGATTTGCCACGTTACAAGCCGCATGGCGCGCCGTGAGCAGACAGGGTGACGACACTAGCCTGACCGTCACAGCGGGCCCTGCCCTGACGGCCAAATGGCTGGCGCCCCGCCTGTACGAATTTGCCCGCGCACATCCCGAAATAGATCTGAAATTCTCGGCCACGTTACGCATCATCGACCTTGAACGGGATGATGTGGATGTGGCCATCCGATTTGGCGAAGGTGCGGATAAGGGGCTGTATTCCGTGCCAGTGCGCCGGGAATGGCTGACGCCGGTCATGACGCCCGAGCTCGCCCGCCAGTTCACCACGCCGGAAAGCCTGCGGGATGCACCGTTGATCCATGACGCCTCGATCCGCTTTCTGACCCCACCCAGTGATTGGCCCGCCTGGTTCAGGGCCGTGGGCATCGCACATACCCCGACCCATGGTGCCGAGTTTTCGAACGCCGATCACGCAATTGACGCGGCTGTTGCGGGCGTTGGCGTCGCGCTTGGCCGCCGGGCCATGATCCTGAAAGATCTGACCGAAGGCACGCTGGTCGCACCTTTCAAGACCGCCATCGAAACAAAGGGGCGCTTTCGCTTCCTGTGCCTCTCGGGGGCCGAGAACCGCCCTCAGATTGCGGCGTTTCGGGATTGGTTTCTGGCCGAGATTGAAAAGACCGCACATATATCCGATGAGTTCGACATCATTCCAGTCGAGGACCTGTCAGCCGCATGACCCGAAACCGCGCCACTACTATCGGTTTTGTCGCCGTTTTACTCTGGTCCCTTCTTGCCCTGTTCACCGTCGGCTCAGCCCCCGTTCCTGCGCTGTTGCTGAATACGATCTGCTTCTCGATCGGGGGTACGCTGGGGCTAGTCTGGGCCTGGGCCAATGGCGGGCTGGGGCAGTTGCGGACCGTGCGTTGGACCACCTATCTGTTTGGCACCATCGGGTTGTTTGGCTATCACACACTCTACTTCTCGGCCCTGCGCATGGCCCCTGCAGCCGAGGCCGGGCTGATTGCCTATCTCTGGCCCCTGTTGATTGTGCTGTTTTCAGGTTTGCTACCGGGCGAGCATCTGCGTGCAGGGCACCTGATCGGAGCCTGCCTGGGCTTTGCTGGGGCCGCTGTGATCATCGCCGGGGGTGGTGGCGCAGGATTTCAGGCCAGCCACCTACCCGGTTACGGGCTGGCGCTGCTGTGCGCTCTGACATGGTCGGGCTATTCCGTTATGTCCCGTCGTCTTGGGGATACCCCCACAAGCTCTGTCGCTGTGTTCTGCATCTTTACCGCCATCGCCTCGGGTGGTCTGCATCTAGCCATCGAAGAAACTGTTTGGCCGGGCACGGCCTTTAGCTGGGCTTCGATCGCGGCACTTGGGCTGGGGCCTGTTGGTCTGGCGTTCTATGTCTGGGACATCGGGGTCAAACAAGGCGACATTCAGATTCTTGGCACCGCCTCTTATGCAGCGCCCCTGTTGTCTACCGTCGTTTTGGTGGTTGCCGGGATCGCAGCCCCATCCTGGGGTCTGGCAATCGCAGCCATCCTGGTCACCGGCGGCGCGGCCATAGCCGCGCGCGCCAGCCTTAAAAGTTAACTGGAAAGTCGCTCTATCTCTTCCTTAAGCCTTAGCTTCTGTTTCTTGAGTTGAGCGATATGGAGATCGTCGATGCCTGGCGCGCGCTGGGCTTGTTCTACTTCGAGACCGAGAGTTTCGTGCTTCTTCTTCAGTTCCGTCAGATGTGCGCTCACGCTCATGGCGATACTCCTTCATTGGTGTCTCTGAATAACGTAGGAAGTTGAGCACATCGTTTCCAGCCTGTCACGCTGCAGACGCACAGATTCTATAATAAATCTGACAAATTCGGCTGGTTGGCGCCTATTGATCCGAAAACCCGTTCAGCGCAGCAGCGTCGCGCAAAACGGACGATATCTGAGAGGTATAGCTTTCGCCGTCTTTTTCGTGGCGCACACCCTTGTGCAAAATCAGCGAGGCATGCAGTTGAAACGCAGTCCGACCGCCTTTTCTGGCCCTAAGGATCATCAATTCAGCCTTCCGACCAGCCCGCGCGGCCAGAGGCAGAACCTCGACTGAGCCAAGCCGCCCCGCACAGGCTGACAGCATGTCTGGCAACCGATCGGCCTTTTGGATCATGTGCAGATAGCCCCGCGGTGCAAGGCGCTTTGCCGCACAATCGAACCAATCGCGCAACGGTGTATCCTCGCCCAAGGCAATTCCGCGACCCGAGTCCGCCGCAGGGCTGTGGGCACCGGCCAAGTAATAGGGCGGATTCGCAATCACATGATCGAACTGCTGTTGTTTCAGTTCAGCGGGCAGTTTGCTCAGATCGGCCTGCACCACTGTCAGCGCCTGCGCATTCTGATCCGCGTTGCGGGTGGCCAGATCGGCATAGGGCGATTGCAGCTCAACACCCGTGGCGTTCAATCCCGGCACGCGCGCCATCAGGCACAAGATGGCGGCACCAGCGCCACATCCCAGCTCCAGCACGGATTGCCCAGCCTTGGCCGGCACCGCTGCCGCCAGCAAGACAGGATCGACCCCGGCGCGATAGCCGGACAGGGGCTGCCAAAGCCGAACGCGCCCATTCAGAAAGTCGTTCAAACTTAGCTCTGGGTCAGTGAATTGCGTCATCGGCCCAGCGGGATCTCGTTGTCGCGCATCACCCGTTCAGCGCGGGTCAAATCATCGGTCCGCACCATAAGGCGACGCGGGAAAATACCGATGCCGCCTTCTAGGATGCTCATATTTACGTCCATCTGAAAGCAGTCTATATCCTCGCCCTGAAGTAGGGCGGATGCAAAGGCCAGGATCGTCGGATCAGTGCTGCGCAAAAGTTCTTTCATGGGGATGGATGTAAGGGCAAGGTGAGGCGGAAGTCGAGCCTTGTATCAGGAGTGTGATGAACATCAGCACAGTCTCAAAACCGCATGAGCGGCTGGCCGAGATTCTTTCGGGTGAAATGGACGCGGTCAATGACCTGATACGCACGCGCATGGCCTCAGAACACGCGCCTCGCATTCCCGAAGTCACCGCACATTTGGTCGAAGCGGGTGGCAAGCGCCTGCGTCCGATGCTGACACTGGCCGCGGCGCGGCTGTTCGACTATGCCGGGGACCATCATTTGCGTCTGGCGGCAACGGTTGAGTTCATCCACACCGCGACCCTGTTGCATGACGATGTTGTTGACGAAAGCGCACAAAGGCGCGGACGGCCAACAGCGAATCTGCTTTGGGACAACAAATCCAGCGTTCTGGTTGGGGATTACCTGTTCTCACGCAGCTTCCAGCTTATGGTCGAGACCGGGTCTCTTAGGGTTCTGGACATCCTTGCCAATGCGTCTGCAACAATCGCCGAGGGCGAAGTGCTACAGATGACTGCTGCAACCGATCTGGGCACGGATGAGGCCATCTATCTTCAGGTTGTGCGCGGCAAGACCGCAGCCTTGTTCTCAGCCGCAACCGAGGTGGGCGGGGTCATCGCCCAAGCGTCAGAGGCCCAGGTCAAGGCGCTCTTCGATTATGGCGATGCGCTGGGGATTGCCTTCCAGATCGCTGATGACCTGCTGGATTATCAGGGTGACAGCAAAGCGACCGGCAAGAATGTCGGCGACGACTTTCGCGAGCGTAAGCTGACGCTGCCAGTGATCAAGGCGGTGGCGCAGGCCACCCCCGAAGAACGCGCCTTCTGGCAGCGCACCATCGGTAAGGGTCGTCAGGAAAGCGGTGATCTCGAAACCGCTCTTGGCCTTATGGGCAAATACGGCACGCTTGCGGCGACGCGAAAAGATGCGCTTGGCTGGGCCAACAAGGCTAAGGCGTCGCTACGCATCCTGCCCGACCATGAGATCCGCACCCTGCTGAGCGATTTGGCAGACTTCGTTGTCGCGCGCCTTAGTTAAGCTGAACCGCACGGCACCACCAGTCGGGATGGGCTGCTCCAATCTCATAGGCGGCGAAATGGGCAGCTTTCATCGTCGGATACAGCGCGAAACAGGTCGATCCTGACCCCGACATGCGCGCCAACAACGCCGCTTTTGTATCGCTCAGCGCATCCAGCACCTGCGCGACTTCGGGGGCCAGCAATGTGGTTGGACCTTCCAGGTCGTTTCGCTGTTTCCCCAGCCATTCGGCACAATCCTGAGGCCCCTCAAATACCGGGATATCCTCTGCCATGGGCAGGTTTTCCCTGCATTCCAAAGCCGCGAATATCGCAGGCGTTGGAACCTCTACACCCGGGTTGACCAGCAAGGCTGATAGATGTGGGAGGGTGACCGGGTTCAGACACTCTCCGATCCCGCGCATACGGCTTGATCTGGCTGCCAAGCAGACAGGGACATCCGCACCCAGGCGCAGTGCTGTTTCTGGCGGGACGTGCCCACCCTCATCTTCTATCATCCGCAAGGTTGCGGCGGCATCGGAAGAACCGCCGCCGATCCCGCCCCCATGCGGCAGCACTTTGTTCAGGTCAATATGCCCAGTCCAGCCTGCAGCCTCGGCGGCTTTCCACACCAGATTGCGACTATCGCTTGGCACACCCGCCGCATGTTCGCCGGTGACAGAGATCGACAGCGCCTCACCTGCGGTGAAATGCAGCGTATCGCCCAGATCGGCAAACACCACGAGCGAATCCAACAGGTGATAGCCGTCCACGCGCTGGCCGGTGACGTGCAAGGTAAGGTTGATCTTGGCGGGCGCGAAAGCCTTAGCCTTCATTGGCGACCTTCAGCGGCGCGGCACCTTCTTCGATCAGAACCTCGTCCAGCCCGACCTCGATCTTGCGACGAATACGCTCGGGGTCGGCCTCACCATCGGCGTCTTCGAGGTCAATGAAAGACAATGCCCGCTTCCACTGGAACTCGGCTTCGCGTGCGCGGCCCACGGCCCAGTAAACGTCACCCAGGTGATCATTCACCACTGGGTCTACCGGCATCAGCTCGACGGCACGCTCCATATGCTCGACCGCCTCTTCATAGCGGCCCAGTCGAAACAGAACCCATCCCAAGCTGTCGACGATATAGCCGCTACCAGGGCGCGCGGCGACGGCGCGTTCGATCATGCCAAGCGCTTCGTCCAGATTTTCGCGCCGTTCTACAAGCGAATAACCCAGATAATTCAGGACCTGCGGTTGGTCGGGGTTAAGTTCTAGCGCACGGCGGAAATCGGCCTCAGCATTGTCCCACTGCTTTAGTCGCTCGTACGAGATACCACGGGCGTAGTGCAGGAACCAGTTACCGCCACCATCAGCATCAATCAATTCAATCGCTGTGCCATAGGTTTCGACAGCCGCAGCATAGTTTTCTTCACGTCTTTGCAAATCAGCCAGCGCCACGTGAACACTTGGCAGATCCGGTCTCTGCGTCGCAAGGGTCTGCAAGACTTCTTCCGCCGCATCGGTTTTGCCTGCCGTGACAAGCACCTCGGCCCGGCCCAGTTCAGCAGCGTGATAGTCACTGCTGCTCGCGGGCACTTTGCGATAGGCCTCGACGGCAAGATCGTATTGCTCCAACTCGTCCAAAAGTTCGGCACTCAACAAGATTGCGTCCACGTGATCCGGGCGCAGAAAAGCTGCGACCTGCGCATAAAGCAGGACGTAATTCTCAGCCGCCTCACTGCTGAGCGCGGCTCCCACGGAAAAGAACACTTCTGCGATACCGTCCTGCGATGTGCGGACATGAGTAAAGGGCAGCGTTTCGCCAGCGCTCAGACGCGCTTCGTACCCTTCAATCGAGGGATCAGAGCCCGACTCGAACACGTCATCCAGAAACTGCAGCGCATCCTCATTGCGGTCCAGCTGCGACAGAACCTCGGTCCGTGCCAGCGCTGCGCGGCGGGTAAATCGCGCCACAACACCGTTATCGGCCGCAAAGACTGCCTCGGCGCTTTCAAAGTCTCCGACTGAGGCCAGTGCCAAAGCTTTGTGGTAAAGCGCGAACTCGCGCAGACCTTCCTGCGCTGCAACTTGGTCAAACTGCTCCAGCGCGCTGGTCATCGCGCCCTGGCCCATATGGGCCCAGCCCAATATTAACCCGTCAACCAGCGGCCCGACGCCTTGCGTTTCGGGGTCGCGGGCCAGCAGTTCATCCAGCTTGCCTTCAGCCACCAGATTAGCGGCAATCGCCATTTTCGCGGGCTGGTTGGGCAGGCCCAACTCTTCGATGGTTTGGGCAATCGGCAAAGCGCGCTTAACCTCGCCCAGCGACAAGCGCGCAACGACGACATTCTCCAGCAACCGGTCGTTTTGAGGATCTGCGCGCAATGCTTGCGCAAAGTATTTCTCAGCCGCCGTATAGTCGTCCTGAAAAATCGCCTGACGCCCGGCAAGATACGCACCGAACCCAGTGTCGGCATAAGCCGGAATGGCGAATGACGTGGTAAACAGCACAGCTAGCGCTGTGCGACGAATGAGAAAAGTCACCAAATTCCTGCCTTGCGATTGTCGGTTGCGCAATAAGCTAGGGCTTTGACCAGAAAGAGGCAATGGCAGAGCCTTCACGACGCCGCCATTGCCCATTTTTCGCTTACATATTGGGATAGTTCGGACCATCCCCTCCCTGTGGCGTGGTCCAGGTGATATTCTGGCTGGGATCTTTGATGTCGCAGGTCTTGCAGTGAACGCAGTTCTGAAAGTTGATCACGAATCGCGGACCATTTTCATCCTCGACCATCTCATACACGCCCGCCGGGCAATAGCGCTGCGCCGGTTCGTCGAATTCGGGCAGATTGACACTGACCGGAATCGCCGGGTCCGACAGTTTTAGATGGCAAGGCTGACTTTCCTCGTGGTTCGTCATCGCGAACGAGACGTTGGTCAGGCGGTCGAAGGACAGCGTGCCATCCGGCTTTGGATAGTCGATCGGTTTATGTTTACTGGCTTCTTCAGTCGATTCCGCGTCGTTCTTGCCGTGGCCCAGAGTGCCAAACAGCGAAAAGCCCAGAGTGTTTGTCCACATGTCCAAACCGCCCAGCGCCAGCGAGGGCATCAGACCCCACTTTGACCACATCGGTTTGACATTGCGCACTTTCTTGAGGTCTTTTCCGATGGCACCTTCGCGAACATCTGCTTCATAGACAGTCAATTCATCGCCCGAACGCTCGGCTTTGATGGCATCAAATGCCGCCTCGGCCGCAGCTTTGCCGGACAGCATCGCGTTGTGGTTGCCCTTGATGCGCGGCACATTGACCATGCCCGCCGAACAGCCCAGCAGCGCCACGCCTGGCGCGACCAGCTTGGGCATCGATTGATATCCACCCTCAGTAATCGCACGAGCGCCATAAGCCACGCGCTTGCCGCCTTTCAGCAGCTCGGCCACCATCGGATGATGCTTAAAGCGCTGGAATTCCATATAGGGGTACAGGTGCGGGTTCTTGTAATTCAGGTGAACCACAAACCCGACATAGACCTGATTGTTTTCCAGGTGATAGATGAACGACCCGCCGCCCGCGTTGCTGCCCAGGGGCCAGCCCATCGTATGGGTGACGGTGCCTTCCTTGTGCTTGGCCGGGTCGATCTCCCAGATCTCTTTCATGCCGACGCCGTATTTCTGGACTTCTTTTCCGGCTTGCAGATCGTATTTCGCGATCACTTCCTTGGACAGCGACCCGCGCACACCTTCGGACAAGAAGACATATTTGCCGTGCAGCTCCATGCCCGGCTCGGTGTTCGGGCCGTAGGAGCCATCGGCCTCAAGGCCGAAGATACCGGCAACAACGCCTTTGACTTCGCCATTGTCGCCATAGACCAGCTCGGAACAGGCCATGCCGGGGAAGATTTCCACGCCCAGCTCTTCGGCCTGTTCAGCCATCCAGCGGCAGACATTGCCCATCGACACGATATAGTTGCCGTGGTTGTTCATCAGCGGCGGCATCGGGAAGTTCGGAATGCGGATTTTTCCGGCCTCACCCAGCATATAGAAGTTATCTTCGGTGACCGGCGTGTTCAGCGGCGCACCTTTTTCCTTCCAGTCCGGTATCAGCGCATCCAGGCCGCACGGGTCCAGCACCGCACCTGACAAGATATGCGCACCCACCTCCGAGCCCTTTTCCAGAACGACGACGTTCAAATCGGCATCCAGCTGTTTCAGACGGATGGCCGCCGACAGTCCCGCGGGGCCGGCGCCCACGATCACCACGTCATATTCCATCGCTTCGCGTTCAATCTCGGCCATTGCGGGCTCCTTCGCTAACTTTCCGAATTGGCGCATCTAACGCACGGTCGGCGCAATTTTGTTTCACGGCTGATTACATGCTGGGAAAGCCACAGGTCAATCGAAACACGGCGTAACTATGCCGCTATGCGGCAGATCACGTGTCCGGAGTGTCACCCATCAGGTATCTGGGGCCACTTCCCTTGGATTTGGCACGGTCATCAGGATTGTAAAGAGCACATTTGGGCAAACTAAGGCACCCACAGCCAATGCATCCGTCCAGATTGTCACGCAGGCGCATCAACGTATCGATTCGCTGATCCAGATGCGACCGCAGATCCTTGCTGATGTTTTTCCAATCCTGCGGCGTTGGTGTACGATTTCCGGGCAAGCCGGACAGGACTTCTCGGATTTCGGGCAGGGTTAGTCCGAATTGCTGCGCTATCATCACAAAACTCAACCGTCTTATGTCGGCGCGCTGATATCGCCTCTGCCCACCCGCATTGCGCCATGGGGCGATCAGACCCTGCGCCTCGTAATATCGGATCGCTGAAACCGCCAGCCCGGTGCGCTGGGCCAAAGCGCCTATTGCCAGCCCCTCTGAAATCGCCATCTCGCCCTCAAAAAATTCCTTGACCTAAAGTTAGGTTTAGAAATTACGGTGAGTCGGGACAAGCCTCAAATTGAATAGGAGATCCCATGATGGCGACACTTGAACACACCAATTTCACCGTCCGCGACCCGCAAGCTTCGGCAAAATGGATGCAGGACGTCTTCGGTTGGAAAACCCGCTGGGAAGGCCCTGCAATCGCGGGTGGCTATACCGTGCATGTCGGTAGCGCACATACCTACCTGGCGCTTTATGCACCCAGCGATCCCAAACCCTCGGGTGAAAGCAGCTATGACATCATCGGGGGGCTGAATCATGTCGGCGTTCTGGTCGAAGACATCGACGCAACCGAAGACAAGGTGGTCAAAGCAGGTTTCACCCCCAAGTCGCATGCAGATTACGAGCCCGGCAGGCGGTTCTATTTCGATGATGAGAACGGCATCGAGTTTGAGGTGGTACAATATGCTTGAAACACTCTGGATGGCCTCAACCACCTGGAAAAGGCAGCGCGGTCAGCTGTTTGGACAGCGTAACAGGTGCCCACGGCGCCCAATCCAACGGCGTTAAGTCGCAAATCCAGCTTGCTGTCTTCTTTGACCTCTTGCATTTCACGCATCATTTGGGTCAGGTATTTGCCAACCCATCAAATCGCCCCGACGCTGGTTCCATGCGGCGGGGCGTTACAATTTCAGCGTGGACGACAAGAATATGGAAAAAATTCCCATGACGCCTGCGGGCAATGCTGCGCTTCAGGCCGAACTCAAGAACCTAAAATCCGTCGAGCGGCCAGCTATTATCGAAGCCATCGCCTCGGCCAGGGAACTGGGTGACCTGAAAGAAAACGCCGAATATCATTCGGCCCGGGAAAAGCAGGGTTTTATCGAAGGCCGCATCAAAGAGTTGGAAGGCATCCTTTCACTGACCGATGTGATCGACCCTGCCAAACTGTCCGGTGCTATCAAATTTGGCGCCAAGGTCACGCTTGTTGACGAAGACACTGACGAGGAAAAGACCTGGCAGATTGTAGGGGAATATGAGGCCAATATCGAAGCCGGCCTGCTGAACATCAAATCCCCTATTGCCCGCGCCCTGATTGGAAAGGACGAAGGCGACAGTGTCGAAGTACGCACACCTGGCGGTGTACGTTCTTATGAAGTCCTGAGTATCACCTACGCCTGAGCCCCGGAGCGTTCCCAATGTCCGAGCCCACGCCAGAGCAGGAAGCCAATCGGCCAACCTCACTGGGCATATATGATAGGCCAACCAAGCCTTCGATAACCGAGATCGAAATTGCAGCCGTCGCCCTCAGCGTGATCTGGCTGATCGTCTCGGTTGTTTTTCTGGTGCTGCCCGACGAGGTCGACGGCGGAGGCTTTGTCGTGACCTTGCTGGCGGTCTTCATGCCGGTAGCGATGATCTGGGTCGCGGCAATGGCCATGCGCGCCAGCCGGATCATGCGCGAGGAAAGCGCACGACTACAAACCTCGATTGACGCCATCCGAAACGCATATATCGCTCAGCAACAGCGATCTTCCAGCACCTATGAGCCAGCCGTATCCAAAAAGCTGGATCAGATCGCGGAAACGGCCAAGAAAGCCGAAAGCGCGCTGGCCACGTTTTCAACCAAGCGCAGGGAACCCGCACAGCAACCGACAGCCGTGGGGAACGGCGATCAGACTTCGCTGGAACTGGGTACACAAGCTGGGGATATCGTGCCCCCGCTTGGCACCGACATCTTTATCCGTGCGCTGAATTTTCCGGAAACACAGGAAGATACCGAAGGCTTTGATGCCCTACGGCTGGCGCTCAAGGACCGCAAGACAGCCAAGCTTGTACAGGCCTCTCAGGACGTGCTGACTCTGCTTAGCCAAGAGGGCATCTATATGGATGACCTGCGCCCTGACATGGCCCGCCCCGAGATCTGGCGGCAATTTGCGCAGGGTGGGCGCGGACGGGCTGTCGCGGCCTTGGGCGGCATTCGCGACCGCTCCTCGCTGGCGCTGACTTCGGCCCGGATGAAGCAGGATCCCATTTTCCGGGACGCCGCCCATCACTTTCTACGCCGGTTCGATCACATGATCATCGAGTTTGAACCCCGTGCCAGCGATGCAGAGCTGACCGCTTTGGGTGATACAAGAACCGCGCGGGCCTTCATGTTGCTGGGGCGTGTGGCCGGAACCTTCGACTAGATTCCGAAACTTCCATAGGGGATGAACCGGACAAGATCACCCGGTTGGATGTGGCGCGCGCCGTCTTCGATCTCGACCAGCCCTTCGGCCCAGCTTAGCCCGCTGATCCGCCCGGACCCTTCCGAGTTGAAAACTTCGGCTTTTCCGTCTCGGATACGGGCCCGCAGATATTCCCGCCGCCCGGGTTTCTTGCGCTTATCAAAGGCGGCAGGCAGATCGAACCCCCGCGGGTCCCGCCAGCCCTCGCCAGCCATCAGGCCCAGCGCCGGGCGGGCAAAGATTAGGGTGCAGACCAATGCCGCTACTGGATTGCCGGGCAGTCCGAAAACCGGCACTCCATCCCAAATCCCCAAAGCCAGAGGTCGCCCCGGTTTCAGGGCAATACGCCATTCCTGCATCGCTCCGGCCTGCCGCAACAGAGCGGAGACATGATCTTCGTCCCCTGCCGACGCGCCGCCGCTAGTCAGAACAACATCCGCCTCTTTCGCAGCTTCGTTCAGCCGCTCGCGCAGGGTTTCACGATCATCGGCAACGCGGCCCATATCCAGTGGCTGGAATCCCATCCGCTGGATCAGAGCCAGCAACATTGGGCGATTGGCATCGTAGATTTGCCTTGGCTCAGCAACCTCGCCGGCCTCGACCAGCTCATCCCCCGTTGACAGGACGGCCACCCGCAGAGCTTTGCGAACCAGCAGATCACCAGCACCCGTCGCGGAGAGAAGGGCCAGATCGGCAGGTGTCAACCGGCGTCCAGCGGGCAAAGCCAGATCACCTCCAACCACATCTTCGCCCGCATTGCGGGTATTGGCACCCTGTTTCAGGGGGCCGCGAAAGGCGATATACCCATCCTGAACTGTCACGTCCTCTTCCAGAATAACGGTGTCCACCCCATCGGGCAGGGCCGCACCAGTCAGAATCCGTATGGCGTGGCCGGGCGCAAGCTGACCATCAAAGGGAACACCAGCCGCCGCACGCCCGTCTTGCAGCGGCATCACCTGCGGCCCATCCGGAACCGGACCGGCAAAGCCATAGCCATCTACCGCCGTATTTGCCTGCGGCGGGTTCGATCGTTGGGCATATACATCGGCGGCCAAAATCCGACCTGCGGCTTGTGCCAACGGAACGGTTTCAGCCCCCATCACGACCGAAAGGCGGTCGCGCAGCAGGGCCAACGCCTCGTCAACCGGCGTCCAGCTCACGCCCGCAGGCAAGGCAAAACAATCGTTGCGCAGGGGCGGTGGGGCAATGTCCGGTTTGCTCATAATCCTACCTCTTGCAGAATGAACCCTGCGATGGCTGCGGTGTCGTCCAGATCAAAAACCGGACGGTCGAAGTTCAGCTCTGTGTCACTGGCAACCGCGCGCACAGTTTCGTTCTCGGCCGCAATCAACGGATTTCCTGCGGCTACCCGATACGCCTCGACCTTGGGGTGGGCTTCGCGTTTGAACCCCTCGATCAGCACAAGATCAACCGGAGCCAAGCGTGCCAGCAGATCAGAGAGAGGCGGCTCGGGTGCGCCGCGCAGTTCCTGCATCATCGCAATGCGCTTGCCGGACGCCAACAGCACCTCGGACGCACCGGCTTCTCGATGGCGGAAACTGTCCGTGCCGGGCTGGTCGACATCGACGGCGTGATGGGCATGTTTGACGGTCGAAACCGAAAAGCCACGCGCGGTGATCTCGGCCACCAAACGCTCCATCAGGCCGGTCTTGCCCGCGTTTTTCCAGCCGGTGACGCCATAGACCTTCATGCCTGCTCCAGCAGCTTTTGCGCCCGCGCCAGATCGTCGGGCGTGTTGACATTGAAGAAGGGGTCAAACGGCTCAGCCGGAAACAGCGCCTCACGCCCATCATGTTTATCGGTCCACAGCACAACCTTGCGCAGCCCGTCATTCAAGGCGTCCCGCAAATCATCTCGCAACGCGACAGGCCAGAGGCCAAATGTCGGATGCCGGTTGACCCGTTTGCCGCCGCCGGATTTCAGTGCTTCATCCCCGGTTCGAGGCGTAGTCGCCAGCACCAGCGGATGGGTTTGTCCTTGAGCAGCATCCATTAGGCGCGCCGCAAGATCGCGCGGAAAAAACGGCGTGTCGGCAGCGGCGGTGACGATACTGTCGGCGCCCTGTTCTGCTGCCCAATCGAGCCCCGCCAGCACACCCGCCAGAGGCCCGGCGAAACCTTCAATCGTGTCGGGCAGAACAGGTAGGTTCAGTTCGGCGAACCGTTCGGGATCACCATTGGCATTCAGCGCCAGACCGACCACCTGCGGGCCAAACCGGTCAATGACATGAGACAGCAGGCTCTGCCCACCGACGGTCAGCAAGCCTTTGTCGCCACCACCCATCCGAGTGGCAAGGCCTCCTGCGAGGATGATGCCGAGGGGGCGGGTCATTTGATCTCCTCAAGCGCGGGCCATTTCCTGAATTTCTGGGTGGGCAGGAAAAGCAATGGACAGACGGCCAATCCGAATGCTGTAAACCAAATAATTGCAGGCCACCCCGTCAATTCGGCCGCCTTGTGACTCAGGCTATAGTGGGCTGGCAAAAACACTAAGACGGCCCCAACAGCAAAGATAAGAGCAAAACAGCACCGATACGTGCGCACCGCCTTTCTGACCTCATCTGGTATCCTGGCAAACTCTGGCAGACCGTGCATCAAAACCCGCTGAAGCACGAGTGCTTGTTTTTGAGACAACTCCCCCCATGCCTGCCAACCAAGCCGAAAGGGGGCAGCGATGTTCCAAATGCTGATGTATTCCTCTGGCGCCCACCCCAGACGGTTACGCAGGTTGACGTCCAATTGCGCCATACCCTCAATGATCGCGCGTTTCGACCGCTCAAGGAGCCAGAACACATAGACCATCAATGGCAGCAAGCCCAATGTCGCGACGAATAAAATAGATAAACCAAAGACTTCCAAAATCATTCCGCACTCTTCCGTCTATGCTTTTTATCTTCGACCGCCACTGTCGACGGGTCGACGTCGCGCACCAACCGGTCCTCGCCCGCAAGACACACGAACCGCTGCCCCCGCATGCGGCCGATCAGGGTCAGGCCAACCTCACGCGCGATTTCGACACCCCAGGCGGTGAAGCCTGACCGTGACGCCAGCACCGGGATGCCCATCATCGCGGTCTTGATCACCATTTCCGAGGTCAAACGACCTGTGGTGTAGAGGATCTTATCTTCGGCCCCTACACTTTCGGACAGCATCCAGCCTGCAATCTTGTCGACCGCGTTGTGGCGGCCCACGTCCTCCATATAGACCAACGGCCGGTTTTCCCGACACAGGACCGTGCCGTGAATTGCACCAGCCTCAAGATACAATGAAGGGGTTCGGTTGATTTTGGCTGCCAGATCATACAGCCATGAGGTGCGGACCTGAACCTGCGGCAGGCGCACGTCCTCCAGCCCTTCCATCATGTCACCAAACACAGTGCCGACCGCGCAGCCGCTGGTTCGGGTCTTTTTCTTCAGCTTGTCCTCATATGAGGTTTCGCGCGCGGTGCGCACCACCACGGTTTCCAGATCGTCATCGTAATCCACGCCGGTAATGTCATCATCGGCTAACAGCATCCCCTGATTGCGCAGGAACCCCAGCGCCAGATATTCAGGGTAATCGCCGATTGTCATTGCAGTCACGATTTCCTGCGCGTTGAGGAAAATCGTCAGGGGGCGTTCCTCGACAACCGAGATCCGGCTGACCGCGCCATTCTGGTCGATGCCTTCGACCGCACGGGTCAGGCGGACCGCGCCAGGATCAGGGGCGATGATGTAGTCGGTGGCATCCCGTTTCGTGGCCAATTGCAACCCTTTCCCAAGATCGCTACTGCTGTTGGCGATACCATAGGAATTTGCCATGGCTTACACCACATCCAAGTCATACTTCTGGAAGGGTTTTCGTGATGGAGCGCCGTTTATCTTTGTGGCAATTCCGTTCGGCACCCTTTTCGGCGTATTTGCGACCGAGGCTGGGCTGGATATTATCCAGACAATCGCCTTTTCGGCGGCTGTCTTTGCCGGGGCGGCCCAGTTCACCGCCCTGCAGCTGTTGCAGGACAACACACCCAGCCTGATCGTTCTGGCATCGGCCCTGGCGGTAAACCTACGCGTGGCAATGTATTCGGCCTCACTGACACCTTATCTTGGGGCGGCCCCCCTGTGGCAACGGGCCTGCGCCGCCTATCTGACGGTCGATCAGTCCTATGCCTGCTCCATTGTACAGTTCGAAAAAGAGCCCGATATGACCGTGCCGCAGCGCATGGCCTATTTCTTTGGCTCGGTCACACCGATCACGCCGCTTTGGATTTTGGCAACTTATCTGGGCGCAGTTTTGGGCGCACAGATTCCAGAAAGCTGGGCGCTGGATTTTGCACTTCCGATCACATTCCTGGCAATGATCGGGCCGATGATGAGGACGCTTGCCCATGTCATCGCCGCCTTAGTCGCCATAACCGTTGCTCTGTTGACCGTAGGCGTGCCGTTCAACCTGGGCCTGCTGATCGCCGGGACCGCCGGGATGATCGCAGGGGCGCAGGCCGAATTGATGTTAGAGCGGAATAGGCCATGACACAGATTGATCCGGTGACCATGTGGAGCATTATCGTTGGCTTGGCGATTGGCAGCTTTGCCCTACGCTTTACCTTTATAGGCATCGTCGGAGACCGCCCGATGCCACCCTGGTTGTTACGCCATCTGCGCTATACCGCCGTTGCCATCGTCCCGGCCCTGATTGCGCCGCTGGTGGTCTGGCCAACCGCAACGGATGGTCAGCCCGACGTGCCGCGCATGGCCGCCGCAGCGGTTGCTTTGGCGGTTGGTGTCATCACAAAAAACGTGGTCATTGCCATCTTTGCCGGGGCGGGCACGCTCTATGGCTTGCTGTACCTATTGGGTTGAGGCCGCTTCCAACTGGTTCAGGCGCGCATTGTTCGAGGCCAAACCGGCCTGCAGGTCAGCATCGTCATTCTCGCGGTATTCGGTGGTCACGACGCCGGGGAGTTCACCGAACTGATCGGACAGCTTGACCGGGTAGAAGGTCGTATTGATCTGCTCGAAACCCGGCACCTGCTGCAAAAGCTGCGAGGTCGAGTTGGCGCAAAACGCTTCGGATACAGGGCCCATCTGCTTGGCCAGTTGCAGGGCAATTTCGGCCTGCTGTGGTGTCACCTGAATCGTCTGGATACGCGCATAATGCGTTTCGCGCGCGTGGCTGCTGCGATAAGCGCGTTCGACATTCGGCGTGATGCCATACAGAACATCGTTCCGGATCGGCACTACATCGGCGCGAAACGATCCGGCGGGGTCAAAGATTACCCTCTCGCTGCCGCTTATCATCAGCGAGGTATGCGCCCCCGAACCGGTCCGGGTGCTGATCATGGTATAGAGCGTCAGTGTTGATGGTCCCGGATCACGATAGGAACGGGCCACAACTTCGGTCTGATCGGCCTGCGGACGCTGCGAACCGGCGCAGCCAGCCACTGTTGCTGCCAGCAGGCAGGCAATCACAAATCTGATCACGGCGGTCAGCCTCGCCCGGGATTAAGCGGCGAAAACCGCCAGAAACAGGCAAAGGAAAGCAATCGCCACCACGCACCATGTGGTCGCTTTTACGAAACCGTTGAAGGTTTTGGTTTGAACGGTGATGTCCATTTCGCCGTGCTTATGTTCAGCCATGATTTTCAGAATCCTAATTCGCGTGTTTGATACGTTGGATAGTCGAAAATCCCGGGCCTGTCACCACGTCATTCGGGCGCAGGTGACACGGAATCAAAGACCGAACACCCGCGATATCCGAACCCCCACCGCCAGGGCAGGCCCGAACAGGGCGCCCCGCCCAATCGCACCGCGCCATACATGGCCTCGGCGGTTATGGCATGGGCGGATCGTATCTGATCCGAAGTCATGTCATAGCGTTCGGCGTAAATTTCGGCGTTCTCATCCCCGTGTTGCCGCACGCAGGCTCTCAGGCTGTCATCGGCTGACAGGCGCGCGTCATAACTGTCTTCGGGGCGCAGGCCTCCGCCCGCGTGGTGATAGGCCCGATCATGGCTGACACAGCAACTCTCCCATGGGGGATGCGCCTCGAACAGGGCTTGAAAGCTGGGAAACGTGTCGGCCACAAAGCGCCAACTGGCTGACAACCCGCCCGAGCAGCCATCCGTTTCAAATGGCGTCAATTCCGCAGCGCTCCGCTGTGCGATCAGCGCGCGATGGGCGGGCATCTCAAGACTGCGCATAAAGTCCTGCGCCCCGACTGGCGCCGCGATCAGCGCCAGAGAAACGGCCAGATTACGGGCTTTCATCGCGCATCGCATCGGTATCAACGGCCATGCCGAGCACCGTTGCCAGCCACAGCATCAGACGTTCTGCCGGCCCCATTTCAGCGCGGATACGCAAGACTTCTTTGGCCATTGCCGGTCGGTCCGTGATCAGCCCATCCACCCCCATCGAGGCCATGGCCGACATTTGCAACGGGTCATTCACCGTCCAGACATAGATATCCTTGCCCGCGGCCTGCACCGAACGTACCAGCCCCGGCGTGGCCATGGCGGCGTTGACAGCCACAAAATCCCCTTCGAGACCCGACAGATCGCCCACAGCGGTTGCCGCCAAAACCCCCGCTCGCCATTCAGGGCGCAGTGCCTTCATCTTTTGCACAGTTGGATATTTCAACGACATGGTGGCGATGTCATCCTCCATGCCGAATTCCTCGACCAAGGCCGCAACGCGGTTTTCCAGATCGACGTCATGACCGTAATATTTCAACTCGATGATCACCTTGGCCCTGCCTTTGGCCGCAGCCAGTACGTAGCGCAGTGTTGGCGTGCGTTCATCTGCGTATTCCGGGCCAAACCAACTGCCGATATCGATCTCGGCCACGTCTTCCATCGTGGCATCCCAGACCTTCAGGTTCACCCCGGCCAGCTTCATGAAATCGCTATCATGGGCGACGATTATCTCATCATCCGCCGTTTCCTGCACGTCGATTTCAACCCAGTCCGCCCCGTCCTCAATCGCCTTCAGAACCGAGGCCATGGTGTTTTCCGGCCGTAACGCAGCGGCACCACGGTGGCCGATCACCTCGGCCCTGTCAGGGGCCTGAACGCGTTCCAGCAGGGATTGACCGAACCAGAGCCCGACCAATACCGCCACCGCCGCAATGCCAACAGCACTCAGCAGACCAATGCGCAGATTGCCTGGCGCGGGATGTGGTGGTTCAGAGGTCCGGATCTCGAAAAAACCGTCCAGCAAAACCGCCAGTGCTCCCAGCGCGGTGGCTGCCAAAACCAGCCCGGCCAACGACCAGAGCCCGGCGACCAGAAGGCTGTAAACTAGCGCCAGCCGCAGATGCTCTGCCCCCTGCAGGGGCACCAACGCGAATAATGATCCCGCGCCCCAAGCGATCAGCGCGGCAAGAACTGCCCTCAGCCCCAGCCAGAACACCAGTGCGATCTTGAGCCGCCCGCGCTTGCCCTCCATCCGATCCGCGCTGACCTGGAAAGCATCAGCCGGTGGCAGGTTTTCGAACAGAACCAGATGCAGTCCCAGCGCCCATGCGGACAGCTTTCGGATCAGCACCCATGCCATGACCAGCACCACAGCTCCGATCAGCGCAACGGCGATCCAGAAAGACGGCGGATGGAAGGTCAGGTAATAGTTGATGTCATACTCGGTCAGCGTCCACCAGGCGATCAGAGCAGCGATAGCGGCGAAAGGCAGGATCAACAGGATGATCCGCAGAACCAGGCGTGCAGCAAATCCAAACAGCGCAGGCAGGCGCGACAGGATCAACTTGATCGCCGCGCTCCCCGCGCGCCACGGATCGCTTTCGCCCATCCTCAGCGACCCGGCCATGACCGAGAAGACAAAGACCTCGGCCAGCAGGAACAGGCTGAGCATTGCGATTGCGACCGCAAACCCCAGCGGAGACAGGATGAACGCGGCAATATCCTGATCCGTCAGGGCGGTCTGGCTGGAGAGCGAAACTGCTAGGTTCACCGCAATCGCCACGCCCGGCGCAATCAGCGCAATCAGCAACAGGCGCACGGCGACATAGATCGGCACAAAGACCCGGCGGCGTGCCCACGCGCCCTTGTATGCTTTTGTAACGGCAGAGAAAGTGGCCACGTTGCGCCCCCCAAATGATTGATTCATTCAAGGCTGCGCAGACGTGAATTGCAAGTCAGGCTATCAGTTTTCTTCGAGATCAGCCGCCAGCCGGAATCCGATGCGATTGGCGGGCTTATCCTCGACCGACTTGGGCAGCGCTCGCAGCATCACATTCAACTGGCTGACATGCTGCACGAGTTGGGTTCGCGCCCCGGACCCATCTGCGCCGTAAAAAGTGATGATATCAGGGTCGAAATAGCCCATTCCTTCGATCCGCATTACCCCGGCATCGCCGCCAGTAAATCCCATGGCGACCTCATGATCCGCATCCAGCGTATTCTCGAAATTCTGGATATACAGGATCAACCGTTCATAGGCCCATTGCGCCGAGCTTTTGGTGGCTACGGGCTTTTGCAACTGGCCGGGCAGATCCTTGGCGCCGGATTTCGTATCCGGGTTGGCATGCACCTCGTAACATCGGGGCAATGCTGCTGATTCCGCTGCCTCGGCTGAGGTTTCGATCTTGTCCATGCCTTCTACCCTTTGCGCTGAAACTCCCACGCCCCGTCCGCGCGCCGCGTTCGGGTAACAGCACCAATGTGGTGGAGATGGTTCAGATGTGCAACTGCTTCGACCAGAGCAAGCCCATACTCTCCTTCACCGATCTGGCGTTTGAACAAGGGCACAAAGCATTCAGCAGCGGTTTTGGGCTGATCCAGATAATTCTGCAGACGGTCCAGCGCGCTGTGGTGGTTGTCGATCAACTGCCTCATCCTGACCGGCAGGCCGGTAAAGGGCAGTTTATGCCCGCCCAGCGCCAGATGATCCGGGCGCGCCAGGTCTTGCAGGCGCTCGCAGGCTTCCATCCACTCCGCCACTGGATCCGCCATGGGCTCGGTAACATAGACGCCCAGATTGGGGCTGATCGAGCTGAGAACCTGGTCGCCCGTGATCACCAGATTATCGTCACGGCTCCAAAAAGTTGCATGTTCGGGAGCGTGGCCATTGCCCATATGAACATCCCAGTCGCGCCCACCCATACGAATGACACTGCCCTGTTTGATCCGGGTAAAGCCCAGCGGCATCGGATAGACCGTGTCGCAGAAATTGAAGGGCCGTTCTGTCATCCTTTTGGCAAGGAAATCGGCATCCATCCCGGCGCTTCGGTAGTAATCCAGCGTTTCCTGCGGCCAGTTTTCCTGCACATCCAGCGTCAGCATCCGTGCAAACAGCCATGCAGTACGCGACGTGACCAGCTCGGCCCCGTGTTCAGATTGAAACCAACCGGCATTGCCAACGTGATCGGGATGGTGATGGGTCACCACCACGCGCGTCACGGGTTTGCCCCCCAGCGGTCCCGCCATCAGGTCCGCCCAAATACGGCGCGTCTTGTTCGAGGACATGCCAGTGTCGATCACCGTCCATCCGTCGCCATCATCCAGCGCATAGATATTGACGTGATCCAGCGCCATAGGCAGCGGCAACCGCATCCAAAGCACGCCTTCGGCAATTTCAACGGCCTCGCCCAGGGCCGGAGCCTCGGGCCAAGGATAGCGGATCGTCAAATGTGTATCACCGTCCATCAGGCAGCTACCATTTCCTCGGCGCTGAGAGCAAAGACGTCATCTGCACCGTTCTGCGCCTGAACCAAAAGCCCCGAAAACTCAGGCAACAACGCATTGATATAAAAGCGTGCCAGCTTGAAACGGGTGCCGTTTGGCTCGGCAAGGGCCGCCTTGAGGTGATAGTGACCGCCCAGAACGCGGGCGAATGCCTTCAGATAGGGCACGGCGCCAGCAAATCGCGTGTTCATGTCGGACTGCGATATCAGCCACTCGGTCGTTTCACGCAGGCTTTCCGTGGCCTCCCAGACAGGACCCGCCAGTTCCGGCATCGACCCACGCGCACGTTCGGCGTGATCCTCGATTTCGTCCAGCAAACGGGACGCCGCTTCGCCGCCATCCATCATCTTGCGTGCGACAAGGTCCATGGCCTGAATGCCGTTGGTGCCCTCGTAAATCGCGGTCACACGGACGTCGCGATAGAACTGTGCCGCGCCGGTCTCCTCGATAAAGCCCATACCGCCATGGACCTGCACGCCTTCTTCCGAAACCCGCATACCGGTTTCGGTACCGAAGGCCTTGTTTATCGGCGTCAGCAAGGCCGCGCGCGAGACCCAGTCCGCGTCGCCTGTTGCTGTGGCCATATCGATCGCAGCCGCGTTGGCCAGCATGATCGCGCGGGCGGCAAAGGTGTCCGCACGCATGCTCATCAACATCCGGCGCACATCGGCGTGGTCGATGATTGTCCCCGAGGGCGTTTTGCCCTGCTTTCGCTCAAGCGCATATTCCAGCGCATGCTGATAGGCGCCTTCGGCGGCACCGATACCCTGTCCACCAACGCCCAGTCGCGCGTTGTTCATCATGGTGAACATCGCGGCCATTCCGCCATGTTCCTTGCCCACAAGCCAGCCCTTGGCGCCGTCATACTGCATCACGCAGGTCGGCGAACCATGCAGGCCCATCTTGTGTTCAAGCGAGACCACCTTCAGGTCATTGGCCACACCCGGATTGCCATTCTCGTCCGGCAGGTATTTGGGCACCAGAAACAGCGATATTCCCTTGGTTCCGGGAACAGCATCGGGCAGGCGTGCCAACACCAGATGGCACACGTTTTCAGCAAAATCGTTGTCACCCCAGGAAATGAAGATCTTCTGACCAGACACCGAATAGGTGCCATCTCCATTCGATTCTGCCTTCGACGTCAGCGCACCCACATCCGATCCGGCCTGAGGCTCGGTCAGGTTCATCGTGCCCGACCATTCACCAGCGATCATTTTGGGCAGGTATAGGTTCTTCAGCTCATCACTTGCGTGGTGCTCCAGTGCTTCGATCTGGCCCTGCGTCATCAGCGGCGCCAGTTGCAGTGACAGGCAGGCCGCAGACATCATCTCGTTGACGGCAGTGGTCAAGGTCATCGGCAGCCCCATACCGCCATATTCGGGATCAGCGCTCATGCCGATCCAGCCCCCCTCGGCAATAGCGTTCCAACCGTCGCTAAATCCTGGCGAGGTACGCAACACGCCGTTTTCCAGACGCGCGGGCTCTAGGTCTCCGTTCCGCTGAAGCGGCGCCATGACTTCTTCGCAGAGTTTTCCAGCCTCGGTCAGGATGGCGCTTACGACGTCTTCGCTTGCTTCCGCGAACTTGTCGGTCGCTGCAATACGATCAAAATCAACCGCATGACGGAACAGAAATTCGTAATCTGCAACTGGTGCGCGATAGGGCATAATATTACCTCGGGGCTGTCTTGAACGGTCCGCGACGCCGGGGTTGGAAATCCGCTGACTCGCCGTTATTCATCTGGGTTTGAACGATTACGTACCCATCCTTATGCTACAAGCAATCAAAACGCGGCGTCACTCACAATGATCTCTAACGGTACACTCGAACTGTCAGCCGACCCGGCGGGAATTGCTCAGGCTGCGGATCTTTTGAGGCAGGGACAGCTGGTCGCTTTCCCGACTGAAACGGTCTATGGGCTGGGTGGGGATGCCCGCAACGGAGAGGCTGTCGCCAGCATCTATGCCGCCAAGGGCCGGCCCAGTTTCAACCCTCTGATTGCGCATGTCGCATCGGTAGAGTCCGCGCGCAGGTTTGTTGAATGGTCAGATCAGGCCGAGGCTTTGGCACAGGCGTTCTGGCCCGGCCCGCTGACTCTGGTTCTGCCGCTGCGGGAAGGGCACGGTGTATCGTCGCTTGTCACTGCCGGGCTGGATACATTGGCGGTTCGGGTGCCTGCGCATCCTTCTGCCCGGGCTATTCTCGAGATGTTCGACGGGCCGGTCGCTGCGCCCTCGGCCAACCCTTCGGGACAGATCAGCCCGACAACAGCCGCGCACGTCCGCGCCGGTCTGGACGGGCGCATCGCTGCCATTCTGGATGACGGTCCCTGTGGTGTCGGGCTGGAATCCACCATTGTCGGCCTCGCTGGAGAACCTGCTCTGCTACGCCCCGGAGGGGTGGCTTTGGACCAGATCGAGGCAGCTCTCGGCTCGGCATTGCATCTACACCAATCGGGCGACACGCTAACAGCACCCGGACAGATGCTGTCGCATTACGCCCCGGACGTGGCGGTCCGGTTGCACGCGCAGACTACACATGGTGACGAGATTCTCTTGGGATTTGGGCCGGTCGAATGCGACCTGAACCTGTCCGCTGATGGCAACCTGACCGAGGCGGCGGCCAATCTGTTTGCCGCTTTGCACAAGCTCAACAGCACCGGACGCCCGATTGCCGTGTCCCCTATTCCGGACCACGGATTGGGTGCCGCTATCAACGACCGGTTGCGCCGGGCCGCAGCGCCACGTGACAGTTGATCAGGCGCGCCCTGCGCTGGCCGACAAAGTCAGAGGATCGACGCCCAGCGTTGCCAGCGCCGCCTCCCATTTCTGATCATCGGGGACATCGAACACCAGCTTCGAATCCGCATCGGTTGTGAGCCATCCGTTCATCGCGATCTCATCCTCAAGCTGCCCGGGTCCCCAGCCTGAATACCCTAGCGTCAGCATAGAATTCAGCGGCCCTTGCCCCGAGGCCAGGTCTTCAAGCACGTCCAACGTTGCTGTCATGCTGAAATCGTCCGAAATCTGCAGGGAATGGAGGTTCGCGTCATAATCGGCGCTGTGCAGGACGAATCCGCGCGACATCTCGACCGGGCCGCCGAAATGCACCAGACGCTCACCCACGATCGGGATACGGCAAGCGATGTTCAACTGACCCAGCAGCGTCTTTATGCGTAAATCCGATGGTTTGTTGATGATCAGACCCATCGCGCCATCGTCGCCATGGCTGCAAATATAGACAACCGAATGATCGAAACGCGGATCGCCCATCCCAGGCATCGCAATCAACAGTTTACCGGTCAGATCCATAAGACGACATCTCTTGCTGAGCTCCCATCAACAATGCCCCCGCAGTCCCGGTATTGGCAAGGGACCAGCGGCGATTTCGCTAGATTTCATTCGAGTGACCCGAACGTGACTTGGAATTCGCCTCGAGACCACGCATTTATAGAGTATGAACATTCACAAGACATTTCTGGCAGCCGCCCTTGCCGTGACCGTTAGCGCGATTGGACCGGCATCTGCACAAGTGGTCGGCTCGGTGGCCGAATTGGATATCCTGGACGGCGGGCGCACAGCAAATGGAGCCTATCTTGGGGCGCTGCGGGTGACCCTGCAGGACGGCTGGAAGACCTATTGGCGGGCGCCGGGCGATGCGGGTATTCCGCCACAGTTCGACTGGAAAAGATCAACCAATGTCGGCAGCGTGTCGATCACATGGCCCGCGCCGGATGTCTTTGACCAGAATGGCCTGCGGTCGATTGGATACGAAAATCAAATGGTCCTGCCGGTCGAGATTTCGCCGAAGAACCCGGCCAAACCCGTGCGGCTGAAAGGCACGGTGGATCTGGGGGTCTGCAAAGACGTCTGTATCCCGGAACGTTTGGGCTTCGATCACACCCTGAACGCCGAAGCAGAGCGCAACCCGACGATCGCGGCGGCACTGGCCAAGCGCCCATATTCCGCCGAAGAGGCCCAAGTAGCGAACTCACGTTGTCACCTGACCCCGACATCTGACGGAATGCAGATCGAGGCGCGCGTCACCATGCCTTCCGCCGGTGGCCGCGAGGTTGCCGTGATCGAGCCCGGCAACCCCGAGCTGTGGGCCTCGCAAACCGACACCAAGCGGCAGGGCGGTACTCTGGTCGCCACATCCGAGGTGATCAACGCCTCGGGCGGTCCGTTTGCGCTGGATCGCTCAAAGATCCGGATCACTGTTCTGGGTGCCAATCACGCGGTGGAAATTCTGGGGTGCAGCGCTGGCTGACCCCATGATGCAAACTCCGAAAATCGGTGCGCTTGCGGTCGTCATTCATGACGGGCACGTCCTTCTGGTTCAGCGCAGCAAGCAACCGGATAAGGGGCTATGGGGGTTTCCCGGAGGTCATGTTGAATGGGGCGAAACCGTCCTTCAGGCGGCACAGCGGGAACTGCGCGAAGAAACTTCGGTCATCGCCGAACCGTTGCGTTATCTGGATAATCTAGACCTATTACGCCGTGACGCCCAGGGCGCTGTTCTGTCTCATTACCTGTTGGTTGGCGTGGCCTGCCAGTATCAGACCGGGCAACCGGTTGCGGGGGATGACGCAATGGATGCACGCTGGTTCCCACTGGACTTGATCCGACAAGGCGCACTGCCCATGAGCGACCGAGTCTCAAACCTGTTGGAAACCGCCCTGCGTCAGGGCTAGGCAGTGCGTCCTTTGAGACGGGCGTACAACAGGCCCGACAAAACAATGCTCACCACCAGAATCACCATGGCGCCGGCAGTAAAAGCTCCTAACCCCATCCGCAGGATTGAGGGGCCCTCTGGCCCGGCATAAAGCCCCGAAACAAGGCCCGGTGGAGCCCCGGTCACCGCAGGCCAGATCATCGTCAACGCAAACCAGAGCATCAAGGCAAACCCGGTGACAACAAGCGCCCCCTGCACCACACGATCCGGCGCCCGAATTGCGCGACGCATGGCCGTCATAGGCCGCGACAGATCGTTCAGGATCCCCAGCAGGGCAGGAACGAGCAGCAATACCAGCACCATACCAAACGCCAACCCATAGACCAGCGTGATCACGGTCGGTTTGAGGAACTGTGCCTGCTGCGATCCTTCGTACAATAGCGGGGTCAGGCCCAGAACCGTGGTCAGCGTCGTAAGCATTACTGGCCGCAATCTGTCCGATGTCCCCTCGATGATGGACGGCACCAGCCCACGAGTCTGCTGATACTCGTCAATCGTCGTCACCAGAACAATCGAGTCGTTGATGATGATTCCGGTCATCCCAAGCAGGCCAACGACCGTGAACATGCTGAGCGGAACCTCCCAGATATAATGACCCCAAATGGTTCCGACCAAACCAAACGGAATGATCGCCATCACTACCAATGGTCGGGTCCAACTGGCAAAGACCCAGGCCAGCACCAGATAGATGCCCGTCAGGCACAGGATCAGACCGGTACGGGCTTCGGACAGAAACTCTTCTTCCTGCTCGCTCAGACCTGCCATGGTCCACTCGACCTGACGTGTGGCTGCGATATTGGGCAGAATTTCCTCGCTCATCGCACGGGCGATCTCGGCCGCGCGTGTTGGATCATCCTCGGAGATATCGCCATAGACCGAAATCACCCGCAGCCCGTTTTCACGCCGCACGGTCGAGAATCCGGATTTACGCTGAACCGAAACGATATCGGCCAACGGGACATAGACTCCATCGGGCGTGCGCATCAGTGTGCGTTCCAGGAAATCGGCGGTCAGTTCTCCTTCAGGCAATTCAACCCGGATCTCGGCACTGCGCGGGCCATCAGGAAAGGTCGCGGCCTCGATCCCGTTCAGACGGTCCCGCAGCACCCGGCCCAATGTTTCGATCCGAAAGCCCAGCGCCTGTCCCTGCGCGGTCAGATCCAAAATGTATTCTTCCTTGTCATAGGCCAGATTGTCTTCCAGCGCTGAAACCTCAGGGTATTTCGAAAGCGCGACCTGCAAGTCCTCGGAAGCCGTTTTAAGCGTGTTCACATCGGCGCCGTAGAGCTGCACGTCAATCGCATCTCCTCCCGGACCAGACCGCCAGCCCCTGAAGCTGAGCAGCTCAAGTTTGGGATGGCTTGGCGCCATTTCCTGCAACTCTCCGACAAACTCGAAGCTCGAATAGGGGCGCAGGTCGGCATCTATCAACTCGATCGAAATCCCGCCCAGCAAATCCGTGTCCTTGCCATCCGCTGCCGAAAGTGCACGGCCCGCGGATCCCCCGATCTCGGCCAGCACGTAATCAATGGGGTTGCGCCCGTGCCGCTCTTCATAGCGTTGGCCAAGCGCCTCTACCGAGGTCTGTAGTTGGTGCATCATGGCCAACGTATCCGCGCGGCCTGCGCCCTCGGCCATGATAAAATTGCCTGTAACCGATCCACGCTCGGGCGCATTGAAGAACCGCCAGTTCACGTCCCCGCGGATGAACAGGGAAATCTGGCTGGCCAGAATGACGATCATCGCCGACACCACCACATAGCGTGCCCAGATTACCCAGGCGATCAGCGGTCGGAACAGCGTATCGCGCACCCAGCGAAACCCCTTGTTCACCACACGGTTCGGCAGGTCATACCAATGTTCCTTGGCAGAGTGCGCAATCGCGTGGGCCATATGGTTGGGCAGGATCAGAAAGCATTCGATCAGCGAAGCGATCAATACCGCTATCACCGTGAAGGGGATATCGCGGATTAACTCTCCGAAACGTCCACCAATCGCAGTCAGGCCAAAAAAGGCAATAACCGTGGTCAGCGTCGCAGCAAAGACCGGCATCGCCATGCGACGTGCGGCGCGTTCGGCGGCCACCATTGGTGGCTCACCCAGCCGTCGCGCGCGAAAATCGGCATGTTCACCCACAACGATGGCGTCATCCACGACAATACCCAGAGTGATAATCAAGCCGAACAACGACACCATGTTGATCGACAGGCCACCAATATACATGAACGCAATCGCCGCCGACATTGCCACCGGAATACCCGCGGCAACCCAAAAGGCAATCCGCGCATTCAGAAACAGAAACAGAAGGCAGACCACAAGACCCAGCCCAACCAGCCCGTTATCGACCAGAATATCCAGCCGGTCGGTGATCGCTTGCGCCCGTGTCCGGATCAGCTCGGCCTTTACGCCCTCGGGCAGGCTGGCTTGCATCTGCGAGACGACATCTTCGACCGTGTGTTGAATTTCAATCGCGTCCCCCAGATTTGACCGGTCCACACGGACGGACATTGCCGGGTTCTTGCCAACAAAATAGCTGCGGTTTCGGGTAACCCCCTCGATCCGGATCTGCGCCACATCACCGATCAACAGCTTTGAGCCATCGGTGAAATTGCGCAGCGTAATCCCTTCGATCTCTTCCGGGCTGCGCTTTTCGGTGCCCGTGCGAATGCGCGCATTGGCCCCTGTCACATCCCCTGCCGGATTGGCGTTGACCTCGGCAGCGATGGCTAAGGCGATCTCGGATAGGGTGATGTCGTTGGCGATCAGCTGTGCTGTGGGCACCTCGACTACAACGCGCGGCGCGGCGAGGCCCCGGATCGTGGTGCGGGTCACGCCAACAGCGAACAAACGGTTGATCAGCTCATCGGTGAACTTGGCCAGCTGTTCAGGATCGACAGGGCCGGTGACGACAACATCCGTGACGCGATCGCGCCAGGCACCGCGTCGGATGGTCGGCTCATCAGCGTCGTCTGGCAGGTTGGTGACACTGTCGACCGCTGTTCTGACCTCTTCGACCGCGCGAGACATATCCCAGTTCGGCTCGAACTCCATCCGGATCTGGGCTGTGCCCTCGCGCGAAGTCGAAGAGGTGCTGGATACGCCTTCAACGGCCAGAAGGGCCGGCTCCAACAACTGAACGATGCCATTATCGACATCTTCAGGGCCAGCTCCATCCCAGCTAACGCTGACATCCACCCGTTCAAGGATCACATCGGGAAAGAACTGCGCCCGCATATTCGGGATGGCAGCTGCGCCCAGCACCAGCATAACTAGCAGCAGCAGGTTGGCGACCGTCCTGTGGCGCGTGAAATAGCTGAGTATCCCCCCAGCCGCGCCGGGAATTTCGCGCATCATCGCGCCTAACCTCCGGCTCGGTTTTCGATGCTGCGCACCAACGACGCGGGAACCTTGGCTTCGCCCAGTTGGCCCAGCACGCGGGCTTTGACATCTTGAGGCAATGCATCACTGGCTTCGACCTGCGCCACCAGCTGGGCACGCTGTTCCTCGGACAGCTCGACCATATCCGTCTGGCCCCCTGCGCTGGCCTCATCCCGCAGCGGCCTGACCCGGACACCGGCCCCAAGCAGAGGCGTTCGACCAATGACAACCTCGCGACTTTCCAACCCCCGCCCGCGCAGCAGCACCTCATCACCCTGACGGCGGATCAACTGCACTGGTAGAACCTCAAGCCGGTCATCCTTGCCCAGAATCAGAACCGTCCCTGCTGAATCCAGAACCGAGGACGGCAGGCGCACCACGTTCTCAAGCGGCTGTTCCTGAACCGAGACTGTCACGAAATCACCGGGCTTGAATCCCGAAGTATCCTCGAGCAAGGCATAAAGCAGGCGACCGGTTTGCCCTTCTCCGGCCGAGCCGCTATCGCGGCTTATGCGGCCCTGTGCCGCAAGATCTGCTCCTGTGACCTCTAGCGATACAGTGACCGGGGAATTGATCAGATCCCCTTCAGCATCCAGCAGGCGCACGAATTGCGCGGTCGAGACGCGAAAGGCCACCTCAAGTGCTTTAGGATCAACCAATTCGGCCAGTTTTTCGTTGGCTGACACCAGGCGACCCTCAACCAAAGTCACGTCGGTCAATGTTCCCCCAAACCGAGCGTGGATGGTCATGTCTTCCAAATCACGTTCGGCAGCGGCAAGCGCGATACGGGCGCGGGCCAGCAAAGTCGTTGCCTGATCGACGCGCGATTCCGCCTGTGCCAGCGCGATCCTCCGGGCCAAAACAGATTGCTGTGCCGATGCCTCGGCCAGTTCCGCCTCTTCCACGGATGCCGCCGCGCCCACTCCCCGGCTTTTCAAGTCTTTTTGACGCTGCAGGGCACGGCCCCGCAATTCGGCCTGCGCCTCGGCCGAGTTCAGCTCATCCTGCGCCAGCAGCAGCGACCGTTCGGCATCGCGTTCCTCAAACTGGGCATCCAGCAGGTCCGACTTGGCGCGATCCAGCGCCGATTGTGCATCCGCCGGATCAAGCTCGACCAGAACCTCTCCTGCAGTGACAGCACCGCCATCTTCGAAATCTTCGGACAAGGAAATCACACGGCCACCAAGCGCTGCACGCAGTTCCAGGCGGCGGCGGCTTTGCACCTCGCCAAATGCTTCAAGATAAGGCGTTACGGTTTCCACTTCGGCATGCCGGACAGTAACCGCAAAAATGCGCTCCCGCGCCTGCGGAGCGGCATCCTCGCGCGTCAGAACATCCTGCACTGCACCCGCGATCATCTGAACCGCCACAAACAAGAGTGCCAACGTCAAGGACGTCAGGAAAACTCCGGCAAGGCTCTGCCTCAGAAAGCGCATTTACTATCACCCCGTTCGCATCAGGCTGGCATTTCAGAAGGTAGCTTTGCCCCGAAAAATGCCAAGCCACAAAGCGGTAATACACATTTGAACGTGTAACCATCTTACTTCCGTCGCAGATGTTCGTCCAATCTGGGCATAATTTCCACGAAATTGCAGGGCCGGTGACGATAATCGAACTGTTTTAGCAATATTCCATCCCAGGCATCCTTGCAGGCACCGGGGCTGCCGGGCAATGCAAACAGATAGGTGCCCCCGGCGACGCCACCTGTGGCGCGCGACTGGACGGCAGAGGTGCCGATCTTTTGCATCGACAGGATTGTAAAAACCGTGCCGAATGCGTCGATTTCCTTCTCGTAGACATCCCGATGCGCCTCGACTGTAACGTCGCGCCCTGTCAGGCCGGTACCCCCGGTCGAGATGACGGCATCTATTTCAGGATCTGCGATCCACACGCGCAGCTGTTCTGCAATCTGGGCGCGCTCATCCGGAAGGATCTTGCGGTCCGCGACCCAATGGCCCGCCGCCTGAATCCGATCCACCAAAGTCTGTCCCGATCTGTCCTCGGGCAGCGTCCGCGTATCCGAGACAGTGAGGACGGCGATCCGAACTGGAATGAATTCTTTGCTTTCGTCGATGCGTGACATATGACGTCAGGCCCTTTCCATAATCGCAAGCCGAATGGCGAGCGCCGTAAAAATCCCTCCGGTCACCCAGCCCATGAAACGCGACGCACGCGGGTTCGAGACCAAGACTCGGCCCGTGCCACCGGCAAACATGCCGACCATCCCGTTCACCACAAAGCCGCCCAGCGCGATGATAAGGCCAAGGGTCAGGAACTGCGGCAAGATTGGCCCCAAGGCCGGGTCCACAAATTGCGGGATGAAGGCCAGCACGAACAGGATGACCTTTGGATTGGTGAGATTGACCAGCAGCCCATCACGAAACGCAAGTTTCCCGCTATGTGCCGGTGCCTCGGTCGGCGCAGCACCGTTTTTGATCGAACGCCAGGCCAGATACAGCAGATAGGCCACCCCCAACCAACGGATCACATCAAACAGCCAGGGCAGCGTGGATACCGCCGCGCCAAACCCAAGCCCAGCCAGCAGGACATGCACCATCGACCCTGCAGAAATACCGGCGCTGGCCGCGAGCGCGGGCCGTGCGCCTTTGCGCAGGCCCTGCCCAAAGCAGAACATCATATCAGCTCCGGGTGTGAGGTTCAGAGCGAGCGCAGCCGGGATAAACGCCAGAAGGGTTAGAGTTTCGATCATCAATGCAGCTCAAACCAATTTGGTCTGGGCCCCAGATTGGCCACCTGGGTGCGCCCGATTGCCCCGCGATACCCCCAGCTGTCATGGATATGGCCATGCAGAGAAAGCTGCGGCTGCACCCGCTCGATCGCGTCGCGCACCGCGACCGAACCGACGGCGCCGCCCATCGACGTGACATCGCCATGCCCTTTGGGCGGAGAATGCGTAATCAGAATATCGGCAGCGTCGCACCGATCCAGCAACTCGGCGGCCTCGGCCTCGGTCAGATCGCAGGACCAACCGCCAAAAGGCGTCACGGGCACACCATATCCCAGACCAAACAGGCGCACCCCGTCCACAGTCATCCCGGTACCGTGCAGCACGTGGACACCTTCGGGCACAGCCGCTGTCAGCTCTTGGACGCTTTCGGCATTGCCGGGGGTTAGGACCAGAGGGGCCGAAATGCCCGCAAGCATCTCCATCGCCTGATCCAGCCCTTGCCGCATATTGCAGAAATCACCAGCACCGATCACCAGATCCGCCTCGGCGCTGGCGGCAACCAATTCGACCGCCCGGCTGCGCGCCATATGCAGGTCGGAAAAGGCCAGGATGCGCATCACTTGCCCTCCAACCGGGCCTTCAACTCCAACAGATCTGCCCAGGCCTGCCGTTTCATTGGCTGTTGCCGCAGCAAGTAAGCAGGGTGAAACATCGGGATGACCGGCAGCCCCCAAGCCTGATCCCACTGGCCGCGCAACCGAGTTATACCGCGTTTGCCCAGCACCGCCTGACAGCTGATATTGCCCATCACGACCAGAACCTCGGGCTTGGCCAATGCGACGTGGCGCTCCAGAAACGGCTTCATCATGCCGATCTCTTCGGGCTTGGGATCCCGGTTCTGCGGGGGCCGCCAGGGCAGAACATTGGTGATATAGACGTTTTCGGCACGGTTCAGCTCAATCGCGGACAACATCCTGTCCAGCAACTGCCCGGCCCGGCCAACAAAGGGCTTGCCCTCGCGATCTTCATCCCGGCCCGGAGCTTCGCCTATAATCATCACCCGCGCACCCGGCGTCCCGTCGGCAAACACCAACTGGCGCGCGCCACGTTTCAACTCGCAATGATCAAACGCATCCATCGCAGCGCGCAACTGGTCCAGCGAACCAGCTGTCTTGGCGACTGAATCGGCAATCGCCAACGCATCGACCGGCTTGGGCTTTTCCGGCGCCGTTTGTACCGCTGTGGGCTTTTTGGATTTGGGCGCTGTGTCGGGCAACGTATAGCGGTTCACCGGGATATCCCCGATCGCATCCGTCGCGCCCAGTTCAATCTGCCAGTCCAGCAGAGCCCGCGCTGTGTGAAAGTCCAAAGCCGATTCCATAACACTCAATCTAACCTCCTTTTGACCGAGGGAAAGCGAATTGCCCTTGATTGCGCGCTCGGTCGCACCGACCATTGGGGCAATCATGCTGATCCTGTTTCGATTCCTCTCAATTTGGGCGCTTCTGGCCTTGGTCAGCGGGCCTATTTCGGCGCAGCTGTTTGATCGAAACGATCAGTGCCGCGCGGGGCAGTTCGCCTGTGGCAGTCGGTGCTGTTCCGGTGGGCAAAGATGCAGTTTCGACAATCATTGCATCCCGCTGGGCGGCACCTATTGCGGCGGCGGCCGCAGCTGCGGGCCGTTCGAGCGCTGCGTGGCAGGCGGGTTGCGCTGCGCACCCAAAGGAGCCAACGCATGCACCACGCGTCTGGACTGCCCCGGCGACAGCTTTTGCAACGCGCGCGGGGAATGCCAGCGAAACACCCCCGAATTCGACCCGGATTCAGCCACCAGCGGCAGCCCCATCACCTGTGACGACGGCTTGACCTGTGCGGCCGGATCATCCTGCCTGCCAGGCGGAGGATGCGCACAGCCCGGTTGGTTCTTGTGCGAGAAAACCGGATCACAATGCCGCCCTGGATTCAAATGTTCGAACCACCAAGGATGTGTGCCGGTTAAGGCGATCGACTGCGGCTATGGCAAATGGTGCAAACCCGGCGAACAGTGCTTGCCCGAGGGTGGGTGTGAGAAACTGCCCTAACGCCTTGATCCCAAGGTTGCCTTGCGTGGCGCGGCTTTCTATAAGCGGGCCGATTGTCAGACAGGAGTCCGCCCATGCGTTTCGCCCATCGTCACCTTCTTGGCATCGAGCACCTGTCCCAATCCGATATTACTGCCATTCTTGATCTGGCCGAGACCTATGTCGAGATGAACCGGCAACCGAACAAGCACTCGGATGTGCTGGCGGGGCTGACGCAAATCAACATGTTCTTTGAAAACTCGACCCGCACGCAGGCCAGTTTCGAACTGGCAGGCAAGCGGCTGGGTGCGGATGTGATGAATATGGCAATGCAGGCCAGCTCGATCAAAAAGGGTGAGACGCTGATCGACACGGCGATGACGCTGAACGCAATGCATCCCGACCTTCTGGTGGTGCGGCACCCGCATTCCGGCGCGGTTGATCTGTTGGCGCAGAAGGTGAATTGCGCCGTACTGAACGCAGGCGACGGGCGGCATGAGCACCCGACACAGGCGCTGCTGGATGCGTTGACCATTCGCCGCGCCAAGGGTCGCCTGCACCGGTTGAACATCGCGATCTGCGGCGACGTCGCCCATTCCCGCGTGGCGCGGTCGAACTTGATCCTGCTCGGCAAGATGGAAAACCGCATTCGCCTGATCGGCCCGCCAACGCTGGTCCCCAGCCAATTTGCCGAGTTTGGAGCCGAGATCTATGACGATATGAACGAAGGCCTTCAAGACGTCGATGTCGTGATGATGCTGCGCCTTCAGAGAGAGCGGATGGATGGCGGGTTCATCCCCTCGGAACGTGAATACTATCATCGCTACGGGCTGGATGCCGCCAAACTGGCGCAGGCCAAACCCGATGCCATTGTAATGCATCCCGGCCCAATGAACCGCGGGGTCGAGATTGACGGAACGCTAGCTGATGATATCAACCGCTCGGTCATTCAGGAGCAGGTTGAGATGGGTGTCGCCGTCCGCATGGCTGCGATGGAACTGCTGGCCCGCAATCTGCGCGAGGCCGCATGAGCGATCTGGTCGTCACATCCCATGAACACGGCGTTATCCGCCTGTTCGCACTCGACATGCGCCCGGAAGAGGCCAAGTTTCTGCGCGAACCCGGAGCCGCCGATCAGATTCTAGGGGTAGCGGGGCTGGATCCCGAACAGGTTGACGTCTTTCCCGTCTCGGACCTCGAAGACCTTGGCCTCTATGGCTATCTGACCGTGGGCTGCGACGTGTCCGCAGATCAGCTGGACCACACAGCGCTGGATGCGATTGACGGCTGGGTTCTGGTGGTCCGCAGCGCCGCATTTCGCGGTCGTGCAGCCGCTTTGCGCCCCGACCGCAGGCTGCGCCTGATCGGCCTCTACACCGAAGAAGCAACAAGCTGGGCAGGTGGCCGGATTGAGACGGAAAGCGCGAAACCGTATTCGGCGCCGCAATCCGCACCGCAAAATGACAGACCGCGTCGCATGGGCTCTGCGGTTCTGGTGCTGCTGATCCTTCTGGTTATCGGAGGTGCCCTATGGCTGATCCTGTGACTTTTCCACCCGACAAAGGGGCCTATATCCGCACCAACACGTGGATGGCAGCCGCGGCTATGGCAGGGGCCATGATCATCCTTTGGCTGATCGGTAATCCCTATGTGTGGACCGGCGCGCCTGCGGGCCTTGCTGCAATCGGCATTCGTGCGTGGTATCTGGCCTCAGAAGAGCTGACGGCCGCATGGGAAATGACAGACACTACTCTGACCGGCCCTGGCCCGCGCAAAGTGGCGCTGAACCAGATCGAGGCTGTCAAAACCATGGGTAGCTTTGTTCAAATCGTTACAAAAGGCGGGGACAAGCACCTGATCAAGTATCAGGCAGATCCCGCCGCTACCAAAACCGCTATTGAAAGGGCCATGGCATGAGCAATCTGATCTTCACCAACGCCCGCCTGATCGACCCCGAAACTGGCGCGGACGCACCGGGATGGGTGCATGTGGCTGATGGCCGTATCGTGGCCAAGGGCGAAGGTGCGGCCCCGTCGATTGACGCGCAGGTCATCGACTGCGGCGGGCATTGCCTGGCACCGGGCATCGTCGATCTCGGCGTCAAGGTTTGCGAGCCGGGCGAGCGGCACAAGGAAAGCTATAAATCCGCAGGCCTGGCGGCGGCGGCAGGGGGTGTGACCACGATCGTGACGCGCCCCGATACCTTACCCGCCGTGGACACGCCGGAAACGCTGGAATTTGCGACCCGGCGCGCACAGGCGGATGCCCCGGTCAACGTGCTGCCCATGGCGGCCCTGACCAAAGGGCGCGAGGGGCGCGAGATGACCGAGATCGGATTTCTGCTGGATGCCGGTGCCGTCGCCTTTACCGACTGTGATCATGTTATTGCAGATACCAAAGTGTTCACCCGCGCGCTGACCTATGCGAAATCCTGCGGTGCGCTGGTGATCGCCCACCCTCAGGAACCGGGGCTGAGCGCTGGCGCCGCCGCCACCAGCGGCAAATTCGCCGCCTTGCGCGGATTGCCCGCCGTTTCCCCAATGGCCGAGCGAATGGGGCTGGACCGCGACATTGCGTTGCTGGAAATGACCGGTGCGGCCTATCACGCCGATCAGATTACCACCGCCCGCGCCCTGCCCGCGCTGGAACGGGCCAAGCGGAACGGGCTGGACATCACTGCTGGCACCTCGATCCACCATCTGACGCTGAATGAGCTGGACGTGGCCGACTATCGCACCTTCTTCAAGGTCAAACCTCCGCTGCGGTCGGAAGATGACCGGCAGGCTGTCATCGAAGCGTTGCGGGCAGGTCTGATCGACACGATCAGTTCCATGCACACGCCACAGGACGAAGAAAGCAAACGCCTCCCGTTTGAAGAGGCGGCCTCGGGCGCGGTGGCGCTGGAGACTTTGCTGCCTGCGGCTTTGCGCCTGTACCATTCTGATCAACTGGACTTGCCGACTCTGTTCCGCGCGATGGCTCTGAACCCAGCTAAACGACTGGGTCTGGACAGCGGTCGCTTGTCTGAGGGCGCGCCGGCCGACCTAGTTCTGTTCGACCCGGATGTGCCCTTTGTGCTGGACCGGTTCACGCTTAGATCCAAATCGCAGAATACGCCATTTGACGGCCAGAGGATGCAAGGTAAGGTCACCGCAACCTTTGTGGCAGGCCAAGAAGTATACCGGAGACCCTGATGCCCCTGATCGACAGTACGATGACCCAGCTGATCCTCTGGGCCGCGATTGGATACCTGATGGGGTCGATCCCCTTTGGCATGATCATCGCCAAGGTGATGGGACTGGGAAATCTGCGCGATATCGGGTCGGGCAATATTGGGGCGACCAATGTACTTCGCACCGGTAACAAGGCCGCCGCCGCGCTGACTCTGATCTTTGACGCCGGGAAAGGGGCCGCTGCCGTCTTGCTCGCCCGTGCCATGGCCGGGGAAGACGCCGTACAGGTCGCCGCATTGGCCGCGTTTCTGGGCCACTGTTTTCCAGTCTGGTTGGGCTTCAAAGGTGGCAAGGGTGTCGCGACCTTTCTGGGCCTCTGGCTAGCGCTTGACTGGGGCGTGGGCATTGCCTGCTGCATAACTTGGCTGGTGGCCGCTGCCATCTGGCGGATTTCGTCGCTTGGGGCCCTTGCAGCAGCGTCCCTGTCTACAACCTGGGTCATGGTTTTGAGTGACGGGTCGACGTTTATTCTGGGAATCGTCCTGACATTGCTTGTGTACTGGCGCCATGCCGCCAATATTTCGCGCATCAAAGCTGGCACCGAACCCAGGATCGGGTCCAAGACCTGATATCCGCCTGAGTTAATTGGTTCTTGATCGAATCATTTCTATCTGTAATTTCTGTCATTACAGAAATTACTGGATACAATCATGCACCTTACTGAATCCATGCGCGACTTTATCCTCCATTGGGGGGAAATGGGTACCAAGTGGGGTGTAAACCGCTCGGTCGCGCAAATCCATGCGCTATTGCACATCTCGCCCGAACCGATGACTGCGGATGAGATCTGTGAAACGCTCGGGCTGGCCCGCTCGAACGTCTCGACCGGGCTGAAGGAACTGCAAGGCTGGAAGCTGATCAAAGCCAGCCGAAACCTGGGTGACCGGCGCGATCACTTTCATTCGATCCGGGACATGTTTGACCTGACCAAAGCTGTGGTCGAAGGCCGCCGCGAACGTGAATATGCGCCCACTCTGGCCGCACTGCGTATCGTTGCCCAAGAGGCCCAGAGCGACGGCACCTCGCCCAAAGTGCGCCAGCGGATTGATGAGACGCTAGAAACCATGCAAATGTTCGACGACTGGTATGTCGATGTAAACCGTCTACCTCGCCGCGTTCAACTGGCAATCGTCAAACTTGGCGGACGCATCGCCCGGCTGCTGCCCAAGGGACAAGGGGACAAGTCGCCCTAAAAATTTTACCCTCAAATTTCTCTCAATACAGAAATCTCAGAATATGATGTAATAAGGAGCATGACATGATCCAGCCCAAACGCCCGCCCGAACGCGCCCCGAAAGGCATCCAATGGGCCGACCTGGTTCCCCTGAACCGCTGGGACAAGATCAAGGAACTGATGCTACCGCTGCCTTGGCTGCTGCTTTCTCTGACGCTCTACAGTACTGCCCTCTGGCCACTTGGTGCTATGGCCAGCTTTCTGTTCTTTCTGTGCGCCCTGCGCCTGAACCACGAAGCGATCCATGGCAATCTCGGGCTGTCGCGGCGGCAGGATTCCTTGGTGATGCATGTGCTCAGCGCGCTTATGTTGGGTTCTAATCACGCTTTCTGCCAATGCCACCTGCTGCATCACAAACACGCCATGGGTCCGGGCGATTGCGAGGGGAATTGCGGGCACATGACCCTGGCGCAGGTCTTGGTATACGGACCCCGGTTTCCCTTCGACATCAACCGTGCGGCCTGGCGGGTCGCCAAGGCCAAGGCCCGTCGCCGCATCCTGATCGACTGGGGGCTGGTGCTTGCCGTGATCGCCACTGCTGTGCTGAGCGGATCGCAAACCCTGCTACTGCACGTGGCTGCGATGAGCACAGCCCAATGCCTTGCCGCCCTGTTTGCGGTCTGGATAACCCATCAGGGCACGCATGACAGTGGCGTTGCCGCGCGCAGTCAGCGCGGGGTGCTGGCGCGGCTGGCCTATCTGATGTTCTACCACCGCGAACATCATCTGTTCCCGAAGGTTCCTGTCAGCCGGTTGCCCGTTCTTGCGGATCGGCTGGAACGTTCGGTTGCGGGATATGCCGCAAGTCGCAAGCCGGTCATCGGCTGGCTGGAACCCCGCCGGTTCCGGGTTGAACCCTAATCCTTGCTGGTACGCGCACCCAAGGATCCTGAGCGGAAACGCACAGGATCCGTTTGCCAGCACACAATCACCTTTAGTTGTTTTGAACGTGATCAATACGCTGCCCACTTCGGGGTCGTGGCGGCCAATTACCGACCGCACGGAACAAAACAATCAGGGTTGCCCAGACTCAATTACGGAATCCCCCGGCAGTCCGATTCACGAAAGGTGAAAACAATGAACAAGATCAAATCCCTTATCGGCGGCGTCGCGCTGTCTGTTGCCATCGCAAGCTCAACCCTGGCTGCAGGCGTCGAACTGAACGCAAGTTCGACCGGTCTGGCGCTGCAGGGCTATGACCCGGTCGCTTACTTCACCGCTGGCGAAGCCACCAAGGGCGATTACCGCATCACTGCGCTGCACAACGAAGCCTTGTACCGCTTTGCCTCGGAAGAAAACAAAGTCGCGTTTGAAGAAAACCCCGATGCCTACCTGCCTGCATATGGTGGCTATTGCGCATTCGGCACCGCGATGGGCTTCAAGTTTGACGGCGACCCGAACTACTGGAGAATCGTCGACAACAAGCTGTACCTGAATCTGTCCGCAGATATTCAGGAACGTTGGGAAGGCGACATCCCCGGCTTTAACGAGCGCGCCGACACCAACTGGAAAGATATCGCCGACAAGAGCCCTTCGGAATTGCAGGCGCAATAATCCGCCCAAGAAAAACACCGGATCGGCGGCAGTTCACCCTGCCGCCGATTACCATTTGAAACCGCCATTTTTCACCCTAGTTGTTCAAGCAGGAACGAGCCCAAAAAACGTGGGCCAGTGCCCCGAAGCGGCGGCACAGAGATCAGGTACGGAAACAGCCAAAAAACAGCGATCCGGTCGTCAGACCGGGCCCTGGCAATACCACGTACAAATGAGCAGCACAGGTTTGCTGAAGACCAATTCGAAAGAAAGGTTAACAGAATGACAGGTAGATTTATTATTGCGGCCTTTATCGCCTCTATTGCGGCCGGAGGCGCCTCGGCGCAATCCTCGGGTAACTGGACGGGCTTTTACGGCGGCCTTCAGGTCGGCTATGCCGATATCGACACCAATGTTTCGGGCGTCGACGGTGATGGCGCGATTGGCGGTATCGTGTTGGGATATGATTATGATCTGGGGGATTGGGTTGTCGGTGGCGGCTTTGACTATGACTGGACCAGCATTGAACTGACCCCCGGCGTCGAGGTCGAAGATGTTTGGCGTCTGAAAGCACGCGCCGGATACAAAGTGACTCCGGTGGGGCTGCTATATGGTATCGGGGGCTATGCCGAGGCGAGTACGGACAATCTTGGCAGTGACGATGGTTGGTTCATCGGCGCTGGGTATGAACAGATTGTCGCCCCCAATGTCAGCGTTGGAGGCGAAATCCTGTATCACGAATTCAACGATTTCGATTCGACCGGAATTGATGTGGACGCGACCACAATCCAGGCCCGCGCCACCTACCGGTTCTAAGAAAACAGTGACGGAACCCGGCACAAACGCCGGGTTCCTTTCATTTACAGCTCAAGAACAGTGCTGCCTGTGGTTTGGCGCGCCTCAAGTGCGCGATGGGCCTCGGCCACCTGATCCAGCGGGAACCTCTGATCAATGTGGATTTTGACCTCGCCGCCTTCGACCTTGTTGAACAGGCGCCGCGCCATGGCCTGACAGACCGCGTGGTCCGAAATATGTGTGAAGAGCGTTGGCCGCGTTATCTTGAGCGATCCTTTCTTGGCCAGAATGCCAATGTCGATCAGAGGCACCGGGCCAGAGGCATTGCCGAACGAGATCATAATGCCAAGCGGTTTCAGGCTGTCGAGCGATCCGTCAAACGTGTCCGACCCGATGGAATCCATCACCGCGTCTACGCCTTTGCCCTTGGTGATCTGCGCGACGCGCTCGGCAAAGTTCTCGGTCCGGTAATTGATGCAATGCGCGGCACCATTGAACTGCGCCAAACTGCATTTTTCATCGGTTCCGGCAGTACCGATCAACGTGATCCCCTCGGATTTGGCCCATTGGCAGGCAATCAAGCCAACACCCCCGGCAGCTGCATGAAACAGCACGGTATCCCCGCGTTTCAGCGGTGTGGTGCGATGAAACAGATATTCGACTGTCATCCCCTTGAGCATCATCGCGGCCGCCGCATCAAAAGAAATTCCATCCGGAAGCGGGCACACCTGTGCGGCGGGCATGACCCGTGCCTCGCAATAGGCTCCGGGCGGAGAGGCAGCATAGGCCGCGCGCTGCCCGGGTTCCAGATGCGTTACACCTTCCCCAACGGCTTCGATCACGCCAGCGGCCTCCATGCCCAAAGCCTGAGGCAGATCCAGCGGATACAGCCCAGTGCGCTGATATACATCAATGAAATTCAGCCCGCAGGCATGATGACGAATACGAACCTCACCGGGGCCGGGTTCACCAAGTGGGCGATCTTCGATTTTCAGAACCTCGGGGCCGCCGTGTTCATGGATGACGACGGTTCGTGCCGTTTTCTGCATGTTGTCCTCCTCTAGCCTCAGGCCAAGCTAACATGCCTGTGACGCAGGGCAATCGACACGATTACGCGAGGCGCAACCCAAACGCGAAAATTTGTGCTATACTATGCCCAAGGCGTTGCTGGCTGGTCCGGCCAAAAGCAACAAGTCGCCGGATTGACCCCGCTGCGCAACATCGCAATGCAGGAGGGGACGGCAATGGACAAAACGATTGGCAATCCGATCACCTGGGCGGCACGGAACATAGGTGCAACCGGGGATCACCTAGCTGAAAATATCAGCCATATCGGCAGCGCGGATACACGACACCTGCCAGTGGTTCGTACGCTGACGATGGATGATCTTTGGGCCTGCCTGAGGGCAGGATACAGCGATTTTCTGGATACAAGGGCCGATGCGATTTTCGTGGTGCTCATCTATCCGATCGCAGGTTTTCTGATGTTCGGAATTGGGCTGAACACAAACATGGTTCCACTGCTGGCACCGCTGGTTGGTGGTTTTGCGCTTGTGGGTCCGGTAGCCGCCCTTGGCCTGTACGAAATCAGCCGCAAACGAGAACAAGGTGGCGAGGCTGGATGGCTGGATGCGTTTGGCGTGTTCCGGTCCCCTTCCCTGGGTGCAATTCTGGCTTTGGCGTTTTACATGGTCATGCTGTTTCTGGTCTGGCTGATGGTCGCGCAGAGCATCTATGTTCAGACACTCGGCCCTGACCTGCCCGCGTCGCTGGGTGCCTTTCTAACCCAAGTGTTCACCACCGCCGCTGGATGGACCATGATCTTGTTCGGGAACGCTGTTGGGTTTCTGTTTGCCCTCGTCGCCCTGGCAATCAGCGTCGTCAGCTTTCCGCTGCTGCTGGACCGCAAAGTGGGCGTTCCGGTCGCCGTGGTGACATCCGTACGGGTGTTGCGTCACAATCCGGGCGTCATCCTGAGCTGGGGATTCATCGTTGCTGCGCTGCTGGTCATCGGAGCGATCCCGATGTTGCTGGGCCTGATCGTCGTGATGCCGGTACTGGGCCACGCCACCTGGCATCTCTATCGGCGTGCCGTGGCCTGAAACACAGCTTTATCCCGCAACTTTCAGAACAATCTTGCCAATATGGCCAGAGCTTTCCATCCGGGCATGGGCCGCCGCCGCATCAGCCAGATCAAACTCACTATCCATAACAGGGGCAACTTTTCCCGCCTCGAGCAAGGGCCAGACCGCTTCGTGCAGATCCGAAGCGATTTTTGCCTTGGCCAGATCGCTTTGCGGGCGCAGGGTACTGCCAGTCAAGGTCAGCCGTTTGACCATCATAAGCGCAAAATTCAGCTCGACCACGGGCCCCTGAAGGAAGGCTATCTGCACCAGCCGCCCATCCTCGGCCAGCGCCTTGACGTTGCGTGGGATATAGTCGCCGCCCACCATGTCCAGTATCAGATTCGCCCCGCCCTCGGCCCGCATCGCGGCTACGAAATCCGCGTCACGGTAGTTGATCGCCTGTTCGGCACCCAGCTTTTCACAGGCCTCACATTTTTCAGCCGAGCCTGCAGTAGCAAAAACCCGCGCTCCAAAGGCGTTCGCCAGCTGAATCGCCGTTGTGCCGATACCACTGGAACCACCATGCACCAGAAACCGCTCACCGGCCTTCAGGCTGCCGCGCATAAAGACGTTGGACCAGACGGTAAAGAAGGTCTCTGGCAGGCAGGCGGCTTCTTTCAGGCCCATCCCCGCTGGCACCGGCAAACAATGTGCCGCAGGTGTGGCCACATATTCGGCATAGCCGCCGCCCGGCAGCAAAGCACAGACCTGATCGCCAACAGATAGGTCTTCGACCCCCGCCCCGACGGCCACGACCTCACCCGCGGCCTCAAGACCCGGCAGATCACTGGCACCCGGAGGTGGATTATAGGCACCGGCGCGCTGCAGAGCATCCGGGCGGTTCACCCCCGCATAGGCGACTTTGAGGATCACTTGACCGGCCAATGCATGGGGCATCGGGCGTTCTGTCAGTTGCAGAACATCCGGACCGCCGGGTTCGGTGATTTCAATGGCGCGCATCATCTGAGTCATGGGTAGATCTCCTTTGGCCAATGCCTAGCAGGCTGAAACGTCAAGGCCCAGTAGCAAGAGGACTACTTGCGCGGTGTCAGGAATCCGGGAAGCGTGCCGTGGGTTTTAGTCGGAGCCTTCACCTGCCCGGCCAGCCAATTCGGAACAGCAAGAAACGGTCTGAACAGAGGATTGTCCCTCACCTGCCCCTTAAGCTTTTCGAACTGCATGACATTGTCGATACGACGGTCCAGAAACTCCCACGTTTTCTGATTCCCGGGCGAATCGTCCCCCAACCAGAACAACAGGGTCGAGGAATAGACCCCCGACAATGTCGCCCGCTTGGTGTACCAGTTCACGTCGTCCGACGTATCTCCCAACGTGTCCCAGATCAGATCACAGGTTTGCCATACTGCCCTTGCGCCATCAGCCGCGTGGCTTGGCAGCGAAAACATGGTCATACCCCGGCGCACGAGTTCCTTATCCGGCACGGCCTGCAGCCGGAACCGGATGGCAGCGGCGATCCGGTCACGGAATTTGATATCGCCCAAATCCTCAGTTTTAAGGCGATCTGCCATCACTGCGTCCCCGCGCGCATGAAATGCCAACGCCAGGTCAACGGCACCACGCGGACAAATCGCCCGCACCAGAACGTCATCCATTCCACATTCTTCAATCGCCGCGCGAAAGCTGGTTTCCGACCAGCCATCGAAGGGAACATGTGTCAGCATCGCATCCAAAAGCTGCTGCTTGGCGTCTTCATAGGTGGTGGTCATGGCGGTTCTCCGGTTATCAGGACCAGTACTAGACAAGATAGAGGTGCTTTGCTATACGGCCAATTCCTGCAATTTCCTTGCAACTCTATCTAGAAAGGTGGTGACAACCACATGCAGGTTAGTGTTCGCGACAATAACGTCGATCAGGCGCTTCGTGCCCTGAAGAAAAAGCTGCAGCGCGAAGGCGTGTTCCGCGAGATGAAGCTTAAGCAACATTTCGAGAAACCGTCCGAGAAAAAAGCGCGCGAGAAAGCTGAAGCGATCCGCCGTGCCCGTAAACTGGCACGTAAGAAAGCACAGCGCGAAGGTTTGCTCTAAGCACCTTCCTCGTCCAGTTTTGGATGACACTATTTGACGACCCCCGAGGCATCGCCCGGGGGTTTGTCGTTTTCAGGGTGACGTTGCGCGCTTTTTCGCGACTGGCTGACGCAACCCAGCGTCAATGCGCGATAAATCGCGAACTCAGATTCAACTTCCGGTGGCGATCTGCCCACCAACCGCGAGCGGCACGATTGTGTCTTCTCGTCGCCAAGTTCTCGCCACTAATGTCCCGCCAAAATAACGCAATCTATTGGAGGCAGAATCATGTCAACGGCCAGCGATCTAGAACGGCAGATGCTCGCATTGATCAATGCAGAGCGGGCGAAGGCGGGCTTACAACCGGTCAAGCTTGAGCTTCGGCTGAACGCAGCGGCGGAAGATCACAGCGAGTGGATGCTGAACGTCGATAAGTTCAGCCATACCGGCGCCGGAGGTTCGCGACCATCGGACAGAATGGAAGATGCGGGCTTCGAATTCTCCGGAAGCTGGCGTGCAACTGAAAACATCGCATGGCAGAGTGTCCGCGGTGCGCCGGGGCTGTCGGATGACGTTCAGGATCTGCACAACAGCCTGATGAACAGTTCCGGCCATCGCGCGAATATTCTGGACGCCAACGTGACCGTTATCGGAATTGGGATTGAGGTCGGAAACTATGACGGCTGGAACGCCATCATGGTGACCCAGAACTTTGCACGGACTTCTGCGCCTTTGCAGCTTGATACCAGCAGTTCGGGTGGTTCCGGTGGTTCCACACCTCCACCGCCCTCGGGGCAGTTGGACGTCAGGGCTGGCAAGATCGGCACTGCTGCGGATGACTGGTTCGTTTTGAAATCCGGACAGTCTGGCCTTTTGGATGGGCGCGGCGGTGATGATACCCTGGTTGGTGGCGGCGGCCGAGATAAGCTGCTTGGCCGCTCCGGCGACGACACCCTGAACGGCGAAGGCGGAAATGACACTCTGGTTGGCGGAGCTGATAATGACGACCTGAATGGGGGTGATGGCAAAGACCTTCTGAAAGGCGGCTATGGCATTGACCAGCTGGACGGCGGCGCCGGAAACGATGTGCTTAAAGGCGGGCAGGACAACGACATTCTTATCGGTGGCGCTGGCAACGATAAATTGCTTGGTGGCAATGGCGCAGATGTCATGACCGGTGGCACCGGAGTGGATCAATTCTACTTCACCAAGGGCGCGGATACTGTGACGGACTTCACCGACGAGGATATCGTCAACCTCCGGCAGGCCAAGTCTATCGTTGGGTATAACGATCTGATGAAGAACCACATTTCGCAATCCGGAAATGACGTCATCATCGATGCCGGTAACGGCCACACCCTAACACTAGAAGATACCTTGTTATCGGACCTGGCCAGAGACGACTTTGTGTTCTGAAGGCCGGACAAGCGAAAACTAAAGCCACGCCCCCGAATCCGGGGGCGTTTTTCGTGATCAGTAAATCTTGGGCACGTACAGCTCGTCCGGCAAAACACGCCGTTCGTATTCCGGATTATATTTGCGATCCGGGAGGTCGACTTTTTCCTGCGGTACATCCGTATAGGGGATCTTGGTCAGAAGATGCTCAATACAGTTCAGGCGCTCACGCTTTTTGTCGTTGCCTTCGACGATGTACCAGGGCGCCTCTCGGATGTTGGTACGGAACAGCATGTCCTCTTTGGCTTTGGTATAGGCCTCCCAGCGGATACGGGATTCCAGATCCATGGGGGACAGTTTCCACTGTTTCATAGGATCGTGAATCCGCATAAGGAATCGCAGCTGCTGTTCCTCATCCGTGATCGAGAACCAGTATTTCAGCAAGATGATCCCGGATCGAACCAACATCCGTTCGAATTCGGGAACGTCCTGAAAGAACTGATCAACCTGATCTTTGCTGGCAAACCCCATCACCCTTTCGACCCCGGCACGGTTATACCAGGACCGATCGAACAGAACGATCTCACCGGCGGCGGGCAGATGCGGGACGTAACGCTGGAAATACCACTGGCTCTGCTCACGACGACTGGGCGCCGGCAGAGCAACCACCCGGGCAACACGCGGATTCAGACGCTGCGTAATCCGCTTAATCACCCCCCCTTTGCCAGCACTGTCCCGGCCTTCAAACAGGATACAGACCTTGGCACCGGTATGTTGCACCCAGTCCTGCACCTTGATCAGTTCAGCCTGAAGTCGCAGCAAGTTACGGAAATAGACCTTGCGATCCAGCATGTCGGGATGCTGATCCTTGTAGATCTTCCGCACTTCCACCGACAGCATGGGCTCGCTGAATTCGATCTCAAAATCTTCGTCCAGCGCGTCTTCCAACTCGGCTTCGAGCCAGTCTTTTGGTGCATGGTTAAACTCGTCGGTCAAGGTCTGCTCCTTATCAATTCTCGGGTCAGGACCCTATCAGGCGCGTGTAACCGCCTGATGTCATCACAGAGGTAGATGAAAGCCTTTTTCTAAGCTTATCTGCCGGGGTCAGCAAGATCACTGCCCCAGGAAATCGGAAACTTGGCATTTCCCCTCGGCTGGATCATTCAATCGCCAGAACCACCCCTACTTCAGTTTGTATGAAGCCTGTTAACACGACTTGCCAGCCCGAGTGTTCTGAGGGCATCAAAGCACAGGTCATTTCAGAGAGGGGCCGTGGCGCATTTCATATCTGTTCTGCCGGTTGTTTGGCCCTGGTTTATCCTGATCGCCGCGCAGATATGCGCTGTTTCGGGGAAATGGTCTTTGGGGTTCGTTCTGCTGACCTGTTTTGGCCTGATTGCCCTGACCTTGGGTCTGGTCACGCCCTTTGCCGCAGCTATTTCGTCAGCAGGTCTTGCCGGGGCGTTGATGCTACGCGGTTTGAACGGTGCGTTTTCCTTTGTTGGACATATCGCCTTGATCCTGTGGTGCTTGGCCATGGGCGCACATCTGGTTCCGGGCTTTCATAACCTTCTGGTACTGGACCGGGTTCATTCCGGTCCGGGCAGCACCGATTTCACGATGTACCTGAACCTGGACAAGCCTCTGATCCTGTTCGCCGTCCTTCTGGCCTGGCCACGCATGAATGATGGGGTAGCGTATATACGCAAATCGCCGCTGGCGGTCGGGCTGGTCGCATTGCCGGCCCTGTTTCTACTGGGCCTCTCAGTTGGTGCCATCCGGCCAGAGTTCACCCTTCCCCATTGGTGGATGATCTTTGCACTTTCCAACCTGTTTCTGACCTGCCTCACGGAAGAGGCCTTTTTCCGTGGCTATCTGCAATCAGCACTTTCCAAACGCCTGGGGGCTGCTGCGGGGATTGCTGCGGCCAGCCTGCTTTTCGGGCTTGCACATTTTGCAGGTGGACCTGCATTGGTTTTCTTTGCAGCCCTTCTTGGCGCGGCATGTGGCCTGGGATATTACGCGACAGGACGTCTTTGGGTTCCGGTTCTGATGCATTTCGCCTTTAACGCGGCGCATCTGGTGATTTTCACCTATCCCGGCCCAGCCTAGGTTAAACCGGCAACGCCGTCGTCTTGAACACAGTCCGAAGCGCGAATGAACTTTGCATCTGCGCCACGCCTGGAAGTCGAGACAGATATTGGCGGTGGATGCGGGCGAAATCCTCGGTGTTTTCGGCAACGACCTTCAGGATGTAGTCCGCAGTTCCTGCCATCAGGTGGCATTCCAAAACATCCGGGATCCGCGCAACGGCTTTCTCAAAAGCCTCCAGTACTTCCTCGGCCTGACCCTGCAAGGTGATCTCGACAAACACCGTTGTTGGCACATTCATCTTGCGTGCGTCCAACAAGGCAACGTAGTTGCGGATATAGCCATCGGCCTCAAGCCTCTGTACCCGCCTGTGGCAGGCCGAAGGCGACAAATTCACCTGCTCGGACAATTCGGCATTCGACATACGACCATTCCGCTGCAAGGCAGCCAGAATCTTTCTATCTGTCGTATCAAGGCTCATCCACGCAATTCCTTTGCGGGTTTTACCCATTGTAGCGAAGATTTTCCCGAAGAAAAGCCAGAATGCGGGCAGAGTTTCACAGAAATTGCACCCGAAACCGCCCATTATTTAGGCAGTTTAGGAACGGAGAGACCTAATGAAAATCGGTTGCCCCAAAGAAATCAAGCCGCAGGAATTTCGTGTCGGCATGACGCCCAACGCCGCACAAGAGGCAGTGTCTCGTGGCCATGACGTGATAATCGAAAACGGAGCTGGCATTGGCGCCGGGTTTGATAACGATGATTACGTCGCCGCAGGTGCCCGCATCGTGGACAGTGCAGAAGAAGTTTTTGCCACCGCAGAGATGATTGTCAAAGTCAAAGAACCCCAGGCGGGCGAACGCAAGATGCTGCGTGAAGGGCAGCTTTTGTTCACCTACCTGCATCTGGCCCCGGATCCGGATCAGACCCATGACCTGCTGGAATCGGGCTGTACGGCTATCGCCTATGAGACAGTGACCGATGCAAATGGAGGTCTGCCCCTGCTTGCACCCATGTCCGAGGTTGCGGGCCGTCTCGCACCACAGGTCGGATCTTGGACGCTGCAAAAGGCCAATGGCGGCCGCGGAGTTCTGATGGGTGGCGTCCCCGGCGTTGGTCCAGCAAAAGTTGTGGTTATCGGTGGGGGCGTCGTCGGCACCCATGCCGCCAAGATCGCCGCAGGTATGGGCGCGGATGTGACGGTACTGGACCGGTCCCTGCCCCGGCTGCGTTATCTGGACGACGTGTTCGGCGGTCAGTTCAAGAACCAGTATTCAACTGCAGGTGCGACCGCGGAGCTGATCCAGACAGCCGACATGGTGATTGGCGCTGTGCTGATTCCGGGTGCTGCAGCGCCGAAACTGGTGACGCGCGCGCAGCTGTCCACCATGAAACCCGGCGCGGTTCTGGTGGATGTTGCCATCGACCAGGGCGGCTGTTTTGAAACCTCAAAGGCCACAACCCATGCGGACCCGATCTATGAAGTTGACGGCGTCATGCATTACTGCGTGGCCAACATGCCCGGCGCGGTTGCAAGAACGTCAACAATAGCACTGGGCAACGCCACAATGCCGTTCATGCTGGCACTGGCGGATAAAGGATGGAAACAGGCCTGTCAGGATGATCCGCACCTGCTGGCTGGCTTGAACGTTCACGCCGGCCAACTCACCTATTATGCGGTTGGCAAAGCGCTTGGGATTGACGTGGTATCCCCCAACGTTGTCATCAAATCCTGACGAAACCCTCCAGCCCCTGAAGCGCCCTCTCCCGAGGGCGTTTGCAGCGTTGGGCATAGCGCCGCCTTTTCGAAGCGGCGTGACCTGTTCACAGCGTTGAACGGGGCACCAAAAACAACGACGCCGCGCGATTAGCGCGGCGCCGGGCCCAACCGGAGGAGGGTATTTCAATGCCCGAGCGACGGGCGGGAGCATCATCCCTGTTTCTGGATCTCGACCGAATGCGGGTATGGAATCGAAACGCCTTTTGCATCAAACGCTTCTTTGACTGCTTTGGTCATTTCAAATTTGACATCCCAATAATCGACAGCGGCACACCACAAGCGCGCCGTCAGATCGACCGAGCTGTCCCCCAGATTTGTGACCCGCACCCAGGGCTCGGGATCGCCGTGGATGCGCCCATCAGCCATTGCGAGGTCCAGAATGATTTTCATCGCCTCATCCGCGCTATCGCCATAGTCGATACCAAACACCAAATCTACACGACGCGTCTCGTGTGCCGAGTAGTTGGTGATAACTGACCCCCAAGCCTGGCCATTGGGTACAATGATCTGCACATTGTCGGGGGTCACGAGTTCGGTCGTGAACAGATTCAGATCTTTGACAGTTCCAGCTGTTCCGCCGATGTCGACATATTGGCCAAGCTTATACGGCCGGAAGACAACCAACATCACGCCTGCCGCCAGATCACTAAGTGTACCCTGCAGCGCCAGGCCTATGGCCAGCGAAGCAGCGCCCAAAATGGCAACGATACTGGTTGCTTCGATCCCGAAGATGCCCAGAACAGCCACAATTACCATGGCCAGAATGACCCATTTGATCATGCTGGCGGCAAAATTGCCCAGCGTCGGATCAATATGGGGCGTTTTGTTGATACGCCGGCGAACAACCCCAGCGACCATACCTGCCGCAATCCAGCCCAATATCAGAACAATCAGAGCCTTGCCCGCACTCATCAAGATTGGCACATAGCCGTTTGCCATATCCATGGCTTGATTTGCCATTTCCATCGTCTGCTCCAATTCGGGTTTCCTTCTGCTTTCAGATCGTTAATTGAATCCCACCTATCTGGTGGGCTCCTCTTCTGCCGTAACTGCAGGAGTCACTTTTTCAGTGCGTCGCGGATTTCCATCAGGATGTCCAGCTCGCTTGGCCCGGCTGGCGCTTCTTCTTCCGCCGGAGCTTCCTCTTCTGCCGCCTCTTTCACACGGTTCACCATTTTGACCAGCATGAAAACCACCCAGGCGATGATCAGAAAGTTGATGATAGCCATGATGAACGCACCATATGCAAAAACAGAAGCACCGGTTTCCCGCGCCGCTTCCAAGCTCGCCCCTTCGGCGACATCACCGGCCAGAACGGAGTAGTTGTTGGTGAAATCAACCCCACCCGTGAACAGACCAATCAATGGATTGATCAGATCGCCAACAAGCGACGTAACAATTGCGGTAAATGCAGCTCCAATGATGATACCCACCGCCATATCCATAACATTGCCTTTGGCAATGAATGTCTTGAACTCCTGGAACATAACTTCCCTCTTTCCCTGTTGTCATTTTTATGCGCCTAAACGCACGGCAACTGTGCGCTAATTGCACTATAAAATGTATGTTTTTATGGGAAATCGTGACTATTTTTCCCCAATCGGCTTATTCAGGAGACCCCATGACACATTTTGCGTCTTATTCCATTACAGACAAATGGCCTGCCAATGACCCTTCGGTCATTCAGCTCTATTCTTATCCGACGCCTAATGGCGTCAAAGCCTCGATCATGCTTGAGGAAACCGGCCTGCCCTACGAGGCGCATCTGGTCACGCTTGCGGATGCGGATGTCAAAAGCTCCGAGTTCCTGTCGCTGAACCCAAACAACAAAATCCCTGCAATCATTGACCCGAACGGTCCTGATGGACATCCCCTGGGCCTGTTCGAAAGCGGTGCGATCCTGTTGTATCTGGCCGAGAAGTCAGGGAAATTCATGGGTCAGACACAAAGCGACAGACATCGCATTACCCAATGGCTCATGTTCCAGATGGGTGGAATTGGTCCCATGCTTGGGCAACTTGGCTTCTTCCACAAATTCGCCGGGAAAGAGATCGAAGATCCGCGCCCCCGTGAGCGTTATCTCAAAGAGGCAAAGCGGCTGTTAAATGTCGTGAACAATCAACTTGATGGCCAGGAATGGATCGCCGGGGATTACTCGATCGCCGACATTGCAATCGTCCCCTGGCTGCGCGGGTTGGATTTTTATGGTGCCCGAGACATTGTTGGCTGGGATGAGTACGCAAATCTCCAACCTTATCTTGATCGGTTTCTTGCGCGTCCCGCCGTTCAGCGCGGGCTGCAGATTCCTTCCCCAGGTTAACACGTGTGGGGTGAGGCAATACCTCACCCCATCCATTTAACTTGGAAGCTTGCCCGTCAGAACATACCGCAGCACATCCACCACCTGCGAGGGATGTTCAGCAACAGCCAGGGCGGCTGCATCTACCTCTTTCAACGCGTGCTGATGATCTGGCCCGTGCACTACGATGATCGACTTGCCCAAAGCCGCCGCATATCCCGCGTCAAAGGCTGCGTTCCATTGCTTGTATTGATCGCCAAAGCGGACGACCACGACATCCGCGTCTGAAATGCCCTTGCGGGTTCGGATCGCATTGACCATCGCACCCTTGTGGTCATGCCAATACTTGTTTGGCTCGGACCCCAAAATTGCAACGCCGCAATCGTCGCTGGCTTCGTGAACCGTGACAGGGCTGTTGAACGAAATGTCCAACCCTTTCGCCCCGTCAATGATCTGCTCGCGCCAGTCGGTGTGTATCTCTCCGGACAGGTAGACGTTCAGGCCCATTGATTTCTCCTTTGATTTTATTGGCGACCCTAAAGACAAAATGGCCCTGACCCAAGGGGGGCTCAGAAAGCTAACCGCCAAAACACCGGCTGCCCGTTGGGAACTGCCCTACGGGCCGCGCTGCGCTGCTTGCTTCCCAGAAACCCCGGCATCTCGGATGTTGGCTCGAACCCGAAACTGCGGGGCAAACGGGTATAGATCGACCGAGGCGGCAACCGCCCCCAGGTGATCCCTTTCAGCTGCGCGCCCGGTTCTGGCTGGTGCATCCAGACTTCGCGAATGGCGAATTCGTCGCGCAGCAGCACCAACACTGCCAACATCATGACCTCGGCCCATATTTTCGCGTATTTCTGCTGCAGCGCCTGCTCGTATTCACGCGTCAAACGCAACTCACGCGACCGGGGCGCCCGGCATTGCAGTCGACGCCGGGCATGGCCGACAAAGCGCAACCAGTCGGACTGAATTTCTTCAATCAGACAATAGCCACTTGTTAAATCTATATCCAAGCGGCACCAGGCCAGAGTCGGACGGCCATGCGTGCGTACCGGGTGCCAACAGCTTTGGAACGCACCCACCGCCGCGCGCTGTTCGAATTTCCACAACAGCTCGGCATGCTCGGTCGGGAAGCCCAACTGCACCACAAGGTTATGCGCCTTGCGCGTGGTTTGTTCACCAGACCAGCGCTCAAAGCTCAGGCAGAAATCCAGCCATTCGGACTGATAGACCGCTTCTAAACCATGGTACGCCGCAGGGCTTAGCCCTGCCAGACGCACGGCGCGATCCGCATGGGCCACGGCCAGCACATCGTGCCGCCGCAAAACCCCGCCGCACCGCGCGATCATGGGTTTCAGCAAAGGACGCGCCAGCAAACGGGACAGCCCCGATTGCTTTAGATCCGAAACCGACATTTCGGCCTCCATCGACTGGCACAGCAACCAGGGGCTTTGCCGGTCGGTATAATAGTAGAATGGCATCTCTTCCGGCAGAATCTGCCGGATCATCGAGATGTCTTGGCGTTTCATGACAACTCTCCAACGGGAAAAAGGCCCGCCGGTCAGTTGGCGGGCAATCAGGGTTTGGGCATTGCTTTTGCGAGGCTGGGATCTGGCATTGGGCCGACTCCGGATTGTAATTGCATCAGGGGGCTGGGCTTACGGCCAGGGGGTGATTCCACTCAACCCCTGGATTTTCAGGACGCAGGGACGTTGCAGCACGGCAACACTGGCGTCTGAGAAACGAGAAAAGCGCGCCGAAGGGCGCGCTTTGCATTTGGATTACTATGGCGTTAGCCGCGCAAAACGCCGCCTGTTGCCTTGGACACCTTGGCGATGATCTTTTCAGCCACCGCTTCGATATCTTTTTCCTTCAGCGTCGCATCTGTCGGCTGCAGCCGAACGGTGATGGCCAGAGATTTCTTGCCCTCACCCAGGCTGCCGCCAATGAACTCATCAAAAACGCGCACATCTTCGATCAGCACCTTGTCGGCACCGGCAGCGGCGTTGACCAGCGTCAGCGCCTCGACGCTTTCGTCGACGACAAAGGCAAAGTCACGCTCGACCGCCTGAAGATCGCGCAGTTCCAGCGCCGCGCGGGTCGCCCCGGATTTGCGCGGCAGAGGCACCTCATCGGGCCAGATGGTGAAGGCCATTGCCGAGCCCTTGATATCCATCGCCTGCAAGACGCGCGGGTGCAGCTCTCCAAACACGCCCAGTACCTTTTTCGGGCCCAGGCAAATCTTGCCGTGCCGGCCCGGATGCCACCAGGCGTCGCCCTCGCGTAGGATCTGAACCTTGGCGGGTGCGCCGATGGCGGCCAAAACGGCCTCGGCATCTGCCTTGGCGTCGAACACATCCGCCGGGCGTGTGGCGCTATGCACATCCTTGGGGCCGTCGCGACCGACCAGCAGGCCGGTAATCTGGATTTTCTGATCGCCTGGCTCGCCGTCGTGAAAAACTGGGCCAACTTCAAACAGCGCCACATCCGCATAGCCGCGCGCCTGATTGCGGGCGGCAGCTTGCAGCAGACCGGGCAACAGATCGGGGCGCATATGGCTCATCTCGGACGAAATCGGGTTTTCCAACTGCGTCGCCTCATCGCCACCGCCAAACAGCGCAGCGGCGGCCTGATCAATGAAGGTATAGCTGACGCATTCGTTATAACCCAAGGCGGCACAGGTGCGACGCGCCATCGATTGGCGGCGCTGCGTGGCCGTCATAACCGGTTTCGGAATACCATCGGTCACACGCGGCAGCGGCTTGCCTTGCAGCTTGGTCAGGGACGCAATCCGTGCGACCTCTTCCACCAGATCAGCCTCGCCCATGACATCGGGGCGCCAGCTGGGGACATGGGCCATCTCACCTTCAAGGCGGAAACCCAGACGGGTCAGGGTCTGGCGCTGCTCGCTTTCGGGAATGACCATCCCGACCAGCGATTGCACCCGGGCCGAGTCCAACTTGTAGGATCGCGCATGGTTCGGCGCTTTGCCCGCCTCAACCACTTTAGAGACCTCGCCACCGCAGATATCCAGGATCATCTGCGTCGCTTGTTCCAGCCCTTCCAGCGTATATTCCGGATCAACACCCCGTTCGAACCGGTAGCGCGCATCCGAGTTGATTTTCAACGCCCGGCCTGTCAGTGCAATTTGCACATGATCCCAAAACGCGCTTTCGAGGAAGACGTTCACGGTACCCTCGGTACAGCCGGTTTCTTCGCCGCCCATGATCCCTGCAATGGATTCCGGGCCGTTGTCGTCCGAAATCACCATCATGCCGGGTTGCAGCGTGTATTCCTTTTCGTCCAGCGCCACCAGCTTTTCGCCGCCCTTGGCCCTATGTACGCGCAGGTTGCCCTGAACCTTGTCCGCATCAAAGACATGCAGCGGACGGTTCTGGTCGAAGGTCATATAGTTGGTGATATCCACCAAGGCCGAGATCGGACGCAGGCCGATCGCCTTCAACTGATCCTGCAGCCACTGCGGGCTGGGGCCGTTCTTGACACCCTTGATCAGACGCCCGGTGAAATGAGGTGCTCCGTCCAGCGTGTCATCATCAATCGTCACCTTGATCGGGCTGACGAAATCGCCCGGCACCGGCACATAGTCGCGCTCTTTCAGCGTGCCGACCCCGCGTGCCGCCAGATCGCGCGCGATCCCGGCGACGCCCAGCGCATCGGGACGGTTCGGGGTGATCGCAATCTCGATCATCGGATCGACCTTTGCGGGATCATTCTCGGCCAGCCAGTCAACGAACTGATCGCCGACCTCACCCGAGGGCAGCTCGATGATGCCGTCATGCTCTTCCGACAGCTCCAGCTCGCGCTCCGAGGCCATCATGCCAAAGCTTTCGACACCGCGGATCTTGCCGACGCTGATGGTGATGTCCAGGCCCGGAATATACATGCCCGGTTTGCAGACCACGACAGTGATACCTTCGCGCGCATTGGGCGCGCCGCAGATGATCTGCAGATCACCCTCATCCGTCGCAACCGTACAGACCCGCAGCTTGTCGGCATCAGGGTGCTGTTCGGCATGGGTCACTTTTCCCAGCGTAAAGCCCGCCAGTCGGTCCGCCGGATTGACGATCTCTTCGACTTCGAGCCCCAGATCGGTCAGCGTTTCGGCGATCTCATCGACCGACGCGTCAGTGTCCAGGTGATCCTTGAGCCAGGAAAGGGTGAATTTCATCGGTCGTATTCCGCATAATCTTGGGTCAGCCCGCGTGTAACGGATATTCAGACAAGGGGAAAGAGGCCGTGTGCCACATGATCACCTACTGTTCGGCAACTGTGTTGGCGACGCTATCCGATCCGGCAAACACCGCCAAAATCCGCGCGATGCTTTCGCCTGAATTCGCCCCCACATGCGGGGATCGGAACGCTTCGACAAAGGCATCACCGGTTTTGTAGGTCTTTACCCCCGCCGCGCCGTAATCGACAGTGATTTCCCCTTCCAGCACATATGCCATCAGCGGAGCATTATGCCGGTGACTACCGGTCACCTGACCCGGCTGCATGGTGATGATGGCCATGGTGATCTGCGGCGTGCCGTCCGGGTATTCCAGCGGCTCGCCGATCACCGACTTGTCCGTTTGCAGCAAAACATCGACAGGCGGATAGGCGTCGCGCGCGAGGGCAGAGGTCGCAGTCAGGATCGCGGCGGTCACCAACAGGGGTTTCATCGGAAAGGGCTCCTTGCTCAGATGGCCTGCGCAGATGAACTCGGATGCAAAGGGCTGTCAAACAGCTCAGGGATAGACCGGCGCTCGTCCGGCCAGCTCATCCAACTGCCAGCCGATCCAGCCATGAGGGATGAAATGCCCGCCCGGATGCGTGTCCAACGTAACCTGCCCCTGCGCGCAATCGGTCCATTCCACACGGCTGAGGGTCAGGAAAGGCTTCACGCTCCAATCGCCACGCGGAGTTGCACCGTTGCAGTCGAACTTCGCCTTCCACAACGCCACCGGATAGGTCGTGTCCCCGCCCGGACCCAAGGGAAAATCCATCACCGTGTCGTCCAACCCATGCACATGGCGCACCTGGCGCGGGGCCTGCGGGCAATCTTCGGTCTGGCGAATGCTGCCAGCTACAGCCAGCAGGGCCGCAACGTCATCGCCGGACTGACAGACATAGCGCCACGCCATCGCGCCGCCATAGGAATAGCCCGAGACATAGATGCGATCCGGGTCGATGGGATAGCGCGCCGCCACATCCTCTAGCACCCGATCCGCGAAGGGAACGTCATCGGTCTCGGAGGTCCAGAAATCCCAGCTTTTGCCCAGCCCGTTCGGGGCCACCAGCAATACGCCGCGCAGTTTGGTGGCCCCTGCGATCCTTTCGTGGTTGACCACCACATCCCCCTGCCGCGCCCAGCCGTGGAAATGCAGCAATACCGGCAGAGGGCTTTCGCCATCCCAGCCGTCGGGTTCAAGCACATGATAGGAACGGTCGCCCAGCGGGCAGGCTGTGTCGCCGTGGCAGCCATTTGCTACAGCTTGGAGCGGGAGAAGGAAAAACAGGCAGGTCAGAATCCGAAACATAACTCGGAGCCTACCCGGCCCGCGCACGAAGTCACGTCACAACCCCGTGGGAGGCTGAAACAAGCCGCGCTATCGCTAGACCGCGGGGTGGTGATCCTTGGGCTGTGGAGGGCAGTTTATGCTGGCCAAATCCGTGCGCTGTTCGAGCGCTGCACTGACGGAGACAAATCGCCAGCCCGTGCGGGCGGTCTGGCGATAGCGCGGCATAAAGATGCCTCACTTCAGTATACGTGGCTATAATCTCTCGTGCCTAAAAATAAGCTACTTCGACTTCTCTTTCGCATATTTATCAATGAACTTCTTAGCGATTTCCTGCTGATCTGTCGCTTCTTTCCTTTGGTTCATTCGATTGGAATGAACAGTCATTGCCGCCCATGCACCGGGAAGCAAAGCGATCCCAACAAAGGGTAAAATCCAGCGAACAGCGGTTTCAAACATGTGCACCGTTGCAATCTGAAAAACAATTACTGAGACCGTAATTCCAACCAACCACACCAAAGGAGCTTTGGCTACGCGGCGGTGCCACCAATCGATGTACCGAGCCAGATATACGCCCAGCGGATACAACTACCGGCTCAAACCACCATGCAGGTTCGGCATATCCAGCGCTGCAAACCCGTAGTGCCGCAACCACCGCAGATCGCTGTCAAAGAACGCCCTCAGATCCGGAATGCCGTATTTCAGCATCGCCAGACGGTCGATGCCGATGCCAAAGGCAAAGCCCTGATAGACGTCCGGATCAATTCCACCGGCGGCAATCACCTTGGGGTGGACCATGCCGGAACCCAGAATCTCCATCCAGTCGTCGCCCTCGCCGATTTTCAGCTGACCGTTGTCCCAGGAACAGCGGATATCGACCTCGGCCGACGGCTCGGTGAAGGGGAAGTGCGAGGCGCGGAAGCGCAGTTCGACATCGTCGACCTCGAAGAACGCCTTCACGAACTCTTCCAGAACCCATTTCAGGTTCGCCATCGAGATGTCCTTGTCGATGGCCAGCCCCTCGACCTGATGGAACATCGGCGTGTGGGTCTGGTCATAGTCGGCGCGGTAGACGCCGCCCGGGCAAATGATGCGGATCGGCGCGCCCTGCAGCTCCATCGAGCGGATCTGGACCGGCGAAGTATGGGTGCGCAGCACATGCGGCGGGCGCTCGTCGCCCTCGGCACGGTGCATATAGAACGTGTCCATCTCGGCGCGCGCGGGGTGGTGGCCGGGGATGTTCAGGGCGTCGAAATTGTGCCAGTCGGTCTCGATCCGCGGCCCTTCAGCCACCGAGAAACCCAGTTCGGCAAAGATCGCAGTCAGTTCCTCGGTCGCCTGGCTGACCGGGTGGATCGAGCCTTGGCGGCGCGCGCGCGTCGGCAGGGTAACGTCCAGCCATTCGGTGCGTAGACGTTCGTCCAGCGCGGCATCGGCAAGACCGGCTTTCTTGGCGGCCAGGGCCGAGTTGATCTCATCCTTCAGGGCGTTCAGCGCGGGGCCAGCGACCTGACGTTCCTCGGGGGTCATCTTGCCCAGCTCGCGCATCTTCAGCGCGACCTCGCCCTTTTTGCCCACGGCGGCGACGCGGATCGCCTCAAGCGCGTTCTCATCGCCCGCCTCGGCGATTTGCCCCAGATATTTTGCCTTAAGATCGTCCATGACGCCCTCTGAATTTGGTCGCCAACCTGCTATCGGCCCCGCCCCGCGAATGCAAGCGGGACGCGGTGGGTCAATAGCTGTATTCGGGATAAATTCGGGTCAGATCGCCGTTCCAGTCGCCATTGTAGTGTTCCAGCAACTCATCCGCCGGAACCTTGCCGGTATCGAGACTCTCCTTCAGCGCGTTCAGGAAATGCGTCTCATCGGGAACCAGACCACCTGCGCCGGGATAGGCCCGGGCCTTGAGACCACTTTCCGAGATCGCAACCACTTCGCGGGCAAGATCATGCATGTTGATGTCGCCAACCTGCGCCTGCAGGCCATTGACGGCCGCCTGAACGCGCAGTTCCTCGCGCGTTTCGGCATCCCAGCCCTTGACCAGATCCCAGGCCGCATCCAGCGCGCCCTGATCATAGGTCAGGCCAACCCAGAAGGCAGGCAGCGCACACAGACGCCGCCACGGGCCACCATCCGCGCCGCGCATCTCCATGAATTTCTTGATCCGCGCCTCGGGGAAGGCGGTGGTCAGGTGATCGGCCCAATCGGACAGGGTAGGTGTTTCACCCGGCAGCGCGGGCAGTTTGCCCTGCAGGAAATCGCGGAAGGACATGCCCAGCGCGTTGATATACTGGCCATCGCGATAGACAAAGTACATCGGCACATCCAACGCGTATTGCACGTAGCGCTCGAACCCAAAGCCTTCTTCGAACACAAAGGGCAACATACCGGTGCGTGCATCGTCCAGATGCCGCCAGATATGGCTGCGCCAGCTTTTCTGGCCGTTGACCTGTCCTTCGAAGAAGGGTGAATTGGCAAACAGCGCCGTCGCCACCGGCTGCAAAGCCAGCGCCACGCGCAGTTTCTGCACCATGTCGGCCTCGGACCCAAAGTCGATATTGACCTGAACCGTGCAAGTGCGCCGCATCATGGCACGACCCATCGAGCCGACTTTCTCCATGTAATCGTTCATCAGCCGATAACGGCCTTTGGGCATCAGAGGCATCTGCTCATGGGTCCAGATCGGGGCCGCGCCCAGACCGATAAAGCCCACGCCGATTTCATCAGCGATATCCTTAACCTCGCGCAGGTGGGTGTTCACCTCGTCGCAGGTCTCGTGGATCGTCTCCAACGGCGCACCCGACAGCTCTAGTGCACCGCCCGGTTCAAGGCTGACATTGGCCCCGTCTTTTTCCAGACCGATCAGGTGGCCCGCTTCGCGCACCTCGGCCCAGCCGTGCCGGTCACGCAGCCCTTCAAGCACCGCCACAATCGACCGCGTGCCTTCGAATGGCAGCGGTTTCAGTGAGTCTTTACAATAGCCGAACTTTTCATGTTCGGTTCCGATGCGCCAATCGGCTTTGGGCTTGCAGCCCGCTTCCAGATATTCGGCAAGTTGCTCGTGGCGTTCGATCGGTCCGCCGCCGGACTGGGGGATGGACATGAACCGTGCTCCGATCCTGATGTGTCTGTCTTGTTGGTCAGTCGTGGTCGCAAACGACGGCGGTGTCAATGCAACCGCATATGCGCAGGGCGCATCGGCTGACGCTCCCAAATTACTACGGGATGTACGGCCCCACCGTTCAATTCCGACAACATATGTTCTGTTTTCAACCCCGGCAGCGCCGAGAACACGTCAAACAGCGCTTCGGCCCCTTCGGCATTCACAGGAATGTGAAGTGTCGGCTGGCCAGGCTGTTCCAACACCCAATGCGCCGGATTCGAGGATGGGTCCAACGCCAACCGCTCGATTTCCCGCGTCGCGACCATGCCACCGTCCAGCGGGCCAAAATAAGATATCTGGCCTTCGTCGATGGTCACAACTCCGGGGCCACCGACGCCGGTGCGAAACCTGGAGCGCTGAACCCCGATAACGGCCAGTGCAAGCGACACCGCCACCAAAACCCAGCCCAACCAGCCCAGCAACCCACCCGGGCCGCTGATCCAGCTGAGGCCAACCAACAGAATGACACCGGCAACCAGCACTTCGCGCCAGCGCCACAGGGCCAGTTTCGCTTCGGGTCGGATGAAACTCATGCGGTATCCTCTGGGTTTATGAACAGGATGAGCGAGTACTGCCCCGCGGATTGAAAACCGATACCGATATAAGCACGCGCAGCGGAATCGGAAGCCGCAAACAAAACCGCGCGTTTCGCACCCGTACGGCGCGCCTCCTCCAGATGCAGCGCGACGGCCAGACGCGCATATCCACGGCCGCGCATTTCACGAGGTGTAAAGACCCCACCAATCTGCACGACTTCTTGCAACCGCGCGTTAAAACCAGTCATGGCGACAGGCCGATCGTCGACCAGCAACACACGATGAGAATCACGTGCGGTATAGGCGTCGCAATCCAAGCCAGACTGTTTTTGCGCTCGTGACGAATTGAATTCCATTGCTTCGATCAGGTAGTCAGACCGCCACCTTTCGACGATTTCACGATCAAACGCACCCAAAGGCACCAATTCTGCGCTTGTGGCATCCGGAATAGCAAGCTGTTCCAAATCCAGCGTGAAACCCGGTTCATCGCTGTTCAGCGTTGCCGGCCGTTCCTCCCACCCCGCAAGACGCATGATCCGGCGGGCCTGTGTTGCCTCAGCCGCCATTCCAAACAAGGCACGCCCCCGGATCAGATCAATCGCAGCGGCCAGTTCTTCATCTGTGCAATCGGGACATTGCGGTAAAACCATGCCCTCATTCGTGATGGAGAACGCCGCACGGGGATCGTCGCCCAACACCCAGATATTAACGGCACGTCGGTCCGTGCCCCGCAATCCAAAATCACGCAGATTGGCCAAGGGGAACATCGACGTCTGAATGTGGCGCATTAGAAACTGGTCGATCTTCGGTAGATCCGCCTCCTGCGCGAGACGCCAAATCATGACCAGTCCCCCAACGCCTGCTGCCACATGGTCAGAGCCGCAACGGCTGCTGTATCCGCGCGCAGGATACGCGGGCCAAGACTGACGACATGGGCATAGGGTAAGGCGGTCAGCCGGGCGCGCTCACGTTGGGAAAAGCCGCCCTCGGGTCCGATAAGGATCGCCCATGGCAACCCCTTTTCATTCGCCGCCAGGCGCAGGGCCGAGCCGACCTCGGCCTCGTTACAGAACATCAGTTGACGCCCCTCGGGCCAGCTATCCAGAACTCGGTCCAGCCGCTGCAGATCGGCGACCTCGGGCACAAAGGTACCTCCGCATTGCTCGGCGGCCTCGACCGCGTGGGCTTGCAAGCGGTCCTGGCGGATACGTTCGGAATTGGTGAATTCTGTCTGCACCGGCATGATCCGCGCCGCACCCATTTCCGCCGCCTTTTCAACGATGAAATCGGTGCGTGCCTTTTTGATTGGGGCGAACAGGAACCACAGGTCGGGTGGCCGTTGCAGCGGTTTGGTCTGTTCGACACAGGTCAGTACACCGCCACGCTTTCCCGCTTCGGCCACTTTGGCCTGCCATTCTCCGTCCTGTCCGTTAAACAAGGCAACCTGCCCCCCCAAAGCCAGGCGCATGACACCGAACAGGTAATGTGCCTGCTCGCGCGTCAATTCTACCGATTGCCCCGGACCCAAAGGGTGCTCTACATACAGTCTGATCTTTGCACTCATGAGACCTTACATATGCAAGGCAATGCGCCAACACCAGACGGTCAGGTCGCTGATGCGGTCAGCGGCAACTGGGTCGACACCTATGCGCCGGAATTCTCGCGCCCTTACCTGCGGCTGAGCCGGGCCGATCGGCCTATCGGCACATGGCTGCTGCTGATCCCCTGCTGGTGGGGGCTGGCGCTGGCCATCCTCAGCGACGGCACCCCGCGGTGGGAGGACCTCTGGATCGCCATCGGTTGTGCCATCGGTGCCTTTTTGATGCGCGGCGCGGGCTGCACTTGGAATGACATTTCGGACCGCGACTTTGATGCAAAAGTGGAACGGACCCGGTCGCGCCCGATCCCTTCCGGGCAGGTCAGTGTTCGGCAGGCCGCGATCTGGATGGTGCTGCAATGCCTGCTGGCACTGTTGGTTCTGCTGAGCTTCAACCAGGCCGCCATCGCCATGGGCGTGCTGTCCCTGTTGCCCGTCGCTGTCTACCCCTTCGCCAAAAGGTTCACCTGGTGGCCACAGGTATTTCTAGGACTGGCCTTCAACTGGGGCATCCTGCTGACCTGGGCCGCGCATACTGGAACGGTCGGCGGCCCGGCTATCACTCTGTACCTGGCCGGCATCGCCTGGACGCTGTTCTACGACACGATCTATGCGCATCAGGACGCCGAGGATGACGAGCTGATCGGTATCAAATCCACCGCCCGCCTGTTCGGGACAAATACTGCGCATTGGTTAAAGTATTTCCTGGTCGCCACTGTATCCCTAATGGCGCTGGCCATTATCGACGCCATGACAGGGCAGGAGCCGATTACAGCCATGTTCGTGGCACTTGCCGGACCTTGGGCGATGGGATGGCACATGACGTGGCAACTGCGTGGGCTGGACACTGAAGACAACGCCAAATTACTGCAACTTTTCCGCGCCAATCGTGACACCGGCCTTATTCCGCTGATCTTCCTTTGCATTGCTGTGCTGCTCTGATTGCACCTCGGCGCGGGCCTCTGTAAGAGTCCTGCTCAATAACTTCAGGAGTCGTCTGCCCGCACATGCGCCTGCCCTATTTCCTAGCTGCCTCCCTGATATTCCTCGTTTCGGCCAGCCTTTCGCTCGTGGCCGCAGGATATGCGGTAACCAAAGTCGAAGAAGCGTCGGAACTCGCCGTGCGGCGTGCGCTTGACCTAAAAGGGCATGACTGGGCCGAAGTCGAATCCGATGGCCTGCGCGTTGTCCTGACCGGCACAGCCATTGACGAAGCAACGCGGTTCAATGCGCTGACCGCAGCCGGGACCGAGGTTGATACCTCACGCGTTATTGATGACATGCAGGTCGCCCCCACCCGGCAACTGGCAGCACCGCGCTTTTCCGCTGAAATTTTGCGAAACGACAGCGGTATTTCGATTATTGGTCTGATACCCGCAAGCCAAGACCGCAGCGAGTTGATCGAAAGGTTGCGCCGGATGGACGGCGACACCGTTTCGGACCTGATGGAAACGGCGGATTACCCTATACCCGAAGGCTGGGACGACGCGTTGAACTATGCGCTCGAAGCGTTGACCCGCCTGCCGCGCGCCAAAATATCGGCCAGCCCCGGTTTGGTGAAAATCACCGCCATTGCAGACAGCCTTCGGGAAAAAGAACGACTGGAACAGAGCCTGACCCGCGCAGCACCTCCCAGTTTGCGAATCGGGTTGTCGATCTCGGCTCCGCGCCCCGTAATCACCCCCTTTACACTGCGCTACCTGATTGATGCCAACGGCGGCCAGTTCGATGCCTGCTCGGCCCAGAATGAAAAAGCGCGGGATGCCATCGTCGCTGCTGCCAAAGAGGCAGGCCTTGCTGGCCCGTTTAACTGTACAATCGGTTTGGGCGTGCCCTCACCCCGTTGGCCCGAAGCGGCAACGCTCAGCATTCGTGCCCTGTCCAAGATTGGTCAGGGTTCGGTCACGATTTCGGATGCGGATATCACGCTGGTGGCGGCGCAGGGAACAGAGGCTGGGGTCTTTGACCGTGTGGTGGGCGAGCTGGAAAATGCGCTGCCCGAGGTTTTCGCCCTGCACGCCGTCCTGCCCGAACCCGAAACCGCCGAATCCACCGGCCCCCCCGAGTTCTCGACCACGCGCAGCCCCGAAGGGCTGGTCCAAATGCGCGGTCGTCTGAGCAATGAGACATCGCGCGACATGGCCGACAGTTTTGCCCGCGCGGCATTTGGATCGGAACAGGTTTATACCGCCACCCGCATCGCCTCCGACTTACCCGCAGACTGGCCGGTGCGTGTTCTGGCGGGGCTGGAAGCGTTGTCTCTGCTGCATAACGGCGCTCTGACTGTTACCCCTGACGACGTTTCTCTCAGCGGGGTCAGCTACGACCCGGACGCCAAAGCCCGTATCGCCGGATTGCTGTCGGAAAAGCTTGGGGATGCCAAAGGTTTCACCCTTTCGATCACCTATCAAGAGCCGCCGAAACCCGCAGACAGCCTGCCCGACCCAGAGCTGTGCGAAGACCAGCTTGCTGAGGTTCAGGCCAGCAGCAAAATCGCATTCGAACCGGGATCGGCCACGGTTGCAGCGGATTCGCGCGATACCGTCAATCAGATCGCCGAGATTATGCGCGAATGCGGCCCCATCCGGATCGAAATTCAAGGCCATACAGACAGTCAGGGCCGCGAAGAGATGAACCAGCAGCTTAGCCAGGCGCGGGCTCAGTCGATCCTGAACGAGCTGCGCGGACGCCGCATTCCGACCTCAAGCTATTCGGCCGTGGGATATGGCGAAACGGAACCGATCGCAGACAACGATACCGAGGCTGGCCGAGAAGAAAACCGTCGCATTGAATTCCGCCTGATCCGGCCCGAGCCCATTGCCAATTCCGAGACCGGGCTTGAGGCGCTGGAGGCCGAGACAGAGACGCCAGAAGACGCCGCAGATACCGGCGCAGAGGATCAGTAAGTTGAACAGAATAGAATTCATCATTGCCACCGCCATCATCCTGTTCGCAGCCTTCTGCATGGGGTGGTTCGCCAACTGGCTGGCCCATCGTCTGTCTCGTGTTCGCCAAAGCGACGTCGCCGATCTGGATCGCATGAGCCAGGAATTGCATGAGGCCGAAGAAACCCGCGATCAGGCCATCACCTATCTGCAACAGCGTGAGGCCGAGCTAACCAATCAGCTGACCCAGACCGAGGCGGAACTAGGCGCTGCCATGGACGGGTTGCGCGCCGCGCGGCAGGAGGCCGAAGAATTACGCGGCCGGATCAACAACGCGGACTAAGAGAAATAGAGGAATCGGCAACTTGCGACACCCGCAAATATAAGGGCGCCGTTGTGTGTTTCAGACACCTGCCAAACCGGGCCCGAAAATCCCCTCAGCTTGATGCAGCTTGGGCACAGTTCAATTCATGATCATGTCTCAGAGGTTGTCTCTGCCTCGTCCAGAACCTTGCGCGCGACACGAAAGCATTCCAGCGCCTGCGGCACGCCACAATAGATGCCGATCACGTGAATAATGGCCCGGATTTCTTCTTTGCTGACGCCGTTGCTGATGGCGCCGCGACAGTGGAGTTCCCATTCGTGCATCTTGCCCAGCGCGCCGATCATGGACAGGTTCATCATTGACCGGGTCTTGGCGTCAATCACATCGTCGCCCCAGCCGAAACCCCAGCACCAAGCGGTCATTGCCTCTTGAAACGGCCGGGTAAAATCGTCGGCGGAAGCCAGGTTTTTCTCAACATATTCCGCGCCCAGGGTGCTTTTGCGTTGCTCCAGCCCTCTGAGGAACAGATCTTCGTCGAAAGTCTCGGCCATTTTGGTCTCCGGTAATCGTCACTATGAAGCGATGCGCTGATGCACTCTACGCCTCTTACAGGTACTATCAACGCTTCCACTTTACGCCGGTTAAGAAAATGCGACGAATTTTCTAGCCCCATGGCACGAGGATCATTCCACTGACCCGCGCATCCAGTCTTGAAGCCAGGCAATTATATGTACTGACATCGCTTCACCAGCGGGCCGCGATTGTGCAAGCGGTTCAAGACGTCGCGGCGATTTAAGGCACCCAAAAGTAAACGGGCCGCCGTCTTAATGAGACAGCGGCCCTTACTGACTGAATGTCGGGGTTTGGTCTCGCCCCCTCGAATACCACTTAAAAATGGACAGACTAACAAAAACTTTCGACTTCTTCGAGACCAACCCGATTTCTCAATCGGTGTGCATCCTTAATGCCTGATCTTTGGAAGCGCGACAGTGAACTAGTTCACATTAAATAAATTTTTCTTCAATTCTTCCAATCAAAGAACCCGGGGCCGGCCTTTGTCAGTAGTTTTTCGGCCATTGCGCGCGCCATTTCTGCACCATCACCAATCACGCCAGTGGCGTCTTCAGCGATAGAATCAGACCCGTCCGGGCGCAGGACTTCTCCGCGCAGGCGCAGAATGCCACCACTGATATCAGCCAGCCCGGCAATCGGAGTCTCGCAGGACCCGTCAAGCGCGGCCAGCAAGGCGCGCTCGGCCAAAAGTCGATACCCGGTTTCGCTATGATGAATTGCCTCCAACATCCCTGCAGCACGGGGATCGTCACTGCGACGTTCGATACCGATTGTACCTTGTGCAATGGCGGGCAGCATATCCTCGGGCGAGATAGCAGTTGCGGGAACGTCGTCCATATTCAGGCGCCGGATACCTGCCATCGCCAGAAACGTGCAATCCGCTACGCCATCGGTCAGTTTCTTCAGGCGCGTTTGCACGTTGCCACGGAACTCGACCACATTCAGGTCAGGGCGCCGGTTCAACAGCTGAGCCCGGCGGCGCAAAGACGAGGTGCCAACCACCGCGCCATTGGGCAGGTCATGAATAGAGTTCAGGCTGGGCGAAATAAATGCGTCGCGCACATCTTCGCGCGGCAGGAACGTGTCCAACACAAGACCCGCGGGCTGTTCGACCGGCATGTCCTTGGTCGAATGCACAGCGATGTCGATATCACCTCGCAGCATCGCTTCTTCGATTTCCTTGGTGAACAGGCCTTTGTTGCCGATCTCTTTCAGCGGGCGGTCCGCGTCGATCATCGCGCGATTGTCGCCGGTGGTCTTGATCACCACGATTTCGAATGCATCTTCGGGCAGATCAAAGGCTGTGCCTAACCGCTGCCGGGTTTCATAGGCTTGCGCCAGCGCCAGGGGCGAACCACGGGTGCCGATTTTCAGCGGTGAGGCGGGTGAAGGCAGGGTCAATGTCATGGACACAGCTTTAGTCGCGTCACATTGCCCTGACAATGGGGGCAGAGCTTGACAAATTGCCGCCGAAGGAAGACCCGTTGCCACAAACCAGACGATTGGGGGCAGAGATGGCCGAAACAAAGAAACTGCTGCGGGCATTGGCAGGACAGGTGCAGGATGTGCCTCCGATCTGGATGATGCGCCAGGCCGGGCGGTATCTGCCAGAATATCGTGCAACGCGCGCGCAGGCCGGGGATTTCCTGTCGCTGTGCTACAATCCCGAGCTTGCGGCCGAGGTCACATTGCAGCCGATCCGTCGCTATGGGTTCGATGCAGCTATCCTGTTTGCGGATATCCTGCTGGTACCACAGGCGCTGGGTGCGGATCTTTGGTTTGTCACCGGTGAAGGCCCGCGTTTGTCGACTATCACGCAGCAATCCGAGTTTGATGCGCTGAAATCGGTCGAGGATATCCACGAAACACTCTCGCCAGTCTATGAGACAGTGCGCATCCTGTCACAGGAGTTGCCGTCCGAGACAACCTTGATCGGTTTTGCTGGCGCCCCATGGACAGTGGCGACCTACATGATCGCCGGACGCGGCACCCCGGATCAAGGCCCCGCCCATGCGCTGCGCGAGGGGGATACTGCGCTGTTCGAAGCGTTGCTGGACCAGATCACGCTGGCCACGATCGAATATCTTTCAGCCCAGATCGAGGCCGGGGCCGAGGTAGTCAAGATATTCGACAGCTGGGCCGGATCGCTGAAGGGTGAGGCGTTCCGCAAATATGCGGTCGAGCCGTGCCGCGTAATCACCCAGGCCATCAAGGAACGTCACCCCGGCATCCCGGTGATCGGATTCCCGCGAGAGGCCGGAGATGGCTATATCGGGTTCGCCAAAACCACGGGGGTTGATTGCGTCGCGCTGGACAATTCGGTCTCGCCGGAATGGGGCGCCGAGCATGTCCAGGTGGATGGTTGCGTACAGGGCAATCTGGCGTCGTCGCATATGGTGACCGGCGGTCAAGCGCTGGTGGACGAGACCCGGCGGATTGTCGATGCATTCTCCAAAGGGCCGCATATCTTCAATCTGGGTCATGGCATCACGCCCGATGCCGATCCCGACAACGTTCAGCGTATGATCGACGCAGTGCGCAACCGCTAGGCTTTGGGTCGGGCGTCCAGCTCGGCCAGTATGTCTTGTGTATGATCTCCGCGGCGCGGGCTGGGTCTGGGCTTCCACTCCCGCTCGGAAAACCGCGGCGCGGCGGCGGCCTGTAGCATACCGTCGGGGGCAAGCCAGATCTGGCGTGCTGTGTTCATGGCATGGTTCTGCGCTTCGGACGGGTTGAGCACCGGTGCAACACAGGCGTCACTTGCTGCAAACAGCGCCGCCCAATGATCACGTGGTTTGCCAGCAAAGATTTCAGCCAGCCGCCGGGTCAGCGCGGGCCAGGTGGAAGCATCATATTGCTGCCGAAATTCGGGATCGCCAGACAGGTCCAATATCTGCAGGAACTCGGCATAGAATTTCGGCTCCAGGCACTGCACCGCCACAAATCCACCATCAGAGCAGGCATAGGTTCGGCTCCAATGGGGACCGTCCAGAAGGCTGTGTCCGCGCGTATCTGACAGGTTTCCGGTTTGGCGCAGGCTCATCAGCAGGTTCATCATATGGGCCGAGCCGTCATAAATAGCGGCGTCCACGACCGTGCCCTTTCCTGTGCGTGCCGCATTCAGCAATCCGGCCAGAATGCCCGCGACCAGATACATGGCACCGCCACCGATATCACCCACCAAAGTGGCCGGGGTTTGCGGCGGTTGGTCCGGTTGCGACGCGTACCAGAGCGCCCCGGACAGGGCGATATAGTTCAGATCGTGCCCGGCATTCTTGGACAAGGAGCTGTTCTGTCCCCAACCCGTCATACGGCCATAAATCAGCTTTGGGTTCAGATCGCGACAGATATCAGGGCCAAGGCCCAGCTTTTCCATCACACCGGGTCGAAACCCTTCGATCAGTGCATCAGCCGTGGCGATCAGGCGCCGGGCCACATCCAGATCGGCCGGGTCTTTGAGGTTCAGGCTGATCGACCGCTTGCCCCGATCCAGAATTGACTGTTCGGGCAGGCCCGGAGTCGCGGCCTGACCCTTGCGGTGGATGGTGATCACATCTGCACCAAGATCGGCCAACAGCATGGCGGCAAAGGGACCGGGGCCCAAGCCCTCGATTTCGATGATCCGAATTCCACTTAACATACCAGTCCTCCTGCCCGCGCAGGGTTTCGGGGCCAGCCAGGAAATGCAAGCCCGGACTGGAAAGGCCAATTGGAAAGCTGAGCAGAATGTGTGAATTGGGCCTGTTCTGTGGCTAACTCGCAGGGTAGTGTCGCCGCCAGAACGGGGGAGGCGCATGACAACAATTCTGTCCATCAGGGATTTGCGAAAGTCCTATGCCGGAGGTTTTGAGGCGCTAAAGGGCGTGTCTCTGGACATCGAGCAGGGAGAAATCCTGGCTCTTCTGGGTCCCAACGGTGCAGGCAAGACCACGCTGATTTCGACGGTGTGTGGAATAACGACGCCAACCTCAGGAAGCGTGACCGTCGGCGGCCACGATATCCAGACTGATTTTCGCGCAGCACGCCGGATGATCGGTTTGGTTCCGCAGGAAATCGCGCTCGAACCCTTTGAAAAGGTCTGGAACACTGTGCGATTGTCGCGCGGGCTGTTCGGGCTTGGGCAGAACAACGCACGTATCGAAGAAATTCTGCGCAAATTGTCTTTGTGGGAAAAACGCAAAAACGCGATCAAAGAACTATCGGGCGGTATGAAACGTCGGGTTCTGATCGCAAAAGCGCTGGCACACGAGCCGCGTGTTCTGTTTCTGGACGAGCCGACCGCAGGTGTTGATGTCGAACTGCGCAAAGACATGTGGGAAATCGTGGCCGAGTTGAAGCAGGCCGGTGTCACCATCATTCTAACCACCCACTATATCGAAGAGGCCGAGGCCATTGCCGACCGTGTCGGCGTCATCGACAAGGGTGAACTGCTACTGGTTCAGGACAAAGACACTTTGATGGCGCAGATGGGAAAGAAGCAGATCGAAGTCATGCTGACCCAGCCCATTCAAACCGTCCCCGACAGTCTGGCCGCACACAATCTCAAACTGAATGGCAAGGGTGACGCGCTGGTTTATACCTACGACACAAACGCCGACCGCACTGGCATCACCACCCTGTTGAACGATGTGGCCGAGGCCGGGCTGATTTTACGCGATGTACAAACGCGTCAGTCCAGCCTTGAAGAGATCTTTGTCAATATGGTGTCGGGAGAAGCCACATGAACTGGTCCGCCATTACTGCCATCTACCGGTTCGAAATGGCCCGGTTCTTCCGCACCCTTGCGCAAAGCTTCATATCTCCGGTCCTGTCGACATCGCTGTATTTCGTTGTCTTTGGCACGGCGATTGGCAGCCGCATACAAGAGGTCGAAGGCGTATCCTATGGGGCGTTCATCGTTCCGGGGCTGGTCATGTTATCTGTTGTGACGCTGTCGATCTCGAACGCCTCTTTCGGGATCTATTTCCCAAAGTTTCTGGGAACGATATATGAGCTTCTTTCGGCGCCGGTGAATTTCATCGAGATCGTCATCGGCTATGTCGGAGCGGCAGCGACAAAATCGCTGTTTGTGGGTGTCGTGATCCTTGTGACCTCTGCATTCTTTGTGGATTTGCGTATTGAACACCCGCTTGCCATGGCGACATTTCTAGTCCTAACCTGCCTCAGCTTTTCCTTGCTGGGCTTCATCATCGGCATCTGGGCCAGCAATTTCGAGCAGATGTCTTTGGTTCCGCAACTCGTGGTGACACCGCTGATCTTTCTGGGCGGTACCTTTTATTCGATTTCGATGCTGCCCCCGCTGTGGCAGACCATCACCCTGTTCAACCCGGTCGTCTATCTGATCTCAGGCTTTCGCTGGTCGTTTTACGGCCTGGCCGATGTGCCGATCATGTTCAGCCTTTTGGCCATACTGGCGTTTACCGGCGTGTGTCTGGGCATCATCGGATGGATCTTCAAAACTGGCTGGCGCATCCGGAGTTAGGCCATGGACGGCGTTGCATTTTTGCCCATCACCTTCAGTAAATACGTTCACGCGACCGATAACGGTCAGCCGCTCCCTTGTTTACCGCGTGGGCGCACTCTACATCGGCACCCATGAAGGTCAGCCTGCCGTTTCTCAAAAAACAGCCAACCGTTTCGGTCGTGCGCTTGTCGGGTGCAATCGGCATGTCCGGGCGCGGGTCGATGTCTGACACAACTCTGGCACCGGTTCTCGAAAAAGCATTTCGCAAAGGCAAACCTGCCGCCGTCGCGCTTGAGGTCAACTCGCCCGGCGGATCCCCGGTCCAAAGTTCATTGATCGGTGCGCGCATTCAGCGTCTTTCGAAAGAACTGGATGTTCCCGTCTTCGCATTTGTCGAGGATGTGGCAGCTTCGGGTGGCTATTGGTTGGCAGCGGCAGCTGATGAGATTTACGCCGATGACAGTTCGGTACTGGGTTCGATTGGCGTGATCTCTTCGGGGTTCGGCGCACATCTTTTCCTTGAGAGGCAAGGTTTCGAACGGCGAGTGCACACGGCGGGTCATTCGAAATCCATGTTGGATCCCTTTGCCCCGGAAAAACCCGAAGATGTCGCAAGGCTTGAAGGCCTGCTACGCGATATCCACGAAAACTTCACTGCTCATGTCAAAGCACGACGCGGGGCAAAGCTTGAAACGGGTGCTGATCTGTTCACTGGCGAAGTCTGGCTGGCACGCCGCGCGCATGAACTTGGCCTGATCGACGGCATCGCGCATCTCAAACCCAAAATGCAGGACCGGTTTGGCGATAAAGTAAAATTCCGCCGTTACGGGCTGCGCAAGCCATTCTGGTCACGGTTCGGCGCCTCCTTGGCACAGGACGCGGTTGCCGGACTTGAGGAGCGTGCCGCATACGCACGTTTCGGTTTGTAACGTGATTATCAAGATCGTGACCCTCTTTTTGATTGCCATGGGCGTCCTGGCAATGTTCGGCAAACTGCGGTTCCCGGGGCAGAAAAAACTGCAATCCGCAAGATGCCCGCGCTGTCATCGGTTCAGGATCGGTAAAGGTCCCTGTGCCTGCGAAAAAGGAGGCCGCGCATGACGGCATGGCTGTTATCCGGTCTCGGTTTGTTGATCCTGTTGCTGGCGGGTGATGCGCTGGTACGCGGTGCCGTGAACCTCAGCCTGCGGATTGGAGTACCGGCGTTGATCGTTAGTTTGACGATCGTGGCATTCGGCACCTCGGCGCCAGAACTTCTGATTGCAATCAGCGCAATTAAGGAAAACGCACCGGGCATCGCCCTGGGTAACGTTGTGGGGTCGAACACGGCCAATATCCTGCTGGTGCTGGGCCTGCCAGCGCTGCTTGCCACGCTGCACACCAGCGAATGTGACAGCCGCAAGAACTATGTGTTCATGTTGCTGGCAACCGTTCTGTTCATCGGCCTTGCCTTCTGCGGCGTGTTCAACCTGTTCAGCGGCGCGATTTTGCTGGCTGCTCTCAGCTTTGTTCTATGGACCGCCTTCCGAGAAGCCCATGCCCATCGCAAGGCCTGTGGCAAAGCCTGCGCCGAGGATGACGATTTTGATGGCTTGGAAGAAGCCGATCCAGACATGCCCTATTGGAAGATTTCAGTCTACCTGGTGCTCGGACTGATAGGCCTGCCGATGGGCGCACATCTTCTGGTCGACAACGCTACAATCATTGCCCGCACTTACGGCGTCAGCGAGACTGTAATCGGACTGACACTTATAGCGGTGGGAACTTCCCTGCCGGAACTGGCGACCACAGTTATGGCAGCACTGCGCCGACAAGCCGATGTCGCATTGGGCAATGTTATCGGGTCCAACATGTTCAATCTGTTGGCCATCGTCGGCATTGCAACCCTGTTTGGGCGCATTCCTGTTGATCCAGAATTCCTGCGATTTGATCTTTGGGTCATGCTGGGCGCATCACTCCTTTTGGTCCCCTTTGTATTTTTCAAACGGGATATCACCCGCGGATGGGGAATTCTGTTGACAAGCCTTTACGCGGTTTACGTTATTTCCTTGTTGGTGTGACACAAAGAGAGGCCGCATGACCCGAGCCCTAGTTACCGGTGCCGGAATTCGCCTTGGTAGGGCAATGGCCCTTTATCTGGCCGGGCGTGGGTACGACGTGGCGGTCCATTACGCCTCCTCTGAACAAGAGGCATCTAAGGTTGTCGCTGAAATCAGGGCCCTAGGCCGCAATGCTGTAGCTCTGCAGGCCGACCTGTTAGAAGAAGCAAGCGTGGCTGCCCTGCTGCCACGCGCATCCGAGGCGCTGGGCGGACCCATTACCTGCCTGGTCAACAACGCTTCGATATTTGAATACGACAACATCCACACGGCCACCCGGCAAAGCTGGGACCGCCACATGAACAGCAACCTGCGGGCGCCATTCGTTTTGACTCAGGCGATGGCTGAACAGGGTCTGGAACCTGAAACCGATGATATGGGCGAGCCGCTGGCAACGGGCCTGATTGTTAATATGGTCGACATGCGGGTCCGCAAACTAACGCCCGAATTCATGTCCTACACCGTCGCCAAAATGGGGCTATGGGCGTTGACCCGTACTGCAGCTCAGGCGCTAACCCCGGCGATCCGCGTCAATGCCATCGGACCGGGACCGACGATGCAGGGTCACAGGCAATCCGAAGATCACTTCAAAGCACAGCGCGCCAACACCATTCTGGAACGTGGGTCAAACCCCTCTGACATCACCGCTGCACTTGGGTATTTCCTGGATGCTCATGCGGTCACCGGCCAGATTCTCTGCGTGGATGGCGGACAGCATTTGGGGTGGCAGACACCGGATGTTCTGGGCGTGGAATAACGTTTGGTGCTGGAAGTTTTGCACCGCTCTCATTTCTGTTATCAATCCGTTACAAAAATGTCTTTTTTTTCATACACTTGCCATGTGTAGAAATTTTTACTGTTTAAATTCAATAGATTACATATGTGCCTATTTTTTAAGCAAATCAAGGAATCCTTAATGAAACAAGGGAAAATTCAAGCCCCACAAAAGTTATCTGCACAGTTATCCACAGAATACGTGGATTTGTTTTCCCTTGATCTGAAGCGCTCAAGATTGCAGCCATGGTCAAAGAATCACATATTTTGGCCATGACCTCTCAAGACGACACCAACAGCTCTCAGAATGACGCCCATTCGACGGCCCAGTCGACAGGATACGCCTGCATCCAGCGATATGCGAAAACGCTCGACAGTTCACCTGGCGTGTACAGGATGCTGGATGCGGACAGCCGGGTTCTTTACGTCGGCAAGGCGCGCAATCTGAAGGCACGGGTGTCGAACTATACAAGACCGGGACACTCTGGCCGGATCGAGCGGATGATTGCGGCCACGGCCTCGATGATGTTCCTGACGACCCGGACCGAGACCGAGGCGCTGCTGCTTGAACAGAACCTGATCAAGCAGCTCAAACCGAAATACAACGTCCTGCTGCGCGACGACAAAAGCTTTCCCAATATTCTGGTGGCAAAGGACCATGTCTTTCCACAGATCAAAAAGCATCGGGGAGCAAAAAAGGAAAAAGGCGCGTATTTCGGCCCCTTCGCCAGCGCGGGTGCCGTGAACCGAACCCTGAACCAGCTGCAAAAGGCCTTCCTGCTGCGCAACTGTTCTGACTCGATGTTCGAAAGCCGCACCCGTCCCTGCCTGCTCTATCAGATCAAGCGGTGTTCTGGGCCTTGTGTCGGGTTGATCTCGGATCAGGATTACCGTGAAAGCGTCAAGGATGCGGAACGATTCCTGTCAGGCCGGTCGACCAAAGTGCAAGAGGAGCTGGCCGAACAGATGATGGCCGCGTCTGAGGCGATGGAGTTTGAACGCGCCGCTGGCCTGCGCGATCGCATCCGGGCGCTGACGCAGGTGCAGACCTCGCAAGGCATTAACCCGCGCGGTGTGGCCGAGGCGGACGTGATCGGCCTGTATATGGACAGTGGGCAGGCTTGCGTTCAGGTGTTCTTCATCCGCGCCAACCAGAACTGGGGCAACAAGGACTTCTATCCCCGCGTCGGGGCAGATGTGTCAGCCGCCGAGGTGATGGAGGCGTTTCTGGGTCAGTTCTACGACAACAAGGAACCACCCCGTCAGTTGATCCTGTCAGATTCCATTGAAAACGCCGATCTGATGCAAGAGGCGCTGACCGAAAAAGCCGGTCGCAAGGTAGAAATCCTTGTGCCCCAGCGTGGTGAGAAACAAGAACTTGTCGCAGGGGCCATACGCAACGCGCGTGAATCCCTGGCCCGGCGGATGTCGGAAAGTGCCACGCAGGCCAAACTGTTGCGCGGGATCGCCGAGGCATTTAATCTGGATGCCCCGCCAAACCGGATCGAAGTCTACGACAACTCCCATATTCAAGGCACCAATGCCGTGGGCGGCATGATCGTGGCCGGCCCCGAAGGTTTCATGAAAAATGCCTATCGCAAGTTCAACATTCGTGGAGATGACCTGACCCCCGGTGACGACTTTGGCATGATGAAAGAGGTGCTGACCCGCCGCTTTACCCGCCTGCAAAAAGAAGATCCCGACCGTGACAAGGGAATGTGGCCCGATCTGCTGCTGATTGACGGTGGCGCCGGGCAAGTGAGCGCCGTCCATGAGATTATGGCGCAGCACGGGGTCGAGGAGATTCCCATGATAGGTGTCGCCAAAGGCGTTGACCGCGACCATGGTAAGGAAGAATTTCACCGCACCGGCCAAAGGCCCTTTGCGCTGAAACGCAACGACCCGGTGCTCTATTTCATTCAGCGCCTAAGAGACGAGGCCCACCGGTTTGCCATCGGCACCCATCGAGCCAAGCGTGCCAAGGCCGTGGGGGCCACACCGCTGGATGAAATCCCCGGCGTGGGGGCCGCGCGCAAACGTGCCCTGTTGGCTCATTTCGGCAGCGCCAAAGCAGTTGGCCGGGCCAACCTGGCCGATCTGAAAGCGGTCGAAGGGATTTCGGCCGGCTTGGCGCAAAAGGTCTATGATTTCTTCCACGACAAGGGCTAGGCCCGCCGCCCGCGCCACAGGATGTACAGCCCCGAGGCCACAATCAGCGCGCTGCCGATCCACATGGTCTGGTTTAGTTGCTCGCCGAACAGGAACACGCCCAGACCGATACCGAACAGCAGACGCGTATAGCGGAACGGCGTCACGGCCGAGACCTCTCCGATCCGCATCGCCTTCATAAGCGAGGCATAGGCCATCACACCCATAAGCACCGCACCGGTCAGAAACAGACCGTTGTACAGATCGAGCGGGACGATTGGCACGCCCTCCCACAGGCGATAGGCCAAACCGGCAACGATGATGCTGAGGAAGCCGTAAAAGCCCAAAACCTCAGTCCCCAGTGTCGCCGGGGCTGCGCGGCTGGCCAGATCGCGACCGGCAAAGCCCAACATGCCCAGCACCGCCAGAATGGACAGCGCCGAAAAGCTGTCTCCGGTCGGTTGCAGGATGACTACAACGCCAATCAGACCGATCAGAATCGCGCTCCACCGTCGCCAGCCAACTGTTTCGCCAAAGATCAGCGCAGCGCCAGCGACCACGACCAACGGAGTCGCCTGCAAAATCACAGTAGCTGAGGACAAAGGCGTCAGCACAATGGCTAAGACATAGAATAACCGTCCGAATACCTCGAAGAGCACGCGCACTTTCATCGGGCGCGACAGGACATCCGGCTGAAACAGTTGCGTGCCGCGCGCCAGTGCAACCGCCGCAAAGACCAGCGCCCCACCCACCCCGAACAGAACCATCACCTGCCAGATCGGTACGGCACCCGAAGCCGCTTTCAACAGCGCGTCTTCCAGCGCAAACCCCGCCATTGCAGCGATCATCCACAGGCTGCCGGTCAGATTTGACCGGGCATCGGTTTGTATATGAGCTGTCATGATGTGCCTTCTGTCCCGGATACGTGCGGTGAACCTGACCGCAAAAAGAACAAACTCCAAGGGGCATGGGCGCACCACGCCTTGCCTGCGGCGCTTTGACCAAGTTCAGGGGACAAGTACGGTTTTTTGACTGTCTATCTTTTCTGTTGGATTTTAGCGATGTAGGGTCCGCTGCATGAAGTGGAACCTGCCCAATATTCTGACCGTCCTGCGTCTGCTGGCAGCCCCGGGGCTGGCCGTGATGTTTTTGTATTTCACCCGGCCCTATGCCGACTGGTTCGCGTTGATCCTGTTTCTGACAGCCGCCTTAACCGACTGGTTCGATGGCTATCTGGCACGAGCGTGGAAGCAGGAAACAAAAATTGGCGCCATGCTGGACCCGATTGCCGATAAGGCGATGGTGGTGATCGCGCTGATGATCTTGGTCGGGTATTCGGCCGAACACTGGACGCCGTGGCTGGTCCTGCCTGCCACTGTGATCCTGTTCCGAGAGGTCTTTGTGTCAGGCCTGCGCGAATATTTGGGTGATACGGCTGGAACGCTGAAAGTTACCAAACTTGCCAAATGGAAAACCACGGCTCAGATGGTGGCGATAGCCGTCTTGTTTTCACAGGGCATCTTCGAGCATTACTTTGTGATGGCCAGCTTCGGCATGGACCCAACGCTGATCGACCAGATTCTGACCGGGCAGGAAGACGACCTGAACGGCCTGCGCTGGCATCTTGAAGGGATGTTCTGGTCCAGTCGGATCGGCCTGTGGCTGCTGTGGATCGCAGCAGCGCTGACATTGATCACCGGCTATGACTACCTACGTAAAGCCATGCCACACCTGAAGGAGAACTAAGGGATGGATGTGCTGTATTTCGCATGGGTCCGCGAACGGATTGGCCTGCCGAAAGAACGGGTTGAAACCGAGGCCGCCACCGTATCCGATCTGGTCGCAGAACTTAGCGCGCGCGAGGATCGCTATGCAGCGGCCTTTGCGGATCTGTCGGCCTTACGTGTTGCGCTGGATCAGGAATTGTCGGATTTTGACGCCCCGTTGGCGGGCGTTCGTGAGGTTGCCTTTTTCCCACCAATGACAGGTGGCTGAAGTCATGCGCATCGTGGTGCAGGAAGACCCGTTTGACCTAGGTACCGAGGCAAATGACTTTGCGGCGGGCGATGCTGCAAATGGCGCAATCGTGACCTTTACCGGTGTTGTGCGTGATCTGGCCACGGGCGATTTGGACGTGATGGAGATTGAGCATTATCCGGGCATGACGGAACGGGCCTTGACCCAGATTGCGCAAGAAGCAATAGACCGCTGGTCGCTGGGCAATGTGCTGGTGATCCATCGGCATGGCAGGCTCGCTCCGGGGGATCGGATCATGATGGTGGCCACTGCCGCACCGCATCGCAAGGATGCGTTCGAGGCGGCCGAATATCTGATGGACTACCTAAAATCCCGCGCCCCCTTCTGGAAGAAAGAAATCACCACCGCTGGTGCGGAGTGGGTTTCGGCCAAGGACGAAGACGAAGATGCACTGACCCGGTGGTAAACACGGGTCCCTGCATATAAGCCTTTGCACCATGCTGTTCGTATTCGGTGCTCACATGCTTATCACCGTGTGCTGCAAATTTGGATCCGCCAAAACTATGCTGGATAAAGGTGTTGGTTTCAGGCAGCCGCTCAGTTTCGATCAACTCTAGAACCGAAAGCAAAACATCCCGCATGTGGGCAAAGATGTTGAGACAATCTTCCTCCGCCGAAGCCGCAAAAGAAATGACTATCGACAGGAAAGCGGTAATTAGCGCTGTCAGAATGCCGGTTCCGAATAGATAGTCGTTGAACGGATTTTTGACATCGTAGAAGCCCCTGAAGGTTAGAGTTTCCCATTCGATTTCGACCCTAAGTACAGACGGAAGATGCCGACTGGAACTTGGCGGCATATCACTCAGCTGCGTGGATCCAGGAAGCACCAAAACCAGCTTGTTTTGGAGTTCTGGACTACCTGACGTTGCACAAGGCCCTTATCCGGAAACAGGGAATCGCGTTCACGGGATCGATGCGCATGTCCTAGCCTGAACAAAGAAGCACGTTCTCGGGGCTCTTTGGCGCACCCGGCAAAGCACCGGTCAATAAATTCGGTCACTTTTCGGAGGGGTCACTTTCTGCATAGTCTCGCAGTACTTGAATGTCCGAGAGCAGGGCATGTGTCCGGTCAATTTTAACGCCAAACGGCTTTAGCCGGGAAAAGGCGCGGCTCAGGCTTTCGGGCTTCATGCCCAGGCGCCCGGCAATCAACATCTTGTCATAGGGCAGCTCGACAATGCAGTCCCCCATCTCGGCTTCGCAGAGAGTCAGAAGAAATTCTGCCACCCGCTGTGCGCCGGTCTGGGCCTTAAGCTGCTCAAGCTGGGCGACCAGAGAATGCAGATGGGTAAAGGTAGCTGCCAGAATTGACACCCCAATTTCCGGGTCCTCTCGCATAAGGGACAAAAGGACCGGACTTGGAATGTGCATGATCTCACAGGCCGAAACTGCCTCGGCCGAAACCGGATAGGGAACGTTACGCAAGGCGACCGCTTCGCCAAAGCTTTCGCCGCGGGTGAAAACGCTGACAACTGCTTCGGCACCGGTAGGGGACATGCGAAACAGCTTTACCCAGCCCGACAGAACCACATGAATGGCCTGGGCTTTTTCTTCCTGTAGAAAAATCGTCTCTCCGCGATCATATTTCCGCCAGATCGCGTGACTTAACAGCGTGTCGATATGATGCTCGGGAAAGCTCTTGAGCAATAGTGACTGCTTGGCGATCGCTTTTAGTGCCTCATGCGCCACGAAGCTTTCCCCTCTTTTCTAGTTGCGTACCCGATCAGTACGTCCGTCCTCTTAAGGCTATGCCAAACCTTCGGCTTCCAAGCCAGCCTTTCCTTTCTGCGGCTTGACATTTGTCATGTTGCGTAGCGGGCCCGGCACATAGTCTTGCTGGAAAGCCAGTATTCCCAGGAGTGTTCGAGATGGACTACGAGCGTTTTTTTGGCGAAAGCCTTGAGCATCTGCGCGACGAAGGCAACTACCGCATCTTCATTGATCTACAGCGCCGCTGTGGCGCGTTCCCGAATGCACGCCAGACAGATGGCGCTTTACAGCGCGACGTACGAATTTGGTGTTCCAACGACTATCTGGGAATGGGCCAGCATCCTGATGTAGTCGGGGCAATGCACAATGCACTCGACCGTTGCGGCGCGGGCGCAGGGGGCACACGCAATATCTCGGGCACGACACATGACCACGTTTTGCTGGAACAGGAACTGGCCGACCTCCACGGGAAAGAAGCCGCCCTTCTGTTCACCTCTGGCTATGTGTCGAACTGGGCGGCACTTGGGACGCTGGCTGCGAAGATCCCAGGTCTGATCGTATTCTCGGACGCTTTGAACCATGCCTCCATGATTGAAGGCATCCGCCATTCGCGGGCACAAAAAGTGATCTGGAAGCACAATGATCTGGCGGACCTCGAGGCAAAGCTGGCCGCAGCCGATCCAGATGCGCCCAAGATGATCGCCTTCGAATCTGTCTATTCGATGGATGGGGATATCGCTCCGATCAAAGAGATTTGCGACCTGGCGGATAGATATGGTGCGATGACCTATCTGGACGAGGTCCACGCCGTTGGCCTTTATGGCTCGCGCGGTGGTGGCATCGCCGAACGCGAAGGGTTGATGGATCGCCTGACTGTCATCGAAGGGACGCTGGGCAAGGCCTTCGGCGTGGTTGGCGGTTACATCGCGGCATCCGCTGCCTTGTGTGACTTTGTCCGCAGCTTTGCCAGCGGGTTCATATTTACCACCGCCCTCCCGCCCGCAATAGCAGCAGGCGCTGCCGCCTCGATCCGACACCTCAAGCAATCCAATACCGAGCGCGATCTGCAGAAAACCCGCGTTGCGCAGGTGCGCGCCAAACTGGACGCCGAAGGCATCCCGCATTTGCCCAATCCCAGCCACATCATCCCGGTGATGGTAGGTGACCCGGTGAAATGCAAATTCATCTCGGATACGCTGCTGGAAGAATTCGGGATCTATATTCAGCCGATCAACTATCCGACCGTTCCCAAAGGCACCGAACGCCTGAGAATTACCCCCTCTCCGGTTCATACAAACGAAGATATCGACCATCTGGTCGGTGCCTTATCGGCCCTGTGGCAACGGTGTCAGATCGCGAGAATGCCGATGGCCGCACAATAACCGAGGCGTCCCCGCACTTGGAGAACTGCCGCCCCACGGGGGTGGCTTTTTTCATGTCAAAACAGTGAGAGGCCGAAGATCACCATCGCAAATCCGGTCAGCACCATGGTGAAACCGCTCAGCCAGGCCAGGCTGTGCGTCAGGTCCAGATATCGTGCAAGGATAATGCGGGCTTTAGACAGGGCCAGGATCAAAATGCCTGCGCTCAACACCGGTGCGGACAGAGGGAGTATCGTCAGCAGGGCCGAAGCGGTGCTCAGAACCAACAGGCTGAGCCATGCGCGGGTGAGCGGGTTTGAGAGCATCCAGCGGGAGCTTTTTGGATCCGATGAGGTTTGGGTCATGTCCGTCATCCCAACAGGTAGATCACGGGGAACAGCATGATCCAGACGAGATCGACCATGTGCCAAAACTGGGCGCCGGCCTCGATGTTGCGGGGATTGTCCCGCCAGGCGACCAGCAGCAGGATAACAACCCCAGCCAACACATGTGCCGCGTGGAAGCCGGTGAGCAGATAGTAGAACAGGAAGAACGGATGGGTCTCGTAGGTAATTCCTTGTGCAGCCTTGTCCGCGTATTCCATGCCTTTGATAATCAGGAATATAACGCCCAGCGCGGCAGCTGCGATTAACGCCAGGCGGGCAGCAGTCCGACGCGCAATCTGCCGCCAATGCAAGGCTTGCGCGGCCAGATAGCCAGAGGTGACCAGAACCGCAGTGTTCAGCGCGGCTCCGGTGCGGTGCAGATGCGATTGCGCCTCGGCAAAGCCCGCCGGATCGGTCAGGCGCACGCCCATGAAAGCGATCAGACCCGCGCCAAAGACCAGCAGCTCCGAAATGATCAGAACCCACATCAGTAATTCGCCGGGCAACTCGTCGATAAGGGACGCGTCGCTCATGCGCCGACCAGTTGGCGGTAGATTTGCGGCAGCGCCATGGTCAGGCGATGCGGGTCCGGGATGACGGCAAAGCCGCCCTGCCCGAACATCCGCGGGAACCAGCTTTTACCTGTCTTGTCGATGGTGACGCCAAAGACCGATTGCCCGGCCCGGCGCGCCTCGCGCACGGCCATGTGGGTGTCTTCGATTCCGTGGCGGCCTTCGTAGTGGTCAAGATCATTGGGTTTGCCATCGGTGATCACCAGTAACAACCGGCGCTTACGCGTTTGGGTGGCCAGATCGGCCGAGCAATGGCGGATCGCGGCGCCCAGCCTTGTATAGTGCCCCGGGCGTAACGATGCGATGCGCTGTTCAACCTGGCTGCCCATCACCTCATCAAACCGTTTGCAGCGTTGCACATAGACCCGCTGTCGTTTCAGTGAACTGAAGGCGTGAATGGCGAAATCGTCACCACAGGCGTTCAGGCCCCAGGCCAGCGCTGCCAGCGCCTCGCGTTCGATGTCGATCACGGCGCGGCCAGTCACGGCACTTTCGGTCGAGCGGCTGACATCCAGCAGGATGGAAACCGCCAGATCGCGTGCCTCGGGGCGGGATTGTTGCCAGATGCGTTCGGTACCTTCACCGTTTGCACAGCGGTCAACCTGCGCCCGAACGGCGGCTTCTATGTCCAGTTGATCGCCGTCCAGATGGCCTCGGGTCATCACGCGGCCCGGGCGCAGCGCTTCGAACTGGCGTTTGACGGCGCGGATACGGCGGGCGGTGGCGGGGTCTTTTCCAAACTCGGCGGCATCCTCACGAATATCGGCGTCCGAGGTTAGAACGTTGACGTGATCGGGCAGATATTGCCCGGTGCGCACGTCCCATTCCGGATAGAGAATACGGCCCGACAGACGTTCGCGATTCACATCCTCGGGTGCCAGGTCCAGATGCAATTTCAGCTTGGTCGGCGGCGCCTTGGAAATCTGGCCCAAACCGATCTCATCCTGATCATCGGCGGCCTTTTTGGCATTGTCGGGATCATCGTCATCAATGCGACGGTTGATGTTCAGAAACTCGGCCCAGCTGAGGATCGCTTCGAATTTATGAAGGATGAAACTGTCACTGCGTTCAGCCTGGTCGGATTTGCGCCGCCGGGCACGGTGGGTTTTCTCACCCGATTCCTCGGGCGGGCCTTCAGTATCGGGGTTTTCGACATCGTTATGCTCTGAAAAACCAACAGCGCGCAATTCCGGCCACAGAGGGACAGGGCGGAAAGATTGATATCCGCGTGGGGCAGTCAGGTCATCGTCAAATGACATGAATTGCCTGGCCTTCGGGGATAAAGACGCGGGGTCGCCCAGCCGATGGCGGATCAGTTCTTCAACCGCTGTTTCCACAGGCGGGAGGCCGGATTTGTTGCGGTCATGCAGAACACCTTTGCAAAGCTCGGTGTAAAGCGGTCGCAAGCCGGGGGCGTTGTCCAAGGTTGCATTAACCATGGTTTGTGCAGCGCTCAGCGCGTGCAGATCGGCGCGCAACGGATCACCTTCGACGATCCGGGTTCCCGCATGGGCCGCTGCGGCGGCCAGCCAAACATACAGCGCTCCGTTCGCCTCGCGCGCGGGAAACACCGCCAGACGGTCCGGGAGGCGCAGCACTTCGCCATCGAACGAAGCGCGCGGCATCAGTTCAACTTCGGTACCCAACCGACGGCGCCAGCTTAGGCGATGGTGTGAAACCTCGGGCGAGACCGGGCGCAATTCAACGCCCGGGCTGCCCCCAAGCCCGCGAAAAAGGACTGCCAGCCGCCCCGCGACCTCAGAAAGGTCGACCGCGGCTCCAACATGCACCTGGGGTGCATCGAGACGGCTGGCAAGGGAGTGCCACAGTTTCCCGATCGTTTCTTCGGGTTCCCATGGCTCAAAATCGATCCTGACCATCGGCCGGCCTCACCCAAAGACAGCCGTGACAAGATCGAGGAGCCCGCGTTTGATGTCCTCGTCATCTGTCAGAGGTTCGATCATGGCGGCAAGGATCGCGCGGTCGGTGGACATGCCCTGCGCGATCAGCGTGGCGGCATAGACGACCAGACGGGTGGAAACGCCCTCTTCAAGATCCTGCCCCCTGAGCCCGCGCAGTTTACCTGCCAAGCGGATCAGCGGCTTGCAGCGTTCCAGCGCCAGCCCGCTTTCCTTAGCGACGACCTTTGCCTCCATCTCGGGCGACGGAAAGTCGAACTCCAGTGAGATGAACCGCTGCCGGGTCGAGGGTTTCAGGGTTTTCAGGATATTCTGATATCCCGGGTTATATGAGGCGACCAGCATGAAACCGGGCGCGGCCACAAGCTCCTCACCGGTGCGGTCGATCGGCAGGATGCGCCTGTCGTCAGTCAGCGGGTGCAGCACGACGGTCACGTCCTTGCGCGCCTCGACCACTTCATCCAGATAGCAGATCGCGCCTTCGCGCACCGCGCGGGTCAGGGGGCCATCGACCCAGATCGTTTCCCCGCCTTTCAGCAGGTAGCGCCCGATCAGGTCCGCAGCGGCAAGGTCATCGTGACAGGCCACCGTGTAAAGCGGGCGGCCAAGGCTGGCGGCCATATGCGCCACAAACCGGGTCTTGCCGCAACCTGTCGGGCCTTTCAGCAGGACCGGCAGGTTGTTGGTATAGGCAGCAGCGAACACGTCACATTCATCACCCTGTGGCAGGTAGAAGGGGGCGTCAGCCGCCCCCGTTCTCAGTTTCATGGAGCCATCCATATCCATCACTCCGCTGGGGTTTCGGCCGCGCCGGCTTCAATGATCTCTTTCCGGGGAACCCAGATCGAGTAGATGAACAGCAGCGCACCCAAGACCACGACGATGCCAGAGCCAAGGCGCATCCAATAGAAGATCGCGACCTGATCCTGCACATCCATGAAGTAATCTCCGACCACCCGCTGCATGTGCGTCTGCACTGTTCCAGCAAAGGTCAGCACAAAGGTCATGAAAACCATACCGCTGGACATCAGCCAGAAGCTGCCCATGTTCAGAACCTGATTATAAGGATCGCGGTTCTTCAGGATCGGCATTGCATAGCTGAAGATTGCCAGGTTGAGGCAGACATACGCACCATAGAACGCCAGGTGACCGTGAGCCGCAGTGATCTGCGTACCGTGGGTATAGTAGTTCACCCCGTGCAGCGTGTGCAGGAAGCCCCAGACACCGGCACCGAAGAAGGCCAATGTGGCACAGCCCAGCGACCACAGCAGCGCCGCTTTGTTCGGGTGGTCCCGACGGCCCTTCCAGACCATCACAAAGGCAAAGGCCATCATCGCAAAGAAGGGGATCACTTCGAGGCTTGAGAAGATCGAGCCGATCCACTGCCAGTACCCTGGTGTGCCTATCCAATAGTAATGGTGACCTGTACCAAGGATACCCGAAAACAACGCGGCGGCGACAATGACATAGAGCCATTTCTCGACAACCTCACGGTCTACCCCGGTCAGCTTCAGCATCAGATAGGCCAGGATCGAGGCCATGATCAGTTCCCAGACACCTTCGACCCACAGGTGGACAACATACCACCAGTATTGCTTGTCCAAGGACAGGTTGCCCGGGTTGTAGAAGGCAAACAGGAACAGCAGCGCCAGACCCCAAAGACCCAGCAACAAGATGTTGGTGATCGCGGTCTTCTTGCCCTTCAGAACGGTCATCGACACGTTGTACAGGAAGATCAGTGCGGCCACGACGATGCCGGCCTTGACCCATTTGGGTTGCTCAAGGAACTCGCGCCCTTCTTTACCCAGCAGCCAGTTGCCTTCAAACAGGTTGAACGTATAGGTCAAGACCACGCCCAGTGTACCGACCACCAGAATGATCAGCTGCAGATAGGCCAGCATGGGCGAATGGATCTCACGCTCGGCCTCTTCCGGGATCAGAAAATAGGCCGCACCAAAGAACCCGAGGATCAGCCACACGATCAGCGAATTGGTGTGCAGCATCCGCACAATGTTGAACGGCAAAAGCTCGCTCAGGAAATTGGGTGATACATAGATAAAGCCGGCCAGAAGGCCGCCCAGAACCTGTATCGCGAACAGGGCCATTGCCACCGCAAAGTAGGCATAGGCGATTTTTTGGGATTCGTATTTCATTGCTCCGTTCCCTTCTCAGCCCGCCTCGTTGGGCGGCCAGTCCTGAGCGTCGATATTGTCCGTCCAGATCAGAAAGTTGGTCAGATCACGGATGTCTTCGTCGCTGAGGTTGAAATTGGGCATCTGACGACGACCGGGAATGTCTGTCGGCTGCGCCTCCATCCAGCCTTTGAGGGCTTCAAAGGCCGATTCCGGGTCGTCCAGCACGCCCCAACGTGTCATCACATTGCCAACCTCTGGTGCAAAGTATGCACCTTCGCCAAGGATGGTATGACAGTTGATGCAGGCGTGTTTTTCCCAGACGTGCTTGCCCCTGATAACACTTTCATCGAGCTTTGCTGCGTTCTCAGAGTTCACGATATACCAGTGAGAATGGGCCGACAGAGCCAGAAAGATGAGGATAAAGAACAGTGACCCGCCATAGAATATATTGCGTGCCATGCTCTTGGTCATGACTTCTCGCATTGCGCTCTCCTTTGCGCAGATTAGCTAGTCTGGCTAAAATGACGGGATGGGCACGGTATATCCTTAACGAAAGTCAAGACTTGCAAAAGGAAATCAAATCACGCTGACCGTTGCACCTTGGGACCCGTCAGCGCGGGCCACATCGCGATCAGGAAAAGCGCAAATGCGCTGACCCACAACCCGTCCGACAGCAGCATCGCAACCATGTAACCTGCATTCAGATCTGCCCCAATCCACCGCGACAGGGCCGCCACCGCCATCAGACCATAGGCCACCGCCATTGGGCCGGGTGCCACCAGCGCGCGACCACTGTGGCCAAGCGCGGCGCGGCTCATGACCGCTAGGGTCATGCCGCCGACGCATCCGATGCCCAGGATGTGAAGGGCAGCGATCTCGTTTCCGAAACCCAGCACTGACAGCCCCCAGAGGATCAGTCCCAGCGCCAGCATTGCAAGCCCAAGATACAGTGCCAATAGGATCGGCTCCCGCGCAGCCCAGCCCGCGCGCCAGCGGGCCATGCGCGAAACCTGCGCCACCCCTAGAACCAGCGCCATCGATCCAGCCACAGCACCTGATCCCAGCACCAGAACGATTGGTGGCAGGGTCAGGGCAACCGCCATCGCTGATTTGTCCAGAATTGGCACAGATATTGGCCAGTTCGACTCGGGAACGCCCGCGCGTCTCATGGCGTTTCGGGTAAAGGCCGGGGTGATCCGTCCGCCAAGAATGGCAATCATCGCGCAGAGCGCCAGCAACCCCGCGCGCAGCCCGGTATGCAATGTGTCATCTGTTATCCTCGTCCATTCAAGATGCGAGAACAGATCAGCAATCCAGATAAAGCTGAGCAACAGCAGAAAGAGCATGTTCTGAGGTTTCGGCCTCCGGATGAGCTGGGTTGCAATCTTGGCCGCCAGAATCGGTACAAAGGCCAGGTCGACCACCGCCACAAGCGCCGCAGGCAGCATCCCTGAAAACCACATCGCCATCCGACCAGCCAACCACAATCCGGCGGCCAACGTTATGAACTGCGCACGCGCATCTGGTGCGCCGGTCCAATTTGGCACCGCGGTCAGAAAGAACCCGCCCAGCGCGGCTGTTGCATAGCCGAAGATCATCTCATGCGCGTGCCACATGGGCGGGGCCATGCCATAATCCGGCACTGCATATGGCACCGTCAGCCACAGCCCCCAAACCACTCCGACAAAGAGGCCATAGAGGCCGGCGGACAGAAAGAATACACGAAACCCTTCACCAAACACGCGGGTGATGATTGCGGGCATGGCTGCTCTCCTTGGTGTTTTCCAAGCCCTAGCAAGCCGCCCGGCTGCGCGACTTAACAAAAATCAAACCGGCCGAAAAAGTGTGCCAAAGATACAGATTTTCCCAGCCGGAAAATTGACGTTTTTCCCTGCCCGCCACCTGAATTGCGCGACTGGTGTTGACTTTCGTCAAGGAGCACCCTTGCGCGATGCCCCACGCTTGGACCGCCTCACCAGCAAATGGAGAGTGATCATGTCACTTGGAATCAGCTATACCAAAACGGGCCGCGTCTTCGGGGTCGGTTTCGCGATGTTGCTGGGCAGTGTCGCTGCACCAGCTTTCGCCGAAGAGCCAACTTTGAACGAAGAAGCGTTTGAAGCGTCCAAACAACTTTACTTTGAACAATGCGCGGGGTGCCACGGTGTCTTGCGTAAAGGCGCCACTGGCAAGAACCTTGAACCGCATTGGAAGAAAACCGCAGCTGACGGCGCCGTGACCGAAGGCGGTACACTTGCGCTTGGGCAAGAGCGGCTTGAGAAGATCATCGCCTGGGGCACCGAAGGCGGGATGAACAACTTCTCGGACATCATGTCCGAGCAGGAAATCAAAGACATGGCGACTTACATCATGATGGAGCCGCCCAAACCACCTGAAATGTCGCTGGACCAGATGATGGCGACCCGCAAGATATATGTTGAAGAAGAGGACTACCCAACCGAGCCGATGCATGGCCGCAACTGGGAAAACTTCTTTGTTGTTATCGAGCGCGACGTCGGCAAAGTCGCTGTTATCGATGGCGACACCAAAGAGGTGCTGACACATATTCCGACCGGCTATGCGGTGCACGTTCTGAAAGCATCCGAACACCATTCTCTGGAAGAGCCGGAACAGCCCGGTCGCTTCTGGTACACCATGGGCCGCGACGGCAAGATGACCAAGATCGACCTCTGGCAGACGCCGGACAAGATGTTGGTGTCTGAGGTAAAGATTGCCTATGACGCCCGCGACGTTGCTGTTTCCGGCGATGGCAAATACGTCATCGGTGGGGGCTATTGGCCGCCGCACTTTGCAATCGTTGACGCCCAGACGATGGAGCCGGTCAAGGTTGTATCGACCCGAGGCGTGAACGTAGACGGGGACTATGTGGAAGAGGCTCGCGTGGCCGCTATCTACACAACTCCGAATGAGCCGACCTGGATCGTTGCCGTCAAAGAGTTGGGGCAACTGTGGCAAGTAGATTATACTGATCTAGACAATCTGCGGATCGACAAGATCGACAGCGCCAAATTCCTGCATGACGGGTTCTTCGATCCGACGGGCCGGTATTTCCAAATCGCTGCAAACGCATCGAACAAGATGGTGGTTGTAGATACCGAGACCCACAAGCTTGAGGCGATGATCGACACGGCCGCGTTGCCGCATCCCGGTCCGGGCGCAAACTGGATTGACCCGAATTGCGGGCCGGTAGCTGGCACAACCCACCTCGGGGTTGGCACCGTGACGGTCTGGGGCAACGACCCCGAAAACCGACCCGATGACGCCTGGAAGATCTGCTACGAAGTGGAAACAGACGGCCCGGGCCTGTTCGTCCGTACGCATCCGGAATCGGACTATATTTGGGCTGACCAGACCAAACACCCGGAACCGGAAGTGCAGCAATCTGTGCAGGTCATCTCGAAAGAGACCGGCGAGATCGTGAAAACCATCCAGATCACCGAAGACGAAGGCAGCGCCGCTGTTCACTTTGAATTCAACGCGGATGGAACCGAGGTCTGGGTGTCCAAGTGGAACCTGTCGGATTCAAAAGAACCCAACGGTCAGATCGTGATCTTTGACGCCAAGACTTTGGAAGAGATCGGTCGCATCGAAGGGCTGTACGCCCCGACCGGCAAGTTCAACGTCTACAACCGGTCGAACCACGTCACCTGACGGGTTTCGATCAACTCGGAGCAGGGCGGGCCCCTCGCCCGCCCTGTCCTTGTTTCATCCATCAGCCGAATGCGCAGGCCTAACACGCCGCGCCAGTCAACACAGCCAAAACGGAGCCCGGACATGACCTCCGATCCAGATAAGAAACCACCGATCTGGCGTCGGTATTTCCTGTGGGGAATGCCTGTGGCCGGTATTGCCGCTGCCTTTGCCGCCGGGATCGTCTTTTGGGGTGGGTTCAACACCGCCATGGAAGCCACCAACACCAAAGAGTTCTGTATCTCGTGCCACGAGATGCGCGATTTCGTCTATGAAGAATACACCGGGACCATCCACGATGTGAACCGATCGGGGGTCGGGGCGGTCTGTTCCGACTGTCACGTACCCAAGGACTGGACCCACAAGATGATCCGCAAGATCAAGGCGTCCAAAGAACTATATGGCAAGGTGGTTGGCTCGATCAGTACACCCGAGAAGTTCGAAGCTAAGCGTATCCATCTGGCGATGAATGAATGGGAAAGGATGAAGGCTACAGATTCGCGCGAGTGCCGCAACTGCCACGACTTTGAATCGATGATGCCCGAGTTCCAGCGCCCCCGCGCGCGCCAGCAACATTTGAACGCAATGGAGACAGGCCAGACCTGTATCGACTGCCACAAAGGGATTGCGCATTCGAACATCCGTGACAGGGCCACAGATGAATATCTGGAACAGATTGAAGCCCCGAATCCTGATTTCATCCGTGCAATTCCGCCAGAATACCTGGCCAGTCTCGACCGTGTAGAAGCCAAGGAGGCGGCTGAGGCCGAAGCCGAAAAATCGGCCAAGACAGCACAACAAGAGGCGGTGCAAGCCCAGATCGCAGCCGCTGTGGACGCTGCAGTCGCCGAAGAGCGCGCCAAATCAAGCGGTGAAGAATCTACAGCCCCGGCAGGCGGTGGCAGCGATATCGGAGGCGATATCGACTGGACCAGCATCGCAAGCGCGGATCTGAAGTTGTTTTATCCCGGTCAGGCTTCGTTTGAATGGGTTCAGAATGGCAAGTTCCACGGCGGCGCCCGACCACTGACAAAAGGTGGCGACCAATGTTCGACTTGTCATGCCAAGGAATTGGACATGATTGGAAACAAGATCGTCGCAGGCGGCGAGCTGGAACCAACCCCGATCCCTGGAAAACGTGGTGTGATCGACGCAACTGTTCAGGCGGCCCATGATGCCGAAAACCTCTATATCCGCCTGCAATGGCCGGATGCAGGTCACAATCCTGCACCATTTGTGGATGGCGGGAAGATGGACCCGGACAACCAGATCAAGGTCGCCATGATGATCACCGGAACCGGGATCGAAATGGGGGATCAGGTGGGCTGCTGGGCCTCGTGCCACGCGGACAACACCTATATGCCGTTTGATCCGGGTGCAGATGCGATTGTCGCCAATGGCGATGTTGCAGGCCGCCTGGCCGCTCAGGACACTGTGACCAAATATATCAGCGAAAGCCGCACCGAGGTCGAAGTCAAAGGCCGGCGCGGGAAAGCTCTGGGTGGCTGGGACAAATTGCAGGCCGAAGCGCAGATCGCGCAATATCTGGATGACGGCACCTATCTGGATCTGATGCGCGTCTATGCCGATGGCAGCGCCAGCAACGGCTATCTTCTGGAACAGCGCATAGTCAATGATGGTGAAATCGCCGCCTCGGCCAACTTGTCGGGTGGTATTTGGACCGTCACGTTCTCGCGGCCCTTAAACTCGGGCGCACCGGGTGATGTGCCATTGGAACCGGGCAAGACCTATACGGTCGGCTTTGCAATCCACGATGACTTTGCCGCGGCACGTTTCCACCACGTAACGCTGAACACAAGCTTCGCGCTGGACGACGACAGTGCCAATATCAACGTGGTCGGGCAATGACTGATGGGGCCGGGTAAACCGGCCCCAAAGTATTAGGTATGGAGACTTGGACGATGAAGATCCGCCTACTTCTTCCTGCATTTCTGACTTTGGCGTCACCTGCGGTGGCCGCTGACGAAGACACAGCTGAGATCTGCGCTGAGGCAGAAACCCGCTACGTGGACCTGTTCGGTCAGCCGTCTTCAGATGTGGAAGATGCAGAGGTTGTGCTGATGTACAAATACAATTTCTGCCCAGCCCAACTGACGGTCAAAGCGGGGACCACAGTGCGTTGGGTGAACGTAGACAAACGCACCAGCCATAGCGTCCTGCTGAAAGATGGCAGCAAAGCCGAGAGTGACCGCCTGTTCCCCGAGGAATTTGTTGATCTGACATTTCTTGTTCCCGGCGCCCAGGATTACCTGTGCGGACCACATTGGGAGACACAGAACATGTTCGGAATGGTCACCGTAGAGCCCTGATAAGCGGCAGGCTGAAAGATGCGCGGGCGCAATTCCCGTGCTCCTTAACTTAAGTCAAGGAGGTCGGTTTACCTGTGCGCCAACTTGTTTCCATGACACGCCCGGTTCCCCCAGCAACGTCCCATATTCGCGCATGGAAACGACCAAAACACCGGGTTCCGAAGACATTCAGAACAAGCGAGTTTGCACATGAGCGGTAAGGTTTTTCTGATTGGTGCAGGCCCTGGTGATCCCGAACTGATCACCATGCGCGCCCTGCGTATGCTGCAGGAGGCGGACGTGGTGGTCTATGACCGCCTTGTTTCGGATGAAATTCTGGCCATGCACACCGAGGGCGCACGGCTGATCGCCGTCGGCAAGGCCCCCAAGTGCCACACTGTTCCTCAGGATCGTATCAACGAAATCCTGCTGGAACACGCACGCGCAGGTCACGTTGTGGCCCGGCTGAAAGGCGGGGATCCGATGATCTTTGGTCGCGGCTCGGAAGAGGCCGCTTTTCTGATGGCACACGGTGTTACGGTCGAATACGCACCGGGCATCACGGCGGCACAAGGCGCATCGTGTTCGACCGGCGTGCCCCTGACCCATCGCGGACTGGCGACCTCGGTTCAATATGTCACCGGGCACAGGCAGTCCGACAAGGTTCTTGATCTGGATTGGAAACGACTGGCGGACCCGGATACGACGCTGGTCGTCTATATGGGCGTGGCCAATATCGGCCAGATCGCCATCGGCTTGATGACCGAGAACCTACCCGGATCCACCCCGGTCCTGGCTGTTGGGCAGGCCACCAGTGCCTCTGAACGCCGCCTTGTATCCCGACTGGACCAGATTGCCGCGGATGTGCGCAAGGCGGATCTGAAGGCCCCTACCTTATTCATTATCGGAAAGGTCGTTTCGCTTTATGCCAATCAGGCCCTGACCGAGATTTTGGAGCGGGCGCATGGGTAGCCTGGCGCATATGGACCGCAAGCAGCCGGGCTGGGCCGCGCATACTGTTCTGACAGCCGTCGTTCTGGTTGCCACTTCCGCTCTGGCCGCTGACGCCATCGACCCAACCGCCCTGAAACGGTTGGTCCACCAGGATTGCGGCTCGTGTCACGGATTGTCCCTGAAAGGTGGGCTTGGTCCTGATCTGCGACCGGAAACTCTGGAACATTACGAGGCGGACGTCCTGACGGGGGTCATACTAGACGGCATCCCCGACACGGCTATGCCCCCCTGGCGCCCCCTGATCAGCGAAGAAGAGGCCGAATGGATCGCCCGATACCTGCTGGAACAGGAGGCAAAATGAAACAACTTGCCCTTGGCATCGTTGCCCTAATGATGATGACACCTGCCAATGCAGACCCCACCGCCACCGGAGATCTGGGCCTTGTGATCGAACGGGCAAAAGGGTCGGTCTTATTGGTGGACCAGTCGGACCGGGCCGCATTGGCACGGATCGAAGGGTTGGGCGATCTGTCCCACGCCTCCCTGGTCTATTCACCCGACGAACGCTTTGCCTATGTTTTTGGCCGCGATGGCGGGCTGACCAAGGTTGATATAGTGACCCGTCAGATTGCAAATCGGGTCGTGCAGGCTGGCAATTCCATTGGCGGCGCAATTTCGGATGACGGCCAACTGGTTGCGGTGTCGAACTATGAGCCGGGTGGCGTACGCGTGTTCGACGCGGATACGCTGGAACTGGTTGCCGACATTCCCACCGACAGCAAAACCATAGGTCTTGTCGATGCGCCGGGCCGTCGGTTCGTGTTTTCCATGTGGGACACGGGCGAGACCTGGATTGCTGATTTCGCAAATGGCGCGCCCGAGATCACCAAGATCACCGATATGGGTAAGAACCCCTATGACGCGCTGATCACCGCCAATGGTCGCACTTATATCACCGGTCTGTTTGGCGAGGACGGGCTGACCGCGCTGGACCTATGGGCAGACAATCCAAAACCGATCCGCGTGCTTCCGGGCTATGGGCGCGGACAGGAAGAGATGCCGGTATACAAGATGCCTCATCTTGAGGGCTGGGCACTGACGGATCGCGAATTTGTCCTGCCCGCGGTCGGCCACCATGAGGTTCTTTGGATTGACGCCGAAACCTTGACAGAAACAGGCCGCACCCAAACCCATGGTCAGCCGGTCTTTGCCATGGCGCGCCCGGATGGGCGACAGGTCTGGGTGAATTTTGCCCATCCATTGAACGATACAATTCAGGTCATCGACAGCGTCAGCAAACAGGTCATCCACGAATTCTCTCCGGGCCCTGCCGTCCTGCATATGGAGTTCACGGCACGCGGGCATGAGGTCTGGATCAGTGTCCGCGACGCCAACAAGGTCGTGGTCTACGACACGCATAGCTTTGAAAAGCTGCGCGAGATCGCGGCGGACAGCCCCTCGGGTATCTTTTTCACCGCCCGCGCGCACAGAACAGGGTTGTAACCCATGCAACATATCACTGACCCGATCGACCGTCGCCTGCTGGACGATTTTCAGCGCGAATTTCCGATTGTCGACCGCCCGTTTCAGCCAGTGGCCAAGGCGCTGGGGCTGGACGAAGCTGAAGTGCTGAACCGCCTGGCGCGAATGCGTTCGACCGGCCGGATCACCCGGGTCGGGGCCACGATCACTCCGGGCGCGGTGACGGCCAGCACTCTGGCCGCGGTGGCCGCACCCGAGGAGCATCTGGAGGACATTGCCGCCCTGATCGACGCAGAGCCCGGTGTGAACCACAATTATCAACGTGAGGACAAATGGAACCTCTGGTTTGTAGCGACCGGCCCTGATCGCGCGCATGTGGACGCCACTCTGGCCCGGATTGGCCTGCAAACCGGTTTGCAGGTTTTGGACTTGCGTCTGGTTCGGCCGTTCAATGTTGATTTGGGCTTCCGAATGACAGGCAAGCAACGCAACGTACCGGCACCGCGCAAGGTGGACTGTTCCGTTTTGCAAAAGGGTGATCGCTCATTGATGCAGGCGCTTAGTTCCGGCTTACCGCTGGTTTGCGAACCTTACGCAGCGCTGGCCGCCTCTTTGGACCGTAAACCAGAGGACGCCATGACGCGGATCCGGATCTTACACGAGGCTGGAATTGTCTCGCGTCTTGGCGTGATCGTAAGACACCGGGCACTGGGCTGGTCGGCCAATGCGATGGTGGTCTGGGATATGCCAACTGATCAGGTCGATCGTGCCGGACCTGCGCTGGCAAAATACCCTGGCGTGACACTGTGTTATGAGCGTCGACCCGTTGAAAACATCTGGCCCTACCGCCTGTATTCCATGATCCACGCCCGCTCGCGCAGCGAAGCGCGAAACGTCCTGGCCGGGGCTGCGGCATTGCCTGAGCTGTTTGGCGCGCAGCACAAGGTGTTGTTTTCGACGCGCTGTTTCAAACAGACCGGCGCGCTGATCCAACCCAAGGAGACGGCGGCATGACCCTGGACGAAACTGATCGGGCAATCCTGAACCGAATGCAGGACGACTTACCTCTGACCTCACAACCCTATGCGATGGTGGCCCAAGAACTGGGGATTTCGGAACAGGATCTGTTGGTTCGCTTATCACGGATGAAGGATGACCGGGTCATCACGCGCTTTGGCCCGTTCTTTGACGCGGCCGCGATGGGCGGGGCTTTTTGCCTATGTGCCATGGCCATACCGACAGAGGCATTTGAATCCGTCCTGACCAAAGTCAATGCGCATCCCGAAGTTGCCCATAATTATGAACGTACGCACCGGCTGAACATGTGGTTCGTGTTGGCCACCGAAACGCCCCACGGGATTGAGGCCTGCGCCGATGCGATCGAACAAGAGACGGGGATCGAAGTTCTCAGATTTCCCAAGTTGCAGGAATTCTTCATCGGCTTCCGGGTGGCGGCATGATCGACGCAAAAGACAGACTGATTATCGAGGTTCTGCAGGGCGGATTGCCCCTGGTGCCTTCGCCCTACGCTCGGGTCGCTGAAAGCCTTGGGATGGACGAACAAGCGCTGCTGTATCGCCTCGCAGAACTTAAGGCGCGCGGCGTTATACGTCGTATCGCCGCAGCCCCGAACCACTACAAACTGGGCATGACTTCGAACGGCATGACAGTCTGGGACGTCGATGACAGTCAAATCGCTGATTTGGGGGCACATATTGGCGGTCTGCCTTTTGTCACCCATTGCTATGAACGTCCACGTGCCCTGCCCGACTGGCCTTACAACCTGTTCGCCATGGTGCATGGCAAAGACAGGGGTGAAGTCGAAGAAAAACGGGCCGAGATTGCCGGTATTCTGGGCAGTGCCTGCCGGGCCAAGGACATCCTGTATTCAACGCGCATCCTGAAAAAGACCGGGCTGCGCCTGAAACCGAAAGGCCAAACGCCATGTTCCGCCTGACTGAATACATGCAGCAACTGGTCACCCCGACCCCCGTGCGCAAGCGCCGCCCCGGCCCGGTTAAGCCGGTGGTCATCTGGAATCTGACCCGGCGCTGCAACCTGAAATGCCGCCATTGCTATACTGTTTCGGCGGATGTCGCGTTCCCGGGTGAGCTCAGCCACGAGCAAGCCATGGTAACCCTTGAGGATCTCGGCCAATTTCGCGTCCCGGCCCTGATCCTCTCGGGGGGGGAACCGCTGGATCGGTTCGATTTCTTTGATATCGCCAACCGGGCGCGCAAGTTGGTGCCGATGCTGGCGCTGTCGACGAATGGCACGCGGATTTACGATGAAACCGCCGATATGATCGCTGATGTCGGCTTTAACTATGTCGGCATATCACTTGACGGAATCGGGGCCACAAACGACTGGTTCCGAGGTGTCGAGGGCGCCTTTTCAGATGCCCTGCGCGGCGTGCGCGAGTGCAAGAAACGCGGCATCAAGGTCGGTTTGCGATTCTGTTTGACCGAGGGCACGCAGCACCATCTGCCCGATCTCCTGCAGTTGTGTGATGATGAGGGGGTCGACAAATTCTACCTGTCTCATCTGGTTTACGCCGGTCGCGGCGACAAGAACAGGGGCGAAGATGCCGAACACCTGCGCACGCGCAAAGGTCTGGATCTGTTATTGGACCGTGCGTGGGAGGCAGCCTCGGGCGGGCGCCCGCTGGATATCGTCACCGGCAATAACGATGCCGACGCCGGATATTTTCTGAACTGGGTCAGGACGCATTTTGATGCCGAAAAGACCTCGCATATACGTGCGCATTTGGCGGCCTGGGGCGGGAACTCCAGCGGGTTGGGGGTGGCCAATATCGACAATCTTGGTCGGGTCCATCCCGACACCTACTGGTCAGATTACACGGTCGGGAATGTGAAAACGACGCCGTTTTCCGAGTTGTGGACCGGGGACGACAAGATGCTGGCCATGCTGCGCACTCGCCCGCGTCCGTTGAAAGGGCGCTGTGGAGTTTGTCAGCTCAGGGATGTTTGCGGTGGCAACACGCGCATCCGGGCCCTGCAACTGACGGGCGATCCCTGGGCCGAGGACCCGGCCTGTTACCTGTCAAACGATGAAATTGGCGTGGATAAAGCGGGCAAACGCCTGCAGGTCACACCTTTCCGGGGGAAAAGCCATGATCCGGCGCATCAGTTCTTTTAGGGCTCGGACGCTTGGAACACTGTGTGCGCTTCTGCTGACCAGCGCCGCATGGGCCGACGCCCAGTCCGACTATGCCGAACATTGTGCGTCCTGCCACGGTGACACCCGGCTGGGCGGTGTTGGTCCGGCCTTGATACCCGAAACGCTAAAACGCATGCGCGGCCCGCGGGTCGCCGCCGTGATCGCCGAAGGGCGCACCGCCACCCAGATGCCAGCCTTTGCGCATAATCTGAACGCCCTGCAGATCGAGGAGTTGGCAGGTTGGCTGAAATCCCCGCTCGAGACCGCCCCGGACTGGGCCGAGGCGGACATCATGGCCAGCCGTACGCTGGACGCAGACTATGTCGAGATTGATGCGCCCGTCTGGTCCAGTGATCCGATGAACATCACGTTGGTGGTGGAAACCGGAGACCACCATGTCAGCGTTCTGGACGGTGACACATTTGAGGTTTTGGACAGATTTGAAACTCCTTTTGCCGTTCATGGCGGCCCAAAGTTCAGCCCCGATGGACGTTACGTGTTCATCATGTCCCGCGATGGCTGGGTCCAGAAATATGACATCTGGGCGTTGCAACAGGTGGGTCGCGTGCGGGCGGGACTAAACAGCCGCAACATTGCCATGTCAGGCGATGGCAAATGGCTGGCGGTGGCGAATTACCTACCCAACAGCCTGACCCTTTTGTCCACCCGGGATCTTTCGGTGGCAAAAGTGATCGAGATTAAAAGCAGGAAAGGTAATCCCAGCCGCGTTTCGGCCGTTTATCAAGCTCCGCCACGGGAAAGCTTTGTGCTGGCCTTGAAGGATGTGCCAGAGATTTGGGAGGTCTTCTATGGCGCCAATCCACCCCAATCCGGGCTGGGACACGATTTTCGTATCGAAGGGCAGTTCAAGAACCCTAACCCTTTCCCAGTACGCAAGATCACTACGCCCGACTATCTGGACGATTTCTTTTTCGACCAGACTTATGAATACGTCATGGGCGCATCTCGCGACGGGAACGGCGGTCAGGTGATTGATCTGGTCATTGGCCAAAAAGTGGCTGACCTGGATCTGCCCGGCATGCCGCATCTGGGTTCCGGGATTACCTGGCGGCGCGGCGATACAACTGTGATGGCAACGCCGCACCTGACTGATGGCACCGTCTCGGTGATCGATATGGAGACATGGGAAACGGTCAAGCGGATCAAGACCGAAGGGCCGGGGTTTTTCATGCGCAGCCATGAAAACTCGCCATATGTCTGGGCCGATGTTTTCTTTGGGCCCAACAAGGATGTGATGCATGTGATCGACAAGCAAAGCCTTGAGATCGTGCGGACCCTGCGCCCAGCGCCGGGCAAAACCGTGGCCCATGTGGAATTCACCAAGGACGGAAGCCATGCGTTGGTTTCGATCTGGGAAGATGACGGCGCGGTGATCATCTATGATGCAAAAACACTGGAAGAGGTCCGCCGTCTGCCGATGCGCAAACCTTCGGGAAAGTACAATGTCTGGAACAAAATCACCTTCTCGGAAGGAACCAGCCACTGAGGGCAAATGGCCGGTGTGGAAACTGGCCATGTTGCTGTATCCAGCGTCTGCGCTGACCGTGGCCATAAACCTTTTTCTGGCTGGCCTGATCGCCAACAGCGCCGGATTCGGAGTGATTGAGCCTGTCACCGCCATCCTGTGGTCAATCCCATTGGGTGTACCTGCCTGCTGGTTTGCAGGGCGCTGGGTACGCAGTTTGATGGACGAAGCAGACGGCTAAGTCGGATTCTCCAAAGGCCTAACCGAAGTCAAGTATCTGCTTTCGGGAATCTCTTAGGACTTGGGAAAGATCACCGAGTTGGATTCTCCATGCCCGCCCAAAATCCTTTGCACATTTCAGCTGTTTGCGCGTCCCGCGCAGCTTGTGCGGTGGCAGGTATAATCCTTCTGCTTTTGCAGCTGCTTAGCCCGGCGCTGGCGAGTCCCGGACAAAGCATGTGGGTTGAGATCTGCTCGGAGGGCGGCGCGGTCTGGGTCGAGGTTGATCTTGAAAAAGGCGATGCAGACCCGACCGCACCTTGCCCTAAATGCGCCGATTGCGCGCTGTGCGCCGTGACCGGTGCCGCACCTCTGCCCATGCCGCTGGAAGTGACGCAACCGGGAAGGGTTCAATTCTTATCTTGCCAAAACAACAGGTCCTTCGAGCTAAATGGCTCTGACCGGCTGTGGCCAGAAACCCGGGGTCCTCCCCCTGCACCAGAATTTAAAACCGAACGCGCCCCACGCGCGTCCATGGCGTCCACCCCAATCATCGGAGGTGCGTCGTGGTCGTAAGTCGCGCAATCCATTTCCTGCTGGCCTTTTTTCTGTCCTGCCTGATGGCGATCAGCGCACATGCCGACAGCCTTGCCAGCTTTCTGCCAGAACTTGAGCCCGCGGACCTGATCCCCGGCGCCGAGGCATTTGGCCCGATCAGAAAAGACATTCCGGTTGCGCCGATCCTGAAAGGGGGCAAAACGATTGCCTGGGCCTTTCTGACCTCGGATTTCGTGGGCACCACAGGCTATTCCGGCAAACCCATTCACGTCGTTGCAGCGATCGACAATGATGCGGTGCTTACTGGCGTTAAGCTGGTCAAGCATTCGGAACCCATCGTACTGATCGGGATTCCGAACGCGCGTATGGTCGAACTGACCGAAGGCTATGCCGGCCTGGACCTTAGGGTTGAGGCTGAAACAGGCGGTGAGGGCCATGACCTCGACATTATCTCGGGCGCGACTGTCACAATTATGGTGATCGACGACAGTCTCGTGCGTGGCGGCATCAAGGTAGCGCGGGCGCTGGGGCTGGGTGGCTTGTCACCGCTGCAGGCCGACGGGCCGAAGCGCGAAGTCGATATGGCACAAGACGCCACTTATGACTGGACAACGCTTTCGGGTGACGGCTCGGTCCGACGCCTGACACTGGATGTCGGTCAGGTCAACGCTGCGTTCGAGGCCACCGGCGACCAGCGCGCCATCAGGCGCCGTGAACGGGGCGCGCCCGACGACACCTTCATCGACATGCATCTGGCGTTGGTTTCGGTCCCGTCGATCGGCAAGTCACTGCTGGGCGAGGCCGAGTATCAAAACCTGACCGAGTGGCTGGGCGAGGGCGAGCAAGCCATCCTGGTGCTGGGTCGTGGCGCCTATAGCTTCAAGGGGTCAGGCTATGTACGTGGCGGGATTTTCGACCGTATTCAGCTGATTCAAGGTGATAATTCGGTACGCTTCTTTGATAAACAGCAAGAGCGTCTGGGCAGAGTTGCGGCCGCCGATGCGCCCAGTTTCACCGAGCTGGATATCTTCAAAATCCCCGCTGAGGCAGAGTTTGATCCGGCCGAACCGTTCCGCCTGCAACTGTTGGTGCAACGCGCCGTCGGTGCGGTTGAAAAGACGTTCCTGACCTTCGATTTGGGCTACAAACTGCCTGAGCAGTACCTGTTGCCAGTCGTAGCCCCCACCGTTGTGGATGACGCCACAGGTGAAGCCGCCGCCAAAGCCGCTCTTTGGAAACGTATCTGGAAGGATCGCACAGTCGAGATTGCCGGTCTGGGCGTCATGCTGCTGATACTGACGGCGACCTTCTTTTTCCAGTTCCATGCCACGATGAACGCGCGGGTCTTTTACTGGTTCCGCATCGGCTATCTGACAATGACCCTGTTCTTTATCGGCTGGTACGCGAATGCCCAGTTGAGCGTGGTGAACCTGATGGCACTGGCGGGCAGTTTGCGCACGGGTTTCTCATGGGATGCCTTCCTACTGGACCCGCTGGTGTTCATCCAATGGTTCGCCGTGGCAGCCGCCCTGTTGTTCTGGGGACGTGGTGCCTATTGCGGCTGGCTGTGCCCGTTTGGTGCGCTGCAAGAACTGACCAACAAGATCGCGCGGGCTTTTCGCGTGCCGCAATGGACCCTGCCCTGGGGCCTGAATGAACGGCTGTGGCCCGCGAAATACATGATCTTCTTGGGTCTCTTCGGCCTCAGCTTTGTCTCCATCCCGCTGGCCGAGAAGTATGCCGAGATCGAGCCTTTCAAGACCGCGATCATTCTGAAATTCATGCGCGACTGGCCGTTTGTGGTTTTTGCGCTGGCCCTGTTGGGTATCGGCCTGTTCGTTGAGCGGTTCTACTGCCGCTATCTCTGCCCGTTGGGCGGAGCGCTGGCGATCCCGGCCCGCATGCGCATGTTCGACTGGCTACGCCGTTACAAGGACTGCGGCACCCCCTGTCAGACCTGTGCCAATGAATGCCCCGTTCAGGCGATCCACCCCACAGGTGAGATCAATCCGAACGAGTGCGTCACCTGCCTGCATTGTCAGGTGCTCTACCAGTCCGAGGACAAATGTCCCGTCGTTATCCGCCAACTGAAACGGCGGGCCAAGACAGGGTCGGTCGATCTCAAGACCCCACTCGGACAACCACCGGCGAACCATCCAAACGCCAAACCGAAAACCGTTTCCTAAAAGGAGGAACGATCATGTCGGAACATGACAACAAACTAACCGTCACACGCCGCGGTATGCTAGGGGCGACCGCCACTGGCGCCGTGCTGGCCGGAACCGGTCTGGGATCAACCCTGATGACCGCTAAACAGGCCAGCGCCGCGGCCAATGCCAATCTCGAACCTGGTGAGTTGGACGAATACTACGGTTTCTGGTCCTCGGGTCAGACCGGTGAGCTGCGCATTCTGGGCTTCCCGTCCATGCGCGAGCTGATGCGGGTGCCGGTGTTCAACCGCTGTTCGGCCACCGGTTGGGGTCAGACCAATGAATCGCTGAAGATCATGACCGATGGCCTGCTGCCGGAAACCAAGGAATTCCTCGCCAAGCGCGGCATGAAAACCTACGATAACGGTGACCTGCACCACCCGCATATGTCGTTCACCGACGGCACCTACGATGGCCGTTACCTGTTCATGAACGACAAGGCCAACACGCGCGTTGCTCGCGTACGCTGCGACGTGATGAAATGCGACAAGATCACCGAAATCCCGAACGCCAAGGCGATCCATGGTCTGCGTCCGCAGAAATTCCCGCGCACTGGTTATGTCTTTGCCAATGGCGAAGATGAAACTCCATTGGTCAATGACGGCACTGTGCTGGACGATCCGTCGCAATACGTGAACATCTTCACCGCGCTGGACGGCGACACCATGGAAGTGGCATGGCAGGTGATCGTGTCGGGCAACCTCGACAACACTGACTGCGACTATCAGGGCAAATACGCCTATTCGACCTCGTACAACTCGGAAATGGGGATGAACCTGGCCGAGATGACCGAGAACGAGATGGACCATGTTGTTGTCTTCAACCTCGCGGAAATCGAAGCGGGGATTGAGGCGGGCGACTATCAGGAACTGAAAGGCGTCAAGGTTCTGGACGGCCGTAAGGGTCAAAACAAGAAATACACCCGTTACATCCCGATCCCGAACTCGCCGCACGGCATCAACACCGCGCCCGACGGCAAGCATGTCTGCATCAACGGTAAGCTGTCTCCGACCGTATCGATCATGGACGTCACCAAACTGGACGCTCTGTTCGAAAGCGATGCCGATCCGCGGTCCTGTATCGTGGGTGAACCGCAGCTGGGTCTTGGCCCGCTTCACACTGCTTATGACGGCCAGGGCAACGCGTTCACCACGCTATTCCTGGACAGTCAGATCGTGAAGTGGAACCTCGACAAGGCAATCGAGGCTTACGGCGGCGCCGATGTTGACCCGATCATCTCGAAGGTCGATGTGCATTATCAGCCGGGCCATAACTCGACCACCATGGGTGAAACCAAGGAGGCTGATGGCAAGTGGCTGATTTCGATGAACAAGTTCTCGAAAGACAGGTTCTTGAACACGGGTCCACTTAAGCCTGAGAACGAGCAGCTGATCGATATCTCAACCAACGAGATGAAGGTGGTTCACGACGGACCGACCTTTGCGGAGCCGCATGACTCGATCATGGTGCGCGCTGACATCGTCAACCCGGTCAACGTCTGGGACCGTAACGACATCACCTGGGAGGACGCCCGCAAACAGGCTGAGGCCGATGGCATCGATCTGGAAGAGGGTGCCGAGGAACCGATCCGGGACGGCAACAAGGTGCGGGTCTATATGACCTCGCAGGCCCCAACCTTCAGCCTTGAGAAGTTCACCGTCAAACAGGGTGATGAGGTAACAGTCTACATCACCAACCTGGATGACGTGGACGATGTGACCCACGGCTTCTGTCTTGGTAACTACGGCATCGCGATGGAAGTTGCGCCGATGGCGACCGCTTCGGTCACCTTCACCGCCGACCGTCCGGGCGTGCACTGGTTCTATTGCCAGTGGTTCTGCCACGCGCTGCACATGGAAATGCGCGGCCGGATGCTGGTCGAGCCGCAGGGAGCATAACCCATGCGTTGGCCCCTGCTCATACCGCTCCTGCTCGGCTCGCCCCTTTGGGCGGCGGATTGGGATGTGCCCAACCGGGCGGGGGCCATCAATGAAACACTGGCGCAGGCGGCGGATGGAGACACCCTTCGCCTGAGCCCCGGTGTCTACTCTGAGACATTGGTTCTGGACCGGCCCGTCATTATTGACGGGCAGGGGCAGGCCACCATTGACGGACAAGGCGTCGGCAGCGTCATCACCGTGACCGGACCGGGCGTGACCGTACGCGGTCTGACAGTGATTGGTTCGGGCTCGAGCCATGATGGGATCGACAGTGGCATTCAGCTGGTCAAAACGGCCCATGCGCCGGTGATCGAAGGCAATGTGTTGCTGGGCAATCTCTATGGCATCGACATCCACGGCGCCAAGGACAGCGTCGTGCGCGGCAACCGGATCGAAGGGCGTCAGGACAAGCGGATGAATGACCGCGGCAACGGCGTCTATGTCTGGAACGCACCGGGTGCGCGGGTCGAAGACAATGATATCCGGTACGGGCGCGATGGGATCTTTGTGAACTCGTCCAAGAAGAACACCTTTACTGGAAACCTGTTCCGCGACCTGCGGTTCGCGGTGCACTACATGTATGCCGACGACTCGGTGGTCAGCGATAACGTCTCGATCGGCAATGATCTGGGCTATGCGGTGATGTTCACGACCAATGTCAAAGTCACCGGCAATGTGTCGATTGATGATCGCGAACATGGTGTGATGCTGAACTACGCCAACAAGAGCGTGATTTCTGGGAACGTCGTTAAGGGTGCAAAGGAGAAATGCACCTTCCTGTATAACTCGAACAAGAACGAATTCACCGACAACTGGTTCGAGGGTTGCGGCATCGGCATTCACTTCACTGCTGGGTCAGAACGTAACCGTATCGTCGGCAACGCCTTTGTCGGAAACCGGACTCAGGTGAAATACGTTTCGACCAAGTGGGTCGAGTGGTCCGAAGACGGGCGCGGCAATTACTGGTCCGATTTCGCCGCCTATGATGTGGATGGCAACGGCGTCGCTGATGCCCCTTATCGCCCCAATGACTCGATGGACCATGTGCTGTGGACCCAACCCGCAGCCAAGCTGCTGCTCGGCTCCCCTGCCGTGCAGCTGGTGCGCTGGTCGCAATCAGCCTTCCCGGCGCTGTTGCCGGGGGGTGTGATGGACAGCAACCCACTGATGCAAGCCCCTGAACCCTCAGCTATGAAAAAGGTGCCTCATGACGGATAAGGCCCTGACGATAAACAACGTCTGTAAGGACCGAGGCAAAACCCGCGTTCTTGACGACATCACCCTGTCTCTTGCCCCTGGTCAGCGCGTGGCGCTACTGGGCCATAACGGCGCCGGCAAATCGACCCTGATCAAATCCATCCTTGGCCTGATCCCGATTGAGGGCGGAGCCATTCGAATCGGAGACGCCACACCCGGCAGCGCACAGGCGCGGCGGGATACGGCGTACTTGCCCGAGGCGGTGTCCTTCCACCCGGCGCTTACGGGCCGGGAACAGCTGACTCTTTTCGCGCAGCTCTCGGGGTCCAAGGCCGATGTGCCCGGTTTGCTGGATCGCGTCGGCCTCAGCGACGCACTGGACCGACGGATCGGGACCTACTCCAAGGGGATGCGGCAACGTCTGGGATTGGCGCAAGTGCTGCTGGGCCAGCCGAAAGTGGCATTGCTGGACGAGCCGACAAGCGGACTGGACCCGATTTCTCGGCAGGATCTGTACGCCATCATCGACGAACTGGCCGCAAAAGGCACCGCCGTCCTGATCGCATCGCATGCCCTGACTGAGGTCGAGGCCCGCACAGACCGGATCGCAATCATGCGCGGGGGCCGGATGGTGGCCGATGACACGTTAAACAACCTTTCGGCGCTGGCGGGTCTGCCAATCCGCCTGAAGGTGCGCGCCAGCTCTAACCCTGACGCCTTGGCCGACAAACTGGGCGGCAGCCGGATCAATGGCGTGTCCGTTGAGTTGCTCTGCACCGTCGACGACAAGATGGAGGCCCTGCGCCGGATCGCCGGATTGGGCGATGCGGTGGCAGATGTGGAAATGACACCTCCCAAGCTGGAAGATCTCTATCGCTACTATGCACAGGAGAAGAGGCCATGACCCGCTTCCTCGCCATCACCCGCACTGAAATGTTGATCCTGCGCCGCAACCGCTGGCTGCTGATGGCGACACTGATCATGGTGTTATTCGCGCTGGCACTTACCTTTGCAGGCAGTGCACCCACAGGCACGCTTGGCGTAGATATGCTGACTGTCTCGGTTGCCTCGATGACGACGCTGTCGGTCTATCTTGCCCCCCTATTGGCACTGATGATTGCCTTTGACGCCATCGCAGGCGATGTGGACCGGGGCAGCTTATCGCTGCTCTTGTCCTATCCCGCCGGGCGCGGAGAAATCCTGTTGGGAAAATTCACCGCCCATTTGTCGGCGCTTGCCTTTGCGATGACCATAGGTTTTGGCACGGCTGGCGCGGTGGCAGCATGGTTCGGTGGCGCCGGTCCAGAAAGCCTGTTGGCTCTGGTCCGTCTTATCCTCACTTCGATCGTGCTGGGCGCCGTGTTTCTCGCACTGGGATACTTGCTGTCCGCCCTGGCAAAGGGGGCCACGGCGGCAGCAGGTCTGTCGGCCGGGCTCTGGCTGGTTTTTGTCGTCCTCTATGATCTGGGCCTGTTGGGGGCCGTCGTCATGGACAAGGGCGGCACCTTTACTCAATCCGTCTTTCCATGGGTGATGGTGGCCAACCCGGCCGACGCTTTCCGTCTGTGGAATATCGCCGCAACCGAGGGCGTCGCGATGGCATCCGGCATGACCGGCGCTGCGCAGGCTCTGCCCGTCTGGGCCGCCCCGTTGTCTTTGCTGATCTGGCCCCTGCTAGGCCTTGCACTTGCCCGGCTCGCGTTCCGAAGGGTCGAGCCATGAAGTGTCTTTTCCTGATTGCTCTACTCGCCCTGACTGCCTGTAAGGAAGAACAGATTGCCGCGCCTGACCCGGTCGATCTGACGCCAGACGCACTCAGCTTTTTTTGCCAGATGAATATTGCTGAACATGGTGGTCCAAAAGGACAGATTCACCTCGACGGCTATCCCACACCACTGTTTTTTGCGCAGGTTCGCGACATGGTTGCCTATCTCAAAAGCCCCGAACGCGAGGCAGCCATTGTTGCAATCTATGTCAGCGATATGGGAACCGCCCCAAGCTGGCATCAACCAGGTCAATCCAACTGGATCAATGCCGAAGGTGCGACTTTCGTCGTCGGGGCCAATGTCGCCGGCGGCATGGGCGCGCGCGAGGTCGTGCCCTTTGCAGACCCGACCGATGCGGACAGCTTCATCATCCTGTACGGAGGGTCCGCTTTGCCCCTGACTGACATACCCGACGCCGAAGTGCTTGGCCCCGTCGATCTGGACCTGAAACTGGAGACACCAGCATGAGCCGTTTGTCCCGACGTCGTTTTCTGATCATGTCTGCGGCATGCGCCGCGCTACCGGCGGTCGCATCTGGCGCACCAGTCGCGCATTGGCGTGGCATCGCGCTGGGGGCCAGAGCCAGCCTTGACCTTGTTGGCCTTTCTGAGGCAGACGCGGCGCCCCTGCTGTCATCAATCGAGGCTGAACTGAACCGGCTGGAAGATATCTTTAGTCTGTACCGATCGCGATCACAGATTTCAGAGCTGAACCGAAGCGGGTTGCTGCAGCAACCGGCCCCCGAACTGTTGAATGTACTGAGCCTGTGTTCGACCCTTCACAGTGCATCAGAGGGGGCTTTTGACCCCACAATACAACCCGTCTGGAGGGCGATGGCCGCGCGCGCCAGCGCATCTGAATTGACTGCCGCCCAAGAAACTGTCGGCTGGCACCGAGTCCGATATGACGCTGATGCAATCCAGCTGCCGGAGCCCGGTGTCTCAGCCTTGACATTGAACGGTATCGCACAAGGCGCAATCACCGATCACATTGCGGCGCTGTTACGGTCCTTTGGCTTACGCGATGTTCTGGTTAACATGGGAGAAATCGCGGCAATGGGTCAGCGAGGTGACGGGCAAGACTGGCGGGTCGGCCTTGCGGGTCACAATAATACAGTCCTCAGGAAGATCACTTTGCGAGAACGCTCAGTAGCCACATCATCGGTTGCAGGCACGCTCTTGCCGGGCGACCAGGGCCATATCCTGAACCCATTCGGCCCAAGCCCAAGCAACCACATTGTTTCCATTTCCGCACCCAATGCAGCCTTAGCAGACGGTCTGTCCACAGCCCTTTGCGCCGCCCCAAAGGAATGGACGCGTAGAATTCTGCAGAGTTTTCCATTGGCCAGTTTGGAGTTGAGCGGATAATCCGCAGTCTGTTCCAAGGCAGTCAAATCGGCAAATAGGACCTGTCCGCTGAATCAACTTTACCGGCGGTCAACCTTTCGAGCGCCAGCAGCCTCATACCGAACAGTCATCCGAATTCAGAAACACCCCAGTAGTGCCGGCTCTTGCAACACCAACGGTACCGGTTTCGGTGGTATAAGCGGATTTGCTAACAATCCAGGCACCAATGGTCGATCACGAGAGCAAGCTTCGAACCTACCGCGTCCCGCGAGGATTTCGAAGGGCCGGGTCATTGAGTGCTGGAAACGGAACACCCGACCTTCCGATCACGTTATTTCTTGGCGGATGTGGCGGGTAAAGCCTTCAAAACGTGTAAGCCATCACAAAAACATCATATGAAGATTTGGTGGCGGAGACGAAGGGATTCGAACCCTCGAGACCCTTCCGGGCCTACTCCCTTAGCAGGGGAGCGCCTTCGACCACTCGGCCACGTCTCCGCTGGCCGGTGTATTCGATAAGCGCCAAGAAATACAAGGGACCTCGTGAAAAAATCTTCAAAAAGTCAAATCCATGATGTCTATGGCTTTCTGGCTTGATCAAAGGCAGCCGCGAAACGTCACCCGCAATGCGTGTCTGCCGGGCCTTCCATAAGGCGATCAGACCCAAGAGACATCGGCTGGGAAAGCGAGCGACGGCCCAACGAAACACTGATTTGAAAAGGGCCCTGTCCGAGACACCGGCAATGTACAAACAGAGAGTTTCCGAAGCTCCGGGTCAGCCCAATTAGGTGGGAATTTTCTCCAGCTTCATAGAAAACTTGCCAAACACATAGGCATTAAGGCATATTTGCTTAGATTTTTTACAAATAATACAAAGAAATAAATTCCACGAGGCACAGACCGGGCAGCGGGCGCATTGCGCTCTGGAATAACCTTGGGGAAGGGATAATTAGTTTGGTCTGGTTAAGAGTGTTGTGTGTTTCCTGTTGTGTTTTGATACTGCCGTCGCAGATCCTGGCCAACATTGGTACTGTCGTAAGCGTCAAACAAGGCGCAGAAATTACCCGAGCCGGGAATTCCCGGCCACTGCTTGAAGGCATGGAAGTTGCCTCGGGTGATTCCATATCCACAGACAGCAGAGGGGTAGTTCAGCTGATCTTTGTTGACGAAACGAAGATCGCGATAGGGCCTAATGCAAAGATGGCGCTGGATGTGACCATGTTGCGAAACAAGAAGAAGGCCAAGAATTTTGCCGTTCAGGCCTTGGGTGGAAGCTTTCGTTTCATCTCGGGCAACAGCAGAAAACGTGCCTATTCCATCCAGACCCCCACTGCGACAATGGCTGTGCGTGGGACCATATTCGACATGTGGGTTGTGCCTGGCACCCAAAGCTCGATGCTGGTGCTGGAAGGCACCGTGCAGATGTGCGGCCTGAAAGGCGGCTGCAGATCAACTGGACGTCAATGCAGCCTGTTTGCCACCAGTCAAAAAGGCAAGGTGGGCCGCCCGGCCGATCAGGCACAGTACGACGAAGCAGTGAAAAATGGATTTCCGTTCATTCAGTCTCAGGAACGGCTTCTCAGTCCGCTGCGCGTGAATATCGAAGGCTGCGCCGGAGAATCAGCACCAGTGCAGCCCATCGAAAAATCCGACGCTCCCGAGCCCCGCCCAGCGCCCCCGCAGCGGCAAGCGGTGAAGGCTTCGGTAGCATCTGCACCCGTTGAGGCGCCCAGTATAGAAGGCGGTGCAGCGCCGGATACGAAACCGAATAGACCTGTTAACTGAGCATCGGCTGATATGGGTAATCGGTAATGTCGGGCAGTGAAAGCGACCACTGTCTTCGGAGGCAACCGTGACGGGTAAGTCGAAAGAACGGAGCACTCGCCGCAGGGGTTTTCGCCTTGTGGGTTTGTGCCTGATCCTGTTTGGATGCTTTGTCAGGGTCATAGATCCGTTTCCCGTGCGCATGACTCGGCTGATATATTTCGACATCCTTCAGCGCATGGCCCCACGCGATTACACCCCCGACCTGCCAATCCGTGTTGTCGACATAGACGAACAGTCACTGGCCAACTGGGGGCAATGGCCATGGCCGCGTAATCTCATGGCTCAGATGGTTGAAAACCTCGGCCAAAATGGCGCTGCGGTCATCGCTTTTGACATGCTGTTTGTCGAACCCGACCGCTATTCGCCTGCTCGATTATTGGAAGACCCTGCGTTGGCCGAGGTGCTCTCGGTAGATGAAGACGCCCAAAACCTGGACAACGATGTTTTTTTCGGAGCCGAAATCGCCAAATGGCCGGTTGTTCTGGGTGTAGCGGCCCGTGTAGCCGATGATGGTCAGCCCGTCATATCCAAGGCGGGGATCATCGAGATCGGTGAGTCTCCGACCTCAGGGCTCGTCCAGGTTCCGCATTGGACCCCTCCTGCTCCGCCACTTTATTCAGATGCAACAGGCATTGGGGGCGTGAATGTCTCACCACTTGGTGGGACCGGTGTGGTCCGCCGGGTCCCGGTACTTTGGGGGGGACCGGATGGCGCCCTGCCAAGCCTGGGAATTGAGGCCCTTAGGGTGGCCTTGGGGGAAACAGTCCTTTTCGCCGAGGGCGCGTCCGATGAATCCGGTGTCATGCTGGCGCTTGAACTGGGCGATTTTCGATTGCCAACAACTCAGAACGGCGAAGTCTGGATCCGGTACAGGCGAGACCGGCCTGAACTGTATGTTTCTGCCAATGACGTTATGACGAATCCGGATGATCCTGCGCTGCGGTCCCGGATCGAAAACCAGATTATTCTTGTTGGCACCTCTGCGGCGGGTCTGTTTGATATGCACCAGACCTCGCTCGGAGAATCCGTGCCCGGCGTCTCGATCCACGCGCAGTTACTTGAACAGGTCCTAACGGGCGAAATGCTCAGCCGATCCGATGTGACCGCTGCGCTTGAGTTGGTCTCATTCGTCTTACTGGGGTTAGTGGTCGTCGCCGTCATGTCCAGCTTTGGTGCGGTCGCATCCTTCATTGCGGGTGGCGTTTCTGCAGCCGTAGTTGTGCTGATCAGCTGGATGGCCTTTCAAAATCAACTCGTATTATTTGACGCAACCTTCCCACTTGCTGGTGGGATGGCGAATTTCGGGCTGTTGGCCGGATATCTATTCATTTCGACCGAGCGAGAGAAAAGAGCGATCCGAAAGATTTTTTCTCACTATGTCGCTCCTGAAATTTTGGATGAAATGGAAGGCTCGGACCATCAGTTGGTCCTTGGTGGAGAAACACAAGAGATCACCGTCATGTTCGCCGACATCCGTGGATTTACCCCGTTATCCGAGTCGGTTTCGGCCACGGAGCTCGTCGCCATTCTGAATGAGCTGTTTTCACAGGTCGGAGATCAGATTTTGCACGAGCGAGGCACAATCGACAAATTCATCGGCGACGCAGTCATGGCGTTCTGGAACGCTCCGCTTCCGGTCGAAAATCATCCCTGTCGCGCTGCACGGGCAGCCTTGATGATGCGCGGTGCATTGGCACAGTTCAATAGGTCCGAAATCATGCGCGAACGGCCACCCATTGCGCTGGCCACTGGCTGCGCGACAGGACAGGCCTGTGTGGGCAATATCGGGTCGCGGCGGCGGTTCAATTATACTGTGATCGGAGATGTGGTGAACGTCGCCGCCAGGATCGAACAAAGCTGCCGACATGTCGACTATGACATCCTGGCTTCGAATTCAGTTTACATTATAGGCAAACAAGAGTTGGCGATGTTGGAAGCTGGGTTTGTGGACCTGAAAGGAAAAAAGAACCTGGAGCCCGTTTACATATTGATTGGCGATCAGGACATGCTCGACAGCGAGGCATTCCAGAACTTACGCGATGCGCATGCTCAACTTTTGTCGGCCATACGTGCGCGTGAACCGCTGGAGCGCACCGATGAGCTGCGCCAAAACTGCATCGACATTGCCAAAGAAATCGAACCCGGTCTTCTATCCTTTTATCGAGCGCTGTCTGGGCGCACTGCGGATTTTCTGTCCGATGTCCAATCAAACAAGCTGTTGTTCAGTCATCACGCCCGTGAAGGACAAAATCTGGCCTAGCGGGCCCAGAGCCATTGCAACTTTCAAGCGAGCATGTGAACCCCATAGAACCACCCAGAAGCAGGCACGGAAGTTTGGGAACCATATGGCTAAGGCCAAATCATCCATCCTGAACTTGGCTCCTTACTCTTGGCCTGAAGAAACTGGATCAGCACCTTACTGCACCGAGCTGACCCAATTGGATGCTCATCGTGAAACAGACGCCATTATGGCCTATGTTCCGACTATCCTGACCTTGTTTGGCGCCCACACGCTTACCGAAGCAATCAAAAATGGCACGTCGGCGAAAACGCGTTTTTCTCCCCCAAACACAGACCAGCCTGCAGTCTCCTGGCCATTTGCGGGTCGGGCTTCTAAGCAACCTGTCCCGCGAGAAAGGGCTGTACGATTTTCTTGAAGCAGCCGGATCTCTGCACTCTCTCGGGGTTAAAGTCGAAATGATCCTGGCCGGGCCGGCCCACTGGAGCAAGACCTGACCTCGATCAAAGCCGCCGTCGCCAAAGACGAGATCAGATGGGACGGCCCGCTATATGGCGAAAAAAAGCAGCAATTATATGATGAGATTGACGTGTTTCTGTTTCCAACTCGATATAGTTTCGAAGCTCAACCAACTGTAATCTACGATGCCTTCGCGTCGGACACAGCCGTGACCTCTTTCGCGCGCAGAGCTATCGAAGAACAGGTTCGGGTTTGCATTGCGACCGTCGCCGTCGATCAGAGCTTTTCCGAAACCGCCACCCAATTCCCCACGGGTTCCTAAGAAAGGCCGATCACGCGACCAACAGAATGACCACACCATTGGAGCATTTGGGCAAATCTATCTAATGCGAGGCCGCATTAGACGAATAGTAATACGCGATGGCCTGCGTCCTATTTTTAACCGATAGTTTTTCGTAAATGTTTGACAGGTGAAATTTCACGGTATTGGTCGATATCTGAAGCTCTTTGGACAACTCGCGGTTGGACATGCCCTTGGCTAGAGCTTCCAGAATCGCGCGCTCTTTCCGCGACAGGCTGTGGATCGGATTCTGTTGCATCTGGCGGACATCGATGAAGGGAAACACCATCTTGCCAGCAGCCACGTCCGCGCAGGTTTCCAGCAACGCTTCAACTTCACCTGACCGGGATGAGAACCCCGCAGCTCCTGCCTGCATTGCAAGGCGCGGAACATCTCCGACATCATCGCCGTAAATGACAAAACGGGGCGCGCCTTCCTGTTCTCGCAAAACCTCGATCAATTTGGCCGCGCCAAGAACCGGCAAGCTCCAGGAGATCACACACACCTGGACCGGAACTCTCATGACCGCGCCCAGGAACCCTTCAGCAGTCGCCGATGTGGCAACCAAAGAGAATCGCGGATCACGTTCAAAAATCTCTGACATGGCCGATAAGACCAGCGGATTGTTGTCGGCAAGCATGACGTCAATCGGTTGTTGTGAAGGCTCTGTCATTGATTTTACATCCAAATCCTCAAGAAACTACCCATTAGTATAGGACAATACTTGGTATACTTCGGTATCCTTGCCAATACGGGTAGGTTTTTCCCCATCCTATTAGAAGTCCTAAAGCAGTAGTAAGTTACGTTGCGCGATGACGCAAGCAAGGCTTTCCTGATCCACAACGAGATGTCTGGGCGTGGTTGACCACCCCAACGATCAAGGAGGATCGCAATGACTTTCCAGATTTATCCAACGCTCGAAATCCCCGAGACGCTGGCCGCAGGCCCCGGGCCGGGCAATACAGACGCGCGCGTTCTACAAGCCTTTTCCAGCGCCGGAGTTGCGGATCACATGCAGGGCGACGTTTTGCGCGGCATGATCGAATGCAAGCACATGCTGCGCGAAATCTGGGGCACCACGAACATATACACCTTTGCGGTCGCGGGCACTGGTTGGAGCGCTTTGGACACCATGTTCTCGGCTGTCATGCCCGGTGACAAGGTTGTTGCGTTCAACAACGGGACCTTTTCGGGCATCGATACACTGACCCTTCGGATCAAGGCAGCGACACCAGACGAACATGCTGCCAACCCCTTGGATCCGCAGGCCGCCAGTGTCACGATCATCGACGTGCCGCATGGTCAGTCGGTGACCGGTGACATGGTCGAAGCCGCACTGGCTGAACACAAGCCCAAATGGGCGTTTATGGCACATTGGGAAACGGGATCAGGACGCATCAATGATTTGCGCGGCTTCTCGGATGCCTGCGAGCGCCATGGTGCAATGGGTCTGATCGACGCCGTTTCGTCTTTGGGTGTCGAAGATTTCCGGGTTGATGATTATCCGGGCATCGCGGGCTGGGCCTCTTGTCCGCAAAAGGGCCTGTGCTGCTTGCCGCTGACCTATGCTCCCGTCAGCTTTACCGACGCATATATCGACAGCCTGAAAGCAACGGGTGCCTACAGCTATGTTCACAATCCCATTTTCGAGGCCCGCCACTGGGGCATCGTCGACGGCCAGGATGTCGAAAAAGGCACATATCACCGAACACATTCGGGCTATGCCGTGGCGGCCTTTCATGAATCATTACGCCTGACCCTGCAGGAAGGGCTAGCGAAACGCGCGCATGCTTACAAGACGCATGAGGCCGTGCTGCGCGATGCCGTCATTGCGATGGGCTGCGAGGTCACCTCGGACATGTCCAGCCTTGTGGTGCTGAACCTGCCCGCTGAACTTGCAGGCCGCGAAATGGAGCTGGTGCAGAATTGCCGGGCCCGCGGCTTTGGCATCTGGCCAACCCTCAGCGCCCCTGTTCAGGTCCGCATCGGCATCCTGAACCAACTGAATCATCAGTCGATCGGCCGCATCGTGCATTTGTTTGCCGAAGCAATCCGCGAGATGGGTGGTTCGGTGAATCTCGAAGCGATCGAAGCGCTTCTGGAAAGCCGCTACGGCACATCTATCGCTGCATAAACGGGAGGAAATGCAGATGGATATCCACGAATATCAGGCGAAAGAACTTCTTTCGAATTTCGGCGTCGAAGTCCCTTCGGGGGCCTTGGCCTACAGCCCCGAGCAAGCTGCCTACCGTGCACGTGAGCTGGGCGGCGACAAGTGGATTGTAAAGGCACAGGTTCACGCAGGTGGCCGCGGCAAAGCTGGGGGCGTAAAGCTGTGCAATTCGGAAAGCGAAATATACGCAGCCTGTGACGAGATGTTTGGCCGCAAGCTGGTGACGCATCAGACCGGACCCGATGGCAAAGGCATCTATCGCGTCTACGTCGAATCTGCCGTTCCGATCGATCGGGAAATCTATCTGGGTTTTGTGCTCGACCGCTCAAGCCAACGCGTGATGATCGTCGCCTCGTCCGAGGGCGGAATGGAGATTGAGGATATTTCCGCAGAACGCCCTGATAGCATTGTCCGCTCCATCGTCGAACCTGCGGTAGGTCTGCAGGAGTTTCAGGCGCGCGAGATTGCCTTCAATCTGGGACTGGAGCCCCGTCTGATCCAAAACATGGTCCGCACCCTCCAAGGGTGTTACGCCGCTTTCAACAAGCTGGACGCGACCATGGTTGAAATCAATCCGCTCGTCATCACCGGCGACGATCGCGTGTTGGCGCTGGACGCCAAGATGAGCTTTGACGACAACGCCTTGTTCCGCCACCCGCAGGTCGCGGAGCTTCGCGACAAAAGCCAGGAAGACCCCCGTGAAAGCCGCGCGGCGGATCGTGGCCTGTCTTATGTCGGGCTGGACGGCAATATCGGCTGCATCGTGAATGGTGCCGGTCTGGCCATGGCGACGATGGACACGATCAAGCTGGCCGGGGGAGAGCCTGCAAACTTCCTCGATATCGGAGGCGGCGCGTCACCAGAACGTGTTGCCAAAGCTTTCCGATTGGTACTGTCCGACAAGAACGTCCAAGCGGTTCTGGTCAACATTTTCGCCGGCATCAACCGCTGCGACTGGGTAGCCGAAGGCGTCGTGCAGGCTCTGAAGGAACTGGATATCGACATCCCAGTCATCGTGCGCCTTGCCGGGACGAATGTTGAAGAAGGTCAGAAAATACTCGCCAAGTCCGGCCTGCCGATTATTCGTGCAACAACATTGATGGAAGCTGCCGAACGCGCCGTTGGTGCATGGCAAAACGATTTGACCCAAAACACCAAGATGAGGGCTGTGTAATGAGCATTCTTCTGGACCGCGACACCCGCGTTATTGTTCAGGGCATCACTGGACGTATGGCGCGCTTTCACACCAAGGATATGTTGGAATACGGCACCAATGTTGTTGGCGGTGTCGTCCCTGGCAAGGGCGGCGAAATCGTAGAAGGCGTGCCTGTCTTCGACACTGTCAAACAAGCGGTCACGGCCACCGGCGCAGAGGCCAGCCTTGTCTTCGTGCCGCCCCCGTTTGCGGCGGATTCGATCATGGAGGCCGCAGATGCCGGTATCCGTTATTGCGTTTGCATAACCGACGGCATCCCGGCGCAGGACATGATCCGCGTCAAACGCTATATGTATCGCTATCCCAAGGACAATCGCATGGTGCTGACCGGCCCGAACTGTGCTGGAACTATCAGCCCTGGCAAGGCGCTGCTGGGGATTATGCCGGGCCATATTTACCTGCCGGGCAATGTCGGCATCATCGGTCGTTCGGGCACGTTGGGCTATGAAGCCGCGGCGCAGCTGAAGGAGCGTGGCATTGGCGTCTCAACCAGCGTCGGCATCGGTGGCGACCCGATCAACGGCTCGTCCTTCCGCGATATCCTTGAGCGGTTCGAACAGGATGAGGACACCGAGGTCATCGCCATGATCGGCGAAATCGGCGGCCCTCAGGAAGCCGAGGCGGCAGAGTATATCCGAGACCACGTCACCAAACCCGTCGTGGCCTATGTCGCCGGTCTGACCGCACCTAAAGGCAGGACCATGGGTCATGCCGGGGCGATCATCTCGGCATTTGGCGAAAGCGCCTCGGAAAAGGTCGAAATCCTATCGGCGGCGGGTGTGACTGTTGCTGAAAACCCTGCGGTAATTGGCGAGACCATCGCCCGCGTCATGGGAAAGGCTGCGTGATGGTCAAACCTTCGGTCCTTGTCACCCGTCGCTGGCCCGCTGCCGTCGAGGCGCAACTGGCCGAAAACTACAACACCGTACTCAACATCGGGGACAAACCATTGTCCCCGGCCGAGATCCGCGATGCGTTGAAACGCTATGACGCGGTTCTGCCCACGGTCACCGACACGCTCAGCGCCGAGGCGCTGGACGTATCTGCGGCGCAAACCAAAATCCTCGCCAATTATGGAGTTGGTTACAGCCATATCTGTGAACCCGCTGCGCGCAGCCTTGGTATGACCGTAACCAATACGCCGGATGTCTTGTCCGAATGCACGGCTGATCTGGCCATGACATTGCTGCTGATGGTAGCCCGCCGCGCCGGCCAAGGCGAACGAGAGCTGCGCGCGGGCGGCTGGACCGGCTGGCGTCCGACCCATCTTGTCGGCACCAAGGTCAGCGGCAAGACTCTGGGCATCATCGGTTTTGGCCGCATCGGTCAGGAAATGGCCCGTCGCGCGCACCATGGGTTTGGCATGAAAATTCTTGTGCAGAACCGCAGCACTGTCTCGCCTGAGGTATTGAAACAGTTCAACGCAACTCAGGTCGATACCGTGGACGATCTGCTGCCGCACTGCGACTTCGTCTCACTGCACTGTCCGGGTGGGGCCGCAAACCGGCACCTGATCAACGGGCGCAGAATGGATCTGATGAAGCCCAACGCCTTCCTCATCAACACTGCGCGCGGTGAGGTCGTGGATGAGCACGCACTTGTGCAGTCGCTGATGTTCGACACGATCGGTGGGGCTGCTTTGGACGTGTTCGATGGCGAACCTCGCATTAGCCCGGATCTGTTGCAATGCGACAACCTGGTGATGCTACCCCATCTGGGTAGCGCCACAAAAGAATCGCGCGAGGCCATGGGCTTTCGCGTACTCGACAATCTGGCCGACTTCTTCGCAGGTCGCACCCCGCGGGACCAGGTGATCTGATGCAAGCGCTGGCCCGCAATATTCCGTCCACCCCGGACCCTTCGGGCTATGCCGAGGAATTGCGCTCGGAACTGCGGGCGTTGTGGCGGAATATTCTGTCGAAGCGGGCGCCGCATGTGGCGACATGGGCCGAGGCCATGCCGTTGCAACCCATCCCTACAGGGCTCGAGGCAACGCCGTATCTGCAAGCCCTATCGATCTGGTTCCAACTGTTACGCATCATTGATGAAAACGCCCATGTCCGGGACCGGCGCCTGACCGAGACCCTAAGTGGCGCGGAATCGGTCGAAGGCGGGTTTGCCGAGGTGTTGTCTGAACTGCAATTAACGGACAGCCAGACAAAAAAACTGACGGCTGACCTATGCGCCGGTCCCACCCTAACCGCGCACCCGACCGAGGCCAAACGGGTCACCGTTTTGGAAATTCACCGGCGGATCTACCGCAATCTTGTCAGTCTTGAAGTGCAACGATGGACCCCGACCGAACGCACCGAATTGCTGAATGGTCTGGAAGGCGAGATTGATCTTTTGTGGCTGACAGGCGAACTTCGCCTGTCGCGCCCAAGCCTGCGCGACGAGATCGAATGGGGGTTGCAATTCTTCCGGGATGCAATCTTTGACGCCGTCCCGCAGGTCATGGATCGGTTCGATCAGGCCTGCCTGCATGTGTTGGGTCAGACTCTAGCCAAAACACCCAACATTCGCTTTCACAGCTGGATTGGCGGCGACCGGGATGGCAATCCGAATGTCACAACCGAGATGACCGCACTGGCCCTGCAACGCGGCCGTGAAACGGTTCAGGATCTTTATCGTCAGGCCATCGATCAAGCTGCAAGCCGGTTGAGCATCAGCGCGCTCATATTGCCGCTTCCTGAGCCAAACCGTGCACGTGTACAAGAAATTATCGACCGAACTCCGGACGGCGATCGCAATCGAAACGAACCGTTCCGGCAAGCTCTCAATGCCATTCGCTATCGGCTGACCGATGGCGGCTATGATCACATCTCACAATTCGTAAGCGATCTTGGGGCACTTGATGCGGCTTTGTGCGCGGTCAACGCCGACGTCCTGGCACAGAGGCATATCCGTCCGCTGTGCCGCGCCGCTGCGGTTTTCGGGTTCCGAACCACAACCCTGGATATTCGTCAGAATTCAACCGTCACGAATGACGTTCTGACGGAAATTTGGTCGCAATCCGGACATGCTCCGGAATATGGCACGCCCGACTGGTCTACCCGTCTGCGATCAGAGCTGGCAGATCAAAACCTGCCCTATCAAAACCGCGAGGTGCTGAGCGATCAGGCGCAGGAAATGCTGGCGCTTTTAGCGCTTGTTCATAGTGTTCGCTCGGGGCCGGACCCCAAGGCAATTGGGCCATTTATCCTGTCCATGACCCGGTCTGCCGATGATATTCTCGGTGTGTACCTGCTGGCCCGCTATTCCGGTTTCGGGTCCGAGACATTGGATATCTCGGTGGTGCCATTATTCGAAACGATTGCAGATCTTCGCAATGCCCCTGCGATCCTGCTGGACGTTTTGGCAGTACCGCTTGCCCGCCGCAGCCTCAAAACCGATGGAAATGAAATCGAAGTGATGCTGGGGTATTCGGACAGCGGCAAGGATGGCGGGTATTTCTGCTCAACATGGGAGCTGGAGCGCGCCCAACGTCGCATCGTGACGGCACTGGCTTCGCAAGGTTTCAAGGTCACGTTTTTCCATGGACGCGGCGGCTCAGTCAGTCGGGGCGGCGCTCCCACTGGGCGGGCGATTGCTGCGCAGCCCAGCGGAACAATTTCCGGGCGCTTGCGCGTAACTGAACAGGGCGAAGTTGTTTCGACCAGATACGCCAACCGCGGAACAGCCGCGGCCCATCTGGAATTGCTCCTGTCAAGCACGTTGCGTCATACCGCCAATCCCGGCGAAACCCTGGCCCGACCCGAGTTCGACGACGCGCTGGATGCTCTGTCGGAACTGTCACAGACAGCCTATGTCTCGCTTTTGAAGATGCCAGGCTTTCTGGACTATTTCCAGCAGGCCAGCCCGGTCGAGGAATTAGCCCGCCTGAAAATAGGATCTCGTCCGGCACGTCGCTTTGGCGCGGCCAGTCTGGATGATCTGCGCGCCATTCCATGGGTTTTTGCCTGGTCGCAGAACCGCCACCTGATCACGGGCTGGTATGGTTTTGGGGCCGCAATGGCCAGCTTCCGCAAATTTCGTGGCGCGCGCGGTGATGAAGTGCTGCAGGATATGTTTCAGCACTCCCGGCTGTTCCGCCTTGCCGTCGATGAGATGGAGAAATCGCTCTATCAGGCGGATATGGGCATCGCCGCACAATACGGCGAACTAGTGCACGATGAGAACACCCGACAAATCGTCTTTCAGTCAATCAAAGCGGAATACGATAGCGCCTGCAGTGCAGTGCAATTTCTGACGGGAGGACAAACTATCGGACACCGTTTCCCTCGCCTGTGCGAGCGGTTTGATCGCAAACGGGCTGAACTGGCCCGCATTCACGCGCTGCAGGTCGAATTGCTGCGACAAGCTCGAACCGAGCCTCAGGCAGGATCGGTTCCTGTTCCCCTGCTGCAATCGATGAACGCTATTTCCGCTGGCCTTGGCTGGACCGGCTAACCCTTTTAGGAGGTTTCAAAGTGAACGCCCCGCAACGCACTCAAGGTTTTTTCACCCAGTCTCTCTCAGCGCGCGACCCAGAGCTGTTCGGCTCGATCACGTCCGAGCTGGGCCGTCAGCG
>NZ_JBXWOE010000003.1:0-395961 GCF_059610725.1 Ruegeria sp. CDSC045
TCGACAACGCATACGGAGACCGAAACCTCATCTGCACATGCCCACCAATGGACGCTTACGAAGAAGCCGCAGAGTAAACAGACGACAACCAGATCAGCCCACGCACTGTCCGCGGGCTGATCCATCCCGGGCCATATGCCTTTGCCTGTGGCCCAGGCTTTTCAGCGGGGGAGACATGAAGCATTGCATCTTCGAAAATGACCAAGCCTATCTGGCTGAGCCAACCTCTGCTGCGTTCGTGCGAACCCACAACATCGATGTGATCGTGCGCGATAGTAGTGCATTTGCCTCGGCCGAGATGATCAGGGAATTTTATCATGCCCTGAGCGATCTGACCGGCGACCATTCCTATGTCGTTAATCTGCGTTTGGCTGGTGCGGGGTCCGTAGGAGGACCGCAGTACTGGACCGGAAGAGCGGCTGTTTTCTGGGGCGATTTTTCGGATTGTTGGACGTTGTCCGACGCCGAAAGAACATGGGTCTCACAAGTTCTGAACCTTTCGCCACGGACCGTTCTTGTCGGTGGTGCCGTGCTTGTGCTGGCCCAGATTAGATTGTCGGAAAAAACAGTCGCGGCCATTCACCCCAACTTCGATGCAGCAGCGCGTGAAGCAGGTTTGACCAACTGTGGTACAGGCACATATCTGGCGGCGCGCGGGCGCACGCATAGCGCGACGACACGTCTGAGTACGCTGCGTTTGTTGGCGGATTTTGTTTCGTTGGACCATGGTGAGAATATGGCAGATAACCTACGCGGGTTTATCGGCCTGTCCGAACCCAAGCGGGACTGCGAAAGCCAGCTTGCCAATCGCTTGATCCATCGTGCGGGCGGGGATCACCTGGTTATGTCAGCGGTTGAGGCAATGCTGAACCATGTCGAAGAGCCACTCAGGATCACGGATCTTTCGAACATGGTCGGCACTTCAACCCGGCAGCTTCAGAGACGGTTTCTGAACAAGACGGGGGCAAAGCTTTTGGCCACATACCGAGAATTGCGTTTGGAACGTGCGCATAGCCTGCTGCGGTTTACGGATTTGCCACAAATCGAGATTGCCACCGCCACAGGGTTTTCGTCTACAACGTCACTGAAACGTGCTTTTCGAGACCAGTACAAGACGATGCCGGAAGATATCCGCAGCCTCCGCTTTTCCGGTGGAATGGCGGATCGGGGGCTGGTGAACTGACAGCTCGTGCAGTGTGCCGATTAGGGCGCACGCCTTTGAAATCTAAATCCGCTGTGGTTGGCGAATCGAAAAAAGCCTGATCAGACCGAATGCAGGGCAGACCGATATTCGGGCTCAGTATGATCCTTTAAGTCTTTGAAACGCGGATTTCTGCATCCGGATTCTGATTCTGTTCTGCAACATTCTCGTGATTGCTGCAATTCCGTCCCTTTTCTGCCGGAATCGTCACTGATAAACCCTTGGCCATCGGGCAGTGATTTGTTGAGGGGTACGGGCGGTAAAATGAATACCGGGGTAAACGGTCGTGTTGCCATTTCATGGTTGCAGACTGAGATTGATGGGCTAGAGGCGGCGCCTCTGGCATTTTTAAATGTAGGGTCGGCCTGGTCCTGGCGCGGTCAGGCATCGATGCTGGCAGGCAGCGCTGAAGTTGCCGGGCGTAAAAACGCATTTGCATCTGGTACAATCGGGCGCGTTATTCCTGGCACGACTTTTTCGGATAATGTCGTCGGAACGCTCGAGCTTATGAACGGGGCGCAACGGTTTTCAGCGTTACTGGTCGTTTCCGATGATGATGAAAGCCCGTCGCTGGTGTTTGAAAGCGGCTGTCCTTCACGCGATCAGGAATTCTGGATCAGCGCATATACTCAGATCAAGCATCAGAGTGGTGAAGTTGCAGAGCAGGACGGAACTGTCGTCGCGTTTCATCGCAAGGCCACTCAGTTCCAGTACATTGGTGTCGCGAACCTACGCGCAACTGTAAACGGTGCCACTTTAGCGGACTAAATCCCGTTAGTGGTGCCGTCTTTGAATTGAATTTCAGAAAGTTTCGGTTCTGTCCGTTCGGCATGTTGACTCTGCCAGCGCTGCGGATATAAGCGCGGCTTCATTGGTGTTGGTGGCCCCCGCAAGGGGAGGCCTGTCATGAGGGAAACCTCAAGAGGACAACGCCCTTCATAGTGGCCTATCAGGGCCTCGACCTTAAGAAGGAGATCAGCCGTGACCAAACGCACGTCTGCCAAGTACAAAATCGACCGCCGGATGGGCGAAAACATCTGGGGTCGTCCGAAATCCCCGGTCAACCGTCGTGAATACGGCCCTGGTCAGCACGGTCAGCGCCGGAAAGGCAAACTGTCTGACTTCGGTCTGCAGCTGCGCGCCAAGCAGAAGCTGAAGGGCTACTATGGCGACCTGACCGAAAAGCAGTTCCGCCGCATCTATGCCGAAGCTGTTCGTGTCAACGGCGATACCGGTGAAAACCTGATTGGTCTGCTGGAACGCCGTCTGGACGCCGTTGTCTATCGCGCCAAATTCGTCGCGACCGTGTTCGCCGCGCGTCAGTTCGTGAACCACGGCCACGTCACAGTGAACGGCAAGCGGGTCAACATCCCCAGCTACCGTGTCAAAGAAGGCGACGTCATCGAAGTACGTGACAAGTCCAAGCAACTGGCCGTTGTTCTTGAAGCTGCTGCTCTGGCCGAGCGTGATGTTCCTGATTACATCGACGCCGACCACTCGAAAATGACCGCGACTTTCGTGCGCGCACCGGGTCTGGGCGATGTGCCTTACCCTGTCATGATGGAACCGAACCTGGTTGTCGAATTCTACGCGAAGAACTAATCTTCGCCGAAATCGAAATTCGAAAGGCCGCGCGGTTGCGCGGCCTTTTTTCGTTTTAGGGGACTCTGCCCCCAATCACGACCAGCCGCGATGCCCCCCGAGCAATTTTTTTGGCCAAATAAAGAGCGGATCAGATTGGCAAGGGTCGTCCTTCTGCAATTGCCTCCATCGCGAAATATGAGGTTACGCTGTCCAGCTCGACTTTTTCGATGAGGCGTTGATAGACCTTGTCGTACGAAGCCATATCCTGCGTAACAACCTTGAGCTGATAGTCGTAGTCGCCGCCAATGCGGTGAAAGTCCACGACCTCTGGTATCGTCAGAACATGTCTGCGAAAGGCCTGTAACCACTCGGCCGAGTGGTGCCGCGTACGCAGCATGACGAAGACCACAAGGCTCAGCCCTAGTTTTTCGCGCGCGATTTGCGCCGTCGATCCGATGATGACGCCCTGATCATTCAGGGCCTTCAGCCGACGCCAGCAGGCGTTTTGCGATAGCCCGATGCGGTCGGCCAATTCTCGTTGGGACAGCGTAGCGTCGGTTTGCAATTCACGCAGCAGGCGGTGGTCAATATGATCTAGATTTTTTGACATTCCAAATCATATGACACATGATTTATGAAAACCATCTAAAAATATGCATTATATACCCAACACATATCAATCATATTTGTTGGGAAACTTCGGAGTCCATATAATGACACTTTCCCAATTTCGTTCTGACATTGAAGCTGCTGTTCGTAGCGACACGTTGCGCGATGGCTTAATCGGCGAGAATGTTATGATCCCGGGGCTGCGCGGGGACATACCTTTGGTTTACGCGGATTATGTTGCGTCGGGCCGCGCATTGAAGCAGGTCGAGGATTTTGTGGCCGCGCATGTGTTGCCGTTTTATGCCAACAGCCACACCGAGGCGTCTTATTGCGGGGCCTACATGACCCGACTGCGCCGCGAGGCCCGTGCGGAAATCTCCCGGATTGTTGGCGCCGGGGAAAATGATGCGGTGATTTTTACGGGATCGGGCGCTACAGCGGGTCTCAACCGGCTGGTCAATCTGTTGGGGATCGAGGCTGCTGCGCGACCAGTGGTTTTGATCGGCCCATATGAGCACCATTCGAACATCCTGCCGTGGCGGGAAAGCAAAGCGCTGGTGATTGAAATCCCCGAAGCACCCGAAGGGGGTGTCGATCTGTCGGCTTTAGAGCGTGCCTTGGCGGAAAACGCGGATGCGGATCTGATCGTCGGATCATTTTCGGCCGCTTCGAATGTGACGGGCATAATCACTGATCCCGACCCGGTTACGCGGCTGCTCAAGGCTAATGGCGCTGTAGCGGTTTGGGATTATGCGGGCGGTGGGCCTTATCTGCCAATGAGAATGGGCCCTGCGGATGCGCGCAAGGATGCGATCGTGGTCTCTCCTCATAAATTTGCCGGTGGACCCGGCGCGTCTGGTGTATTGATCGTCAATCAAAACGTTGTGCAGCGCACATGCCCCAGCTGGCCCGGTGGTGGCACTGTGAGTTTCGTGTCCCCTTGGGGGCATGACTACAGCGCCGATCTTGCAACGCGCGAAGAGGCGGGAACGCCGAATGTCATAGGCGACATCCGTGCCGCGTTGGCTTTCATGGTCAAGGATGCGGTTGGCGCAGACGAAATCGCAAGGCGCGAGGCGCTTTATAACCAGATGGCATTGGAAGGGTGGGGAGATAACCCAGGTCTGACCTTGTTGGGCGCGGACAATCCACATCGGTTGCCGATTTTTTCCTTTCTTGTTCATGACAGTAAAGGTCAGCCGGTGCACCAGCAGTTATTCACCCGGATGCTGAGTGATGTTTATGGCATTCAAGCGCGGGGCGGGTGTGCTTGTGCCGGGCCCTATGCCCATCGGTTGCTGGGTATTGATCGTGCAGCCTCGGAGCAGTTGCATGCGGCGCTTGGTGCTGGTGAAGAGTTGAAAAAACCCGGTTGGGTGCGTCTGAACTTTTCATATCTGATGTCCCAAGAGACTGTCCGCTTCATCATCGACAGCGTCAATGACCTGTCCCGGCGGACCGAAGAATTTACCCCCTTTTACGACGCCGACCCGGCGACAGCCCGCTTCAAGGCGGCATAAGGGAATTGCCGCTTTTCTCAACGCTTTGAGACGGGTATGAGGGGCTTCTAAATACGGAGCCTCTTATGACCCAGATCACCCCTCAACCCGGCATTATGGACATCGCGCTTTATCAGGGCGGCCAGTCGAAGGTGGCGGGGGTCGACCATGTGATCAAGTTGAGCTCGAACGAAAACCCCTTTGGCCCCAGCCCCAAAGCGATCGAGGCAGTACGTGACAGTGCGGCCACCCTGAACCGGTATCCCAGTACAGATCACGCCAGTCTGCGTAAGGCCATTGGCGAACGCCACGGGCTGGACCCGGCGCGAATTATCTGCGGCGTGGGCAGTGACGAGGTGCTGCAATTCGTGGCACAGGCTTATGCCGGTCCGGGGGATGAGGTTATCTATACCGAACACGGATTTTCGATGTACCCGATCATCGCTCGGATGGCGGGGGCAACTCCGGTGATGGTGCCTGAAACCGATCGTCACGTGGATGTGGACAACATTCTTGCCGCTGTGACTGACCAGACCCGGATCGTGTTCGTGACCAATCCGGGCAATCCGACATCGACCATGATCCCCGAGGCTGATCTTATCCGACTGGCCGAAAGCTTGCCGCAGACCTGTCTGATGGTGATTGATGGCGCCTATGCCGAGTTTGTCGAAGGGTTCGACGGAGGCCGCGCTCTGGTGGATCGGTTCGAGAATGTGATCATGACGCGGACCTTTTCCAAGATCTATGGACTGGGCGGGATGCGGGTCGGTTGGGGCTATGCGGCGCAAGAGATCATTGATGTGCTGAACCGGGTGCGCCAGCCCTTTAACCTGTCGCTGACTGCGTTGGCTGCTGCCGAAGCCGCCATAAAGGACGAAGAGTACCTGACCTTTTGCCACAGCGAAAATGCACGCTTGCGGGATTGGCTTTCGGCCCAGTTGTCCAAAATCGGCGTATCTTCGGATGCGTCCAGCACCAATTTTATTCTCGCCCGCTTTAAGGATCAGGCCGAGGCCGAAGCGTGCGACGATTACCTCAAGACACAGGGTTTGATCGTGCGCCGCGTGGCGGGATATAACCTGCCAAATGCTCTTCGGATCACGGTTGGGGACGAGGAGGCTTGTCGCCGTGTCGTTGCGGCCATAACCGCTTTCAAAGGGGGGGCCGCATGAGCCAGGTATATGACCGCGTTGCGCTGATCGGGTTGGGCCTGATCGCATCGTCGATGTTCTGGGCGATTAAACGTGCTGGATTGGCCGCCGAAGTAACCGGCTATGCCCGGTCCGAGGCCACGCGCGACACAGCGCGCAAGATTGGCCTATGCGACCGGATCTGTGACACCGCGCAAGAGGCCGTTGAGGGGGCAGACCTTGTAGTTCTGTGCGTGCCTGTTGGCGCGATGGGCGCGGTAGCGCAGGAGATTGCGCCTGCCCTGAAGTCGGGCGCGACCGTGTCAGATGTGGGTTCGGTCAAGCGGCATGTCATTCAGGATGTCTCGCCTCACATCCCGCAGGGCGTTCATTTCATTCCCGCGCATCCGCTGGCCGGGACCGAGCATTCCGGCCCTGAATCCGGATTTGCCGAGCTGTTCGATAATCGGTGGTGCCTATTGGTGCCGGTAGAGGGCTCGGACCCGGAGGCCGTTGCGCGACTACGCTCATTGTGGACGGGTTTGGGTTCGAATGTTGATGAGATGGATGCCGATCACCATGATCTGGTTCTTGCAGTGACATCCCATGCGCCACACCTTATCGCCTATACGATGGTCGGCGTAGCGGATGATCTGCGCCGTGTGACCGATAGCGAGGTCATCAAATACTCGGCCGCGGGTTTTCGGGATTTCACCCGGATCGCGGCCTCGGACCCGACTATGTGGCGCGATGTGTTTCTGACCAACAAGGATGCGACGCTAGAGATATTGGGGCGTTTCACTGAAGAACTGTTTGCGCTGCAGCGGGCCATTCGTACAGGTGACGGCGATCAGCTGTTCGATTATTTCACGCGCACACGTGCGATCCGGCGCGGGATCATTGATGCCGGGCAGGATACGGACGCGCCGGATTTTGGTCGCGGGAATACCAACCCATGAGGCGCGGCTGGAGCGGTCTGTCGATTGGGTGGTTGGTACTTGGTGCCACAATGGGGAATGCAACGCCATCGGAACACCGGTTGACCCCCGATGACCAACCGGTTCTGGCCTTTGCCACTCCGGTCGGGATGCAGCCAGAGTTGCAGCCGAATACGCTGGTACAGCAGGTGCTGTTCAAAAAGCGTAAGCTGCGCAAAACATCGGTCTGCGGGAATATCGAAATTCAGGGCAAGCCGGTGGGTAATGTTCCCGGCAAGATCAAAGCCTGCGGGATCAAGGAAGCGGTACAGATCACCTCAGTTTCTGGTGTGGCGCTTAGCCGTCCGTCCACCATGGATTGCGGCACAGCAATTGCGCTGAACCAATGGGTCGAGAAAAGCGTGAAGCCCACCTTCAAAAGGCGCGGTCCCGTTGTCGAACTGCAGGTCGCGGCCCACTACGCATGCCGGACGCGCAACAACCGCAAGGGTGCGCGGATATCGGAACACGGTAAAGGCCGGGCCATAGACATATCAGGTTTCAAGATGGCGAATGGCGAGGTTGTGACCGTTCTGAACGGTTGGCGCAAGAACCCGTCAAAGAAGCAACTGACCAAGATCTGGCGCGCCGCCTGCGGGCCGTTCGGAACGGTACTTGGCCCGAATGCGGACCGGTATCACCGGGATCATTTTCACTTGGACACAGCCCGGTATCGCCGTGGCCCGTACTGCCGTTAACGCAGGATCAACCGCGGCGCCGGACCAAGGGGTAGCGGGCCAAGCGCCACATAGCCCTCACGGAAGTTCAACTGCAGATCCAGCGCATCGGGATTGCCCCCCAAGCCAGCCATGAATTTCAGGGCACGTGTCACAGGGTCTACCGCCTGATCGGGCAGGGCCCCTGCGGCGTTGGCCATGGCAACCATCTCACGCCAATTTTCGGCCTTGATCGAAATCTCTCCGGTAGGAATACCCTGATCGTCCACGTCCAGCTCTCCGGCAGCGAACAGGCGCAATGCACCCCATTTCATCTCAGCCAGACGCAGGTCGATCCGGGTGGGCTGAGGTCGGCTTTGTTCCAGTGCAGATCGATCCCACGGTTTGTCAAAGGTGGCGACCATATCCATTTCCAGCGCATCGAATGTCTGGGGCAGTGTGGTGGCGGAATGCATCATGGCGCGCAGATCATCGCCGGGGGAAAAGCCGTCGATCCGTGCGCTGATCGCATAGGCTTGAGGATTTTCGGTTTGCTCCATCACCAGACCAAGCGTGGTTCCCGCTGCTAGCAAATCAGCATCATTGGCAACGGACCATGGTCCGGCAGTCAGAGACATTTTCTCTAGCACCAGCGCGACACCAGGTTGCAACTGCAGCTCGGCCTGCAGGTCAGCTGCAACGATGGTCGACGTTTGATCGAAATAGGACAGCAGCTGCGGCGTTTCCGCGAAACGCAGAACTTGCCGACCCGGCCAGATCGCGGGGCTTTGGAATTCTATCCAGTCGGCGCTCCAGGCGGTGCCGTTGACCGGGTCGGCCAGTGCGGGGCTGTTCAGTCGGGTGACGTGGTTGAACGGATAGCCTGCTGTTGCTACATCCGAAAAATCGGCCAGCCAGCCTCTTTCTTGTTGGTTGTCGAACCATGTTGTGATCGCGTTGCGCAATCCATATCCGGCGACGAACCAATAGGCGCTCCAGATCGCAGTGATGAAAATGACTACTCGTATCAGCCCGCGCATTGCTAATGGCCCTTTTTCCCGCCTTGAAATTGATGTTTATAGGCGCAAACGGGCAAGGACCAGTGCTATGACGATGTGGGTTTTCGGATATGGGTCGCTGCTGTGGAATCCCGGCTTTCCCGTGTCCCGCAGCGAACGCGCAACCCTGAATGGATATGCGCGGTCTTTCTGCATGAGTTCGATTCATCACCGCGGAACCGAAGAGAAACCCGGCCTTGTTCTGGCGTTGGATGAACAGCAAGACACCCTGTGCAAAGGTCTGGCCCTCGCCGTCGAAGCAGGCCACGAAGAGCGTACCTTGCATGAACTGCGCGAGCGCGAGCTGATCTCGTCGGCCTATGTCGAAAAGATGCTGGATGTGCATTTGGAAACGGACGAGGTCGTAACGGCAGTCACCTATGTTATCGACGCAGATCACGTGCAGTATTGCGGGGGCATGCCGTTAGAAGACCAGGCGCAGATCATTGCCCATGCAGTCGGCGGGCGTGGTCCAAATACCGAATACCTTTATAACACAGCTGAACATCTGACCGAGATTGGTCTGCGTGATCCCGATCTTGAGTGGTTAGCGCAACGGGTGCGAAGCATTACCTCATAAACCCTTGGCGTCACCGGCAGATTTTCGGTAGATTCGCGTCAGAGCAGAAAAGAACCGGGAAAAACGCGCATGGCGCAGGCACAACAGGGCGCGAGACCGCATTTCTCGCAACCCATTCGTCAGATCGTAACGATGCTTGTGGCGATCGGCCTGGCTGGTATGGGCATCTTCATGGCGCTGCCTTACGTTTTGCCGGTTTTCTATGCAAACCCGTATCTGAACGGTTTTATCCTTCTGGTATTCTTCGTCGGCGTAATTGCCTGTTTTTATCAGGTGACACAGTTGATCGGTTCGGTGCGCTGGATCGAGTCCTTCGTTGGTGGCGTTGTTCATGAGGACGCGCGCACGCCTCAGCTTTTGGCACCGCTGGCGTCGCTGCTGCGGGACCGGGGTGCGCGGTCGCAGATCAGTTCCAGTTCGACCCGGTCTATTTTGGATTCGGTGGCCGAAAGGGTCGAGGAAGAGCGTGAGATCACGCGGTATATCACCAATGTTCTGATCTATCTTGGGCTTTTGGGAACGTTTTTTGGTTTGGCCACGACGGTCCCCGCTATTGTCGACACGATCCGCAGTCTCAATCCGCAGGATGGCGAAGAAGGGCTGGCGGTGTTCAATCGCCTGATGGTTGGCCTTGAAACCCAACTGCAGGGAATGGGCGTGGCCTTTGGGTCTTCGTTGCTGGGCCTTGCCGGATCGCTGATTGTGGGGTTGCTGGAACTGTTCGCGGGCCACGGGCAGAACCGGTTTTATCGAGAGCTCGAAGAATGGTTGTCCTCGATCACCCGTGTCGGCTTTGCAGCAGGCGATGACGGCAGCAGCACCGAACTGGCGGTTCTGACACCGGTTCTGGATGCAATGTCCGAACAGATGAACGCCCTGCAGGACTTGTTTTCGGCGCAGGAAACCGACCGGGCCGAGCTGTCGGGCAAGCTGGGGCATCTTGTCGGCGCAATCGGAGATATGAACCAGCGTCAGTCTGAGACCGAGAATGTCACCGCTGCGCTGGAACGTGTCGCACTGGGGCAGGACGCTCTGCTGGATCATCTGCGGGAACAGGGGACCAGCGAGGGAATAGACGCCGAAAGCCGCATGCGCCTGCGCTCGATGGATGTTCAGTTGCTGCGTATTCTCGAAGAAATTTCTGCAGGTCGCCAAGAAAGCATGAGCGAGCTGCGCAAGGACATCGAACTGTTGGTCAAAGCTCTTACATTGCCCAGAGGCGCCGTTCGAACCGCTCCGGAAGGAGAGTAATCCATGGCTCTGTCCCGTCGCACAGGTCAGCGGTTTCAGGGGTCGGTCTGGCCGGGTTTCGTGGACGCGATGACCGGGCTGTTGATGGTGCTGACCTTTGTGTTGACCATCTTCATGGTGGTGCAATTCGTGCTGCGCGAGACGATTTCAGGGCAAGAGGATGAACTGACCGCCCTGTCCGGCGAAGTGGCGGCCCTTGCCGGTGCGCTTGGGTTGGAAGAAAGGGAAAACAGCCGCCTTCAGGCCCGGTTAGGGGCGCTGAATGCGACCTTGACGCAGGCCGAGGAAGATCTGGCGCAGGCAGAAACCAGGATCACGTCATTCGAAGCACAGGTCGCATCTCTGTTGGCCGATCAAGAGCGGTCGCTGGGGGTTATCGCCTCACTGGAATCTGAGCGTTCGGAATTGCTGAATGAACAAGAGGCCCTGAACCTGGCCCTTGCCCAAAGCCGTGCCGAGGTCGATGCCCAGGCCGAGGCCGCCCGGCTTGATGCTGCCCGCCGCGAAGCGCTTGAAGCGTTGGTGGCGGATCTGGAACAAAATGAGGCCGCGCAGGCCGCATTGGTCACCGAGCTTGAAGGCCAGCTTGACGCCGAAGAGGCCGCGCGCCTGGCCGAAGCTGCGGCTGCCGATAACCTGCGCAATCGTCTGCAGGACGCGGATGCGGAACTGACCGCTATGACGCTGGCTCTGGAAGCGCAACGCAAGCAAGCCGAAGAAACCCTGACCCTGTTGGCCGCTGCGCAAGCTGCCAAGGCCGAGCTGGAGCGGCAGTTTGGTGAGCTCGATAGTCAGGAGTTGCAGGCCCAGCTGCAAGCGGCATTGGCCGCCCAAACCGACGCTCTGACAGCGGAACAGATACAGCGTACATTGGCCGAAGAACGCGCAGCCTTGCTGGCCGTTGCGCGTGAGGCAATCTCTGCCGAGAAAGCCGTTTCAGCCAAGGCGCAGCGTCAGACTGCCTTGCTGAACCAGCAGATGGCAGCCCTGCGCGAGCAGTTGGGTGGATTGCAGGCCCTGCTGGACGATTACGAAGACCGCAACGCCGCCGCAGATATTCGTATTCAAACATTGGGTCAGGATCTGAACGCCGCACTCGCCCGCGCCGCCTCGGAAGAGCGTCGTCGTCGTCTGTTGGAAGAGGCCGAGCGCGCCCGGCTTGAGGCCGAGGCCGAGGCTCTTTCGGGTCAGAACCAAGAACTTACGGCGCAGGCCGAGGATCTTCAGCGATATCGCTCGGAATTCTTCGGTCGGTTGCGCGATGTGCTGGGTAATCAGGAAGGCGTTCGGATCGAAGGCGATCGGTTTGTGTTCTCGTCCGAAGTACTGTTCGATACAGGATCAGCAGTGCTGTCGCCCAAGGGTCAGCTTGAGATCGCCAAGGTGGCCAATATACTGCGCAGTGTCGCGGCTGAAATTCCCGAAGGCCTGAACTGGGTTATTCGCGTGGACGGCCATACCGACAATGTCCCGCTGGCCGGAACTGGCCGCTATCGGGACAACTGGGAGCTTAGCCAGGGACGCGCCTTGTCGGTTGTCCGTTATATGGTCGATGCGCTGGGTATTCCACCGCAACGTCTGGCGGCCAATGGCTTTGGTGAATTCCAACCCTTCAACCCCGCAAACACCCCAGAAGCGCGCGCTCAGAATCGCCGGATCGAATTGAAGCTGACCGAGCGCTGATTGCAGCAAGTAAGGCCCATTGTCAGAGTTGGGTGGTTTTCCGGGCGCCCCTGAGATTTTCTTTTGAGACAGGTGACTCAGCTCGGGCAAGAAAAAAGCCCGGCGTAGAAGCCGGGCTTTGATTTGATGCGCTGCTTTTAATCTGCAGTCAGAAGCGGGGGTTTGTCGCCAGGGATGCGCGGTTGATCGGGGCCAAAAATGTCCAGATCCAGCTCTCCCTTCTTGACCGAGACGCGAACGACACCGCCCTTGGCCAGCTTGCCGAACAGCAGCTCCTCGGCCAGAGGTTTCTTGATGTGTTCCTGAATGACGCGTCCCAGTGGCCGCGCACCCATCTTGTCGTCATAGCCTTTGTCGGCCAGCCATTCGGCAGCTTTTGGCGTCAGGTCGATGGTCACATTGCGGTCCAGAAGCTGTGCCTCAAGCTGAAGAACGAATTTCTCGACCACCTGCAGGATGACCTCTTTCGGCAGCGGCGCGAAGGAAATGACAGCATCCAGACGGTTGCGGAATTCCGGCGTGAACATACGTTCGATCGCGGCGGTATCCTCACCTTCGCGGCGGTCGCGGGCAAAGCCGATGGCCGCCTTTGCCTGTTCTTGCGCCCCTGCATTCGAGGTCATGATCAGCACCACGTTGCGGAAGTTCACCGTGCGACCATTGTGGTCGGTCAGCTCTCCGTGGTCCATCACTTGCAGCAGGATGTTGAACACGTCCGGGTGGGCTTTTTCGATCTCATCCAGCAGCAGAACGCAATGCGGATGCTGGTCGACACCATCAGTCAGCAAACCGCCTTGGTCGAACCCGACATAGCCCGGAGGCGCACCGATCAGGCGGCTGACCGCGTGTTTCTCCATGTATTCCGACATATCAAAACGCAGCAGTTCCACTCCCAGCGTATCCGCCAGCTGTTTCGCGACTTCGGTCTTTCCCACACCGGTTGGGCCAGCAAACAGATAGTTGCCGATGGGCTTTTCCGGCTCGCGTAGACCGGCGCGCGCCAGTTTGATGGCGCTGGACAGCGCCTCAATCGCCACGTCTTGCCCGAAGACCACCCGTTTGAGCGACTTTTCAAGGTCTTTTAGAACCTCGGCATCGTCCTTGGTGACGTTCTTGGGTGGAATCCGGGCGATCTTGGCAACAACGGCCTCAATCTCTTTGACACCGATGGTCTTGCGGCGCTTGCTTTCAGCAACCAGATGCTGGGCCGCACCGGCTTCGTCGATCACGTCGATCGCCTTGTCGGGCAGCTTGCGGTCATTGATGTAGCGTGCTGACAACTCGACTGCGGTTTTAATCGCGTCGGCTGTATATTTGATCTCGTGATGCTTTTCGAAATAGGGCTTCAGACCGCGCAGGATTTTTACGCTGTCCTCGACCGAAGGTTCGTTCACGTCAATCTTCTGGAACCGGCGGCTGAGCGCGCGATCCTTTTCGAAATGCTGGCGAAACTCTTTGTAGGTGGTCGAACCCATAGTGCGCAGTTTTCCACCCTGAAGGGCCGGTTTCAGCAGGTTCGAGGCATCCATTGCCCCGCCCGAGGTGGCACCGGCACCGATGACGGTGTGGATTTCATCAATGAACAGAACCGCGTCTGGGTGATCCTCAAGCTCGGTCACGACCGCTTTCAGGCGTTCTTCGAAATCACCGCGATAGCGGGTGCCCGCCAGCAATGCACCCATATCCAGCGAATAGATGGTGGTTTCTGACAGCACATCGGGGGCCTCGCCAGAGATGATCTTAAATGCCAGCCCCTCTGCGATTGCGGTTTTACCAACGCCCGGATCACCGACCAGAAGCGGGTTGTTCTTGCGCCGGCGGCATAACACCTGAATGCAGCGCTCAACCTCATCGGCACGACCGATCAGCGGGTCGATATCGCCTGCTCGCGATTTCGCGTTCAGGTCGATGCAGTATTTCCCCAGCGCGCTTTCTTTTTGCTCGCCATCGGCAGTGCTGGCCGGAGATTCCTCTTCCGCCTGATCCGCGCCTGATACTGAACGGCTTTCGCCGTAAGCCGGGTCCTTGGCCACACCATGGGCGATGAAATTCACCGCATCATACCGGGTCATATCCTGTTCCTGCAGGAAATAGGCTGCGTTGCTTTCGCGTTCGGCAAAGATCGCGACCAGAACATTCGCCCCGGTCACCTCGGTCCGGCCCGAGCTTTGGACATGGATCGCAGCGCGCTGGATCACACGTTGGAAAGCGGCTGTCGGTACAGCCTCGGACCCGTCAATATCGGTGACAAGGTTCGATAGGTCTTCGTCGATGAATTCCACCAGAGTGCTGCGCAATTCGTCAAGATCGACGCTGCAGGCTTTCATCACGCGGATCGCATCGGGCTCTTCCAACAATGCCAGAAGCAGATGCTCCAGCGTTGCGAATTCATGTCGCCGTTCATTCGCAGCCGCCAGGGCCGCGTGGATGGCTTGTTCTAGTGTGCTCGAGAATGAAGGCACGCGGGTGCTCCTCTGTCTTGGGTCAGAAGGGGGCGGGCTGAAGGCCGGATCCCCATCCCAACCATGTCCTCATACTATTAGAGTTTGGTTGATCAGAGCCCGGCTTCAAGGGTTTTCTTGCTCTTGACAGTCACATTTGTTGTGACCGTGGCTGTGAAGTAGGTGAAATAGGTATCAAAACCGATCTTTTCTAGCCCTGATTTCAGCAAAAATTTTGGCTGGTTCGGCGCCTGCCATACCCAGATGCGCCTGAATCGCCGGGTCAGCAGCGCGCAGGAAGGGGTTAGTGGCCTTTTCCAACGCCAGAGTGGAGGGAACCGTAGGCTGTTGGGCGGCTCGGGTGCGGTCAATTTCTGCGACGCGTTTCTGCAGCGCAGAATTTCCTGGATCGACGGTGAGAGCGAATTTGGCGTTGGACTGCGTGTATTCGTGCCCTGAGCAAACCAGCGTGTCATCCGGCAAGGCGCTCAGTTTACACAGCGATTCCCACATCTGCGGTGCGGTGCCTTCAAACAGGCGTCCACAACCCATTGCCATCAGGCTGTCGGCGGTAAAGACCACCGCGCTTTGCGGCATGTGAAAGGCGATATGACCAAGAGTATGCCCCGAAACGTCCAGAACAAGGACGGGTTCCCCGCCGATTTCAAAACTGTCGCCGTCATTGACCTGTTGATCCAAGGGGGGCAGGCGATGTGCGTCGGCTGCCGCGCCGATCACCGTCGCCGGGTGCTGTTCCAAAATGGCCGGCAACCCGTCGACATGGTCGAAATGGTGATGCGTGAGCAACACATGAGACAAGCCCCAGCCACGTCGTTCCAGTTCTGACAGAATCGGGCCGCTTTCGGGCGCGTCGATTAATACGGTGTTGCCGCTAACCGCGTCATGCGCCAGAAATGCGTAGTTATCGCTGAGACATGGGATGGTGACGATCTCAAGAGGCATGGCCTTTTGCCCTTTCGTTGCTAGACTGCGCTCAGCTAATCCGATTGGCCAGGTGTCCGCAATGCATCTTGATGTGCAGGATCTGAGGAATTTCTACTACCGCAGCACTCTTGGTCGTGCAGCGCAGGCGGCCATTCGTGGGCGAATGATTGATCTGTGGCCCGAGGCCAAAGGTCAAACCGTCGTAGGGTTTGGCTTTGCTGTGCCGTTGTTGCGGCCCTACCTGAAAGATGCGCGTCGCGTCATCGGGCTGATGCCCGGGCCGCAGGGGGTGATGCCCTGGCCTGCGGGAATGCCCAACGTATCTGTTTTGACGGAAGAGACCTTGTGGCCGATTGAAACGGGCCATGTGGACAAGCTGGTGGTGATGCATGGACTTGAAACGTCACAACGTCCCGCCGAATTGCTGGCGGAATGCTGGCGTGTGCTTGGTCCCGGTGGACGGGCGCTTTTTATCGTACCGAACCGTGCGGGGCTGTGGTCACGGACCGATCGAACGCCATTTGGATTCGGGCGCCCTTATTCTGCCTCGCAGTTGGAAAGCCAGCTAAGAGCGCATCACTTTATGACGGATAACTATTGTTCCGCCTTGTATTTGCCTCCGTCCTTCCGTCGGTTCTGGTTGAAATCCGGCAGCCTGATAGAGAAAACTGGCCAGCGCTTGCCGACGATCATGGCAGGCGGCGTTCTGATGGTTGAGGCGACAAAGCAAATCAGACCGCCCAGCGGAACCGTCACCAAAGCGACAGGGCGCCGTCAGATCAAGGCGCTGGATGGCCTGCTCAAGCCAGCCTAGCGCAACGCCGGTACTAGCTTCCATCATAAGGCCGAAACACGCGAAAATGGCTGCAGGAATCGCAAAACCTTGCGGTTTGGTAACATTTTTCACCCTCATCAGCCGTATAAAAGGGTCGCACCCAAGCTAAGTATCTGAAATAGAACGCTTTGTGGATAAGGTGCCCATGGTGATAATATGTTGCTAGCTGGGTTTACCTCTGCTACATCCCCGTTGATTTTGATCCCCGGCCTTATGGACGGGGTTTCTTCACGCCCCCGGGTAGCTGCCGCAACGCGAATTCGGGGCCCAAAATATCGGAAGGGTGGACGTGTCCGAACCAGCTTCGATTTCCACAGGCATCGCCGAGCGCTATGCCACAGCGATTTTTGAGATCGCTAAAGAGAATAAAGACCTCGCAGGTCTGGAAACCGGAATCAACGATCTGGCAGCAGCATTGGGCGACAGTGCCGATCTGCGCGACTTGATCGCCTCGCCTCTGGTTTCGCGCGCTGAACAAGAAGGCGCGATTACTGCGATTGCCGACAAGATGGGTCTGAACGCCATCCTGCGCAACACGCTGGGTCTGATGGCGCAGAAACGCCGTCTGTTCGTTGTGCCGCAACTGGTGCAGGTTCTGCGCGACATGCTGGCCGAAGAGCGTGGCGAAGTGACCGCCGATGTCGCCTCGGCCAAGGCGCTGACTAAGACACAGATGGATAAACTGTCCAAAACGCTGTCCGAGCGTGTGGGCAAGACCGTGACAATAAATGCGACCGTTGATGAAAGCCTCATCGGCGGTCTTGTCGTTAAAGTGGGCTCGAAGATGATCGACAGCTCGATCCGCTCCAAGCTCAACTCCCTACAGAATGCAATGAAAGAGGTCGGATAAATGGGAATCCAAGCTGCAGAGATTTCTGCAATCCTGAAGGACCAGATCAAGAATTTTGGTCAGGAAGCCGAAGTGGCCGAAATCGGTCGCGTGCTGAGCGTCGGTGACGGGATTGCCCGTGTATACGGCCTGGACAATGTGCAAGCCGGTGAGATGGTCGAATTCCCCGGTGGCATCATGGGCATGGCGCTGAACCTGGAAAGCGACAACGTTGGTGTTGTTATCTTTGGTTCTGACCGTGACATCAAAGAAGGTGACACTGTTAAGCGCACCAACTCGATCGTGGACGTGCCAATCGGCAACGGTCTGCTGGGTCGTGTTGTTGACGGCCTGGGCAACCCGCTGGACGGCAAGGGCCCGATCGAATCCACCGAGCGCGGCGTTGCAGACGTCAAAGCGCCGGGCATCATCCCGCGTAAATCGGTTCACGAGCCGATGGCAACCGGCCTGAAATCGGTCGATGCAATGATCCCGATTGGCCGTGGCCAGCGTGAGCTGATCATTGGCGACCGTCAGACCGGTAAAACTGCCGTTGCTCTGGACGCGATCCTGAACCAGAAAGTGTACAACGAAGCAGCGGGCGACGATGAGTCCAAGAAGCTGTACTGCGTTTATGTGGCCATCGGCCAAAAGCGTTCGACCGTTGCTCAGCTGGTGAAGAAACTGGAAGAATCCGGCGCGATTGAATATTCGATCGTTGTGGCCGCAACCGCGTCCGACCCGGCGCCGATGCAGTTCCTGGCACCCTATGCCGCGACCGCGATGGCTGAATTCTTCCGCGACAACGGCCGCCACGCGCTGATCATCTATGATGACCTGTCGAAACAGGCCGTGTCCTATCGTCAGATGTCGCTGCTGCTGCGCCGTCCGCCCGGACGTGAAGCCTATCCTGGCGACGTTTTCTACCTCCACTCCCGCCTGCTGGAGCGTTCGGCGAAGCTGAACGAAGACTTCGGCGCGGGCTCGTTGACGGCTCTGCCGGTTATCGAAACCCAGGGTGGCGACGTTTCGGCGTTTATTCCGACCAACGTGATCTCGATTACCGACGGCCAGATCTTCCTTGAAACCGAACTGTTCTATCAGGGTATCCGTCCTGCCGTGAACACCGGTCTGTCGGTTTCGCGTGTGGGCTCCTCGGCTCAAACCAACTCGATGAAGTCGGTTGCTGGTCCGGTTAAGCTGGAACTGGCTCAGTACCGTGAAATGGCTGCCTTTGCACAGTTCGGTTCCGACCTTGACGCCGCAACCCAGCAGCTGCTGAACCGTGGTGCGCGTCTGACCGAGCTGATGAAACAGCCGCAGTACTCGCCGCTGACCAACGCTGAAATCGTTTGCGTCATCTTCGCTGGCACCAACGGTTACCTCGACAAGATCGACGTCACCGATGTTGGCCGCTATGAAGCTGGCCTGCTGGCGCATCTGCGTGGCAAGCACGCGGATCTGCTTCAGTGGATCACGGACGAGGACCCCAAGATCAAGGGCGACGCTTCCGACAAGATCAAGGCTGCGCTGGACGAATACGCCGCAACCTTCGCTTAAGGGAGAGGCGGGCACATGCCAAATCTTAAGGATCTAAAAAACAGGATCGAGTCGGTCAAATCGACCCGCAAGATCACCAAGGCCATGCAGATGGTCGCGGCCGCAAAACTGCGCCGCGCCCAGGAATCTGCCGAAGCCTCGCGCCCCTATGCCGCACGGTTCAATGCCGTGATGGCGGGGCTGGCGGCATCGGTCGGGGGCAGCGACAGCGCCCCCAAGCTGCTCCGTGGTACGGGCAGTGATGATGTCCATCTGCTGGTTGTCATGACAGCTGAACGCGGCCTGTGTGGCGGCTTCAACTCGAACATCGCCAAGCTGGCCCGCGCCAAAGCTTACGAGCTGAAGGCAAAAGGCAAGACGGTCAAAATTCTGACCGTTGGCAAAAAAGGTCGTGATGCAATCAAGCGCGACTTTGGCGACCTGTTCGTGGGCCATGTCGATCTGAGCGAGGTCAAGCGTTTGGGCTATTCCAACGCGCAGGACATCGCAAAAGACGTCCTGTCACGTTTCGACGCGGGTGAGTTCGACGTAGCCACGATCTTCTACTCGAAGTTCGTCAACGTCGTAAGCCAGACCCCGACGGCACAGCAGATCATCCCTGCCTCGTTCGAGGATGTCGAAGGGGACGACAGCGGCGCGGTCTTTGATTACGAGCCCAGCGAAGAGGCCATCCTGGCCGATCTGCTGCCCAAGGCGGTTGCGACTGCGATCTTCTCGGGACTGCTCGAAAACGGGGCCTCGGAACAGGGTGCACGGATGTCCGCGATGGACAACGCGACACGCAACGCGGGTGAGATGATCGACAAGCTGACGATCCAGTTCAACCGTTCGCGTCAGGCCGTGATCACCAACGAGCTGATTGAAATTATTTCCGGCGCCGAAGCGCTGTAGAGACAAACCGGAGACGAAACATGGCGAATGCAAAAGGCAAAGTCACTCAGATTATCGGGGCCGTCGTCGACGTGCAGTTCGATGACGCACTGCCTGAAATTCTGAACGCGCTGGACACCACCAACAACGGCAAGAAGCTGGTTTTGGAAGTGGCTCAGCACCTGGGCGAAAACACAGTCCGCACCATCGCGATGGACGCGACAGAAGGTCTTGTACGTGGTGCCGAAGTCACGGACACCGGCGCACCCATCGCGGTTCCGGTCGGCAACGCCACCCTGGGCCGTATCCTGAACGTTGTGGGCGAGCCCATAGACGAAAAAGGTCCCGTGGAAACCACCGAAACGCGCTCCATCCACCAGGACGCGCCGGATTTCGCGGATCAGGCCACTGAATCCGAAGTTCTGGTGACCGGCATCAAGGTTGTTGACCTGCTGGCCCCTTACGCCAAAGGCGGTAAGATCGGCCTGTTCGGCGGCGCCGGTGTTGGCAAAACCGTTCTGATCATGGAACTGATCAACAACATCGCCAAAGTGCACTCTGGCGTGTCCGTGTTTGCGGGCGTTGGTGAGCGGACCCGTGAGGGCAACGACCTGTATCACGAGATGATTGAATCCGGCGTTATCGTTCCCGACAAGCTGGAAGACTCGAAAATCGCGCTGGTTTACGGCCAGATGAACGAGCCTCCGGGAGCCCGTATGCGGATCGCTCTGTCGGGTCTGACCCTGGCGGAACAGTTCCGTGATGCAACCGGTGCCGACGTTCTGTTCTTTGTCGACAACATCTTCCGCTTTACGCAGGCGGGTTCCGAGGTTTCGGCTCTTCTGGGTCGTATTCCTTCGGCGGTGGGCTATCAGCCGACACTGGCGACCGACATGGGCGCGATGCAGGAACGCATCACCTCGACCAAATCCGGGTCGATCACCTCGGTTCAGGCCGTATATGTTCCTGCGGATGACTTGACCGACCCTGCGCCGGCCACCTCGTTCGCACACTTGGATGCGACCACCGTTCTGAACCGTGCGATCTCGGAAAAGGGTATCTACCCTGCCGTTGACCCGCTCGACTCGACCTCGCGTCTGCTCGACCCGGCCATCGTCGGTGAAGAGCATTATACCGTTGCGACTGACGTTCAGCAGATCCTCCAGCGCTATAAGTCGCTGCAGGACATCATCGCGATCCTCGGCATGGACGAACTGTCGGAAGAAGACAAACTGACCGTGGCCCGTGCCCGTAAGATTGAACGCTTCCTGTCGCAGCCGTTTGACGTGGCCGAAGTCTTCACTGGCTCGCCTGGTGTTCAGGTTCCTCTGGATGTCACCATCGCGTCGTTCAAGGCCGTTGTGGCCGGCGAATACGATCACCTGCCCGAGGCAGCCTTCCTGATGGTTGGCGGCATCGATGAAGTGATCGCCAAAGCGGAAAAGATGGCCGCAGAAGCCGCCTAAGGAGCACACCTGATGGCAAACACGATGCACTTTGACCTCGTCAGCCCGGAGCGGAGCCTTGCTTCGCTCGCGGTGACTGCGGTCCAGCTTCCCGGCGCGGACGGGGACATGACGGCGATGCCCGATCATGCCCCCACCATCACCACGTTGCGCCCCGGTCTGCTAAAGGTCGAGGCACCCGAAGGGTCCAGCGAATACCTGGTCACCGGCGGGTTTGCCCAGATCAATGGCGACAGCATGTCGGTTCTGGCCGAAAAGGCCATTCCGGTCTCTGAAGTGACCCGCGCGCATCTGGACGATCTGATCGCCGAGGCACGTGCGTCGCATGACGCGGCCAAAGGCGGCGACGATCAATCAGTCGTCGACGATGCGGCTAAGCTGCTGGCCGATATGGAAGCTCTTGGGACACATATGAGCCTGTAAGTTTCAGGACATGTAGATTTAGAAACGGCCCTGCCTGTGCGGGGCCGTTTTTTTGTGGTGATTTTGGATGAAGCGCGGTCTAAGGTTCCGTAATTCTTTATAAAAGACGACAAAATGCAGACTTTTAGTACCCATCCGATTGGTATCGACCAAGGCGAAGTTGTGCTGTTCTCCGACTTCGCAGATGGCGGTGACATGTGGACAGGCGAGGGGCCGCGCGAACGACGCTCGGACATAGAATTCAGCCAGCCATTCCGTTCCGCGCCTGTTGTACAGATCAGCGTGTCACTGTGGGATGTTGATACATCTTCGGCATTGCGCGCCGAGGTCAAGGCCGAGGACATCACGCCCGAGGGATTTTCTGCGGTGTTCCGTACCTGGTCGGATACCCGCATCGCGCGCATCCGAATATCTTGGACAGCGTTCGGCGAGGTGCCGCATGAGGATGACTGGGATATTCTGTGAAGCCAGCCTTGGGTTTAGGACTCGTCCGATGCCTCAATCATGGCGACCCGGTGTGCATGCCGTCCGCCTTCGAATTCGGCTGACAGGAACGCATCCACTATATCCAGCGCCTGACCCTCACCCACGACTCGGGCGCCGACAGACAGCATGTTGGCGTCGTTATGCTGGCGGATCATGCGTGCGGAAAAGGCATCCGAGCAGACACCGCAGCGAATGCCGGGGACCTTGTTGGCCGCCATCATGATACCTTGACCCGTTCCACACAGAACGATGCCAAGCTGACAATCCCCGGAAGCCACTGCTTGGGCGGCGGCTTTGCCATGAACAGGGTAATGGGTGCTCTCAGGTGTCTTGGGGCCGATATCGACGACGTCCCATCCCTGGGCCGCAATATGAGAGGCAACCGCCTGGCGTAATTCGATAGCTGCGTGGTCGCTGGATAGAACAATGCGTTTTGAGGCTGTCACGGTAAACTCCGACCTGAATTGCAGAAAGAAAAGAGGCGGCCCTTGGGCCGCCGCGTTCGATCAATCCCTATGATACATCGACTCGTAGATCGGCGTCAGGGTCTTATCCTCGAACAATGACGATACACTGGTGCCGTTCCAGATATTCAGGATCGCCTGCGTAAAGATCGGGGCCGTTGGCACGATGCGGATGTTCTTGGCCTTGGTTATTTCTTCTGTCGGCTGGATCGTGTCGGTCAGCACCAGAGATTTCATCACCGAATTGGTCACGCGTTCGACCGCAGGGCCGCTCATGACGCCGTGTGTGATGTAGGAATGAACTTCCTTCGCACCATTATCCAGCAGTACTTGCGCCGCTTTGCACAGGGTACCGGCCGTGTCGCACATGTCGTCCACGATCAAACAGATCTTGTCTCTGACATCGCCAATTACGGTCATCTCGGCGACTTCGCCGGCTTTTTCGCGGCGTTTGTCCACGATCGACAGCGGGGCGTTGATCCGCTTGGCCAACTCGCGCGCGCGCGCCACGCCGCCCACATCGGGCGAAACGACCATGATCTCGTCGAGGCTGTCCTTGAACTGATGTTTCACATCCAGCGCAAAGATCGGCGAGGCATAAAGGTTGTCGACAGGCATGTCGAAGAACCCCTGAATCTGCGCTGCGTGCAGATCCATGGTCAGGATGCGCTCGATCCCGGCGCCAGTCAGCATGTTGGCCACCAGCTTGGCGCTGATCGGTGTGCGGGCCTTGGTGCGGCGGTCCTGGCGGGCATAGCCGAAATAGGGGATCACGGCGGTAATCCGTTGGGCCGACGAACGGCGCAGCGCATCAGCAATGATGAGCAGCTCCATCAGATTGTCATTGGCCGGGTTCGAGGTGGGTTGGACGATGAACATATCTTCGCCGCGCACGTTCTCGAACACTTCGACAAAGATTTCACCGTCGTTAAACCGTTCGACCCGGGCATCGACCAGACCCTGATCGACGCCGCGATACAGGCTCATTCGGCGTGCAATGGATTCGGCAAGCGGAAGATTAGCGTTCCCAGCGATTAACTTGGGTTCGTGAAGTGTCGGCATCGGCTGAGGTCCCCGGGCAGCAATGGCAAATGTGACAGATTCGTGATGTTGACACCGCTTAGCATGGCCTTACCGTCCAGCAAAGATAACGCTGCGGAGAAAGTTCACATGTCCACCATTGACTACTTTTTTGCGACACTCTCGCCATACACCTACCTGGCGGGACTGCGCCTGGAGGAGATTGCGGCCAAACATGGTGCGACAATCAACTACAAGCCGCTTGATATCGTCGCCCTGTTCGGACGTACGGGAGGTGTTCCGCCCAAGGACCGCCATATCTCGCGCATCGAATACCGGACACAAGAAATGCAGCGACAGTCAAAAAAGCTGGGTATGGCGTTCAACCTGCAACCGGCCCATTGGCCCACCAATGCGGCGCCGTCCTCATACGCGATCATCGCCGCCATTCAGGACGGGTCAGGGGAGGTGGGGCAGCTGGTGCATTCCTTTGTGCGCGCCTGCTGGGCCGAGGAAAAGGACATCGCGCAGGACGACGTGATCCGCGCTTGCCTGGCTGACGCTGGGTTTTCCCCGGATCTGGCCGTTAGCGGCTTGCTGCTCGGGGCTGAGACCTATACCGCCAATCTGGAAGAAGCCGTGGAACGCGGGGTTTTTGGAGCTCCGTTCTATATAACGGAAGACGATCAGCGGTTCTGGGGCCAAGACAGGTTGGACGATCTGGACGGGCATCTGGCCGGGCTGAAGGGATAGGACAACATAATGGCCGTTGCGCAGAACCTGCATGTCACGCAGTTGGGGCAGGGTGATCGCCCTGTGCTGGCCTTGCATTGTACCATTGCTCATTCCGGGGTCTGGGCGGGCCTAGCCGCGGCGATGAAAGGGCAGGCAAGTTTTATTGCACCGGATATGTTGTCCCATGGGCGCAGTCCGGACTGGGATCGCCAGGGGGATCTGTATGACCGGCTGACCGAAGCCACACTTGAACATCTGACCGAGCCGATGGACGTGGTCGGGCATTCTTTTGGCGCGGCGATTGCATTGCGGCTGGCGGTCGAGCACCCAACATTGGTTCGCAGTGTCGTACTGATCGAACCGGTGTATTTTGCGGTGGCACAGCAGGATGCCCCGGACCTTGTGGCGGAATACGCGCATGTTGCCCAACCCTGTATGGACGCGCTTGCATCAGGCGACGAACCTTTGGCGGCAAGGCTGTTCAACCGGTTGTGGGCCGGAGATAGGGGACCGCGTTGGTCAGACATGCCCGAAACTGCACGGGCGGGGATGGTGCGTGGAATTCATCTGGTGTCCGAGGTCGAAAACGAACTGATAATGGATTCCAAAGGCTTGCTACGGCCCGAGCGGATCGCACACGCCAATATGCCGGTATTGCTGCTGCATGGCGCGCTCACCCACCCAGTGATGGTCGCGATAAACTCTGGATTGAAATCCCGTCTTCCAATGGCCGAAAGCACCGTGATCGAAGGGGCAGGGCATATGGCTCCGATCTCTCACCCGACAGAGACCGGCGCTCTGATCGAGGCTTTTTGGAACAGACTGCCTGCCACTGCCTGAAGCTTCGGGCGCGTCGTTACAAGAGCGCGATGAACCGATCAATTTGCGCAGGCTCGATGGACCAGTCACAAACCAGCCGACAGGCTAGAATTTCGCTGTCATCTGCCCCGTCCAGCTCTGCCCCCCACAGGTGGTAAACAGCACCTGCGGCATGCAGTTGCTTGTGTTGGGCGCGTGAAAATTGGGCAAAAATCATATTCGCCTGCGGCGCGTGCAGGAAAGAGGCACCTTTGGCCCGCAACCCCTCGGTCAGACGGGCGCAGTTGTTATTGGCCTGACGGGCCAGTTTCAGCCACAGATCATCCTGCAGATACGCCGCCATTTGGGCGGACAGATAGCGGTGCTTGGAGAACAAATGCGCCCCGCGCTTGCGGCGCAATTCGAATTCCCAGGCTTTGCTTTCATCAAAGAAGACAACGGCTTCGACGCCCATCAGCCCGTTTTTGGTGCCGCCAAAACTGACCGCATCCACGCCTGCTTTCCACGTCATCTCGGCGGGTGAGCAGTTCAACGCAACAAGGGCGTTGGAAAAACGCGCACCGTCCAAATGGACAGGCAGCCCATACTCTTTGGCCACAGCGCAGAGCGCCTGCAATTCTGACAGGGTGTAAACAGACCCTCGTTCGGTCACCTGCGTAATGGATACAGGTCCGCGCTGCGGTCCATGCACGCCGCGTGTTTCTTCGGCCAGAATCGAGCCGCGCAGCGCGTCCGGCGCCATCTTGTCCGCGCCCGGAACCAGCGTCAGCTTGGCGCCGCTGTAAAACTCGGGCGCGTTGCACTCATCCTCGTGGATATGGGCCACAGGTGAGCAGAACACCGTCTCCCACGGCTGCGCCAGCGTCGCCAGCGCCAGCGAATTCGCCGCGGTCCCGGTGGCCACCAGATACACGGCGGCGCCAGGTGCCTCGAACACCCCGCGAATGCGATCCCGGACCTCATTCATCAGGGTGTCGGTTCCATAGGCCATCTGATAGCCCTGATTGGCAGCATTCAGCGCTTCCATGACCGCCGGGTGAACCGGCCCCGAATTGTCAGAGGCAAAGTACATTAGCTGGGCTCCTCGATGATATGATCTTCCCACTCCTCCAGCGGAGTTTCGAATTCGGACACGGTCCGCCCCTGAACCGAGACTCCGGCGGCATGAACGCTGTCCGGTGTGCCAGAAATCAAGGGGTGCCAGTCGTGTAGGGGTTTGCCCTCCCACAGCAGGCGATAGGCACAGGTCTGTGGCAGCCAATAGGCGTGATCGTTGATGTTGCCCGGCGTCATCACGATACATTCCGGCACAAATTGGTGGCGGATATCGTATTGGGTGCAGCGGCAACTTTCGTCATCCAGCAGACGGCAGGCGACGCAGGTCAGGGCAACCTCGCCGGTGTCTTCATCTTCCAGTTTGTTCAGACAACATTTGCCGCAGCCATCGCACAAAGCTTCCCATTCGGCTTGGTTCATGCGGGTTAGCGGTTTTCGTTCCCAGAACCTGGGGGCCAGGCCGGTGCGGTCGATCGGATCCGTTGTCATCGGTCCGCCAGCAGGCCGCGGGCCTTGTCGCAATCGGCATCCATCTGCGCGATCAGGCCGTCCAGACCGTCAAAGGTCATCTCGGGGCGCAGGTATTCTACCAGACCCACCGACAGGGTCGCGCCATAAAGGTCACCCGAGAAGTCGAACAGGAAGGTTTCGATATTGGGGACCTCACCATTGAACATCGGTCGCGTCCCAACCGAGGCTGCGCCTTGATAGCTGCCCAGATGAGGTCCATCCAGAACATCGACCAGTACGGCATAGACGCCGAATCTTGGCGGATGCAGCCCCTCAATGGACATGTTTGCGGTGGGAAATCCCAGTTCACGGCCCCGTTGTTCTCCTCCGATCACCTCGCCTTCGATCCGGTGCCAGTGACCCAGCATGGTAGCGGCATCCTGCGGGCGGCCCTCGGTCAGTGCAGTACGGATCGCAGTGGAAGAAACGACATTTTCGGACCTCTCCATCAACGGAGCGATGGTGACACCGAACCCCATCTCTTGCCCAAAGAGCACCAAGTCATCAGCGGTGCCGCTGCGGCCTTTGCCGAAACAGAAATCGGCACCTACGACGACATGCGACAGGCCGAGCCCGTCGCAGATCACGTTGCGGGCGAATTCCCTGGGCGTCAGGCCAGCCAATGCGGCGTTGAACGGCAGCTCATACAGCTTTTCGACCCCCAGTTTTGCTAACCGGTGCGCGCGGGCATTGCCGCGCATCAGGCGAAAGGGCGGGGTGTCCGGGGCGAAGTATTCCCTGGGATGCGGCTCGAATGTCAGTACGCCCAAAGGTGCACTCGGCGCGGCGCTGAGGGCCAGTTCGATCACAGATTGGTGGCCAATATGAACGCCGTCGAAATTCCCGATCGCCACGCTGGCGCCGCGATCTTGGGGTTCGATGAATTGAAGGTCACGAATGATGCGCATAGCGACTGCCTAGCGGGACAGGCGCGCTTGTTCAAGGGTCTGAGACTCCCGGAAACGCTCAGTCGAATTTGCGCGACGGGGCCAGCACCATGGCTTCGCCGACCAGCACCTTCTTGCCATCCACTGCGCAGTGACAATCGAGCTTGACCCGACGTTTGGCAAAATCAATGTCGATCACCTTGACCTCGGCATAGACCATGTCACCCGGGCGAACAGGAGCGAGAAACTTCAGCGATTGCCCCATGTAAACTGTGCCGTGGCCTGGCAACTGCTCGCCGATCACGGCCGAGATCAGACCCGCGGTCAGCATCCCATGCGCGATGCGCCCCTCGAAGATCGTGTCGCGGGCGTAATCGTCGTCCAGATGTACGGGGTTTCTGTCGGTCGACACCTGAGCGAACATTTCGATATCCTCGTCCGTCACCACTTTGCGAAGGTGACGGGACATGCCCATCTCGATGTCTTCAATACAGATCGTGCCGCGTAGAAGATTATCCAACATGTTGCCCTCACTCGAATTCATCGGGCAACAAAAAAATCAAAGTCACCCCTGTTGGGAAACTTTATTACTTTGCAACTGCAGAAAATCAAGCCTTTTTTGACTACCTAAGGCGGCCGATCGTATAGATCGGGTTTATCTTTTCCTTTTGGATATAATCAGTTAGGGAGTCATGATGCGGATGTGCCTCGGTTTTTGTCTCGGCCGCGGCTAGCCCGCCCGAGATGAAAAGAGAATCAATGCCTTCCCCCATTCCACCCAGAATGTCGGTGTGCGGACCGTCTCCGATGACAAGAATGTCCTCATTGGGGATGTCGTGGCCAAGTTCCTGCAACCTGCGGCGGGCAAGATCATAGATCGGCGGATGAGGCTTTCCGAAATATAGGCTTTCGCCACCCATTTCCGTATAAAGCCTGGCTAATGCACCAGCGCACCACTCCCGAACCTCGCCGCGGTCCACCACAATATCGGGATTGGCACAAAGCAGCTTCAGCCCCTTTTGTTTGGCGTACAGGAAATCAGCGCGGTTCACAGACGGATCGGCCATAGGATCGAAGGGGCCGCAACAAGCAATGCCCTCTGCCTCGGCCAGCGGCACGCGCTCGATATGAATCGGGTGGTCCAACAACTTCAGCGGTTCAAAGAATCCCGCGTCCCGCTGCCATTCGCCCATGAAATAGACCTTTTCGCCCACTGCGCCACGGAACATGGCCGACCGGGCCGAATCTCCGCTGGTTGCAATCGTGTCATAGGCGTCGTCTGGGACATTGAATTGCGCCAGCTGGGTAGCGACGCCAGCACGCGGCTTGGGTGAGTTTGTCACCAGGACAACAATGCCGCCTTGCGCGCGATAGGCCTGCAGGGCCGCAACCGCTTCGGGGTAAGCGGTGATGCCATTGTGAACACAGCCCCAAAGATCGACGAATAGGGCTTTATACCGGCTGGAAACCTCGGGCAATGCGTGGATGATCTGCGTCATGATGGGCCCCCATTGATCTGGAAAGAGTGTCGTTTGAGCCTAAGACAGTGCGTGTGGTGTTTGGCCGGTAAGGGCAATGCCTAGCAAAAAAGGCGCCCAATCAAGGCGCCTTTGGTGATTTTGGGATCAGACCTTGAGGTTCGGAATGATCTGTTTCTTACGGCTCATGATCCCGGGCAGAACGACCGCGTCGCCATCAACCGAAGCGCCAAAGCTTTTCTCGGCCACGGCTTTGACCAGATCGTTGGGAACCAGCAGGGTGGCTTCTTCGTTCAGAATATCGACCACGAACAGCAATACCTGATCGACACCGTCCTCTTTTGCTACGTCGGCCATCGACGCCGCAAGGCTGTCTTTGCGGTCCAGCACGACACCCGGTGCTGTGGTTTCCAGAACCGAAACGCGGAATTTGGTGCCGTCGACTTCGTATTCCTTGCTGTCCATCCGGATCAGATCGGCGTCCGAGAATGAGGACACATCTGATTTGGCCGCGAACATTTCTGCAGCATAGGCCGAGACGTCCAGACCCAGATCCGCGGCCAGTTTTTCGGCCACAGCGCGGTCATGCGCGGTTGTGGTGGGCGAGCGGAATTCCAACGTGTCCGACAGGATGCAGGTCAGCGCCGCGCCTTTGATGGCATCGGGCATTTTGGCGGCATCGACGCCGATCATGTCGACCATGATAGTGGCGGTGCAGGCCAGCGGCCGCACGGTGATGTCGATCGGGCCTTTGGTTTCCAGACCGCCGACCAGTTTGTGGTGGTCGATAATGGCGCGGATATCGGCGCCGTTGATACTGGCGGGCAGCTCGGCGGGGTTGTTCGTGTCGACAATAACAACCGGCGCGTCAGCCTCTACGTCTGTGATGATGCGCGGCTTGGGCAGGTCCCAGTGCTGCAGCATAAAGGCTGCTTCAGTGTTGGGTTCACCCAGCAGGACAGGCTCGGCCTGTTCGCCTTTGATTTCGTTCATGTACCACGACCACAGGATCGGCGAACCGGTGGAATCAGTGTCGGGGGATTTATGTCCAAATACGAGGGTTGTCATTTCAGCGTCCTGAGGAGAGTAGATTTGGGCGCCTTATAGGGTGGTCTGGCACACTTGTCACCCGCCCCTGCGTAAACTGCGACGAAGGGTAAGGCCGGGCCTAGAAAGCGGCACGTTTCAGCGTGTATCCAGCCTGTTCCAACTGGTTCAACAGACCATGGTCATCGCCCAAATGTCCGGCGCCCACAGCAATGACCACCGTTTGGTCCTGAATGGCCAAAATGTGCTGCATCCAGTTGTTGTTGCGCCCGACTAGAAGTTGCTGTTCGAAACTGGACCACTCTTCGTCGAAGACCTCTTGTGACAGACCGGATGTTTCAAGCCCTTGTAGTCTGGCAAATTGGATGATCTCTGCGTGCTTTTCTTCTAGATAGGCATTGACCATAGTCGCCAGCTGATCCTCGCTGCTTTCAAAGGCACTGGCCATGCGGATCAGTGATTGCACCTGCTTTTCGATCGGGTGCTGGTCAAACATCGCCATCAGATCGTCAATCTGCTCTAACGAGTACTGGGGGATGTCATGGGCTTCGGCCATGTCGGTCAGGCGCGCGTCCATTCCATAGCTGGCTTCCGGATTCTCGGTCATGCATGGGGGGACACCCAGCATCATGCTCAGAAACCAGGGGCGCATTTTTGCAGCCATCCAACTGGGGATGCCACGCTCTGCCAGGCCGCTGGACAGGGCGGCCCAGTCCTCTTCCGGCATCAGCTCAATCAGGGTGGGACCTGAGGTGATCAGAACAGGGCTGAGGTCTTTGGCCAGTTCCTGTTCAAATGCAGTCATTTCGTCCTGGGCCACTTCGAAATAGAACGCATCCGCCTGGCTGAGTGTCGGTTCCAGCCTTTCTGTGACGGCGTCCATACGCGGGTCGTTTGTGTGCAGCGTTCCTATCAGATGCAGAACTGTATCGCCTTTTGTCGCGATCCAGTGATTTCCTTCCGGGTACGGGAAGTCGGCCAAAGCCTGCTGCAAATCAGCTTGCGCCACTGGACTTAGGTCAGACCTCAGGTCGCGCCCCTCGCAGGCCGCTTGGGCCGAGAAAGGTACCAGCAGACAAGCCAAAAAGATCAAAAAACGCATCGTACCATCCTGGTTGGATCAATCCCTATATGGGGTGCGACCTTGCCGGGGCCAAGGCCGGTGTTCAACCTGCCAGGATGGACACTGACCTGATCTGTGTCTGGCATTCCACAGTAATTCGAATAGCATGAGCCACATGGACCGCGAGCAGGATCTCTACCCCCCAATCAAGGCGCTGTTTGAGCGTCAGGGCTATACCGTCAAAGGCGAGGTCGGTGCGGTCGATGTCATGGCTGTTCGTGAGGGTGAAGAGCCTTTGATTGTAGAGTTGAAGTTGCGTTTCTCATTGGCGCTGTTTCACCAGGCAATCACCCGACTGAAGGTTACTGAAAATGTCTATATCTGTGTTCTCAAGCCCCGCGGACGCACGGCCAGGCGGGCGTTGAAGGACAACACGGCGCTATGTCGAAGGTTGGGCCTTGGCCTGATAACTGTTCGGGCGGATGGCGTTGTCGAGGTGCATTGTGATCCTGGGCCCTACGCCCCGCGAAAAGACAAGGCCAAAACAGCGCGGCTGCTGCGCGAGTTTGACAGGCTTGAAGGTGATCCGAACGCAGGCGGCGCCACACGCCACGGCCTCGTCACCGCCTATCGTCAGGATGCTTTGCGCTGTGCGGCGCATCTTGCAGAATGTGGTGCCACAAAAGGGGCAGATGTTGCTAAGGCAACCGGTGTTTCGATTGCGACCCGGCTGATGCGCGAAAACCATTATGGCTGGTTCGACAAAATTGAAAAAGGCGTCTACGCCTTGTCGGAATCCGGACAAGAGGGTCTGAAGCACTGGGCCTATAGCTGGGATCAGCCTGACTGAGTCCCAAGGATAAAAAATTCTTCACGCTTGTTGACTCAGGGATTTCGACCCCCTAGCTATACGCCGTTATCACTCGCAAGGGTCGAGTGCTAACGCCTCGCCGCAAGGTGAGGGGAGGATAAATAAACTTTGAGCCCAAGGAGCTGCAAAGATGGCATTGAAACCGCTTCATGACCGCGTGTTGGTTCGCCGTACCGAAAGCGATGAGAAAACCGCTGGTGGTCTGATCATTCCCGACAGCGCGAAAGAAAAGCCCAGCGAAGGCGAAGTTGTTGCGACCGGCGAAGGCGCACGCAAGGACAGCGGCGAGCTGATCGCAATGGCTGTAAAAGCTGGCGACAAGATCCTGTTCGGCAAATGGTCGGGCACCGAGGTCCAAGTCAACGGCGAAGAGCTGCTGATGATGAAAGAAAGCGACATCATGGGGATCATCGAGTAAGCCCACGCGCTTCCTCTGATCTTCATCCCAATACATTTTCTCAAGGAGAAACGACATGGCTGCTAAGGACGTCAAGTTCGACACCGATGCCCGTAACCGCATGCTGGCAGGTGTGAACATCCTGGCCGACGCTGTCAAAGTGACCCTGGGCCCCAAAGGCCGCAACGTGGTTCTGGACAAATCTTTCGGCGCGCCGCGCATCACCAAAGACGGTGTTTCGGTTGCCAAGGAAATCGAACTGGAAGACAAGTTCGAAAACATGGGCGCGCAGATGGTGAAAGAAGTCGCCAGCCGCACCAATGACGAGGCCGGCGACGGCACCACCACCGCAACCGTTCTGGCTCAGTCCATCGTCAAAGAAGGTCTGAAGCAGGTTGCAGCGGGCCTGAACCCGATGGATCTGAAGCGCGGCATCGACCTGGCAACTGCCAAGGTTGTTGAAGGCATCAAGAACGCCTCGCGTGAAGTCAAGGACTCGGCTGAAGTTGCTCAGGTTGGCACCATTTCTTCCAACGGTGAAACCGAGATCGGCCAGCAAATCGCAGACGCGATGCAGAAGGTCGGCAACGAAGGTGTTATCACCGTCGAAGAAAACAAAGGCCTGGAAACCCAGACCGATGTTGTCGAAGGCATGCAGTTCGACCGCGGCTACCTGTCGCCTTACTTTGTCACCAACGCTGATAAGATGGTCGCAGACCTCGAAGACTGCATGATCCTGTTGCACGAAAAGAAACTGTCCTCGCTTCAGCCGATGGTTCCGCTGCTCGAGCAAGTGATCCAGTCGCAAAAGCCTCTGCTGATCATTGCAGAAGACGTTGAAGGCGAAGCGCTGGCAACTCTGGTTGTTAACAAACTGCGCGGCGGCCTGAAAATTGCTGCTGTCAAAGCACCGGGCTTCGGCGATCGCCGTAAGGCTATGCTGCAGGACATCGCAATCCTGACCGGTGGTCAGGTCATCAGCGAAGATCTGGGCATGAAGCTTGAGTCCGTGACTATGGACATGCTGGGCACAGCCAAGAAAATCGAGATCACCAAAGACGAAACCACCATCGTCGACGGTGCTGGCGAAAAAGCCGAGATCGAAGCACGTGTTGCTCAGATCCGCACCCAGATCGAAGAAACCTCGTCGGACTACGACCGTGAGAAGCTGCAAGAGCGCGTTGCCAAACTGGCAGGCGGTGTTGCTGTTATCCGCGTCGGCGGCATGACTGAAGTTGAAGTGAAAGAGCGTAAGGACCGTGTGGACGATGCTCTGAACGCGACCCGCGCTGCTGTTCAAGAAGGCGTTGTTGTGGGCGGTGGTGTTGCTCTGGTTCAGGCCGGTAAAGCACTGGACACTCTGCAAGGCGCAAACGCTGATCAGGACGCAGGCATCAACATCGTTCGTAAGGCAATCGAAGCGCCTCTGCGCCAGATCGCTGAAAACGCAGGTGTTGACGGTGCGGTTGTTGCTGGCAAAGTTCGCGAAAGCGATGATGTGGCATTTGGCTTCAACGCGCAGACTGAAGAATATGGTGACATGTTCGCATTCGGCGTGATTGACCCGGCCAAAGTTGTCCGTACCGCATTGGAAGATGCAGCGTCGGTTGCCGGCTTGCTGATCACTACCGAAGCAATGGTTGCTGACAAGCCGCAGAAAGATGCACCTGCTGGCGGCGGCATGCCCGACATGGGCGGCATGGGCGGCATGATGTAAAACGTCGAATTCGCTTTGGCGAATTCTGACGGCCCCACAGGCGCTTGGCAGCATAGCCAAACCGCCCAGAGGGGAGCTGCAGAGCTAAGGAACGGGGTCGCCTTCGGGCGGCCCCGTTTCGTTTTGACACGCCCCTTATGACTGAAACTGTGGCCAAAACTATTCCGAGGTTGACGGTCTAACCGGTCCCCTTAGGAAAGTGAGTACCCAAACCGGTGTGAAACCGATATCGGGTTGATATGCGACTGTTCCTTCTGACCGCCCTCACCATGTGCGCCTTTGCAGCGAACTCCATTCTGAACCGGATGGCCGTTGAAGGCGGCGATAGCGACCCGGCGGGGTTTGCGGTTATGCGCGTTCTGGCAGGGGCGCTGATGCTGACGGTGCTGGTTCTGATACGTGGCGGCAGCCTGCCGTTGCGCAGCTCTCGCCGGTTCATTGGCGCCGGCGCCTTGTCGCTTTACATGATCGGGTTCTCGATCGCCTATCTTACACTGGATGCCGGGCTGGGCGCCTTGATCCTGTTTGGGGTGGTGCAAATCACGATGTTCGTGGCCACTGCCGTGACTGGAAATTCAACGACACGACAGCAACTTCTGGGGGCGGCGATTGCATTGGGTGGCCTCACCTATGTGCTTTGGCCGTCGGGCACGGTTCGCGTGGACCCGGTCGGAGCCGCCCTGATGTGCGCTGCCGGGATTGGCTGGGCAGCATATTCTCTGGCGGGACGGTCCGAGCCAAATGCGCTTGCCGGGACGGCGGCGAATTTCGTTATTGCCCTTCCGGTGACGGCCGGAGCTTTGCTGTTGCTCGGCGGAGGTTGGCAGATGACGGGCACCGGTTTGTTGCTGTCGGCAATATCCGGGGCGGTCACTTCGGGGCTGGGATATGCGTTGTGGTACCGTGTTTTGCCACAACTGGCACCGACCGTTGCAGCTGTAGTGCAGTTGAGCGTGCCCGTGATTGCTATTCTGGGCGGTGTCCTCTTGCTGAGCGAAACAGCAGAGGCCCGGCTTTTGATTGGCGCAGCGCTTGTGTTGGGCGGCATTGCGCTGGCGGTGCTGCAACGTCAGCGGGGGTAGGGCTTTCATCAGCGGCGCTAAGGCATTATCTGGCGCTTATGAAAATTCTGATCGCCCTGCTTATCTTTCTGCTTCCTGCCGCGGCCAGCGCGAAATGCGTGGTCTTGTTGCATGGTCTTGCGCGGACCGAGGCCTCTTTCACCGTGATGGAGCAGCTGTTCAAGTCACATGACTATTCGGTTGTGCGCCCGGGCTATCCCTCGACCGAGATCGGTATTCCCGAACTGGCCGAACAAACCATTCCTGATGCCTTTGCGTCTTGTGGCGATGACACTGTCAATGTGGTGGCACATTCGATGGGCGGCATTTTGTTGCGCTATTGGCTCAAGGATCATAGCCCGGAAAACCTGGGTCGTGTCGTCATGCTGGGGCCGCCCAATCAGGGCAGCCAACTGGTCGATGAACTTAGCGCGTGGGAGGTGTTCGGCTATCTCAACGGACCTGCGGGCCTTCAACTGGGCACAGGCGCCGAAGGGATCCCGGGTCGTCTACCGCCGGTGGATTTTGAACTGGGTGTTATCGCAGGTGAGAACTCATTAAACCCGGTATTTTCTTCACTGATTGATGGGCCTGATGACGGTAAGGTTTCGGTTGAAAGCACCAAGGTCGAAGGAATGACTGATCACCTGGTTCTGCCGGTGACCCACACGTTTATGATGAACAATCCGCGGGTCATGGCTCAGGCCCTGCACTTCATCGAATTCGGCCAGTTCGACCCGCAGATCACCTGGCTTGACGGGGTGATGGAAGCTATTGACGAGATCTGCATCGGACAGGATTGCTCGGAACCTGACTCGGAGTCCACGCAATGACCGCATTAAGCCTGACTCTGACCGGTGCAGAGGTTCTTCTGCCCGGCGAGGGGCTGACGGATGTCGATCTGACCATTGCCGATGGCGTGGTTCAGACAGGCCCTGCCGGGCAGCAGATCGACCTGTCAGGATATCTGGTTCTGCCCGGTATTATCGACCTGCATGGTGATGGGTTTGAACGGCACATCGCGCCCCGTCGCGGTGCCATGAAGCAGATGAACGAAGGGATCCTCTCAGTCGAGGCTGAACTGGCGGCCAATGGCATCACCACAGCCGTTCTGGCCCAGTTTTACAGTTGGGAAGGTGGGGTGCGCGGGCCTGAGTTCGCAGGGCAGGTGTTTGATGCCATTGCGGCAGTCAAGGACCACACCGTCACCGATCTGATGCCCCAGCTTCGGTTTGAAACGCATATGCTGGACGATTACGCCGGACTGGCAGAAAAGATTGCGGCTTGGCGGGTGCCCTATGTCGTGTTCAACGACCACCTGCCGCATGACCGTCTGGCTGAGGGGCGTAAGCCCCCGCGTCTGACCGGACAGGCGCTCAAGGCCGGTCGCAATCCCGAGGTGCATTTCGAAATGCTGCTGTCGATGCATGCTCGCCGGGATGAGGTGTATACCGCACTGGATGTACTCTGTACTGCTTTGACAAAGCAGGGCGTCCGGATGGGCAGCCACGATGACGCCACTGCCCAAACTCGCGCCGATTGGCGCGCGCGGGGCGCGCGGATTTCAGAGTTCCCCGAAACGCTGGAAGCCGCCGAGGCCGCCCGCACCGCCGGGGATCACATCATCCTGGGGTCGCCCAATGTGGTGCGCGGCGGGTCGCATAAAGGGAATGTTAGCGCGCTGGACCTGATTGCGATGGGGCTGTGCGATGCACTGGCCTCGGATTATCACTATCCCAGCCCGCGCCGGGCAGCCTTGATGCTGGCCAAATCCGGCCTTCTGGACATGGCGGGCGCATGGGCGCTGGTGTCGTCAGGGCCAGCCCGCGTACTTGGGTTGCAAGATCGCGGCACGCTCACCCCCGGGCAGCGTGCCGATCTGGTCATTCTGGAGGCAGATACAAACCGTGTCGCGGCAACGCTGGCTGCCGGGCGCGTCAGCTATATGGCCGGGGATATCGCCGCGCGGTTTGTCGGCTGATTTACCGCGTGATGCGGTTAAAATGACCCATCTTGCGGCCTGCCTTCACCTCGGCCTTGCCATAAAGATGCAGCGCAACATCACGTTCGGTCGCGAGTTCAGGTACGCGGTCCATATCGTCGCCGATCAGGTTCTCCATCACCACGTCTGAATGACGCTGCCCGTCGCCCAGAGGCCAGCCTGCCACGGCACGGATATGTTGCTCGAATTGATCCACTGCGCAGCCATTCTGTGTCCAATGGCCCGAGTTATGCACGCGCGGTGCGATCTCGTTCACGATCAGACCCTGCGGGGTCACGAACAACTCGACCCCCATGACGCCGACATAGTCCAAGGCGTTCAGGATATTTGCCGCCAGCAGGATCGCATCTGTGCGCTTTGCTGCGGGCAGGCGGGCAGGGACGGAGGTGGTATGCAAAATGCCATCGCGATGCACGTTCTCACCGGGGTCGAAACAGGCGACCTGACCATCCAATCCGCGCGCGGCGATGATTGATACCTCGTGGCTGAAATCGACAAACCCTTCAAGGATCGCAGGCGCACCCGCCATATCGGCCAGAGCAGTTTCAGCGTCATCGGGGCTGCGTAGCCGGGCCTGTCCCTTGCCGTCATAGCCAAATCGGCGGGTCTTCAGGATGGCAGGGGTGCCGATCTTGTCAATCGCAGCCTTCAGGCTGTCCAGATCCGTGATATCGGCGAAGGGTGCGGTATTCAGGCCCAGCCCTTGCAAGAAAGCCTTTTCGTTCAGTCGATCCTGACTGACCCGCAGCGCCTCGCGCCCCGGGCGGATGGGGCGGTGGACTTCCAGAATGTCCAGTGCTTCGGTGGGGATGTTCTCGAACTCATAGGTGATGACATCGACTGCTTCGGCAAAGGCCTTGAGGGCCTCGGCATCATCATAAGAGGCGGTGGTCACACGATCCGCCACATGACCCGCAGGCGGGGTCGCACCGGGTTCATAAATATGCGACACAAAACCCAGCCGGGCTGCAGCAACGGACAGCATACGGCCCAGTTGACCGCCGCCCAAAATCCCGATTGTCGCGCCGGGGGCAAGCATTTCCACCATTCTCAACTCTCCAAACGTTTGCCAATAGCGCCAAGTGCTGCGTGCAATGCCTTGTGCGCGCCCTGATCTTGCAGGGTCTGTGTCATTTGCAGGCTCAGCGTGCCGTCAGTGGCCAGCGCATCGCGTTCGGCCTCTAGGCGGCCTGCGGCCTTCTTATCCATCGCGTGCAGAAAGCCCGATACCAACTGGGTGGTGTAGAATTCGGCCCCGGCTGCGTCTCCGGTTGTGTCTCCCAGCCAAGTTGCTCCGGTCGCCATCAGGTCCAGAAGGCCGGGGACCATGGCGCAAATGGCGAAATGTGCGTTCAGTGCCGCCTCATCTGCGACCTTGATCACCGGGTTTTCCGGTGCGAACAAATCGACCAGCAGTTGATCGTTGCCGAAAGCGACAAGCGGGCAACCACCGGCTTCCAAAAATCCCAGCGGAATGGTTTGCACGATTGCCGGCGCCGGAGAGCAGAGCTCGGTTAGTTCATCTTTCGAGACTGCTGCCATGACCGAGACGATCTGATGGTCGGATCGAAACGTTAAGGCGGCCAGAACGTCCGCAGCGATATGTGGGCGCAGGCACAGGAACACGATCTCGGATGCATCTATCACGGCCTGTGGCGTCGTGACAGACACACCCAGTTCAGCATTTAGCGCGGCTGAAACCTGGTCATTGCGTTCTGTCACGGAGATCTCGTGCCCTTTACGGGCCAAAAAACGCACCATCGGGGCCGCAATATGGCCCGTGCCGATGAATCCGATCCGGCTCATCCCTCGGGTTCTTCGGGGATTGAGGCCGATAGCGCGTCGCGCCAGGCATCCAGCCGGTCGGCCAGAGCGTTATCCTGCAGCGCCAGAATGCCAGCGGCCATCAATCCCGCATTGGCACCGCCTGCCGACCCGATCGCCATAGTCGCAACCGGGAACCCTTTGGGCATTTGAACAATGGAATAGAGCGAATCGACGCCAGACAGCGCCCGCGTCTGCACCGGAACGCCGATCACAGGAACGCGTGTTTTCGAGGCCATCATACCCGGTAAATGCGCAGCCCCGCCGGCCCCTGCAATGATCACCTGCAATCCGCGCGAGACAGCAGTCTTGCCATAGTCCCACAAGCGATCTGGGGTGCGGTGCGCTGAAACGATGCGTTTTTCATAGGCCACGCCCAGCTCATCCAGAATATCTGCGGCTTCTTTCATCGTGGACCAGTCTGACTGGCTTCCCATGATGATCCCCACTTTAACGTCGCTCATCCGCTTGCGTCCCTGCCTTCCGAAAGAGCGCGAACTATAGCCAAATCCGCCTTTGTGGCAATGCGGTTCAGATGTCTCAGGCGATGATATCCGGGGTCAGGCGGTCGTCGATCAGGCGAATGATGTCTTTCAGGCGCAGTTTCTGCTTTTTCAACCGTTTGATCGTCAGTTGATCCGAGGTGCCAGTGGCCTGAAGCGCCTCGATTGCTTCGTCAAGATCACGGTGTTGACGGCGGAAAACTTCCAGCTCTACCCGCAGAACCTCATCAGTTTTCATCGAAAGATCGGTGGGCGCGTTCATTGGCGACTCAGAGTTGTTGTGGTGCTTGTCACACAAGATAGTGTGTCAGGCTTGATCCGACCAGACCTTGTGGACATCGCTGTATATTCCCATATTCTATTATACGCGGTTGCCAGAATGGGGCCGCACAACACGTCGCTTTGGCAATAAAGGACGAAAATACGTGTCTAAACTTACTCTGGGCTCATACCCGCATCTTTTGGGGTTCGAGCAGTTGGAACGCCTTCTGGAGCGGTCTGCAAAGGCCGGAAATGAGGGGTATCCGCCCTATAATATTGAACAGACCTCGAATTTTTCCTACCGCATTACCTTGGCCGTGGCCGGGTTTGCAGAAGAGGACCTGTCGATTACCATCGAAGATCGACAGTTGGTGATCCGGGGACGTCAGCGCGACGACAGCGAAGGACGTATCTTTCTACACCGTGGGATCGCGGCACGTCAGTTTCAGCGCATGTTCGTGTTGGCCGATGGGGTCGAGGTTGGCGAAGCGATCATTGAAAATGGTCTGCTGCATGTGGATCTGACCCGCGCCGTGCCCGAAACCGTGGTGCAAACGATCAACATAAGGAAGGGGTAAGAGCAATGAATACACCGTTTGAAATCAACGCCGAAGGCGATCGGATCGTCTATGTCAAAACAGTTGAAGTCGCCGATCTACCTCGGGAAGTTCGCGAACAGGCCGGAGATCTGAGCCTGCTATATGCGGTACACGATGCCGACGGCCAGCAACTGGCACTGGTTGCTGATCGCAAGCTGGCGTTTAACCTGGCGCGCGAGCATGATTTTTCACCGGTGGCCGTGCACTAAAGTGGCCTCCGTACGTTTTCCTCGTGACATCCATGGCCTGTCGGGCGAGACAGTCGAACCTATGATGGTTCGAATATCGGAGTGCACGACACATGAATTGGTTCGACTTTGACTGGGTAGACGCCTTCAGCGATCGCGCCTTTGGTGGCAATGGGTGCGCTGTTGTTCATGGTGGGGCAGCTCTGTCCGAAGACGTCTGCATGGCCTATGTGCGCGAGACGTCCTTGGTTGAATGCACCTTTACTGGCCCGTCCGATGTGGCCGATTTCCGGGTTCGTTATTTTCTGGCCAGTCGCGAAATCCCCTTTGCCGGGCATCCCACGATCGCAACCGTAGCTGCAATACAGTCCAGAGGAATGCTGCAAGGCAATACCCTGACGCTTGAAACCGGCGCGGGGATCGTTTCGATCTGCATCAGCGGTGATGAAATCGAGATGACGCAGATTGCACCACAATTCGGCGCCTATGTTCCCGCCGAGCTGGTCGCCTCTGCCATCAGCCTGCCCAAAGAGGCGATTATCTCGCCGCCGCAATTTGTTTCTACCGGGCTGCCCTTCTGTGTCACTGTTCTTCGTGATCACGACGCCCTGCGCGCGGCAAGACTGGTCGAAAGGCCTTTGCGCGAGATTGCCGAAAAGGCGGGCTTTTCCGGCTCCGATATGGCCGAACCTTTTCTTGTAACGCTCAAAGGCGCGACCAAAGCAGGCGATACATTCTCGAGATTGCTGTTGGCCCCGCCCAGCCCGCCCGAGGATCCGTTTACCGGATCTGCCACAGGTGCGATGGCGGCGTATCTCTGGAAACATGGGCTGATGCCAAAGGACGTTTTTATTGCCGAGCAAGGCCATGATATGGGGCGCCCCGGTCAGGCGACTGTTACCCGAGCTGGTCCATCGGATGCGATGACAGGCATCATGGTCGCCGGTCGCGGGCATATCCTTATGCGGGGTCAGGTTGATTTACCAGATGCCGGATGATGACAGAACCTGCAATCGCCATACTGCCCTATGGGCATCGGTTGGGGCCGAAACTGGCCACGATTCCTTTGTCGGAACTGACTTGGCCCGAAGGCTGCCCGGATCGTCTGATCGGAAAAACAGTGGGCGATCTTGCGCACACGGACCATCTGATTATGTACCCCAATTCCACGGTACATCTGCGTCTTCGTCGGGGGACACGTGCGCGGATATCTTTGATGATGGGAGAGCCTTCGGCCATCCATGCCAAACATGATCGCATGTTGCGCTATACGTGGCGGCGGTTCTTCCGGGTGCTGACCTTTCATGATGTTTTGTTGCAAGGTATCCCAAACGCCGTGTTTCTGCCCTATGGCGTGACGATGGTGGCTGATTGGCGAGAACTATTGGTCGAGAAATCTAAATCCTGTTCTCTGATCGCCTCGGCCAAGCGTGATCTCGAAGGACATCAGTTGCGCCATTCCGTGATCGACTGGGTTCGTGAATCCGGGGCAGATGTCGATATTATGGGGCGTGGCTATACTCCGTTTGACCGAAAGTCTGACGGGCTGGCCCCATATCGCTATTCGGTGGTGATCGAGAATGTGCGGGAGCGGAATTACTTTTCGGAAAAGCTGACAGACGCGATCTTGTGCTCGACAGTGCCGATCTATTGGGGCTGTCCCAATATTGGTGATTTCTTCGACACATCTGGGATGATCCTGTGCGATTCCGAGGCCGACATTCGGAGCGCGATTCAAGCCGCTTCGGTCGATGACTATGCCGCGCGTCTAGATGCTCTGCGGGCCAGCCAGTCCAAAGCGGCCGAGTTTGGTGATTTCGAAGGACGCGCCGTCGCCGCCATTCGGGCAGAACTATGATCCAATAGAAAAAGGCCCCCGGAAACCGAGGGCCTTTTGCTTGATTCTTTGCGCAGGTTACGATCCGGCGATCAAACCCATGCTTTCCAGCTTGAGCAGAACCTGGTGGGCGCAGTTGTCTACGTCCACATTCTCGGTCTCGACGCTCAGCTCAGGATTGGCAGGTACGTCGTAGGGATCGGAAATTCCCGTGAATTCCTTGATCTTGCCTTCACGCGCCAGCTTGTACAGGCCCTTGCGGTCGCGGCGCTCGCATTCTTCGATGCTGGTGGCCACGTGAACCTCGCAAAAAGCGCCGAACGCTTCGACATCTTCGCGGACGGCGCGGCGGGTCGTGGCGTAGGGTGCGATTGGGGCACAGATAGCGATGCCGCCGTTTTTGGTGATCTCGCTGGCCACATAGCCGATGCGGCGGATGTTCAGGTCGCGGTGCTCTTTCGAGAAGCCCAGTTCCGATGACAGGTTCTTACGAACAATGTCGCCATCCAGCAGGGTCACCGGACGACCGCCCATCTCCATCAGCTTTACCATAAGAGCGTTGGCGATGGTCGATTTGCCCGAGCCGGAGAAACCGGTGAAGAATACGGTAAAGCCCTGCTGACTGCGCGGCGGTTTGGTCTTGCGCAACTCGGTCACAACCTCAGGGAAGCTGAACCATTCGGGGATTTCCAGGCCTTCGGCCAGACGGCGGCGCAGTTCTGTGCCCGAGATGTTCAGGATCGTGACGTTGTCTTTGTCGGCGATCTCGTCATTCGGTTCGTATTGAGCGCGTTCCTGCACAAAGACCATGTGCTTGAAATCGACCATTTCGACGCCGATTTCATCCTGGAACTGGCGGAACAAATCCTGCGCGTCGTAGGGGCCATAGAAATCTTCGCCGGCTGAGTTCTTGCCGGGGCCTGCGTGGTCACGGCCGACAATGAAATGCGTGCAGCCGTGGTTGGCGCGGATCAACCCGTGCCACACCGCCTCGCGCGGGCCTGCCATACGCATCGCCAGGTTCAGCAGTGACATCGAAGTTGTCGAGGCCGGGTACTTGTCCAGAACAGCCTCATAGCAACGCACGCGGGTAAAGTGGTCCACGTCGCCCGGCTTGGTCATACCAACAACCGGATGGATCAGCAGGTTGGCCTGCGCCTCTTTGGCGGCACGGAAGGTCAGTTCCTGATGCGCGCGGTGCAGCGGGTTGCGGGTTTGGAACGCAACAATACGGCGCCAACCCAGTTTGCGGAAATAGGCGCGCAGCTCGTTCGGCGTATCGCGGCGGGCACGGAAGTCATAGTGAACGGGCTGTTGGATACCAACAACAGGGCCGCCCAAGTAAACCTTGCCCGCAGTGTTGTGCAGGTAGTTGACCGCCGGGTGGGCATCGTCATCTGCGCCAAAGACCTTTTCCGCCTCGCGCGCCTTGTTCGGCGTCCAGCGGTCGGTCACAGTCATGGTGCCCAAAATGACACCTTCCTGGTCGCGCAGCGCAATGTCCTGACCCAGTTTGATGCCCTCAGCGAAGTCTTCGCTGACATCCAACGTGATTGGCATCGGCCAAAGGGTGCCGTCGGCCAGGCGCATGTTCTCGACGACATTGTCGTAATCGGCCTCGCTTAGGAACCCTTTCAGCGGGTTGAACCCGCCATTCATCAGCAGTTCCAGATCACAGATCTGACGAGGGCTCAGGTCCCAGCTTGTCAGGTCGGCAGCTTCTACTTTCAGTTTCTGTGCGGACTCGTACGAAACATAAAGTTCAGAGATCGGCGCCAGATTGCTTAACATCGTCATGGGAATTCTCTTGTCGAAGGATGGATTGGCCAGTGATTCAGGGGCGTTTGCCGGGCATGTGCCCCGGCGGTCGGGTGAAGTCCAGATGGATTTATGAAACAAAGGACGATATGCGCGGTTTTTCTCCGGATTGGAAGGATTTTCCACATTTTGACGCGAAACCCGACGACAATCCCTTGGATCAAGGCCAAATAGACCGGTTTGAATGAGTGTGTTCTCAGGCGGCAATCTTGGGGGTGAGGTCGGACGCACGTTCGACCGGCAGGGCAGAAATTGGCCTTGTTACCCCACGCAACTGGAAGGGGCGCAGATCGTTCTGCCAACTCTCATGCCCCGCTGCCTTCAGCAGATCGCCCGAAACCAAAAGCTCGACACCCAACCCCTTGGTCTCGGCCTCCAATCGGCTGGCGACATTCACGGCGTCGCCGATAATCGTGCGGCTTGCAGTGCCCACCGCGCCGATTTCGCCCAGAACCAGATCGCCCAGATGTAACCCCATTCCAATGCGAATAAGCGGGCTGCCCTCGGTTTCGAGTTGCTCGTTGAACCGTTGCAATGCGCGGCTGACATTGGCTGCAGCTTTCATCCCGGCCCGTGCTGAACTTGCAGCATCGGCGGTTTCAAACACTGCCAGCAGCCCGTCACCCATATACTTGTCGACCACACCCCCATCCGAGGTGATGGCTGGCACGATGGCGTCAAAGAACCGGTTGAGCAGGAAAACAATGTCATAGGGCAACTGCCCGGTGGTCAGTGCCGTGAACCCTCGCATGTCCAGAAACAGCACCGCCAGTTTACGTTCCTGCCCCTGACTGGCATGGGCGCGATTGCGACCGCTACCGGGATTGTACATCCGAAAGGCCGTGATTGGCTCGGTCGGGCGGATCTGACAGGCCAGGCGTGCGCCTTCGGGTGCTTTTACGGCAGCCAAGCTGCGGGCCTCGATCTCACTGGGGACGGGGAGCTGATCTGCACCATTTTCGACAATAACGCGACAGGTGGTGCAGCGCCCCTTGCCACCACATAGCGCAGTGTGGGGAATGCCGTTGGCCTGAGAAATCTCAAGCAGGGTCATTCCTTTTTCGGCCACAATTTCGGGGCCTTCCACATATTTGATGCGCACCGAATGTCGGCGTCGCAAAATTTTGCGCACCAGAAACACAAGCAATGTAGCGCCAACCGCCAGCCCGAATGCAAGCAGCGTATCTTGCCTCACACCCATCAGAGCCTGAAAAGCCTCGGGCGATGGCCAGTTGTAATGTTCGATATACTGATCGCGCAGAAACGGGTCGGCGAAATCAGCCCAGATGCGTCGGCCCTCTGTCAAAAGACCTGCCAGAGCGAAAGACGGAATGAACACGGCGAGCCCGATCAGATAAGGCAGCGCCCTTTGCCACCAGGATGTCAGGCGCAGCCACATGTGAAGACCGATGCAACTGTGGACCCAGACCACCAGCAAAAGCAGGCTTTGTGTCCAGATTGCATAGCTGGGCCACATTAGCGCGATGATATAACCCATCTCATCATTAACCCCGAAAACTGCATGTGCGTATCGGGTGTGAACAAGGTGCGAGATCAGTTGCAGTGGAATCACAAATCCAAGCACCACCTGTAGCCCCAGACTGAAAGGCATTCGCATGGTTCTGCGCTGAGCTAACGAATACAGCGCCAGCCCAAAATGCACGAGCAAGGCCAGATATAGAATCGCGCTGCCGATGTTGTTGCGCGTAATGACATGGCGGCCTTTCTGCATTTCGTGGAGATAATCAGTATGAAACAGTCCCAGACCGATATTGATGAAGTGAAAGAAGGCAAAGATGAACAGGATCAGGCCGCTCATGATCCTCAGCCGGGTAGCCCACCCGCCTTGCCATAGTACGCTTTTCACTCGGTTCACCTGTGTTCGTTTTGCTCGCATCTCAGAGTCTGTAACGGCGCAGAGCGGGGGTCAAGCGAAGCCTCTATGCCCCGGCAACCAGGGATGCGGATCCCCATCCAGGCACACTACCTCTGGCGAGGTGCTAAACAAAACCGCATGACTGAGTTCCGGCCGGGATCGCGAGCTGTATAGCAAGCCGTCGGCGCCTTTGGCGCGGGCGTCATCCGAAAATAGCCAGGTGGGTGAGGTGCCTTCTTTTTCGTGGATATCCTGCCACACGACCGAGGCTTCACTGCGCCCCCGCAGATCTACCAGCCGAGCGCCGGTGATCCGGCATTTTTGAAGAATGCGTGGTGGATCGGATGGGCAGACATAACGTTTGATGGCTACTTCGGCACCCTCAGCGCTCAGCGAAGAATAAAGCGCGAATTGGCCCGCATAATGAAAACGCCCCTCTGGCGCCCGTGCTGGGGCCAAAGGGGCGTCTATCTGTGACAGGAACAGAATTCTCCAGATCGGGCCGGAGAATTCGATCACCTGATTAATCCTGCTCGGCCAGGAACCGTTCAGCATCCAGCGCGGCCATACAGCCCATCCCGGCGCTGGTAACGGCTTGACGGTAGATGTGATCTGTCAGGTCTCCGGCAGCAAAGACACCTGGAATGGAGGTTTCTGTGGAGCCCGGTTTGGTGATCACATAGCCGCCCATATGGGTTTCCAGCGAGTCCTTGACCAGCTCATTCGCGGGTGCGTGGCCGATGGCGATGAAAACACCTTTACAGGGGATTTCGCGAATCTCACCGGTTTTCACATTCTTGACGCGCACGCCTTCGACACCCAAAGGCGCATCGGTTCCGATGACCTCGTCCAGTTCGTGGAACCACAGGGGCTCGATCTTGTCGTTCTTCATCAGCCGATCCTGCAGGATCTTTTCGGCGCGCAATTCATCGCGGCGATGGATCAAGGTGACCTTGCTGGCAAAGTTGGTCAGAAACAGCGCCTCTTCCACGGCGGTATTGCCGCCGCCGATTACAACGATCTCCTGCCCGCGATAGAAGAACCCGTCGCATGTGGCGCAGGCGGAAACGCCAAAGCCTTTGAACTTCTCTTCCGAGGGCAATCCCAGCCATTTCGCCCGCGCGCCAGTGGCCAGAATGACCGCATCGGCAGTGTAGATGGTGCCGCTGTCGCCCTTGGCGGTGAATGGGCGTTTCGAGACATCCAGATCGCTGATGATGTCGCCGATGATCTCGCATCCCATCGCGGCGGCATGTTCCTGCATCTTGATCATCAGATCAGGACCCTGAACCTCGGTAAAGCCGGGATAGTTCTCGACCTCGGTGGTGGTCGTCAGCTGCCCGCCCGGTTCGATGCCCTGAACCAGTATCGGTTCCAGCATCGCACGGCTGGCATATACGCCCGCAGTATAACCGGCAGGTCCTGATCCGATTATCAGAACCCTGGTGTGTTTTGTTTCGGCCATGATACCCCCGACTCGATCTGCCTGATACGGGCCTGCGGCCCCTTGGCGAATGGATATAGCGACCCCCTTGAGGCGCTTAAAGCCCCTTCGTGCCGTATCGGAGAATCCGTTTCACAACTCGCGCTAGAAAAATACCTGGAAAACCAAAGAATATTGCGCAAACGCGAAACATTATTGCGCATCCCTTGGGTGCTGATATAACAACCGAAAATTCAGGAGCTTTTTATGGTCGCGACACGGCTGGACGAGATTGACCGCAAGATTCTGGCAGAATTGCAGGCAGACGGTCGCATGACCAATGTAGAGCTCGCGAAACGTGTGGGAATTTCCGCGCCTCCGTGCCTGCGGCGCGTGCGCACATTGGAAGACTCGGGCCTTATCCGCGGATACCATGCGGAAGTGAATGCGCGTGAGCTGGGTTTTGAGGTTCAGGTCTTTGCAAGCGTCGGATTGGAAAGCCAAGCCGAAGCCGAACTCAGCGCATTCGAGGAACGCTGCCGCGAATGGCCACTTGTCCGTGAATGCCACATGCTGAACGGCGAAGTGGATTTTATTCTGAAATGCGTCGCTCCTGATCTCAGCAGCTTTCAGCAGTTTTTAACAGGCGAGTTGCTGACCACGCCAAACGTGGCCAGCGTTAAAACCTCACTTGTGATACGCGGCGCTAAGGACGAGCCCGGTGTACCGTTTGACGTCCTGGAAGAACGAATGAACCGGACGGCGTAAAGCGCATCCTTTTGTGACGGCTGGTGCACGGCGGCAAAATCGCCGTGACAACCAGAAACAACACCCAACTAATTAAAATCTGCATAAAGCCCCCACTTTGCAGTACTGGTTAAAACTCAGGCAGTGATTGCGTCCACCTCTCCATCTCCGGCACGCGGTAACTGCAGCGGGCCAAAGTCATTCAGCGATTCGACATGCTCGAACAAGTTCAAATAGATTGAGCGAAGCGAATGGCTGATCATCCGAACCGCATTTACGCCTGGATGATATGATTCAAACTGTAATCCGTCTACCTTGATAACCGAATGGCGTTTCAGACAGATGTGAAACAATTCGATTGGGGTAGGCGGTAGCATCTCGATGACACCCATCCCGTCTTGGAACTCGTGAGCGGGCGTCAAAACAGGAGATCCGCCATACAAGTGCCGCAGATGTGCTGGGGTGCCCAACAGGCGCGCAGCCGGACCGACAGTCACGCCTGACATCGGTTTTTGCATTCCGAAGGTATCCGCCATGATGCGTGTCAGCGGGCGTGTGCGACCACGCGAGTCTTCGCGCCCGGGGATCAAAGTAACCGAGCCCTTCCAGACCACGGTTTCCGAAGTTCCATTCTCGGTCAAAACCGTATCGCCAGGCAAAAGATCTTCGATCGCTATCGGCCCGTTTTCGGTTTCGACAAGCGAACCCCGCGTAAAGGCACAAAACGCATCCTCGAACATGGGCAGCGCTGGCGCGATGTGGCGGGTTTGGGATACCTCGCCATTGCTCAACAATGAACTGACCTCATAGCGCCGCAGCTGCGCTTTTTGTTTTGTTGTATTTCTTGGAATCTCGCGCAGCATTGTCGACGTATCGACGGCGTTTCTGGCGGCGCGGGCCAAAGAATGTGGAATAGTCATACTAATTCCGTCCCCTCAAACATCCGCTCAGGAAGGCTGAACCCCCGTACAGGCCCGCCTGATCGGTTTTCTTTGTCTTGAATGCTATGGCGACTTCGAGACGTCGGCTGTAACGGCCGCGCAGTGCGATGGAATTTCGCAAACTCTTGGTCAACACATTGACCCCCCAGACAAACTCACAACTCGCAGACGAAAATTGTCTACGCACACAAACTCCTAAACACATTCACAGAAAGCGTCTGTGAAGCGCCACACACCGGATCGGAGCACCCCCGCTGTGTGTCTTGACCCTCAAAGCCGGCAGAATGGCTTTGGTAGGCCTGTCCAATCAGCGTCGCGAAGCCAAACGGCGCGCCACACTGGCAGAACGGCTGGAAACCCGCTTCCACGGCATCTCCAGTTTTTGCTCTCTGGACGCTTTTAGAACAGCGCTGAGAAAGCGGGATCTTTGTTTCATCCTGTTGTCCTACTCGTTCAAGGCTTAATGCCTAATGACCCAATCTGAGACTAACGTGTCGCGATATTGAGGCGGCCATAAGGCTGACGCGGGTTGAATCTGGGACAAAAGAAAGTTGGCTGTTTCCTTTTCTTAATCTAGCCGCGCTCACATTCGGAAATATGCAGATAACCATCTGAGAGAGGGCAAAAAAACCTAATTTTGGCGACTCATATAGACACAACAAATGTGGCGAAAAAGCGGCGATTTCGCCACAATCAGGATACGCGTCACAGTTTGATGGCGGAAATCAGGCGGCCGTAGTCGGCTTCTTTTGCATGAACCGATCGGCGGTACGAATAGAATCTGTTCGGGTCCGAATAGGTGCAATGACGAATCCACTCTGCATGCCCGACACCAGCCTGACGTAACCGGTGCAGCCCATAGGACGGGAGGTCAAATTGCATCCGATCACCCGTCCCATTTGCGAAGAACCGCAGGTTTTCTGATGATTCAGCGGCAAAGTCTTCTAGGAACTCGGGCCCGACCTCATACGCAATTTGCGAGATTGTGGGCCCTATGACGGCCACTGTATTCTCGCGCCGTGCTCCCAGCGCCTCCATGGAGTCCAACGTGGCCTCAAGCACACCGTCCAGCGCGCCGCGCCAACCCGCATGTGCAGCTCCTATCACTTTTGCGTGGGTGTCGGCAAAAAGAACAGGTTGGCAATCCGCCGTGAGGATGGTCAGCGCCAGCCCGGGACAGGCCGTAACCAACGCGTCTGCTTTAGGCTTTTCCCCGTCGATTGGACCATCAACAGTTATGACCGTCGGTGAATGCACCTGATGCACCCCAATAAGGGATCCGGGATCGACCTCCATCGCATCCGCTACGCGGTTACGGTTTATCGCGACAGCCTCGGTCTGGTCAGATGATCCATGACCGCAGTTGAGCCCTGCAAAGATCCCGGATGAGGCCCCGCCACGGCGGCAGAAAAAACCATGGCGTACGGATGACAAGAGATCCGAAGTCAGAATTTCCAGCGTCATGATTCCAGTCCCGGTGGCAATGCGGCATAAGATGGGTACAGGCCCAGTACTTTGAACAGGTTTCCCATTTCCTCTGGGTGCGTCAACCGGCGATGTGCGGCTATCAACGCCTCAAGCTTGGACCCGCTGAGTGGTTTCGCCAATGCTTGCGCCCGCGCAGTGATGCCCAGCCGTTCCAGAAAAACGCCTTGGGGTGTCAGGCGCGAATGGGCGCAGCCCGCAGCTCGCGCTGCGCTCGCCAGAGGTTCGAAGTCCACATGGGCGGTCAGATCAGCTTGTCCGGGGCTGGAAAGAGGGTCTATCGGCTTGTGGGCATGCAGCGCTTGAAACGTATCCCCAAGCGAATGCCAGTCGCCATAATCCAGGATCAGTCCGGCCCCGCCGTGTGTCGCGATCCGTCCGGCGATCACAGTGATGATCGGTATGGCCGAAGGGCAAAGCTCGACCAGATCCCCATCCTGCGTGTCCTCAAGCCGGTTCTTCAAAGCGATCTGTGGCGACCGCGGCCCCTGGCCAAAAGCCAGTGATTCGTCCTTCATCCCGATCAAACGTTCCCGCCAATCGCTGCCATCACGGATGAATTGGCGAATGGGCAGAGCGTCAAAGAACTCGTTTGCCACCAGCAAAAGCGGGGAATCGGGTAGATCGGTGACCGATGTAATCCAGCGTGGAGCATAGGCATCCAGCGTCTTTGCCTGAATGGCGCGCAGGGTTGGTGAGGCCTCAAGCAGAACAATATCTGCCGCCGCGTGAAAGCCATCCACGCCCTGTGTTGCACGCAGCATGTCAGCCATCAGCGTTCCGCGCCCGGGACCCAGCTCCGCTAGCGTGAAACGGTCCGGACGCCCCTGGTCAATCCAGCATTGCACAAGGCTGAGCCCGATTAGTTCGCCAAACATCTGGCTGATTTCCGGGGCGGTGATGAAATCGCCCTGCGGGCCAAGGGGGTCGCGGGTGGTGTAATATCCCAGTGTCGGGTGCAGCAGGCATTCGGTCATATAGTCGGCTACACTCATCGGGCCGTCTTGTGCGATACGAGCCTGTAAGAGGTTGGCGAGGGTCATCACTTGGCCTTAGCGCGTAAAGCCAGCCAAAGGCCAAAGGCAATCATTGGCAAAGACAGCAACTGGCCCATGGTCAGGCCGTAGCCGCCCATTTGCCAGGCAAGTCCAAGCGGATTTCCGGCCGAAACAAACTGTGCATCGGGTTGCCGGAAAAACTCGACAATGAAACGCGATGCGCCATAGCCCGCCATAAACACGCCTGTGACCAGACCGGGCCGTAGGAAAGCGCGGCGCCGATAGACCAGCCACAACAGCAGGACGCCCAGCAGCAACCCTTCGAGTGCGGCTTCGTAAAGCTGAGAGGGGTGGCGGGCGCAAAGACCAATAACCTCCGGGCAGTTTTGGGCGGCAGGGCCGGGAAAAACGAAGGCCCAGGGCAGGTCGCTGGGCCTTCCCCACAGTTCGGCGTTGATGAAATTCGCGACACGACCCAATAACAGCCCAGGCGGCACGGTATGCGCGATCAGATCAGCAAGCGGCAAAATCGAAATTTGGTGGCGTCTTGCATAGATATATGAGGCCACGACGACGCCTAGCAATCCACCGTGGAAGGCCATGCCGCCCTGCCAGACCATCAGAATTTCGATCGGGTTCGAAAGGTAATAGGCTGGTTGATAAAACAGCACGAACCCAAGTCGCCCGCCCAGAATCACGCCCAGGATGATCCAGGTGATCAAATCCTCAAGCTGGGCGGGTTGCATAGGTGGCGCCTTGTCGGGCCACAGGGCGGGGCGCTTTAGGGCGATCACCCCGAGACGCCATGCAATCACAATCCCGGCGATATAGGCGAGGGCGTACCATCTAAGTGCGAACTCCATCCCGAACAGTGAGATCGAGAAAAGTTCGGGCGACAGATCGGGGAAATTCAGAACAGCCTGCATGTGCGTCTCATTGCCCGGGCTTTGAGGGTTAAGTCAACCTTGAGCCTGCGCCAATCATTCCCCATATAGAGACCAACCGCCAAATCGGAGGATAACCATGCAAACCCGCAACAAGATTCTGGATGATGTTTCCCAACTCATGACCAACGCCATGGGTGTTGCCCAAGGCGCAAAGGACGAGGCGGAGAACGCCATGAAGTCGATGATCGACCGTTGGCTGGCTGATCGCGATTTCGTCACACGCGAAGAATTCGACGCTGTCCGTGCCATGGCTCAGAAAGCGCGCGAGGAAAACACAGCGCTCGAGGCGCGCATTGCAGCGTTGGAAGCCAAGCTGGGCGAATAATCCACCGCGAAATTTTCGAAAAAAAACAAACGCCGCGCAATCCGGTTCTGGGTTGTGCGGTGTTGTGCATCATGCCGTCTTGCGGGAATTAATCAAGACAAAGCTGCATCTGATGCCAATATTTTGATCCCCGTTGCCAGCTATCCACAACTTATTGCTGTTATCCCCAAAAATGGGGGTTGTCAGGCCACCACCCACAGCGCACCATATTTAGTACAGGCCTATGGGGGAAGCCCGGCTTGTAGAGCAGGCAACTAGCGCTGGGGCGCTGCCAGCCCCGAAATGCTAGAAATTAGTGAGGTGGCATTATGGCCCTTTCCGAGCAGTTTCTTGACGAAGACCTTCATCCGATCGACATTGTTGAACATCTTGCCGAACATCACGATTGGGACTTTGATCGGATCGGGGATGATCAGATCGCAATGGCTGTCGAAGGACAGTGGCGCACCTACTCGATTACGCTGGCCTGGTCGAATTATGACGAAACGCTGCGTATGGTGTGCTCGTTCGAGATGGAGCCACCTGAGGCGCGCGAGACCGAGCTTTATGAACTTCTGAACAAGATGAACGATCAGTGCTGGGCCGGGGCCTTCACATACTGGGCCAATCAGAAGCTGATGGTTTACCGGTACGGTCTGGTTCTTGCGGGTGGTCAGATGGCCAGCCCGGAACAGATTGATACGATGATCACTGCAGCGGTCCTGAGCGCCGAGCGTTATTATCCCGCGATCCAACTGGTCACATGGGGCAACCGTACCCCGGAAGACGCGATGCAAGTCGCCATTGCAGAGGCCTACGGCCGCGCGTAAAGCTTTGCCCCGAGCCAAATAAGCGGAGGGGCAATCATGGACATGTCACGCGTCGCCGAACAGGGGCTGGTGCTTTTGGGATGCGGCAAGATGGGATCGGCCATGCTTGCCGGGTGGTTAGAGCATGGCCTTCTTGCCTCGTCAGTCTGGGTGATTGACCCTTTCCCGTCGGATTGGCTGAAATCGTCGGGCGTCAACATCAATACCCCGCTACCCGAGGCGCCTGCAGTTGTGCTGGTCGCGGTAAAGCCGCAGATGATGGGCGATGCGCTGCCCGCAATTACAGCCTTGGGCGGCGGGCGCAGCCTGTTCGTGTCGGTCGCGGCAGGCACCTCAATCTCCACATTCGAAGAGGTGTTGGGCCAGAAAACACCAATCGTGCGTGCCATGCCGAACACCCCGGCGGCGATCCGACAGGGAATCACAGCGTTGATTGGAAATTCTGCTGTTTCGGATGCGGATCTGGCCCTAGCCGAAAACCTGCTATCTGCGGTCGGTGAGACGGTCAGATTGCAGGATGAGGCGCAGATTGATGCCGTTACCGGGCTGAGCGGGTCCGGCCCTGCCTATGTATTCCACCTTATAGAAACGCTCGCTGCCGCGGGTCAGGCTCAGGGCCTGCCACATGATCTGGCGATGAGGCTGGCCAAGTCCACGGTCGCCGGGGCAGGGGCCTTGGCCATGGCGTCTGACGAGGACCCATCGCAACTGCGCGTCAATGTCACTTCGCCTAATGGAACCACGCAGGCCGCGCTTGAGGTCCTGATGCACGACGAATTCGGTTTTCCCGACCTGCTGCACCGCGCTGTTAAAGCCGCAACCGATCGGTCCAAGGAGCTGTCTCGTGGGTGAAATTACATTCGACGATTTTCTTAAGGTCGACATTCGCGTCGGCGAGGTTATCCGCGCCGAGCCCTTCCCAGAAGCGCGCAAGCCAGCGATCAAGATGTGGATCGATTTTGGACGAGACATCGGCGAGCGGAAAACCTCGGCCCAGATCACTGCGCATTATGATCCCGCCTCATTGGTGGGCAAGCAGGTGATGGCGGTGGTAAATTTCCCTCCGCGCCAGATCGGCAAGTTCATGTCCGAAGTGCTTGTTTTGGGATTGCCCGATGAGACTGGTGAGATCGTCCTGATCGGGCCGGATGGCAAGGTTCCAACCGGTGGGCGGATGCACTGATGCGTGTGTTCATTGCCCGACCGATGACCGCCTCTGTCGCAGCACGTGCACGCGCAGAGTTTGACGCAGAGATGCGCAGTGAAACCTTGCCGATGTCACCCGAGGAAATGGGGCATGCGCTGTCCGAATTCGATGTGGTGGTGCCGACCTTGGGCGACCTGTTTTTTGCCCAGATCTTTGCTGAGGTGCCGGAACCGCGGTGCAAACTGCTGGCGAATTTTGGGGTTGGGTACAATCACATTGATGTGGACGCGGCCCGTAACGCCGGAATTGCCGTGACCAACACGCCGGGCGCTGTCACAGATGCGACTGCCGATATCGCCATGACATTGCTGCTGTCCACTGCCCGCCGCGCCGGAGAAGGCGAACGGCTGGTACGTTCAAACCTTTGGCAGGGCTGGCATCCGACACAGATGTTGGGCCATCACGTGACCGGCAAACGGGTCGGCATTGTGGGCATGGGGCGCATTGGGCAAGCCATCGCGCGACGTTGCCACTATGGGTTTGGTATGCACGTCGCCTATCAATCGCGCAGCCCAAAGGAGCTAGAGTTTCCGGCGGATTATGTCCCAGACCTCAAAGCTTTGGCTGCCGGTGTAGATTTCCTGATCCTGGCTGTGCCGGGCGGTGCCGAAACCCGGCATCTGATCAATGCGCAGGTGCTGCAGGCGATGAACGCTGCTGCCATCCTGATCAATATTTCTCGGGGAGAGGTAGTGGATGAATCGGCCCTGATTTCGGCGTTGCAAGAAAAGCAAATCGCGGGTGCGGGTCTGGATGTCTACGAATTCGAACCCGCAGTGCCGCAAGCTCTGATAGATTTGCAGAACGTGACCCTGCTGCCCCACCTGGGTACCGCGACTGAGGAGGTCCGCAGCGATATGGGGCACATGGCGCTAGATAATGTTGCGGCCTTTGTTCAGGGGCGTCCGCTGCCAAATCCGGTTTAGGTGCCCACGGCCTCGCGCCAATGCCTGCGGCACAGCGAGACATAGGTTTCGTTGCCACCAATTTGGACCTGAGCACCCTGGGTGATGGGATTTCCATTCTCGTCCTGACGAATCACCATTGTTGCCTTGCGGCCGCATTCGCAGATCGTGCGAACCTCGCGCATCTCATCCGCCAGCGCCAGCAAGGCGGCCGATCCGGGAAACAGCCGACCCTGAAAATCGACCCGCAACCCATAGGCCAGCACCGGCACGTTCAGGTCATCTACGGCGCGGGCCAGTTGCCAGACCTGATCTTCGGTCAGGAACTGGGCTTCGTCGATAAAGACACATGCAATTTTGCCTTGCGCCATGCGGGCTTCGATCATGGCGAAAACATCATCATCGGTGTCAAAAGTATCAGCCTCGGATGATATCCCAATCCGCGAGGCAATTTTCCCAGCACCGGCGCGCCCATCCAATGCGGCCGTCATCAGGTAAGTATCCATGCCGCGCTCGCGATAATTATGCGAGGCTTGCAGCAACACGGTCGATTTGCCCGCGTTCATAGTCGAGTAGTTGAAGTAAAGTTTTGCCATGGCTCGGGTCTAATTCGCCAGCCCCGCCTGGGCAAGCCATCTCATGTGGCGAAATGAGCGACGCCGCCGTTGTCCAGTTAGGGGATGAGCTCACGCTCTTTGGGGATGGAGCCCCTGCACTCACAACAGCGACGCCTTCGGCCTATAAGCGGCCTAAACGAAGCGGGGCTAATATGTGCCCCGCTATCACTCGCTACCGGCATTATTGCCGCCACTCACTCACAAAACCCTCGCATATCTGAGGGATAGCCAACATATCGCATTTCAATTATGACTCAGGTATGGGAAATTTCATTTCCCTTTCCCCCGCAATGGCAGATGTAGTGGGGAAGGCAGGTAGCAAAGGTAAAAACATGGCAGATATCGGGGCCTATCTCAAAAAGCACACCGAAGCGTTGGTCAAGGACGTTGGAATTGAGTCCGCGTGCGAGATCACGGGTAAATCCAAAGCCACGCTTGGCCGATATTATTCAGATAATGCAGAACATGCTGATCGGTTCATGCCGGTTGATGCAGTTGCTCGCCTTGAAGCGGTGGCCAACTTTCCGCATGTGACGTCGGCTTTGGCCGACCTCAAGAACATTACGCTGTCATATGATGGCCGCAACACGGACGCTCCTCGCACCGGAGGTGTTAATTCGGATGTCATCGCGTTGAGCCAACGCTTTGCCATGCTTATGACCGAATACCAGTCTGCTATCGAAGACGGTATCATCACGGTGAACGAGGCCAAACGCCTGTTGAAGGAAACCAGCCTGCTGCAGCATGTTCTGATCGAGATGAAGCTGCACCTGGAAGAAGAAAGCGTGAGCTGAGGCAAGGGAAGCTGCGTGTCTTGATCCAGTTTGGTGTGCGTACCGATACTCATGACATGCTAGGTCAAGCTTGACCCGATCTGAACGCTCGCATGCTGGGGCTTTTGCCGCTTGCCGCCGGACGGGGTGATGCCAGTGCTGAAACAAGGATCAAACAACCAAGCCGGGTAGAATGAGCCCGGTTTTCTTGTACGAATTTGTAGTTGCGCGGAGTGTTGTCTTAACCGTGCCGTTTCACGATTACCGAACCCACGGAATACCCTGCTCCGAAGGAACAGATAAGGCCGATCTCGCCATCGGTGAAATCGTCCGAGTATTTCGAAAATGCGATGATCGACCCTGCCGAGGACGTGTTCGCATAGTCTTGCAGGATGTTTGGCTGCTCTCCGGGGGCGGGCTCGCGGCCCATGACTTTTTTACCGATGAAATCATTCATCGTTTTGTTCGCCTGATGCAGCCAAAGACGTTTGAGATCGGCGTTGCTGATCCCTTCGGCGTCCATGTGATCGGCAATGTGTTTGCTGACCATTGGAAGAACCTCTTTGAACACTTTACGGCCGTTTTGCATGAACTGCATATCGCGGCGGTCGGTCAATCCCTCTGGCCGAGTGCGACGCAGGAAGCCATTATTGTTTCGGATGTTGTTGGAAAAATCCGTGGCGCAGCTGGTCGACAAAATCTCGAAATGCGGTCCGGTCGCATCCTCGATCCGTTCAATCAAGGTGGCCGTTGCCACGTCACCAAAAATAAAGTGGCAATCACGGTCACGCCATTCCAGGTGGCCCGTGCAAATCTCGGGGTTTACCACAAGCGCACATTTGACCGAACCGGACCTGACCATATCCGCCGCCGCCTGAATGCCGAACGTGGCCGAAGAACAGGCAACGTTCATATCGAATCCGAACCCTTTGCATCCCAGCGCCTGCTGGATCTCGATCGCGATTGCAGGATAAGCCCGTTCATGGTTCGAAGCCGCGCAGATTACCAGATCAACATCGTCCCCGTTGCGCCCAGCCTGTGCCAGTGCTTTCTTGCAGGCGTCAACGGCCATTTCGGTCATGATGCCAGGTTCATCGTCAGAGCGCTGACGAAACAGCGGGTGCATCACGTCGGGATCCAGAACGCCCGCTTTGTCCATCACATAGCGGTTCTCGATTCCGGAGGCCTTCAGAATGAACTCTTCAGACGAATGCTGCATCGGCTCAACGTCACCAGCGGCAATCGCCTCTGCGTTCTGGGTGTTCATCCTGTCGGCATATGCATTGAAGGCCGAAACGAGCTCGGCATTCGTAATGACATTATCTGGCGTGAAAACACCCGAGCCGGTGATTGCTGGCGTATACATGTTGCGTCCTGGATTTCTGGATTCACCCAAAATGCCGTTATGATTGGTATTGTTCAAGAGAGATTGACCCGAGGGAATGTTAAGCTTGGTTGGAAATTGAGCTTCAGTTCTTGAATAGTTCGTTTTTCGAAGTATATACGCGTCAAATTCTGCAAGGAATCAACCCATGGCCCATGATCATAACACTCTGTTGCATCGCTTAAGCCCCGAGATGCAGGCGATGATGGGTGTGTATGCGCTCTATTGGAAGCTCGAGGAGAGCTTCGATGCCATCGAAATAGAACTGAGCCATCAAGAATGCCATATGGTGATCAAATTGGACCAGCCCAGGCGCATGGGCGTTTTAGCGGCTGACATGCTGTCAGTTCCTTCGACAATCACGTCGACCGCCGATGCCTTGGAAAAAGCGGGCTATTTGAGACGTGAACGCGATCCAGAGGATCGCCGTGCATGGCTTTTGGTTTTGACCGAAAAAGGCACAGAAACACGCCAGATGCTTGTGGCCCAAGCGGGCGCCCTGTTTCAGCGCGCGTCCGGACTGAACAAAGATGAAACCGCAGAATTCGCAAGACTGGCCCGGAAGATCCGGGAAAACATACTGAAAACTGGAATTCCCGAGGGACTGAAGAAATGAAACTGATCTCTGCTTTGGGCGTGGCCCTGATCTTCCTCTCCAGCTCAATCATGGCTGAAGAAGCTGCCAAGCCGGTAAAGCTGATGGTGGTAAAGGAAACCACACCTGGGTTCACACGTCAGTTCTTTGGTCGCGTCGCTGCGCGGCAAACGGTTGATCTGGCCTTTCAGGTGGCTGGACAGATTGTTGAAATGCCAGTGGCTGAAGGATTTGTCATCCCCAAGGGTGAGCTGATCGCCGAGCTGGATCGTGAGCCGTTCCAGCGCCGCTATGATCGTGCCGTTCTGCAAAAAGATCAGGCGGATCGGACACTGGCCCGCCTGTCTCGGCTGCGGGGAACTGCAGCCAGCCAAGTGGCTGTGGACGACTCTGAGACTGCGGCGCAACTGGCTGATATCGCTGTGCGTGACGCGCTTTACGACCTGGAACAGGCGACATTGACGGCACCGTTTAACGCGCTGGTGTCCAGCCGGGCGGTCGAGGCCTTTACCACTGTTTCCGCAGGTACCCCGATCGTGCGCATCCATGATATGTCCGAACTTCGGATTGAGGTCGACGTACCCGAAATTTTGTTTCAACGGTCAGGCCAGCAGGATGACATCACCATCACCGCGAAATTTCCGGTGAGCGACGAAGTCTTCCCGCTTCAGATCCGCGAATTCGATGCTGAATCTTCAAGCGTCGGTCAAACCTTCCGCATCCAATTTGGCCTGACACCGCCTGAAGGGCTGCAAATTCTGCCTGGTTCGTCGGCTACTGTGACCGTTCGGGTCAAGGACCAGAAACGGGGAATCTTTGTTCCGCCTACAGCCATTGTGGCCGATGTCGAAGGGGCGCTGGGCGTAATGGTGTTTTCTCCGACTGGGGCTGACCAAGGGACACTGCGCCGCGTCCCCGTTACCATCGAGCCCACGGAAACCGGTGATGTCAACGTACTGGACGGCCTAAGTGACGGGGAAGAAATCGTTGTCGCCGGCGGCGACGTTTTGATTGACGGTCAGGTGGTGCGCCGCTTTACCGGTCTTGCCAACTAAGGGGCGGATTGATGAACATCGCACGCGCATCCATTGATCGCCCTATCTATACATGGCTGGTCATCCTGATCGCCTTGTTCGGCGGTATCTGGGGATTTCTGTCGCTTGGCCGTCTGGAAGATCCAGCCTTCACAATCAAAAACGCCGTCATCGCTACCCAATATCCGGGGGCAACGGCTGAACAAGTGGCGCTGGAGGTTTCAGAGCCACTGGAATCCGCCATCCAGCAGATGGGCGAGGTCAAGACAATCACATCAATGAACCAGCCCGGTTTTTCGCTGATCGAGGTCGAGATTAACTCAGCCTATGATGGGACCGAGCTGCCGGAGATCTGGACCAAATTGCGCGCCAAGGTCCGTGACGCCTCACGGGAGCTGCCATCCGGGGTGGGTGATCCGCTGGTCAATGACGGGTTTGGCGATGTGTTTGGCTTGTTTTATGCGGTCACGGCCGAGGGCTTCTCGGACGCTGAAAAACATGAGCTTTCCACATTTCTTCGGCGCGAACTACTGACGGTTGACGGTGTCGCGGATGTAGAGGTGATGGGCCTGCCGCAAGAGGCGATCTTTATCGAACCCGACCTGTCTATTTCGGTGAACCAGAACGTGCCTCTGCAGGCGCTTACCGACGCGATAACAAATGCGGACTCGGTAAACTCGTCGGGGTCATTGCGATCAGAAGATGGCCGGACCGCGATATTAACCGCCGAAGGGTCCGATACGGTTTCCGCCATTGCTGGCCTTTCTGTTGGATCGCAGGGCCAGGTTATCAACCTGTTCGATATGTCGAATGTACATCGCGGTCGCCTAACCGATCCTAATGTCATCATCCGGTTCAACGGGACCGAAGCTTTCACTCTGGGTATCGCTGGGCTTTCGACTGATAATATCGTTGAGGTCGGCAAGCGTGCTGACGCGAAATTTGCCGATTTGGATCCTCAGATCCCCTATGGTGTCGAGATCCTGCCGATTTACCAGCAGCACGTCGTTGTTGAGCAGGCATCGAACGACTTTCTGGTGAACCTCGCGCTATCGGTCTCTATTGTTGTTGCGGTTTTGGCCCTGTTCATGGGTTGGCGCGCGGCTGTGGTTGTGGGAACAACTCTGTTGCTGACCGTGGTTGGCACGTTGTTGTTCATGGCATTGTTCTCGATCGAGATGGAACGAATTTCGTTGGGCGCTTTGATCATCGCAATGGGTATGTTGGTGGACAACGCCATTGTGGTGGCCGAAGGAATGCAGATTGCAATGCTGCGCGGCAAGAATTCTCGCGATGCGGCGGATGAGGCTGCGGCCAAAACGCAAATCCCGCTGTTGGGAGCAACGGTGATTGGCATCATGGCTTTTGCCGGGATTGGTCTTAGCCCTGATGCGACGGGCGAGTTCTTGTTTTCGCTATTTGCTGTTATCGGGATATCGCTGCTGCTGAGCTGGACCCTGGCGCTGACGGTGACTCCGATGCTTGGGCACTATTTCTTCAAGCAGGGCAAAGAAGGTGAAATTGATGCCTATGGCGGGATCATGTTCCGTGTTTATGGCGCGATCCTAAACTGGGCGCTGCGGTTCCGTTGGATGGTGATTGCAATGCTGGTGGGCATTACCGTGGTCTGTTTCGCAGGATTTGGTTTGGTCAAACAACAGTTCTTTCCAGACTCGAATACACCGCTGTTTTTCGTGCATTACAACCTGCCGCAGGGCACACCCATTGCGCGCACCGCCGAGGATATGGCTGTTTTCGAAAACTGGCTGGCGGATCGGGACGATGTGGTATCTGTCACGACATTTGTTGGGCAAGGAGCAACTCGTTTTTTGTTGACCTATTCTTCGGAAAAGCCGAACCCCAGCTACGGTCACATGATCATCCGGACGGAAACATTGGATGACATTCCGGCTTTACGGGCGGATCTCGAGGCGTTTGGCTCGGCGCAGTTCCCCGAAGGCAAGTTCCGCACCAAGCGGCTGGTCTTTGGTCCTGGGGGCGGTGATCCAATTCAAGCCCGTTTCTCGGGAAGCGATCCGGCGGTGCTTCGGCAACTTGCGAATGAGGCTGTGCAGACGATGCGCGCGGCTTCGCCCAATGCGCTGAACGTCTATCACGACTGGCGCGAACAAGGGCTGGCTGTCCAGCCAATTTATGCGACCGAACGGGCGCAGACCGCAGGGGTGTCGCGCGAAGATATCGCGGCGACTCTGCAATTCTCGACCGATGGGATCACTGGTGGTGTGTTCCGCGAACGCGACCGCCTGATTCCGATCATCTTGCGCCGCCCGGTGGACGGGGATTATTCGATCGTGGATCAGGTTGTATTCTCGGACCAGTCGCAGAAATTCGTGCCGATCGAGCAAATGGTCGACAGGTTCGAATATAAGGCACTCAATACGCTGGTTCACCGCCGGGATCGTGTGCTGACCATTACGGTAGGGGCCGACATCCCGCCGGATTTGACAGCTGCGCAGGTTCATTCCGAAGTCCGCACAGCCATCGAAAGCATGGAGCTGCCAGCGGGCTATCGACTGGAATGGGGTGGAGAGTTCGAGAATGCTGGCGATGCAAATAAAAGCCTGGGTCGTCAGTTGCCGTTGAGCCTGTTGATTATGGTTCTGATTTCGGTGCTGATATTCAACGCCATTCGTCAGCCGATCATTATCTGGCTGTTGGTACCGATGTCGGTAAACGGAGTGGTGATCGGTCTGCTGGGAACGGGTCTGCCGTTCACATTTACGGCGCTGCTGGGACTGCTTAGCCTATCGGGGATGCTGATCAAGAATGGCATCGTTTTGGTCGAAGAGATCGACTTGGTACGTGCAACCGGTCAGGGGCTGCGTGAATCGATCATAGAGGCTTCGGTCTCGCGTTTGCGCCCCGTGATGCTGGCCGCGATCACGACGATCCTGGGCATGGCGCCGTTGCTGACGGATGCGTTCTTCAGGTCGATGGCGGTGACCATCATGGGAGGTCTGGCCTTTGCCACGGTCCTTACCATGGTGGCGGCCCCCGTGTTCTACATGGTGTTCTTCCTGCCGGAGGAACGGCGCAAGAAACCACCGCAGCCGGTTGTCTAAATGAAAAACCCCCGGTCATGGACCGGGGGTTTTGCTTTATTCTGGTGTAGTGGGAGAAGGTCAGCCTTGCAGGGACCTCACCTCGACATCACCTTCGGCCTGCGCCTTTATCGCCAACGCGGCAGCGTGGCTGGCGGCGGCGGTGGTGAAATATGGGATCTTGTCATAAAGCGCGATGGACCGGATGGCCTTGCTGTCCTCGACCGCCTGTGCACCTTCGGTGGTATTCATCACCAACTGTACCTGACCATCTTTAAGCATGTCAGCCACGTCAGGACGGCCCTCATAGACCTTGTTGACCAGATCACAGGCAATACCGTGCTCGGCCAGCCAGCTTTGCGTTCCGCGGGTGGCGACAAGGGCAAAGCCCTGCGCGGCCAGAACCTGTGCGGCCTCAAGCATGGCCGGGGTCTTGTCGGCATCCTTGATCGAGATAAACGCACGACCCGAGGATGGCAGAACCATGCCCGCACCCATCTGTGCTTTGAGGAAGGCACGGGGGAAGTCGCGGTCCCAGCCCATGACTTCTCCGGTCGAGCGCATCTCAGGCCCCAGAATAGTGTCGACGCCGGGGAACCGGGCGAAGGGCAGCACTGCCTCTTTCACCGAGAACCACGGCATATCCGGATCGGCCAGCGTCATCTGGTCGGCGATCTTGGTATCGTCCACGGTTTTGTATGCAGGGCGCAGTGGGAAATCCGCCAGCTTCTCGCCCGCCATCACACGCGCGGCGATTGAGGCGATGGCGCTGTCCGTCGCTTTGGCCACGAAGGGCACGGTACGCGAGGCGCGCGGGTTGACCTCGATCAGGTAGATATCATCATCCTTGATCGCGAATTGAATGTTCATCAAGCCGACAACGTTCAGCGCCTTGGCCAGCTTGAAGGTCTGCTCTTTGACCCGGCCAATCACTTCTTTCGACAGCGAGTAAGGTGGCAGCGAACAGGCGCTATCGCCCGAGTGCACGCCGGCCTCTTCGATATGCTGCATGATGCCTGCGACATGAACATCCGTGCCGTCGCACAGCGCGTCGACATCCAGTTCAACCGCGCCCGCCAGATAGCTGTCTAGCAGCACAGGGCTGTCGCCCGAGACCACCACGGCCTCGTTGATATAGCGCCGCAGCTGGTCCATATCGCGCACGATTTCCATCGCGCGGCCACCCAGAACATAGGAGGGACGGATCACCAGCGGAAAGCCGATATCCTCGGCGATTTTCAGCGCTTGCTCGTCGGTCGATGCGATGCCGTTATTGGGCTGTTTCAGGCCCAGATCATTGACAAGCGCCTGGAACCGCTCGCGGTCTTCGGCCAGGTCGATGGCGTCGGGCGTGGTGCCGAGGATCGGAATGCCTTCTTCTTCCAGCGCATTGGCCAGTTTCAACGGGGTCTGCCCGCCTAACTGAACGATCACACCGTGCAGAGTGCCGTTTTCCTGTTCTTTCGTCAGGATTTCCATGACGTGTTCGAATGTCAGCGGTTCAAAGTACAACCGGTCCGAGGTGTCATAATCGGTTGAAACCGTTTCGGGGTTACAGTTGATCATGATGGTCTCATAGCCCGCATCGGTCAGTGCGAAGCAGGCGTGACAACAGCAATAATCGAATTCGATCCCCTGACCGATCCGGTTGGGGCCGCCGCCCAGGATAACAACTTTCTTGCGGTCACTCGGGCGCGCCTCGCACTCAACATCACCCATCATAGGGGCTTCGTAGGTTGAGTACATATAGGGCGTCTGCGCCTCAAACTCGGCAGCGCAAGTGTCGATGCGCTTGAATACTGCGTTAACACCCAGATTGCGGCGGGCGCGGCGTACATTGCCTTCGTCACGGCCTGTCAGGTTGCCCAGGCGCGCATCGGTAAAGCCAAGCATTTTCAGCCTGCGGATGCCTTCTTCGGTCACCGGCAGGCCGTCTTTGCGCAACTGACGCTCGGCCTCGATGATCTCGCGGATGCGGGCCAGGAACCAAGGGTCAAATTTGGTGACCCCAAAAATCTCATCATCGGTCAAACCGTGACGCATGGCCTGCGCGATGGTGCGCAGACGGTCGGGGGTTTGCTTGCTGATCGCTTTGATCACCGCGACTTTGTCACTGACCTCGTCCCAGACACCAACGTTCAGGCCGGGGATTTCTACTTCATCAAAGCCAGTCAGGCCGGATTCCATCGAGGCCAGCGCCTTTTGCATCGATTCGTGGATCGTGCGGCCAATGGACATGGCCTCACCCACCGATTTCATCGCCGTGGTCAGGTAAGGTTCAGAGCCGGGGAACTTTTCGAACGCAAATTTCGGAATTTTTGTCACGACATAGTCGATGGTTGGCTCGAAGGAGGCGGGCGTGACCTTGGTGATGTCATTGTCCAGCTCGTCCAGCGTATAGCCAACAGCCAGCTTGGCCGCGATCTTCGCAATCGGGAACCCGGTCGCCTTGGACGCCAGCGCGGACGAACGCGACACGCGGGGGTTCATCTCGATCACGACCATTCGGCCGTCTTCGGGGTTGATCGCCCATTGTACGTTCGAACCGCCAGTCTCGACCCCAATCTCGCGCAGAACGGCGATGGAGCCGTTGCGCATGATCTGGTATTCTTTGTCGGTCAGTGTCAGGGCAGGGGCCACAGTGATCGAGTCGCCGGTATGCACACCCATCGGGTCGATATTCTCAATGGAACAGACGATGATGGCGTTGTCGGCCGTGTCGCGTACCACCTCCATCTCATACTCTTTCCAACCCAGCAGGCTCTCATCGACGAGGATTTGGTTTACCGGCGAGGCATCCATGCCCGAGCGGCAGAAGTGAATATAATCCTCGCGGTTATAAGCCACACCGCCGCCGGTGCCGCCCATGGTAAAGGCGGGGCGAATGATGGCAGGCAGGCCGATGTCTTCCAGATCGCCCAAGGCAATCTGGACGCCAGCATCAAGATCGGTGGAGCCGTCGTCGCGCTTGGGGGCGGTAACGATGGTGGCCTTGGGGTTTTCGATGCCCAGCCGATCCATCGCTTCGCGGAATAGTTTGCGGTCTTCGGCCATTTCGATGGCGTCGCGGGTCGCACCGATCATCTCGACACCGAACTCGTCCAGTACGCCCATCTCTTCCAGTGCAAGTGAGGTGTTCAGTCCGGTCTGCCCACCCATTGTGGGCAACAAGGCGTCGGGGCGTTCTTTCTCGATGATCTTGGCGACAACTTCGGGCGTGATCGGCTCGATATAAGTGGCATCGGCCAGACCGGGATCGGTCATGATTGTAGCTGGGTTTGAGTTTACCAGAATGACCCGGTATCCTTCTTCGCGCAGGGCTTTACAGGCCTGTGCGCCTGAATAGTCGAATTCGCAGGCCTGACCGATGACAATGGGGCCCGCCCCGATGATCATGATCGACTGGATGTCGGTTCTTCTCGGCATAGCCTGTTTCCTTCGGTTAACTGCGAGTCAGGGCACCGCCCGCGTGCCCAAATTGTTCTGCGTTATAGGGACCGCGCCAAAAGGTTCAAGAGGTATCGGAAACAGGGGCGAAATTGCCGCTTTCCCCTCTTTCCCTTACCGCCGTATTGTCTATACCGCGCAGCACGACAAATGAGGATGCACGTGCGTATTCGTTTTGATCAGGGGCCGGCCGGATCGGGAACTTATTTCGAACGGCCAGACCGGGTGATCCGCGCAGACAAAGCGGAAGACGTGCCACAGGCTTTGGCGGCGCTGGATGAGGCACGCGCGGATGGGGCCTGGCTGGCCGGTTATGCAAGCTATGAGCTTGGATATGCGTTGGAACCCCGCCTGTTGGTCCGGATGCCTACTGACCGCCGCCTGCCACTGCTGTGTTTCGGCGCCTATGATGCGCCAGGCCAGTGCGATCTGCCCGCACCCCTAGGCGGTGTTGCCGAATTCACACCGCGCTGGGACGAGGCAAGATATGCACGCGCCTTTCAGCTGGTCCACGATGCGATCGGGGCAGGGGATATCTATCAGGCCAACCTGACGTTCCCCATTGACCTGACATTGCAAGGGGATAGCGCCGCGCTTTATGCGGCGTTGGCTGTGGGCCAGCCGGTCGGTCATGGAGCGCTGGTTCAGCAGGATGATTTGCCCGATTTGCTCAGCCGCTCGCCAGAGTTGTTCTTTCGCACCGGTGCAGATCGGACGATCGAAACCCGCCCGATGAAGGGCACACAACCCCGCAGCGAAGACATGGCCGAGGACGCGCGCCGCCGCGATTTCTTGTCGAGAGACGAGAAGAACCGCGCTGAAAACCTCATGATCGTTGACCTTCTGCGCAATGACATCAGCCGGGTTGCGCTGCCGGGGTCCGTGAAGGTACCCGAGCTATTCAAGGTCGAAACATATGCAACCGTGCATCAGATGATCTCGCTGGTGCAGGCACAGCTGCATCTTGGGGCAGAACTTTCCGATATCCTAAACGCGTTGTTTCCCTGCGGCTCGATCACAGGCGCGCCCAAAATTCGCGCGATGGAGATTTTGACCGATCTCGAACCCTGGCCACGCGATATCTATTGTGGTGCTATCGGTTGGGCCGCGCCAGACGGGCGATCCGAGTTCAACGTGGCTATTCGCACGCTGATGGTCGAGGGCAACAAGGCCACGCTGAATGTGGGTGGGGGCGTTGTCTGGGACAGCACAGCCCCATCCGAATATGAGGAAGCGCTATGGAAGGCACGTTTCGCCCACCAGCTGACCCTGACTTCCGTCTGATCGAAACGCTGGCATTCCGGCCAGAGAGCGGGTTTGTGCGTGTTGGAAAACACCTGGCCCGGATGGAACGTTCGGCACGGGCATTGGGGCTTCCTTTCGATGCAGGGCGCGCGATTGCAACGCTCGACCAAGTTGCGGGTTCAACCTCGTTGCGCTGTCGATTGACGATGGACATCAGTGGCGGGTTTGGCGTGACAACTGGTGCACTGGCGGATAACCCGTCCGTCTGGCGGGTCGCAGTTCCCAATACGAGGCTTGCCGCCTCTGATATCTGGTTGCAGCACAAGACGACGCAGCGCGATGTTTATGACCGGGCCCGGGCGGCACTGCCCGAGGGCGTAGATGAGTGGCTGTTTCTGAATGAGCGTGACGAAGTGTGCGAGGGCACCATCACTAACATCTTTCTGGACATGCCCGATGGTCGTTGCCTGACGCCGCCCTTGTCCTCCGGCTTGCTTCCCGGAATTTTGCGCGAAGAATTGCTGGAAAATAATAAAGTCAGCGAGGCGGTGCTGACCATGACCGACCTGCAAAGCGCGGAAAGGTTCTGGATGGGCAATTCCTTGCGAGGCCTGATCTGGGCGGAACTGGCGGTACTGTGAGCAGGCAAACCGATTGGACTGAAGCCGCAGCACCTTCCCGTTGGTTGCGACTGGAATTTGGTTTGTTCTTCATCGCCGTACCCGTGCTGATCGCCGTACTTTTCCCGCCCAACTGGATGTTTCCATCGCTGTTTACCTTTACGGCCATCGGGATCGTGTTGTTGCATTTCACGCACGGATTTGCCTGGGCGGAATTGCGATATAACTGGCGCAACTGGTCCTGGCCCGAAGTCGCCGGCTTTGCTGTGGGAATGACCCTGTTTTGTGTTGCGCTAGTACGACTGACCCGTCCCGAAGCTGCCTTTTTCCTGTTGCACAACCAACCCGAGCTGCTGGCGATGATTTGGGTGTTATACCCATTCGTTTCCGCCCTGCCGCAAGAGCTGCTGTTCCGGTCGCTGTTCTTTCGTCGCTACCACGCAATCCTGCCCAATGGACGCACAGCTTATCTGCTGAATGCATCGCTCTTCTCGCTTGCGCATCTGATGTATTGGAGCTGGATCGTATCTCTGATGACATTTGCCGGAGGGCTGCTGTTCACCTGGGCCTATCGCAAACGCGGATCGTTTTTCTATGCGGTTCTGCTGCATGCCATCGCGGGGAACATCATCTTTGCGGTGGGTCTGGGCATCTATTTCTACTCAGGCAACGTGCAAAGGCCGTTTTGACGGTGCGACTTGCCTTGACTTTCCCAGTCTGACGCGGTGTATCGGCCCGACCAATTCTGCGCCCGAAGGGATATGATCCATGCACGCCTATCGCAGCCACACCTGCGCCGCTCTGACCGCCGCCAATGTCGGTGAAACCGTTCGCCTGTCTGGCTGGGTGCATCGGGTCCGAGATCACGGCGGCGTTCTATTCATCGACCTTCGCGATCATTTCGGCGTCACACAGGTTTTGTGCGACGGCGACAGCGCGGCATTCGCCGAACTGGAAAAAGTCCGCTCGGAATGGTGTATCCGTATCGATGGCACAGTCAAAGCGCGCGCCGCTGATCTGGTGAACGCGAAATTGCCCACGGGCGAGATCGAAGTTTACGTGCGCGAGTTGGAAGTACTGGGCGCCGCTGACGAGCTGCCGCTGATGGTGTTCGGCGATCAGGAATACCCTGAGGAAACGCGCCTGCGCTATCGCTATCTGGACCTGCGCCGCGAAGTGATGCAGCAGAATATGACCTTGCGCTCGGACGTTGTTGCCTCGATGCGCCGCCGGATGTGGGATCAGGGCTTCCGCGAGTATCAGACGCCAATCATCACGGCGTCCTCGCCTGAAGGCGCGCGCGATTTCCTCGTTCCGTCACGTCTTCACCCGGGCAAGTTCTACGCGCTGCCGCAGGCCCCACAGCAGTTCAAACAGCTGATCATGGTGTCGGGCTTTGACAAGTATTTCCAGATCGCGCCCTGCTTCCGGGACGAAGACCCGCGCGCCGACCGCTCACCCACCGATTTCTACCAGCTTGACCTTGAGATGTCGTTTGTCGAGCAGCAGGACGTATTCGACACGATTCAGCCCGTTCTGACCGGCGTGTTCGAAGAGTTCGGCGGCGGTCGTAAAGTCGATCAGGACTGGCCGCAGATTTCCTACAAGGACGCGGCCTTGTGGTATGGCAGCGACAAGCCCGACCTGCGGAATCCTATTAAAATGCAAGTGGTCTCCGACCACTTCCGCGGGTCTGGGTTCGCGATTTTCGCGAAGCTGTTGGAGCAGGATGGCACCGAAATCCGCGCTATCCCTGCGCCGACGGGTGGCAGCCGCAAGTTCTGCGACCGCATGAACGCCTTTGCCCAGAAAGAGGGTCTGCCCGGTATGGGCTATATCTTCTGGCGCGATCAGGGCGAAGGGATGGAGGCCGCCGGTCCACTGGCCAAAAACATTGGCCCTGAACGGACCGAGGCGATCCGCCAGCAGTTGGGTCTGGGCGTCGGAGACGCTGCGTTCTTCCTTGGCGGCAAACCGAAAGCCTTTGAAAAGGTGGCCGGCAGGGCGCGCGATGTGATCGGTGATGAACTGAACCTGACCGAGAAAGACCGCTTTGCCTTTGCCTGGATCGTCGATTTCCCGATCTATGAGCAAGACGAAGAAACCGGTGCGATCGACTTTGAACACAACCCCTTCTCGATGCCGCAGGGCGGGATGGAGGCGCTGAACGGCAATCCTCTGGACGTGCGCGGTTATCAATATGACTTGGCCTGTAACGGATACGAGCTGGTCTCGGGCGCGATCCGGAACCACAAGCCCGAGATCATGCTGAAGGCCTTTGAGCTGGCTGGCTATGGCGCGGATGAGGTGAAATCCCGCTTTGGCGCGCTGTTCAACGCCTTCCACTATGGCGCCCCGCCGCACGGTGGCTGTGCAGCTGGTATCGACCGGATCGTGATGCTTTTGGCCGATGAAGCCAATATCCGCGAGGTCATGATGTTCCCGATGAACCAGCGCGCCGAGGATCTGATGATGCAGGCACCGTCCGACCCGGCCTCGGACCAGCTGATGGAGTTGGGCCTGCGGATTATCCCGCAGGACTGATAGAAAACCCGCCACAGTCGCCTGTGGCGGTTTTTTTCTGTTTTCAACCCATTCCCAATTCTCTGATAGCGGGTTTACAGGAAATGGTCCTTTTTCCTCTCACGGCTGTTCCGAATGTCACGCGCGCTGACGCGTGTCTGTCTGTATGCCCACAGACAAAGGAGCGATGCGGTAATTAGATATGCGGTTGTCACTTCAGATAGCCTCGCGCTGTTCCAGACGGGCCTGCACTATTCCCGCAACCTGGGCTGTCAGAGCGGTGATGGGCATACCTGCGGCGCGTGAGGCTGCCAACTGCTGGGCGGCTTCGGCCAGAACCGTATCTTCAGCATCACGGGCAACGCCGCGCAGGAATTGAGCCGCATAGTCCAGTGACCGATGGTCATTCGGTCCGGCCAGAACATCGGCGATATGTGCCATGTCGTCCTGATAGGCCATAGGATCGGGGCATATCACCTCATCCCGAACGGCGTGGAGCGTGCAGGGGCGGCGGTCTTCCGGCAGGCAACTTAGAATAGACGACTGGAAATAGGACAGTGAGTTAAGCGGCTTGGCAAGAAACCCGTCCGCGCCAACCTCTGTCGAAAGGGTTTCTGAATTGTCGTCGCCTGACATGCCCAGAATCGCTCCGATCCGGGGCGTAGTCATGGCCAGTTCGGCAATCAGATCAGCGCCAGAGCCATCTGGCAGCCCCATATCCACCAAGATCACCGAAGGCCGATAGATTTGAAGGTGGCGTCGGGCGGACTTCAGGCAATCGGCCCGCCTGATCCGCGCGCCTGAATGCAAACACATCAGGCGGATGGCATCGCAGGCATAGCGGCTGTCCTCAACAACCAAAATGGTTTGTCCCAGCAGCGGCCGCGTGGCCGTCGGCTGCGCGGGTGAGGCGAAGGGGCTCGAATCGTCCATGGCAGAACTCCTATTCAGCAGATGCTTCACGCTAGGAACTTCTGGCTAACACGGGGTTAACGGCAATTTGGCGCACTTGTCCTTTGCCTGATCTGTCCCCATAACCGCTGCAACGCAGAAGGTAGGAGAGTTCCATGATTGGCCGCTTAAACCACGTTGCCATTGCCGTCCCTGATCTTGTGGCGGCGTCTGAACAGTACCGCAGCGCTTTAGGTGCCAAGGTTGGCGCGCCGCAGGATGAACCTGATCACGGCGTTACTGTGGTGTTCATTGAATTGCCCAACACCAAGATCGAGTTGCTTTATCCTCTGGGCGATGACAGCCCGATCAACGGTTTTCTAGAGAAGAACCCCGCCGGCGGAATCCATCATGTCTGCTATGAGGTGGAGGATATCATTGCCGCGCGTGATCACCTGAAAGAAACCGGCGCCCGGGTGCTGGGTAGCGGTGAACCCAAGATCGGCGCGCACGGGAAACCGGTTCTTTTCCTGCATCCCAAAGATTTCAACGGCTGTCTGGTCGAGTTGGAACAAGTATAAACACCGGAGGTGTACACATGACGATCACTGCAGGACTGGTTCTGTTTGCCGTCATCTGGTTCATGACGCTTTTGGTGATTCTGCCGATCCGCATCAAGACCCAGGGTGATTTGGGCGAGGTCGTTCCCGGCACCCATTCAGGGGCCCCGGAAGTGCATCACATGAAGAAAAAGTTATGGATCACCACCGGGGTGTCGGTCGTGCTCTGGGCTATCATTGCAGGGATCATTATTTCGGGCGTGATTTCGGTACGGGATTTCGATTGGCTAAATCAAATGGAACCGCGAAACTAAGCTTCAGGGCGTTGGCCCTGACAGCTTATGAAAGATATGCGTGAATGTAGCAGCTCCAATAATCGGGATCACAAGGTTCACCAGCGGAATAGACAGTGGGATGGCCATCAACGTGCCCGCAAGCCAAATTGTTGACGAATGTTGTGCTCGCAGTTTTCGCGCGCCCTCACGCCCGATACGGCGCATGGCTGCCAGCGTAAAATACTCACGCCCCAGCAGAAATCCGTTCATCGCCCAAAAGATAAACGGGGCCAGTGGCGTGAAGATCGCATAAAGGATCAGCGCCAGAAGGTTGGCCAGGATCAACACGCCCATAAAGCCAAGCGCGTCAGTGATCGCATCGCCTATCGGGATGCGTGGAACCGCGGGCAGGCTCGGATAATGCCTGTCCTCTACAGCTTGCGCGACATCGTCCAGAAACACAGACGTGATGGCTGAGGCGACGGGAATCATCAGAAACACTGGCAGGATCAGCACCAGGAAAATGCCGGAATAGCTGAGGACGTCATTCAGCCAGGGAACTGCACCAATGAATGGCAGCGATATCTCGTCCCCTGACAGCCGGTTGATCAGCCAAATTGCACCGGCGCAGGCTGCGATCAGCATCAGGATGGTCAGGCCGATACCTCGCAGCAGAACCCCGCGGAATTTCGGGTCTCCGATCTGACCAAGCGCTGAAAAAAAGGCGTTGAGGATGATCATTCTGTGACCCATTCGGTCAGGGCATCAACATCCGGGCGGGGGCGTTCGGGCGGGGTCGAGCCCTCGGTCGCGATATGGATCAGACCGGCAACCCGTTCGTTATCCTGCAATTCAAACGCCTTGCGACAGAATTCCGGATCGTGGGTTTGCCAGCCAGACAACCAATTCGCGCCCCATCCTGCGGTCAAAGCAGCGTTCAGCAAAGCAAGGCAAACAGCCCCAGCTGAATAGGTCTGCTCGATGGCTGGAATCTTTTCCGAAGGCTTCTGAACCTCGATCACAGCGACGGCGAGATGGCCTAAATCAAACTGTCCGCGCGCTTTTTCAATGTCTTGAGGGGATTTGCCAAGCGCCTCACCGCATTCCTGCGTTAGCCCCGACAGGCGCCCCATTGCACCTTTTTCAAGCACGATGAACCGCCAGGGTTCCAGTTTTCCGTGATCCGGGCTGCGGGCTGCTGCGGTCAGCAGGGGCATCAGCTGCTCACGGTTGGGGGCAGGTTCAATCAACGTCTTAGCTGGGCGCGAGCGCCGGGTCTGCAGAAACTCAAAAGCGGCCGGATTCTTCAAGGACATATGTTAACTTCCTTTACATAGGCAGTCTGTATCTGGTTGAACGTCTGGCGAGTTTCAAGTGCAATTGGCTGGACAGGTTGGATCAATTTCATTCCCCGCCCAACCGCGCAAGGGTCTTTGTTAACAGAAGGTGCCGATGGCCAGACCGAAACTCAGAAATCTTCCCGACCTGAGCGACTGCTTTGCACCCGATGCCGAGATTGTGGTCAGGGTTACCCCGAAAGCCGCAGCAGACAGGATTGTGGTTCAGGACGGGGTGATCAGAATATATGTCACGGCACCGCCCGAAAACGGTCGGGCAAATGCTGCCACGCGTGAGATTCTGGCGGTGGCACTTGGGGTTGCGCCCTCTGCACTGATCCTGAAACGCGGCCAGACATCGCGTGATAAGGTCTTTGCGTGTCAGACCTGATCGGGAGTTTCGCGAATTTGGTAAACGCCTTCGGGCAGATCCAGCGCAGCCGCAAGATCGCGAACCTGTTCGGGCGAAAGCGTAATTTTCTGAATCTGGTCAGTGCGCGGATCCAACTGTTCCAGCGTTACGCATTCTGCAAAATTGTTAATGACCACATCCTCGTTCAAAGGCTTTTCGCCTTCGTCCACCAGGGTTATGACCGTCGAGTCGAATTCATGCTCAATCGAAAACATGTTTCCAGCTTGCCGGGCGGAACATTGCAATGCAACCCGTTCGTGGGAAATCGTCCGGTGGCGAACCGCCTAGTGTCGGGCTATGTTCGAAGAAAAGGCATGACCGGACCAAAGGAAATAGTATGCGTCGCCTGATCTTGATGATATTTGGTCTGGTTCTGTCGGCCTGTGACACCGGTTCGCTACGCGTTCAGCCGGTAGAGGAATGGCAACAACCTTCAACTGATTTTCAGGTCGATGTGCTGACCTTTCGCGAAATCAGTCAAAGGGTCGGGGATGTGGCGCGCGCAGAGTGCAAGCGGCGCAGTAATGTCAGCAACTGCGATTTTTCGATCGTGGTTGATCTGAACCCTCGCGCACCAGCAAATGCTTTTCAAACCTTGGATGACGACAATCAACCAGTCATAATCTTCACCCGCGCGATGATTCAATCGGTGGAAAACGCCGATGAACTGGCCTTTGTGATGGGGCATGAATCTGCTCATCACATCCTGCGCCATATTCCCCGCCAGTCCGAAAACTCACGAGAAAGTGCCGCGATTTTTGGCGAGCTTGCACGCATAGCGGGGGCAAATGACGCAGATCTTGAACAGGCGCAGAAGCTGGGCGCGCAGGTGGGTGCCCAGATATATGTCAAGGACTTTGAACTGGAAGCGGACCGGTTGGGAACGATCATCACGCACCGGGCAGGATATAATCCCTTGTTAGGAGCCCGCTATTTTGCCCGAATTCCTGACCCGGGCGATCGTTTTCTAGGCACCCATCCACCGAATGCTCAGCGCGTCGAAATTGTTTTGGAAACCTCGCGGCAGCTTGGGCTGACACAATGACGGGACTGAAACGGTTGGGGGTTGTCTTGACGGACCGCGGATCGAAATATGCCGTGTCCGGCGCTTTGGTCAGTTCCCGGGACGAGGTGGCAGCTGTCCTGCAGGACCTGAAATCTGACAAAAGCTATGCCAAGGCCACGCACAATACCTGGGCCGCAATCCTGCCTACTGGTGCGCTCAAGGCGGATGACGGGGAAAGCGGTGCCGGAATGGTGATTCTGCGCATGCTGGAAAGGGCCGAACTGAGCGGTCATATCGTCATTGTCACTCGATGGTATGGCGGAAAAAAGCTGGGCGGTGATCGATTCCGACGGGTGCAGGATGCAACACGGGCTTATCTGGACGAACTGGAATTGGGACTTTGACCTGCGTCAAGGCTTGGGCTGTTTCGTATTGCTAGTCTGATCGGACAAAGCGAAACGGAAAGGAATGCCAATGCCCGATCGCGAAACGCTTAGGCATCATGCTGGTCTTGTTGACCGTATGGCTGGCAAGCTGGGGGTGGATCTGCAGGAATCTGCAATCGCTGGACATATATCGGTGGATCAGATTACCGATGCGGTTCTGCGATGCACCGATTGCCCGAACCCGGGCCATTGCCAATCTTTTTTGAATCAACCGGTTCTGGCAACGCAGACACCCGAATATTGCCGGAACCAGGATTTGTTAAGCAAGTTGATCCCTTAGGGGGGCCGCAATGCCGCGCCTTGGACACCTCATGACTCATTTGCGCCTTGTGTTGAGGATGGGGCAAACTACGGGTACGGATATTGTGCGGGCCCACAATAAAGGTCGGCTAAGTCAGGAAGACTGGGCTGAAATGATCCGCCTGTGTCAGGGATGTGGCTGGGCGGCTGCCTGTCCGGATTGGATGGAAAGACATCCAGATGTTGCAGGAGCACCACAAACCTGCCCGAACAAACATCAATTCGCCGCGTTGAAAGTAATACAAATGCAGGAATTGGGATGAAACACGCTGTACTGGGCGACGTGGAAAAGCACTTTTGGCTGACTCGATCTGTTGCCCGATGCCTTAAGATCTCGTTGACCGAAGCCATGTCCGACGGGCGGTTGAGTCCGGATGAATACGCCGAGATGGTAACGCGTTGCCGGGCCTCGGACTGTCACGAGAAATGCACGATATGGCTGGCCGCACAGCAATCTGATCCTCGTTCAGCGCCCGGGTTCTGCGTAAATAGCCAGGTTTTCAACCGGCTGAAGTGATCAGATCTTGGAATGTGTCCCGTCGCAAAACGGTGGGTTAGCGCAGTTTTTACAGCCGCAGAAGAACAGTTTCTTGCTGGTATCAGCCGTGAACTTGACCGGTTCAAAGCCGGTTCCTTTGTGAGATCCATCACAAAATGGCTGCCGATTGGACCGGCCGCACGAGCACCAGAAATAGCTTTTTCCTTCGGTTACTTCGATTGGATAGGGCGCTTTTTGCGCAATGACAGGACCTTCTGGCATCTGATTTCTCCGTTCGCTGACTTTCCCCAGTCTATCGCCTGAACAGATGTGCCGAAAGCAGTAGCTGCCACGCGGCACCCATTCCATGGGCAATCCCCCCGGCATGGTTTTGCCTGCTTTCGCAAACGCGCTGTTGATTTTATTGCAAAATTACCAACCACACCGTATTGTGAAGTCGGCCCCATGTTCAGGGCAATAACAGAAATTAATTAGAGGAATGACGGACATGAAACTCAAATTTGCTGCCGTTAGTGCGTTTGCCCTGGTTCTGGCTGCTTGCTCGCAACAGGAAGAGCCGACACCGGTATACATTACCCCAGATTATGACAAATACGGCACGCCGAGCTGCCCGGCAGGGACAGATCTGGCGACGACCGAAGCAGGTCAGACCGTATGTAATCCGACTGCTCAATAAGATTTTCGCGGGCGGATTCCGACATAGCCGCCCGCACAATCGAACAAAAAAGCCGCCCTATGGGTGGCTTTTTTATTGCCTGTCATACGGTGTTAGGGTTTCTGTTTGACCTATTGAATTACCGAGGTCGCATGAGAAAACTTGTCACCCATCTAAAGGACCGCATCCGCTGGAGCTGGCAGGGATTGGCTGCCACTTGGCACAGTGAATACTCGTTCCGCGCTTGGGTCTGCACCAATCTTGTTTCTGCGGGTCTGGCCCTGTGGCTGCCCCTGAGCGACGGCGTTCGGGCTCTGATACTGGTGATCGGTCTGTTGGTTCTGGTGGCTGAACTGTTCAACACGGCGATCGAACGGGCGGTGGATCATACTTCGACCGAACACAATCTATTGGCCGGGCAAGCCAAAGACGCCGCCAGCGCTGCGGTGGCACTGACTGCTTTGGCTGGCGGATTGGCCTGGGTTATCGGGCTGTTGAGCCTTTTTTGACTGCCGCTGGGTCGGTCAATTCAGGTAGGTGTGGTTAGCGAAGCTTGCCCCATAGATCATATTCCCCGGCCTCGTCCACCTCGACCGAGACAATGTCGCCCGGCTTCAGGGCCTCAAACCCCTCGTCGATGAACAGATTGCCGTCAATCTCGGGCGCATCTGCGGTGGTGCGACAGGTCGCGGCCTCATCGTCGATATCATCCACGATGACTTGCAGGGTATGGCCGACCTTGGCGGCCAGTTTGGCCTCGGAAATCGCCTGAGCCTTTTCCATGAACCTTTCCCATCGGTCTTGTTTGACATCGGCGGGCACATGGTCAGGAAGGTCGTTGGATCGGGCTCCTTCGACGTTCTCGTACTGAAAGCAGCCGACGCGATCCAGTTGCGCCTCGTCCATCCAGTCCAGAAGGGTCTGGAACTCAGCCTCGGTCTCGCCGGGATAGCCCACGATAAAGGTGGATCGCAGAGTGATGTCAGGACAGGTCGCGCGCCAGGCAGCGATCTCGTCCAATGTTCTGGCAGCTGCAGCGGGGCGGGCCATTCGTTTCAAAACATCCGGATGTGCGTGTTGAAAAGGGATATCCAGATAGGGCAGCACGTTGCTGCCCGCATCCGCCATCAGCGGGATCAGTTCACGTACATGCGGGTAGGGATAGACATAGTGCAGACGAATCCAGGCATCCAACTGACCCAATTCACGCGCCAGATCGGTGATATGGCTGCGGACCTCACGGTCTTTCCAGGGATTCACATCGTATTTCCGGTCCAACCCATAGGCCGAGGTGTCCTGAGAGATCACCAGCAATTCGCGCACACCGTTATCGACCAGCTTTTCCGCCTCGCGCAGAACAGCATGCGCCGGACGGCTGGCCAGTTTGCCGCGCATGTCCGGGATGATGCAGAACTTGCATTTGTGGTTACAGCCCTCGGATATCTTGAGATAGCTGTAGTGGCGCGGCGTCAGTTGAACGTTGGCTGCAGGCAGCAGATCCACGAAGGGATCGGGATCAGGCGGCACGGCCTTGTGTACCGCATCCAGCACCTGCTCGTACTGATGTGGTCCGGTGACGGCCATGATACGGGGGTGATGCTCGCGGATGTAATCGGGTTCGGCCCCTAGACATCCGGTTACGATAACCTTGCCGTTTTCCACCAAAGCCTCGCCGATGGCATCCAGAGACTCCGCCTTGGCGCTGTCCAGAAATCCGCAGGTATTCACAATCACGGCATCCGCGCCTGAATAGTCCGGCGAGATGCCGTATCCTTCGGCCCTCAGGCGCGTCAGAATCCGCTCGCTGTCGACCAAAGCCTTGGGGCAACCCAGCGATACCATGCCGATGGTCGGCTGGTTCGGACGTGGTGTATCAGTGATCCGGGCAGCAGGTGCCAGGTCGGGGCGGAGGTTTGGCGGGTTTGTGGTCATGGCGCGGCATATAGTGGGGAAAGCTTCCCCTTGCAAATGCGCTGCCGTCTTTGAATGATCTTTTTATAGCGTGCCAAATAAGTCGGAGAGCAGAAAATGAAATGGCTAATGCGCATCCTGTTCCTTTTGGTGGCTGTGGTAGGTCTTGTCATCGGCGCGTTGCTGCTGATGCCGGGCGACAAGTTGGCGACCATTCTGGCCGAGCAGGTCAAGGCACAAACCGGGCGTGATCTGAAACTGTCGGGGGGCGTTAAGCTGTCCTTCTGGCCTGTGCTGGGCATGGAAACCGGGGCGGTTTCCTTCGGAAATGCCTCGTGGGCGGGGTCTGAGCCGATGCTGAGCGCCGAAAGCCTGGCGGTTGGGGTCGATACCTTGGCCATTTTGTCCGGCGATGTGCTGATCAAACGGATTATTGCCGAGAATCCGACCCTCAGACTTGAACTGTCAGACGGGCGCGGAAACTGGGAGTTTGACACGGCCGTCGCCCCGACAGCCAGCGGCTCGGGTGGATCAAAACCGGCCGATGCATCGCGTGCGGTGACACTGGAGCATCTGAAACTGACTCAGGCGCGTCTGATCTTTGTTGAAAATGGATCGGCCCGATTTGATGTCGCAGATGTGGATTTGTCTGCTAGTTGGCCAGCAGTCTCGGCCCCCATGGTTCTGGATGCACAAATGCCGGTTCCGGGCGGTGAGGCCCGCGTGGATATCAAGATACCCGACCTGCCGGCCTATGCCTCGGGCGCGGCTTCCGAGATTGAGCTGGCGCTTGCCGCCCCCGGTGGTGACATCGGGTTTGACGGGCGCGTCAACCTTGCCGGAGAGATGGACGGCAAGCTGCAGTTGGAAACCAAAGACACGGAAAAAATGCTGGCTGCGTTTGGTCAGGAGGGCGTTGGAGTGCCGCACGGGTTGGGCCGCGCTGCGAATGTGTCGGGGCAGATGACTTATACCAGAGATGGTCGCATATCTGTGCGCGATCTGGTGGCTTCACTCGACAGTAACCGTTTTACAGGCGAAGTTGATATTGTCATTTCCAACCCGCCACAGATCACTGCTCGGTTGGATGCCAGTGATCTTGATCTTTCTCGCTATAATCAAAGTGGTCAGACGGTCTCGTCCAGTTCCGGCGGTTCCGGCTCGGGTGCTGCCTCGGAGGGGTGGTCAAGGGAACCGATCGACGCCTCGGCGCTGGCTTTGGCCAATGGTGAAATTCGACTGACAGCCAAATCTATCGCGCTGCCCGAGCTGACGCTTGGCCCCAGCGACCTGACAATGCGGCTGGACCGGTCTCGGGCTGCATTGGAGATGAACCCGGCAACCTTGTTTTCCGGAACGCTGAACGGGCAGGTGGTGGCCAATAATCGGAATGGGTTGTCCGTTGGCGGCAAGATAAAGGCCAAGGGCATTGACCTCAAACTAGCTCTGACAGCCTTGGTCGGGGTCGAGCGGCTGTCCGGGACCGGGTCGGGATCATTCGAGTTTCTGGGCGTTGGCCAGAACGAGAATCAGATCATGCGCTCGCTCAGCGGTAAGGGCCGCTTGGATGTAGGAAAGGGGCTGATATCGGGTTTTGACCTTGATCGTCTGATGGGACGAGGCAAAGGTTCGGGTGGCACCACCGTGTTCAACAGCCTGACGGCTAGCTTCACCATTGATAAGGGCGTTTTGCAGAACAACGATCTGTTGATGTCGCTGGACAATTTCCGCGCGGATGGCAAAGGAAAAGTCGGGATCGGAGCGCGCAATATCGACTATCTGTTCACGCCAGTCGCTCTGCGTGCGAATTCGGGAGAGGGCCTGTCGGTTCCGGTGCGTATAGTTGGACCATGGAGCAATCCGTCGATCAAGCCGGACCTGACCAAGGTGATCGAAGCGGCTGCCGGAGGAAAAGTCAAAGAGCTTGAGGATGATGTCAAAAAGAAAGTCATCGACAAGATAGGCGGCGATACCGGTACGGCCGGGACTGACGGTGACAGCGTCGAGGACGCGCTGAAGAACAAGCTTGAGGACGAGGCCAAGAAAGGACTGCTTAAGCTGTTTGGCGGAAATTGAAGTGTCGGGGCCAGAGCCCCGACACCAACGCTCAGATGGTCTGGTCGTAATCTCCGACACCAGGTTCGGTTCGGATGACCGCGTCGATATCCGCAAAAATGGCACGCATCTCTTCTTCGCTTTCGCTGCTTTCGCAGACGACCACCAGATTGGGCGTATTCGACGAGGCGCGCACCAACCCCCAGCTGCCATTGTCCAGAATGACTCGGGCACCGTTGACAGTGACCACTTCCTTGATCGGGCGACCTGCAAGCGTCTCTCCGGCTTCGGATTTGGCGACCAGCTTTGCGACCAAACGGTCGAGTATGTCGTATTTCTCGGTATCCGCTGCATAGGGGGACATGGTCGGTGTCGACCATGTTTTCGGTAGTGCCTTTCGCAGGTCGGACATGCTTTGGTCCGGGTTGCGGTCCATCAGTTTACAGATCTCAACCGCGACGCGCATGCCGCAATCATAGCCACGGCCAATCGGTTCGGCCAAAAAGTAATGCCCCGACTTTTCGAACCCAGCCAGCGCGTTGATCTCTTTGACTCGCCGCTTCATGTGGCTGTGGCCGGTTTTCCAATAATCTGCCTTGACCCCGCGGGCCTTCAACTCGGGGTCGCTGGCAAAAAGGCCGGTTGATTTCACGTCGGCGACAAAGGTGGCATTGGGGTAAATCTTGGCCAGATCGCGGGCCATGATCACGCCGACCTTATCAGCAAAAATCTCCTCCCCCTCGTCATCCACAACGCCACAGCGGTCACCGTCACCATCGAACCCCAGCGCCATGTCGGCACCGCTGGCTTTCACGGTATCGGACATGTCGTGCAGCATTTCCATCGCTTCTGGGTTCGGGTTGTAATGCGGGAAAGTATAGTCCAGCTGGTTGTGGCTGGGCACGACTTCGACCCCCATGCGTTCAAAGATTTCCGGGGCAAAGGCGGATGCGGTGCCGTTCCCTGTGGCACAGACCACTTTGAGAGGCCGGGATATTCTGAAATCGCCGACCAGATCGTCGATATAGGCCTCTTTCACGCCATCAACGAATTCGTAGGACCCGCCAGGGTGGGTCTGCCCTTCGCCATTCAGAACAATGTCTCGCAGCTCTGACATCTCGTCCGGGCCATGGGTCAGGGGACGTTCGAACCCCATCTTGACCCCGGTCCAGCCATTTGGATTGTGGCTGGCCGTGACCATGGCCACGGCTGGAACGTCCAGATGGAACTGAGCGAAATAGGCCATCGGGCTAAGCGCCGGACCGATATCCTTTACCTGAATTCCCGCCTGCATCAGGCCCAGGATCAGGGCATTTTTAATGGCCAGAGAATAATCACGATAATCATTGGCTACAGCAATCACGGGTTCAATCCCACGCTTGCGCATCTGTGTGCCCAGACCCAACCCCAGTGCGGTCATGCCCGGCAAGTTGATCTCTTCTGGATATTTCCAGCGGGCATCATATTCGCGAAAGCCGGTTGGCTTGATCATTGCGTCGCGCAGAAAGCTCCAGGTGTTCGGAGTCACCTCGGGGTTGGGTTTGGTCATGGGAATACTCTTGTTCAGATTTGGATAGGGTTGGCCTTGGCCAACGCATCAAAACGCATCAATGTATCGATGAGCTGCGGCATCTGGTCCAATGGGATCATATTAGGACCGTCGGAAGGTGCAGTATCAGGGTCCTGATGGGTTTCGATAAAAACCGCACCGATGCCAAGCGAAACCGCAGCGCGGGCCATCACAGGCGCGAATTCTCGCTGCCCACCAGTAGAACCACCCTTGCCGCCAGGCTGCTGTACCGAGTGTGTGGCATCCATTACGACCGGGTATCCCGTTTTGGCCATCTGCGGCAGGCCGCGCATGTCAGCGACCAACGTATTATATCCAAACGAAGTTCCGCGTTCTGTCAGCAGGATGTTTGTGTTCCCAGTGCTTTCTACCTTGCTCACGATGTTGCCCATCTCCCATGGGGCCAAAAACTGTCCTTTTTTGACATTAACCGCCTTGCCGGTATTACCAGCAGCGAGCAGCATATCGGTCTGTCGGCAAAGAAACGCGGGGATTTGCAGCACGTCCACAGCCTCGGCCGCAATCGAGCACTGGGCTTCGGTATGTACGTCTGTCAGCACTGGAATACCCAAGGTTTTGCGGATGTCATCCAGAACCTTGAGCCCTGTGTCTATTCCCATACCTCGCGCACCCGACAGAGAAGTCCGGTTCGCCTTGTCGTATGAGGCTTTAAAGACGTACTGCGCCCCGGCGGCGTCGCAGGCCTCTTTCATTTTTCCTGCGATCATTTGGGCATGATCGGCAGTTTCCAGTTGGCAGGGACCGGCGATGATCGTCAGGGGAAGATCATTGCCGACCGTGAGATCGGAGATTTTTACATGTTTCATGTGTCTTACGAGGATACCTGTTCACGAAGGACCGACGCGGTAAGCGAGATCATCAGGTAGATACCAGCAAACAACAGGAAAGCCAAAATCGTATTTTCGAACTTGCGCGGATAGCTGGGTTCCTGACTGGGAACAGGATTGACGGAAACCGTCAGATACCGAACCTGACGATTGGCTTCGGTCCTGGTTGTCTCCATATGCTGCATAGCTGATTGCAGGATCATATCCCGAGCGGCCAGATCGGCCTGTGCCATCTGAATCCGAACACTCAGCCTGGCCAGCGAATTCTCGCCGGCAGAGACATCCAGCATTTCGGCGTTCAATTCCTCCAGCACAACCGTAAGCCGGGCGATATCGGCCTGCGCGCCATCCACCTTGGCTTTGTTTGGGCGGCGATTGTCCAACAAGGCTGCAAGCTGCAGCTCTTTGTCCTGAATAAGCGTCTCGATTTCGTTTATGCGGCCCCGCAACCCGGCAATGACGCTTTCAGGGTCAAGGATTGCGCCTTGCAGCTGAAGCTCGATCAGGTCTTCCTGAGCTTTCTTGCGTTCTTCCTGAGCGCTTACAAACCCTTCCCGGGCATCTTTCATCTGGTCTTCGCGTTTCTTTTCGGTCAGCGCGTTTACCCGTTGCTCAGCATAGGAAATCAGTTCTCGGGAAAACGCGGCCGAAGTCTGGGGGTCAGGTGTCGCCACCTCCATCCGGATCAGGCCATCGGTCGGGTCATATCCGACCGTGATCATGCGTTTGTACAGCTTGTAAGCCTCTTCGAGACTGGCGTCTGGGGATAATCGCTGAATGGGGTCGATCCAGTCCTGTTTGAACACATCAGCGAAACCGGCCTTTGTGTCCAAAAGTTCAAGCGCATCTTTCGATTCCAGAAACTCCTGGGTGGCAACCGAATCCTGCGTGGTCGCAAATTGGGTCCCTGCCAGAAGCCCTCCAATAGAGCCCGCGCCCCCGTCCGCTTGAAGGATCAGAAAGGCAGAGTTGCTGGCGTACATTGGGGTCGCGATCCGATAGAAATAGAGACCCACGACAAAGGTAGGTAGCAGGACAAAGGCCGCAAGCCGCGCAAACAGAGCGAACAGTTTGCGACGGCGGCGGCGGGCGATGTCCCTCTGAATCTGTCCGATTTCACGTTCACGCCGCTCGGCCGGGCTCATCTCCGGTCCGGGCAAGTTCTCCGGTGCATCTTTCACGGTCTGGGGCAGGTGGATCGTGATGCGATCATTCGTCTGCTCGTCCGAAGTTTTCTTTTCCGAGGCAAGGTTCAGCAGACTGGAGCGTTCAAACGGATCAATTCCCTTTTTGCGCAACAACCGAACTGCATCATAGTCCGAAGTCGCCGCAAGACCGTTTTTCTGGGCAAGACGACGTGCCACCCGCAGTTGGCGGCCGGTCAGTCCTTCGCGTTTGATAGCGTCGATCTCGGTCCCTACTGGCGGTTCATTTTCTGGGCCGGGCGCCTGTGTGGCCTGGCGAATGCGCGAGATCGCGTCTTCGCGCGTTTCGGCATTTCCCGCAGACCGCCGTTTGCGACGCCAGTTGTATTTATCAGCCCTGGGTTTGGTAGTCATATAACTGCTTTGCCTCTTCCAAGGTTTCGAACAAGTGAAGCTGACCATCCACTAATACCGCCGCCTGACGCGCGAATTTTTCAAGCAGGGCCGGGTTGTGAGAGACGATGACCAGTGTTGTTGTGCGCAGCCGTTCCTGCAGAATGTCGCCTGCCTTTTTGTTGAATTCAACATCTGTTGTGGCCGGCATCCCTTCGTCGATGAGGTACATGTCGAAATCCAGAGCCAGCATCAACGCAAATGTGAACCGCGACCGCATACCGGATGAATAGGTCGCCAGCGGTTGATTGAAATATTCACCCAGGCCACACAGCCAACTGCAATATGCCTCGACATAGTCCGGGTCCATACCATAGATTTTGGCGATATAGCGCGAGTTCTCCAGAGCCGACAGCTTGTTTGAAACTCCGCCGGTAAATCCCATCGGAAAAGAGACGCGGCAGGATTTGCGAATGACCCCTTCGTCGGGTTTCTCTAGTCCGGCCATCATGTTGATCAGGGTGGTTTTTCCGGTACCGTTCGGGGCCAGAATACCGATGGATGTGCCAAGTTCGACGCGAAAAGACACTCTGTCCAGAATCACCTTTCGGCGCGTCCCGGTCCAAAAGGACTTGCTGACATTTTCAAACTCAAGCATCCAAAGCCTGCGGGTTTATCTTGTTGTTGCGCCGTTCGGACCGGCGAAAGAACGGTACCTCTACGGCGCCATATAGGCCACATTATGTCGAATTATGAAACAAATGATCAATGCGTTCCGGGGGTCGTTTTTGGTAATGTGACTTTTGCATCTGTTGGCGTCTGGATGTGTGTTACCTATCTTGCTTTCAGAACACTAACCATCTGATGCGGCACTGATTGCGATCTCATGAACCCACTCGAAAAAGAAATAGAGGCCTGCCGTATTTGTGCCGACCGATTTGCGGCAACCGAAACCGCGCATGAACCAAGACCCATTGTCTGGTTCCGCAAAGACACGCCCATTTTGGTCTGTGGTCAGGCTCCGGGGGCACGAGTGCATGCGTCGGGTCGCCCTTTTACCGACCCTTCCGGTGATCGGCTTCGGGCGTGGTTGGGTGTTGATGAGGAGCTGTTTTATGACCGTTCGCGTGTCTCGATCGTTCCAATGGCGTTTTGCTTTCCTGGCTATGATGCGCGCAAGGCAGATTTGCCTCCTCCGTCAGTATGCGGTCAGACTTGGCACGATCGGGTCATGGCGGATCTTGGGCCTGTGCCGTTGACCATTCTTGTCGGGGGGCACGCCCATAGATATCACCTGAAGTCACGTGGGTCAGTCACCGAAACCGTCCGCAACTGGCGGGACTATGCGCCGCGGGTCTTTGCCTTGCCTCATCCGTCCTGGCGGAATACGGCATGGATGAAGAAAAACCCGTGGTTCGAAGCCGATCTGTTGCCGGTTTTGCGCGCACGGGTGCAAGAGGTTCTGAATGACTGAGATTTCGGCTCTGGACGCCGCCCATGCCGCGGCTGAGGCTGCTCCGCAGGATGATGCGGCCCGTCTGCGTTTCTTTGAACGGCTGGCTGACAGTGAGCTGTTCCTGATGCTGACGGAAGAGGCAAAGAACGAGAATATTTCGCCCGAATTGTTCGATGTGGCAGATGGGCGTTTTGTGCTGGCTTTCGATCGCGAAGACCGGCTGGCCCGCTTCGCAGACCGCCCGGTGCCCTATGTTGCGCTGTCGGGGCGGGTTTTATCGTCTATGTTGTCGGGGCAGGGGATCGGGCTCGGGTTGAACCTTGAGGTTGCCCCATCCTCGATGTTGATCCCGCCCGAGGCATTGGGCTGGTTGGCGGAAACATTGCAGCATGGTCCCGAAGAGGTGCAACAGCACCTGTCCGAGTTCCTGGCTCCATCGGGGTTGCCCGACGAACTGCTGACAGCTTTGGACGCCAAGCTGGCTACGGCCATTGGGTTGGCGCAAGCCGCCTATCTGGTCAGCACCAAAACGGCTGAAGGTGGGTTCGGGCATTTGCTGGGTTTTGTCGATGCCGTCGAAGGGGCAGAGGCAGCTCTGGCTAAGGCCGCGTCCGAAGCGCTTACCTTTTCCGGGGTCGAAGCTGGGGCAATGGACGTAGGTTTTTTCAAATCAAGTGACACGGCCGCAGCGTCTTTGGCGCGGGTGGGTTTGCGGTACGATCTGCCGCAGCCTGAGGCGCGTGTGAATGCGCATATCGCTCCTGGGCGCGATCCGGACAAACCGCCTTTGCTCAAGTAATGGTAGAATGGGGCTTCGCAGATTGATCCGCGAAGCCCGGTTTGTTTACTCGGCTGCTGGCTCCAGCTTGTCCTGTGTACGCGTTTCAAAGTCGCCGGCCTCGTGGCGTTCGTGAAGCTGTGTATGCTTTTCGCCAAAGGCACGATTGACCATGCGACCACGTTTCACGGCGGGACGGGCGTCAATCTCCTTGGCCCAGCGCATGACGTTCTTGTAGGATTCGACGTCCAGGAACTCGGCTGCGCTGTACAGGCGCCCAAGAACCAGTTGTCCGTACCAGGGCCAGATCGCGATATCGGCGATAGAGTAATCCTCGCCTGCGATATAGGTTTTCTCGGACAACTCCCGATCCAGAACATCCAGCTGCCGCTTGGTTTCCATGGCAAAGCGGTTGATGGGATATTCCCATTTCTCGGGCGCATAGGCGTAGAAATGGCCAAACCCGCCACCCAGATATGGTGCACTGCCCATTTGCCAGAAAACCCAGTTCATCACCTCTGTCCGTTCTGGCCCGGATTCGGGTAGAAATGCGTTGAACCTTTCAGCCAGGTGAAACAGAATCGAGGCACTTTCGAACACGCGCACTGGTTTTTCACCGGACCGATCCCAAAGGGCAGGGATCTTCGAGTTCGGGTTGGCCTCGACAAAGCCCGAACTAAACTGATCTCCCTCGCCGATGTTGATCAGCCAGGCGTTGTACTCGGCCTCTTCATGGCCTAGCGCCAGAAGCTCTTCCAGCATGACGGTTACTTTTACCCCGTTCGGAGTGGCAAGCGAATAGAGCTGCAGAGGATGGCGCCCAGCAGGCAAATCCTTGTCATGAGTTGCCCCCGCAATCGGGCGGTTGATATTAGCGAATTGTCCGCCGTTTTGGCTGTCCCATGTCCAGACCATCGGGGGCGTATAGGTCGATTGCTCGCTCATTTCTTGCCTTTCTCAGCAAAGTTCGGGTGAATTATCCGTTCGCTGCAACAGCTAATATTGCAAAGGGCAAAGTCCAACCCTGCCCGTTGGGAAGATTTTGTAACATTCAGTGCAAAAGACTTCACGTTTTCTCATTCGATGTCACAGCGACGCGAGCGGGACTGCGTTTGATCGAGGAATCACCTATTCTCTGCACAGCCCCGTATTCCGGGCCGATCACCCATCCAATAAAAAAGGACCGCCCTTATGAAACGACTTGTCTGGACCTTAGCTGCGACCTTGGCATTTGCCATGCCTGCCCTTGCAGGTGATCAGTATGTGGACGGCACCGGCTATGCGGTGTCAGGATATGACGTGGTTGCCTATCGCAGTCTGGATCAGGTTGCTGTCGGTCAATCACAGCCCGAAGCCGTCCGCGGAAGGTCAGATATTACGGCCGAATACAACGGCGTTACCTGGGCATTCTCGACCGAAGAGAACCGGGACAAGTTCTTGGAAAACCCTGCTTATTATGCGCCGCAATATGACGGTCACTGCGCCTATGGCGTGTCACGCGGCGGCAAGGTGCCTGCGAACCCGAACCTGTGGCGGATTGTTGATGACAAGCTGTATCTAAACATTACCGATGTGGTTGTCGGGTTTTTTGAAGAAGATATTCCCGGCAATATCAATCTGGCTGAAGGAAACTGGCCGGGCATCGAGGCCGACGGGGCCTCCAGCAGCGTGATCCCGAAGTTTACCTCCGAAGGCCCGGTCGCAAACTGAGATTTCTGCAACGGATGCAAAGCCCGGCATTGATTTGCCGGGCTTTTGTTTGTCATCCGGTCAACCAGTACTCATCCTGCGTTTGCTGGTCGGCGTTGAATCTGATCCGCACGCTGCGGGCGCCCGGAAATTTCTTGGTCGCAAGCGCAACGGGTACGACAACTTCGCCAGTGCCCGCATCTTTGGACTGAAAGCTCAGAATCTCTGTCTTGACGCGCTTGGAGCCAGCAAGAACACTCGTCGGCAATGCGACGCGGTTAGCACCTTCGCAGACAGGTGCGGAAATGAAATAAGTCAGGTTGCGGCCATGCAAGCCGACAGCGTCCGGAATGTGGTCAGCATCTTGCAGGCGATCCGCATCTTGACTGTCCGCTGGGGTGTCCGGGGAGTCCTGCAAGTGGGGCAGCGCCGTATTCAACATTGCACGACAGGCATCAATATCTTGGGTTTCCAGCTGAATAACGCGTTTGCGCAACCGGGGGCGGCGTGGTTTCCCCGCCGCCGAGCTCGCCAGACCTTTCCCGGCCAGCCCCTCGCTGCGCAGCAAATCATAGGCCGCCTTGGCGTTGGCCAAGGCCGCACCGTCTCCGCCATTCTTATCGGGGTGGGCTTCGAATGCGATGTCGCGCCACGCTTCTCGAATGTCATCTGAACTGGCGCTTTGAGCCAGACCAAGTGTGCCGAATGCATTGGCGCGGGCACTAACCTTGTCAAAAGGTTCCATACTAAATTCACTCATAAACAAACTATACGGCCCCACAATGAATGGGCGGCTGCTAAAGTCAAATTTGTAACAGAATTGAACGGTTTACCGCGACAATGAATAAGGCTTCAGTTGGATTGTTCAAGTGGCCCCTGTTAGGCAGGGCAATCCCAACTTGTTCCACAAAAACACCCGGGGTTTTAGCCCCGGGTGCACAGTCTGAAACAAGCGGATATCAAGCGACGTTCTGAAGCTCGGCCTTTGGTGTGACTCCAAGGGCAAAGCACACATCCCGGGTCAGTTCCGGCCGGTTCAGGGTGTAAAAGTGGAGCTTGTCTACTCCGCCCTCGATCAGGTCTGAACAAAGTTCTGTGCACAACGCGGTGGCCAGCAGGTCTTCGCGGTCGTCACGAATGGCCTTCTCAAAGGCATTCTCGATCCAATCCGGAATATGTGTCCCGCATCTGCGGGCAAAGTTGCGCGCCCCTTTCCAGTTTTCGATTGGCAGGATGCCCGGAACGATGGGCTTGTCGATCCCTGCCTTTTCACAGGCATCGCGGAAACGGAAAAAGGTCTCGGCCTCAAAGAAGAACTGTGTCAGCGCTTCGTCGGCACCCGCGTCCAGCTTGGCCTTTAGCCAGTCGATATCAGCGGCAAAATCCTGTGCTTCCGGGTGTTTGTCCGGATAGGCGCCAACACGGATGCTGAACATCTCGGTTTCTGCCAGTGCTTCGATTAATTCGACCGAGTCCGCGAACCCTTCCGGGTGCGGCGCGAACCGATCCTGACCCTTGGGCGGATCGCCGCGCAAGGCGACGATGTTCTCCACGCCCGCCCGAGCAAAGGTATCTGCGATTTCCAGTGTTTCCTGACGTGACGCATCCACACAAGTCAGATGTGCAGCAACAGGCAGGCCAGAGGACTTGTGCAGTGTGGCCACCGCATCGCGCGTCAGCTCACGCGTGGTGCCCCCCGCGCCATAGGTGACAGAAACAAAGCGCGGTTCAAGCGGTGCCAGTGTTTGCACCGTATCCCAAAGGCGGAATGAAGCCTCAAGTGTCTGTGGCGGGAAAAATTCAAATGAAACTTCTGGTCTTGTCATCTCGGCCTCACGGGTGAAATCTCTGACCCTTGTGCCAGCTTACGCATTGTGAGACAAACTCATATTATTCAAGAACAACATGAGTTCCACGCAATGCATATCGAATTCCGCCACCTGCGTACGATCAAGGCGATCCATGAATGTGGCGGGCTTGCCCGTGCCGCAGATCAACTGAACATCACTCAATCCGCGTTGAGCCATCAAATCAAAGGCCTAGAGGATCAGGCCGGGGTCGAATTGTTCTTGCGCCGGTCCAAACCGATGAAACTTTCGGCGGCCGGTTTGCGGCTGTTACGCCTGGCCGAGCAGATCCTGCCGCAGGTCGAGGCAACACAGCAGGAGTTCTCTTCTTTGCGCGACGGGCGCACGGGCCGTATGCATATCGCCATTGAATGCCACGCCTGTTTTGAGTGGCTGTTCCCGGTGCTGGAATCCTTTCGTAAATCCTGGGGCGATGTGGATGTCGATATCCGCCCCGGCCTGGCCTTTGATGCCTTGCCGGCTTTGCAAAAAGAAGAGGTCGATCTGGTCGTTTCCTCGGACCCAGAAGATCTGCCCGGTGTCGAATTCATCGAACTCTTTGACTATGACGCGGTGTTTGTCGCGGCTTCGACACACCCGCTTGCCCAGAAAGAGTTCATTGAGGCCGAAGATTTTCGGGGCCAGACCCTGATTACCTATCCGGTCGAACGTACACGGTTGGATGTATTCAGCCAGCTGCTGATCCCTGCGCGGGTTGAACCGGCCGCAATCCGGCAGGTTGAGCTGACCGCTGTGATCCTATTGCTGGTCGCGTCGAACCGGGGGATATCTGTGCTGCCGGACTGGGTCGTGCGTGAGGTGAAGTATAATTCCGACTATGTTACCCGCCCGCTGACCAAGGCGGGCGTAACACGTCGCCTTTATGCTGCAGTGCGCACCGAGGACCTTGAGAAACCCTTTGTGCAAGAGCTGATCAAGCTGGCCAAAACCGAGGCGCGCAAGCTGCAGGAGCAATAGGCACAAAACGCGGGTCTGCTATGCGTATCATTCCTCTTGGCAAGGGCGCATTGCCCCAGTATACGCGCGGTTTGACCGGACAGGAGCCTTTGGACAATGGTTGGCAGTGCAAACCTCAACATCATGATCAAAGCCGCGCGCAAAGCGGGGCGTTCACTGGTCAAGGATTTTCGTGAAGTCGAGAACCTTCAGGTGTCGATGAAAGGCGCCGGGGATTTTGTGTCCAAGGCAGACATTGCAGCCGAGGCGATCCTGAAAGAGGAACTGCTTGGCGCGCGCCCGACCTATGGCTGGCTGGCCGAAGAGGGCGGGGAGATTGCCGGCGAAGATCCCACCCGCCGCTGGATTGTGGATCCGCTGGATGGCACCACGAATTTTCTGCACGGCCTGCCGCACTGGGCGATCTCGATCGCGCTGGAACATAAAGGCAAAATCGTTGCCGGTGTGATCTATGACGCCGCCAAGGACGAGATGTTCTTTGCAGAAAATGGCGAAGGCGCATGGATGAACGACACCCGTATCCGCGTTTCGGGTCGTCACCGCATGATCGAGTCGATCTTTTCGACCGGGCTGCCTTTTGGCGGACGGTCCGACTTGCCTGCGACCCTGCAGGATCTGGCACGTCTGATGCCGGTCTGCGCCGGTGTACGTCGGTGGGGCGCAGCAGCGCTGGACATGGCTTATGTTGCTGCTGGCCGGTATGAAGGCTTTTGGGAACGCCGTCTGAATGCCTGGGATGTTGCCGCCGGGATCATCATCGTGAAAGAGGCCGGTGGCTTTGTGCAGGCTTTGAACCCGGAAGGTAACGTGCTGGAGGACGGCGAGGTCATCTGTTCCAACGAGCCCATCTTTGATCAGTTTTCCAAGGTCATCCGGGGCTGAGCCACCAACAGACAGGTCAAGCAAGCGCGCCCGATTGAGGCGCGCTTTTTCGTTTCAGAGGGTCGCGCGCTGGGCTAGATCCGCCTCTTCAGCCAATCTTGCAGCGACAGAGGCGACTGCAAGATCCTGCAACCCGACCCCGGTTCCATCAAACAGAGTGATCTGATCGTCGCTTGTCCGACCGGGGTGGTCACCATTGATGACGGCGCCGATGGGCGCGATTGCATCCTCGGTCAAGGCGCCAAGGCTGATGGCATGTTGGGACTCGCCGATTGTCACGGACTGGGCGACCTCGTCGGTAAAGACAGACGCTGCGGCGACGAGATCCGCGTCAACCTCCTGTTTGCCTTTGGTGTCGGTGCCCATGCAAGCCAGATGCGTGCCGGGCTTGATCCAGTCTTTCATCAAGAGCGGCTCAAAAGCCGAGGTGATGGTGATGATCACATCCGCCTGTGCGCCCAGCTCCTGTTGGCTGACGGCTTCGAATTCCAACCCAACCTCAGTGGCCACAGCTGCAAGGCGGGGCAGCATGTCGGGATGCGGGTTCCAGGCAACGACCTTTTCGAAGTCGCGCTGTTCCGCCGCCGCCCGCAGCTGGAAAGTTGACTGATGTCCGGCCCCGACCATGCCAAGTACTCTTGCGTCTTGCCGCGCCAGATGCGCGATCGAAACCGCCGAAGAGGCCGCTGTGCGCACCGCTGTCAGGTAATTGCCCCCGACAAGCGCGGACAATCGCCCGGTATCGGGGTCGAACAGAAACACTGTGGATTGGTGGTTGGTCAGGCCCTTCGCCGCATTGCCCGGCCAGTATCCACCGGATTTGAGGCCCAGCACCTGACCGTCGCGGTCAAATCCCGATTTGAACCCATAGAGTGCGTCGGCATGGCCCAAAGCCTCGCGGATAACGGGAAAGTTCCACGCGCCACCTTTAGCCATCGCACCGAACACAGCTTGTACAGCGTCAAAGGCCTGCTGGCGTCCTACCAGTTTCTCACACAGATCTTCGCCTACAATCAGCAGGCCGTCGCTTTTCATAACATCCCTCATCTCAATAGGCTTTCCCGCGGGCCGAGACCGGCCACAGGGCTTCGACTTTGCCGCCCCGTACGCCCACATACCAATCATGGACATTGCAGGTGGGGTCACAGTGGCCCGGCACCAACCGCAGCTTGTCATTGACCTTCAGTACGCCGTCTGGATCCCCGATAACCCCATGCTCGTCCGAGCACTTGAGGTATTCGACATCATCACGTCCGAACACAAAAGGCAGGCCGCTATCGACCGATTGCGCCTTGAGGCCGGCGTCGCAGATGGCCTTGTCTGCTTTGGCGTGGCTCATGACGCTGGTCAGGATGAACAGCGCATTTTCCCATTCTCCCTGATCAATCCGCTGGCCGTTCTGATCCAGAATCCGCCCATAATCCGCGTCCATGAAGGCGTAAGAGCCGCATTGCAATTCGTTGTAAACGCCCGAGTTACTTTCGAAGTAATAGGAACCGGTGCCGCCGCCCGAAACCAGTTCGCACTCGATCCCTTCTGCTTTCAACCCGGCGACAGCGTCTTTGACCATGGCAATGGCTACATCCAGCTTCTCTTTACGGGCCTCATAGGTGTCGAGATGTTGCATCGCACCCTGATAGGCCTGAATGCCGGTGAATTTCAGATTTGGCGCTGCTTGCACAGCTTTGGCAATCTCGATGACCGCCGGTGTCGTGGTTACACCACAGCGCCCTGCGCCGCAGTCGATCTCGATGAACACTTCCAGTTCTGTGCCGTGACGCGAAGCGGCAGCCGACAGGTCGGAGATATTGTCGATGTCGTCCACGCAGACAATGATACGCGCGCCGAAATTGGGCAGCCGTGCCAGTCGGTCAATCTTGGCCGGGTCGCGCACCTGGTTGGATACAAGGATGTCCGTAATGCCGCCACGGGCAAATACCTCGGCTTCCGACACTTTCTGACAGCAGACGCCGACCGAACCGCCCATCCGTTCCTGCAGCTTGGCCACATCGACCGATTTGTGCATCTTGCCATGAACACGATGGCGCATCCCATGGGCCTTTGCGAAATCGCCCATCTTTCGGATGTTGCTCTCTAGCGCGTCCAGATCAAGGATCAGGCAAGGCGTCTGTATCTCGCTTTCGTCCATGCCGATCGCGGCAGGGATGTCGAAGCCGACCTCGAGGTCTTCAAAATTTACGGTCTTGTTCATGTTGTTTCTCCTTACCCTTTCAGCCAGGGCAGTTTGTCCAAGTCTACATTGCCACCGGTCACGATGACGCCAATGCGCTTGCCTCGGAAAACCTCTGGGTTCTTCAAAATGGTTGCCAGAGGAACCGCCGAAGATGGCTCCATCACCACGCGCAGGTGCTTCCAGGTCAGTTTCATCGCTTCGATGATTTCCTCTTCCGAGGCGGTAAAAATATCGGTCACGTGGTTGGATACGAAATGCCAGGTGTTTTCTTTCAGGGGCACCAGCAGCCCATCCGCGACTGTCTTGGGGGCGTCATCTGCGATGATATGACCGGCCTTGAAGGACCGGTAAGCGTCATCCGCCTGTTCCGGTTCCGCTGCATAAATTGCGGTCTCGGGCGCAAGGTTCGAAACCGTCAGACAGGTGCCTGAAATCATGCCGCCACCGCCGATGGGCGCGATAACGGCGTCCATACCACCAGTCTGTTCCAGCAGTTCGGCGGAGCAGGTGGCCTGACCGGTAATCACACGCGGGTCGTTATAGGGGTGAACAAATTCGCCACCGGTTCTGGCCTGAACCTCGGCAAATGTTGCTTCGCGCGAGCTTGTCGAAGGGTCACATTCGGTGATTGTACCGCCATATCGGCGAACTGCATCCTTCTTGGCCTGCGGGGCTGTGCGCGGCATGACCACATTGCACGGAATACCGCGGCGGCCGGCCGCATAAGACAAAGACAAGGCGTGGTTGCCGCTGGAATGCGTGCAGACACCCTTGGGCATCAAATGGTCTGCAAGGCCGAATACAGCGTTGCAGGCCCCACGCACCTTAAAGGCCCCGGCTTCTTGGAAATTTTCGCATTTGAAGAACAGCTGCGCGCCGGTCAGGTCATTCAGGTGGTCCGAAGCCATGACCGGAGTTCGGCGGATATGCGGTTTGATCCGATCATGCGCGACACGCATGTCCTCGATCGTCAGATCCGCGGCAGAGGGGTGATCCAACATTGTCATTCTCCTTACGCCGCGGCCTCGGTTCGGTTGCCGGGAGTGGCGCGAAAGTGTTCCTGGGCTGCGGCGACGCCAGAGCCCAACGTGATCGGATAGCTTAGATCGGCCATTGCCATCTCGATCGTACAGAGTCCGGACAGGACCATCGCATCTGTCAGACTGCCCAGATGCCCGATACGGAACGCCTTGCCGTGCAACTGGCCCAAGCCAACACCAAAGGACATCCCGTAGGTGTTAAAGGCATGGTCGGTCAGAATGTTGCTGTCGAACCCTTCGGGCACGTAGATTGCGCTGACCGTGTCCGAGTAAAGGTCTGGCGATTGAGCAACCAGTTCCAGCCCCCAAGCATCGACGGCGCGCCGGACGCCCTCGGCAAGCCGATGATGACGGGCGTAAACATTCGGTAAGCCTTCTTCAAACAGCATCTTCAGGCTTTCACGCAGCCCGTAGATCAGTTGCAGAGGTGGTGTATAGGGAAACCCTCCGGTCGCATTGGCCGCCATCATATCCCGGAAATCGAAAAAGGTCCGGTGCAGCTCTGCGGTTTCCATCGCGTCCAGCGCTTTCTGGCTGACGCAAAGGATGGCCATGCCAGTGGCCAGCATGAATCCCTTCTGCGATCCCGAAACCGCGATGTCGACGCCCCAGCGGTCGAACTCGAACGGTACAGAGGCCAAAGAGCTGACGCAGTCCACCATCAAAAGCGCCGGATGATTGGCGGCATCCATCGCCCGTCTTACAGCCCCGATATCCGAAAGCACTCCTGTTGCCGTTTCATTATGAGTGACCAGAACGGCGCGAATTTCATGCGCTTTGTCCCCACTCAGAACAGTCTGAAATTGGTCAGCGGGAGCGCCGCTGCCCCAAGGGCAGTCGATGACCTGAACGTCAAGCCCGTGACGTGTGCACAGATCAATCCAGCGGTGGCTGAAAACGCCATAGCGCGCAATCAGGACCTTATCACCGGGGCTGAGCGTGTTGGTGATTGCAGCCTCCCATCCACCTGTGCCGCTGGCGGGAAAGGTAACGATCTGGGCCGCAACGGTATCAAAGACCTTCTTGGTGTCTTCCAGTACGGGTGCAAATGTCTGGACAAAGTCCGGCGCGCGATGATCCTGCGTCTGGACCTGCATGGCCAGGCGCAATCTATCAGGTATGTTGGTCGGGCCGGGAATGAAAACCGGGTTTTGGTTCGACATGGCTTGTTCCTCTGCTTTGGAGATAAGTGTCCGGGAAAAAGCTGCATTACGCAATTTTCTTGAAAAATATTTTCATTTATTGAAGATAAATATTAAGCTACTGATATATTAAACTTTTCCGTTTTTCAATTTTACGTACAAGAAATCCGGACGCGAGAAACTTTGGACAGCTGAAAGGAAATGCCTGGGATGGAAACGCAGAAAAGGCCACGCGGCAGACCAAAATCGCTGTTCAAGGAAAGCTCGGCCGGGACCATGCAATCGCTGGATCGGGCGCTTAGCGTTTTGACCACAGTGGCCCGTCTGGAACGCGCAGCACTCAGCGATTTGGCGCGCGAAGTTGATGTGCCCACGGCCACAACACACCGAATTCTGGTGACGCTGCAGAAGCACGGTTTCGTCGCCTTTGATGAAGAGCGTCAAGAATGGATGATCGGGATCGAGACCTATCGCACCGGAGCGTCCTTTCTACGCCGTAATGGTGTTATCGAAATCGGAAGGCCCATTTTACGCCGGCTGATGCAAGATAGCGGCGAGACGGCGAATCTAGCCGTTCCGGACGGGGCCGAAGTGGTGTTTGTGGGGCAGGTCGAAACGGCCAATCCGATCCGGGCCTTTTTTCCTCCGGGCGCGCGGACACCGATGTATGCCTCGGGCACCGGTAAGGCGATCTTGGCCGCGTTGAACGAGGCTGCATTGATCAAAGCGCTGGGCACGTTGGACACAAAGGTCTTCACGCCTCAAACACTGGTGCCCGGCGATGCACTACAAAGCGATCTGGATCAGACCCGGGCCCGCGGGTGGTCGCATGATCGGGAGGAACGATACGAGGGGATGTCATGCATCGGTGCGGCCATCTTCAACGACCGGGGGGAACCCTGTGCGGGCATTTCCGTATCTGGCCCTACCGCCCGGTTCAGCACTGAACGCGCGCCGGAATTGGGCCAATTGGTACAAGCCGCCGCGCAAGAGGTTACCTTGCTCAGCGGTGGGCGCTTACCGGCGCGGGATGCGGGGGATGCGGGATTGTGACAGCTTGTATTTGTGCTCTGGATGGGGCGGATGCCCATGGGTGCGGTTCCAATAGTCACTCGCGCCGCGCCGCAACCAAAGGGGTATGCACAAGAGCAAACCAACAAGGAAGCCCCCGGTATGGGCCCAATAGGCGACGCCGCCCTCGTCGGGGTTGCTGGACAGGCTCCCAATGAACTGCATACCCAGCCATACGCCTAGCATGACAAACGCCGGGATCGAGAAGACACGGAAATAGATCACCAGAACAAGCAGGATGTCCACGCGCGCTTTGGGGAACATCAACAAATAGCCACCCATGACGCCAGCTATTGCGCCAGACGCACCAATCGTAGGAACCAGAGATTGTGGCGCTGTGACGACGTGGATCAGACCGGCCCCGATACCCGCGGCAAGATAGAACAGCAGAAAGGGCAGGTGGCCCATTTCGTCTTCGAGGTTGTCGCCGAAGATCCACAGGAACAGCATGTTTCCTGCCAGATGCATCCAGCCGCCATGCAGGAACATCGAGGTCACAAGGGTCTCAAGCGTATAGCCGTCCGTAATCCGGGCGGGCACCACCGCATAGTCGGTATACAGCTGGGTGATCAGTCGCTGGTTCTCCATGCTTCCCGCATAGCTGAGGAAAATCAGGATATTTGCAGCCATCAACAGATAGATGACATACGGTGTGCGTCCCGAAGGGTTATGGTCACGAATTGGAAACATGGTGCGACGCTGGGCGGTTGGCTGCCCAGCGTCAAGGCCTGTTTAGGCCGCACCCCCCAGCAATGCGGCATTCCCACCCGCAGCAGTGGTGTCGACACAGACATGTCGTTCTCCCAGAACGCGGGTGCGATCTGGCTGGCCGGGGATCAGAGGGATGATCGGGCCTGCACGCCGGGACAGATGACGCTCGATTTCCTGACCGGTTGCGTCGTTGCCCCACCACAATACGCCCGAGAAGCCAGTCAGGTTTTCAAGCCGGTGCAGGTCTAACGCGCCGATAGCAGTGATAGCCCGCCCGCCCAGTGCTTTGACCGCGTTGGCCTGCGCTTGTGCGGCTTCAACTCCGGGACCCATACACAATAGCGGTGCGCGTGAGAATTCACTCAGGCGGTTCGATTCACCCGTCGGACCGGGCAGCAACCGCGCCTTGATCTCAGCAGATTTTCCTTCTGGCAATGGTAGATCGGTCATATCGGTGGACCATTGCTCGGGACTGACCTGCCGGTCCGGGGCGCAGAAACGGGTCAGGTAGTTCGGCCCGCCCGCCTTTGGGCCGGTCCCCGACAGACCCTCGCCGCCAAAGGGTTGCGATCCAACTATGGCGCCGATCTGGTTGCGATTGACGTAGATGTTTCCGGCATGAACAGCTTCGGTGATGTGCTGAACGCGGTCGTCGATCCGTGTGTGCAGGCCAAAGGTCAGCCCGTATCCTGTGGCGTTGATATCGGCGATGATCTGATCCAACTCCGAGGAATTGAACCGCACTACATGCAGGACGGGGCCAAACACCTCGCGCTCCAACTCGGCAATGCCGGGGATTTCGATAAGGGTTGGGGCGATGAACGTGCCGTCGCCAGGGACGGACATCTCTTTCAGGACACGCCCTTCGGACCGTGCCAATGCGATGTGATCAGCGATTCCAAGGCGGGCATCTTCGTCGATCACGGGGCCGCAATCGGTTGAAATCAGCCAGGGATCGCCAACCAGCAGCGCGTCCATGGCCCCTGTCAGCATAGTCAGAAGATCATCGGCAATGTCTTCTTGGACATAAAGACAGCGCAACGCCGAGCACCTTTGTCCCGCTGATTGGAATGCGCTTTCGATGATCGACTGAACCGCCTGTTCGGGCAGGGCGGTGCTGTCCACGATCATCGCATTCAAGCCACCGGTTTCCGCGATCAGAGGCGTTCCCGGTCGCAAGTTTCCGGCCATGGCCGCACGGATTTTCAGGGCGGTCCCGGTCGAGCCGGTAAAGGCCACTCCCGACACCCTCGGGTCCGAGGTCAGGGCTGCGCCCACCGATGGACCGCCCGGCAGCAACTGTAGCGCGCTGCGTGGCACTCCGGCCTCGTGCAGCAATTCAACGGCGCGATGCGCGATCAATGGTGTCTGCGGTGCGGGCTTTGCCAATACCGCATTCCCAGTGGCCAAAGCGGCGGATAATTGACCGGTGAAAATGGCCAGCGGAAAGTTCCACGGGCTGATACAGGTGAACACACCCGCTGGTTCTGCGTCGGGTATATTCGCCGCATAATAGCGCAGGAAATCTACCGCCTCGCGCAGTTCGGCGACTGCATCGGGCAGGGACTTACCAGCCTCACGGGCCAGCAGGGCGAAAAGTTCACCGAAATGGGTCTCGTAAAGGTCGGCGGCGGCATTCAGAACCTGCGAGCGTTGATCTGCCACTACCTGCCAGGGGGTGGCTGCAGTCAAAGCAAGCTCGACATCTTGTGCGCTGGCCGGGGCAACGGCACCGGGGCGATCCCGCGACTGTGCGGGGTTGACGATGGGCTGATCGTCATCGGGCCGCGCATCGCCGGACAACAACGGGCGCGCATACCAGTGATGCGTCCGAAACGCGTCCCGCGCGGCGTTGACCCGGTCCAAAGTGGGAATGTGCCGCAGGTCAAACCCCTGCGAATTGGGCCGCTCGGGTTGAAACAGCTCGGGTCCGGTTGGAATGGCGCGCGCCGGTTCGAGGAGAGTGAGAAACGGATCGGCCGCAACCTCCTCTGGGGGAACAGTATCATCCACGATTTGGTTCACGAATGAAGAGTTTGCACCATTCTCAAGCAGTCGCCGCACCAGGTAGGCCAGCAAGTCACGATGGGCCCCGACAGGCGCATATATGCGGCAGCGTGTGTTGTTTGCGTTCTTAACCAGATGGTGCAGGGTTTCTCCCATCCCGTGCAGCCGCTGAAATTCGAAAGGCTGATCAGTTGCCATTTGCAGAATTGTACTGACCGTATGGGCGTTATGGGTGGCAAACTGCGGATAGATCCTGTCGGTCATGCCCAGCAATTTTCGCGCATTGGCGATATAGGAGACATCGGTCACGGCCTTGCTGGTAAACACCGGAAAACCCTCTACGCCTTCAACCTGAGCGCGCTTGATTTCGGTATCCCAATAGGCGCCTTTGACCAGCCGCACCATCAGTTTGCGGTCATAGCGCTCGGCCATTCCATAGAGCGCGTCCAGAGCGATTCCGGCACGCGGACCATAGGCCTGAACCACAATTCCGAACCCGTCCCATCCTGCGAGTGCAGGCTCGGCCATCACCGCTTCGATGACCTGCAGGGACAGCGACAGGCGGTCGGCCTCTTCGGCGTCGATGTTCAGGCCCATGCCAGCGGCTTTGGCCAAAAGGCACAGAGCGCGCAGGCGCGGGACAAGCTCGGCCATCACACGCTGTTCCTGGGCCAACTCATACCGGGGGTGCAGCGCTGACAGCTTGACCGAGATGCCTGGATTGGCGCGAATGTCATCATGGGTGCAGGCCTCTGCAATGGCGGTGATGGCACGGGAATAAGACAAATGATATCGGGCCGCGTCGGCCTCGGTCCGTGCGGCTTCACCCAGCATATCGTAGGAATAGGTATAGCCCTTGGTCTCCATCCCGCTGGCACGTTCCATGGCCGACTGGATGGTCTCGCCCAGCACGAACTGACGACCCATTTCCTTCATTGCGCGCCCGACGGCCGTGCGGATAACCGGTTCACCCAGTCTTTTGATCGCACCTCGCAGGGCACTGACAGGCGAGGGCTTGCCGTCGTCGAGGACTTTACCGGTCAGCATCAGCGCCCAAGTCGAGGCATTCACCAGCGGCGAGGAGGATTGCCCAAGATGCTTGCCCCAGTCGGACGGCGCGATCTTGTCTTCGATGAGAGCATCGATCGTGTCGGCATCCGGCACGCGCAGCAGCGCTTCGGCCAGACACATCAGCGCCACGCCCTCATCGGTAGACAGGCCATATTCGGCCAGAAACACCTCCATCATGCCCGGCGATGTACTGGATCGAATATCACGCACAAGCTGGGCGGCTGCCGCACAGATTTGGGCGCGATCAGTTTCAGACAGCGCGGCATGATCGATAAGATTGTCGAGAACGGCGGTTTGATCAGCGTAGGTTTGGCTGTCGATATGGGTGCTCAGGCTGTGTGACATGAATCCTCCAGGCTTTTGTTGAATATAATGTCGATTTCTCAGGACGATTGCCGTATTTTTTAATTCATCTGGTCGGATGGACTGTATTTAGGGGATAATGCCGTGCAAATGAACTTTCCGGATTTGGATCGGTTTGATCGAGCGATCTTGGCGATTCTCTCAGAGGATGGGCGCATATCAGTTGCCGACCTAGCGCGGCGGATCGGGCTGTCGAAATCCCCAACCCAGGCGCGTCTAAAGCGACTTGAGGCTAGCGGGGTGATCACCGGGTATCGCGCCCTACTGGACCCGATCCGACTGGGGCTGGACCATGTGGCTTTTGTCGAGGTGCGCCTGACCGACACGAGAGAGAAGGCACTGGCCGAGTTTAACGCCGCAGTCCGCAAGGTGCCCGAAATCGAGCAAGCTCATATGATCGCGTCGAATTTCGACTATCTGCTGAAAATCCGCACTGGTTCAATGTCGGAATACCGCGCCGTTTTGGCTGAGAAGATATCCTCGCTTCCGCATGTGGCGAATACCTCGACCTTTGTGGCGATGGAGGCAGTTAAGGAAACCGTTGTTTCAGGCGCTTTGGACAGGGTGGGTTGACGAATTGCGCAAGCGCGTCACCATACGCGTATGAAGCGTTTTGTGTTCCCTCTGCTAGTGTTGGCGGCCCCTCCGGGTGTCGCCTGGTCTGAAGAATGCCCGTCCTCGCCGGATCATACCGAAAGCATCTCGGCCGTAATCGCGCAAATTCAGGATGTTGGAAACGAGGCCGAAGCCCAGACATTTTCCAATCAGTTATGGGAGTTCTGGACCGATGCGCCCGACGCTGTTGCGCAGGCCGTGCTGGACCGGGGCATGACCCGCCGCAGTGGCTGGGACCTTCGGGGCGCCATCGAGGAGTTTGACAAGCTCATCGAATACTGCCCGCACTATGCCGAGGGGTACAATCAGCGCGCCTTTGCATATTATCTTAGCCAGGATTTCGCATCTGCGTTGCCGGATCTGGACAAGGCGATCGAGCTGTCTCCGAACCATGTCGCGGCGATCAGCGGGCGCGCCCTGACGCTGCTTGGCTTGCATCGGATAGATGAAGCCCGTGCGGCACTGTCACATGCTTTGGAGCTTAATCCCTGGCTGTCCGAGCGCCACTTGATGGCTCCAGGCGGACCGTTGGAGCCGCCCGGTGAGGATATCTGAGGAATAGACGTCCCCGACCCATAGGACCGGGGACAATCTGGAACAGCTTAACCGACCAGCCCGTTATCGGTGCGCTTGATCGTGATCACCGACGAGCGCGGTGTGCCACCATCCGGCCATTCGCTGCCGGGATGCTGGATGCCGACAAACATGGTGCGCAGATCGCTGGACCAGGCCAGACCCGTGACCTCACACCCGTTTGGACCGGTCATGAAACGGGCGATTTCGCCTGTGACCGGATCGCCGACCAGCATCTGGTTGTTGCCGTGGCCTGCGAAGTCTTCTTCATTGTCGTCATTGCCGTCGGTCTGGATCCAGACCAGACCGGTCGAGTCGATGGTCATCCCGTCGGGTGAGTTGAACAGGTTGCCCTCGTTCACATTGGCCGACCCGGCGCGGGCGTCAGAATGCACAGTCGGATTGCCGGCCATGACATAGAGATCCCAGACGAACGCATCGGCTGCGTGGTCGTCATTATCCGGTTTCCAGCGAACGATCTGGCCATATTTATTGGCCTCACGCGGGTTGGGTCCATTGGTCGACGTATCGTCGCCTCCGGCATTTGGTTTCACGCCGCGGTTCTTGTTGTTGGTCAGGCAGCAATAGGCTTCGACCGCTACTGGGCTGGACGCCACCCATTCAGGGCGGTCCATTGTGGTGCCGCCTGCTTTGGATGCCGCCATTCGGGTAAAGATCGCAATATCCGCCGCATCCATGCCGGTTGCATCCGGCGTCAGCGGCAGCCAGGTGCCTGTCATGTCGTCATCGAATTTGGCCACATAAAGCGTGCCGTCGTTCAACAGGCTCTGGGTTTCGCCGCCGGGCTGATAGGTGCCGTTCGAGACGAATTTGTACAGATACTCGCCCCGCTCATCATCACCCATATAGACAACCACGCGGCCATCAGCGGACAGAGTTACCTCGGCATTCTCATGCTTGAAACGGCCAAGACCGGTGTGTTTGACCGGGGTGCTGTCGGGTTTGGTCGGGTCGATTTCAACGATCCATCCCACTCGGTGCGGCTCGTTTGGGTTTTTGGAGGTGTCGAACCGCGGATCGAACAGTTCGTAGCCATTCCAGCTTTCGGCTTTGACACCATAGCGCTTGAAGCCGTCCGCAACCTTCTGATCGTAGCTGGCGTTTTCGTCGCTGGAGCCGAAATAGCCGTTAAAGTTCTCTTCGCAGGTCAGATACGTGCCCCAGGGCGTCTTGCCTGCACCGCAGTTGTTCATGGTGCCCAGCGAGGTTGTGCCGGCCGGGTCGGCCTCGGTCTTCAGCAGGTCGTGGCCAGCGGCGGGGCCGACGATGTTCATCTCAGTGTTGTGGTGAATGCGCCGGTTGAACGGGCTGTCCTTGACCACGGACCAGCCCTCGGGGCCTTCGGTGATTTCCATTACGGTCACGCCCTGCAGGTTTTGCAGTTTGCGCACGTCGTCAGCACTGGCCGGAACACCTTCCTGCGCGGCGGGCAGGTTGATTTTACCGTTCGGATATTCGTGATTGATCGCAATCAGCTCATGACCCTGGAAGGTAAAGGTCTCCATGCCGTCGGTATTCTCGCCAAAGATGCGGTCCGAGGTCTCGACCGGGCCGCCCTCGACGAGGTCATAGCCATCGGCATCCGAAAACAGTGGATCACCCCAACGCATCAGGATCTGCCAGTCGTACCCTTCGGGCACATGGACGGTGCCGTCGGTCTGTGCGGCGATTGGTGTGAAGGCAAAGCGGGATGCAGCCTGTGCCTGCGCCGAGGTCGAGCCAAGCAGGCCGGTTCCCAACGCAGCCGCGCCAGAGCCGAAGGCCACGACGCCGGACAGAAATCCACGGCGGGAAATGGCGCTTTCGACGACACGGTCAAAGTCGTTTTCTTCGGGGCGGGGGAAATGCAGCTCGTCCCAGTCGTCGGCGGAAAGTGTGGTAGGGTCAACGTCTTTCATGGATTGCTCCTGGCTGTCTGTGAAAAGTCGATGAAACGGATTTAGGGGGCATATGTGACAGGGTGATAACAGCGCCAATAACGATGGCGCCGGGATACTCAGGAAACAGATTTACTCGGGATGCGTTAGGATACGCCGATTGGACCAGCCCGTCAAAACGGACTGATCAAAGCGTGTTTTATTAGTAATTTGCCAGTGAAAAAGCGGTCAGGTAAGGCGCTGACCTTCTGGATTGAACCGATAGGCCTTGTCCGGAGAATAGGCGAGTCGCAATTCCTGCCCTTCGGATATCGCATGCTGGCCAAACAGCCGGGCGGTTATGGCGTGTTCGTTGATCTGCGCGATGACATTTGTGTCTCCGCCCAGCTTCTCAACATGGCTGACGCGTGCAGTAAGCGGGCCGTCATCTGCAAGGAACAGATCCTCGGGCCGAATGCCGATCGTGTTCTGACCGCTTTCGTTGAGCAATCCTTGAGGCAGAAAATTCATTGACGGCGAGCCGAGGAACCCCGCCACGAACTGGTTGGCGGGGTTGTTATACAGCTCCATCGGGCTGCCGATCTGTTCTACCTGGCCGTCACGCAGAACGACGATCTTGTCGGCCAATGTCATGGCCTCGGTCTGATCATGGGTGACATAGATCATCGACGCATCCAGCGCGCGGTGCAGGTTGGCGATCTCGATCCGTGTGTTCATCCGCAGCGCGGCGTCCAGGTTGGACAGAGGCTCATCAAACAGGAACAGTTTGGGTTCGCGCACGATGGCGCGGCCAATGGCAACCCGCTGACGCTGACCGCCTGAGAGTTCGGACGGGAAGCGGTCCAGATAGGGTTCCAGGTTCAGCATTCGACTGGCAATGGCGACTCGGTCTTCGATCACTGACTTGGATTGTTTTTCCTGTTTCAGCGCCAGGGTCATGTTGCCCCGCACGCTGAGATGCGGATAGAGCGCATAGCTTTGGAACACCATCGCGATCCCACGCTTGGACGGCGGCACCAGATTGACTTGCTGACCTCCAATGTTGATCTCACCGGACGATGCATCCTCGAGCCCCGCAATCACCCGCAGCAGGGTGGACTTACCACAGCCCGAAGGGCCGACAAAGACGACAAACTCGCCGTCTTCGACTTCAAGCGTGATGTCTTTTAGGACATGGACATTGCCGAAGGATTTATTGATTTTGTTCAGCGTCAGGGCGGTCATGTCGCTTGCTCCTCAAAGGAAACGGGCTGGCCAGTGCGGATGCTTTCATCTGCGGCCAGGCAAATGGCAAGGGATTGGACAGCGTCATTCATATGACGCGTCAGGTCTATGTCTTCGGCGATGGCGCGCAGCATATAGCCCTGTTCGGCATCGCAGAGTTCCTGGTGACCGGGTTCACCTGGCATGTCGATTGTGTGGTCGCCTTGCGGTGTGTGGACTAGCAGACCGCCAACCTTTGTGTGGCCGTCAATATCCGCCGAGGCGCCCTTGTTCCCGTCGGTGATCGAGACCGAACCGTTGGGCGACACTATATCTTTCACGAAGAACGCGGTTTCCGACATCATCGGGCCCCAGCCGGCCTCATACCAGCCGACCGAGCCGTCATTGAAAACCACCTGAAACTGCCCGTAATTGTACATGTCGGGCGCGATCTCATCTGACAGGCGCAGACCCATTCCGTGGACACGGACGGGCCGGGCATCGGTGATCTGACACATCACATCGACATAGTGAACGCCGCAATCCACGATGGGCGAGGTGGTCTGCATCAACGCTTTATGCGTCTCCCATTCCGCGCCGCTGGATTGCTGGTTCAGGTTCAGGCGGAATACATAAGGCCCACCCAGGTTGCGGGCCTCGGCAATCAGCCGCACCCACGAGGGGTGGTGGCGCAGGATGTAGCCAACAACCAATTTGCGGTTCAGTCGGGTGGCGGTTTCGACCACGCGCCGCGCATCAGCGACATTGGTGGCCAGCGGTTTCTCTACAAAGACATGCGCCCCGGCTTCCATCGCCGCACAGGCATAATCCGCATGGCTGTCGGAATAGGTGGCGATCACGACCAGATCCGGGTTCGTTTCGGCCAGCGCGGTTTCGAAATCCGAATAGGCAGGATAATCCGCCAGATCGGGGTCATCCACGCGCCCGGATCGGTTCACCAGCCCAGCAATTTGCACGTCCGGGTGATGGTGATGGGCCAGCGCGTGGCTGAACCCCATATTGCCAAGACCTGCGATCAGAACACGTGTCATTTGACAGCCCCTGACGTGATGCCGCGGATCAGCTGGCGTGAGAATATGACATAGAGAACCAGGACCGGCAGGATTGCCATCGACAAGGCTGACAGGACCGCGTTCCAGTCGGTGACAAATTGACCGATAAAGACCTGGCTGCCCAGCGTCAGGGTCTTGGTCTCTTCGGCGGGGGCCAGGATCAGCGGGAACCAAAGGTCGTTCCAGATCGGGATCATGTTGAACACCGCCACCGTCGCCATGGCGGGCCGCACCAGTGGCAGCACCAGGCGGAAGAAGATCGTATATTCCGACAGCCCATCAATGCGCCCGGCATTCTTAAGATCATCACTGACCTGTCGCATGAATTCGGACAGGATGAACACAGCCAGCGGCAAACCCTGTGCCGTATAGACCAGGATCAGCGCCCAAAGTGAGTTCACCAACCCGGTCGCCACCATCATCTCAAGGATTGCGACAGTGCCGATGCGGATCGGAATCATGATCCCCAGTGCCAGATACAGGCCCATCAGCAGGTTGCCTTTGAACTGGTATTCGGACAGCGCATAGGCCGCCATGGCACCGAACAGCAGGATAAAGAACAACGACGCCACGGTGACGATCATCGAGTTCTGAAAGTAGAGGAAGAAATCTCCCTGCTTCATCACCGTCTCATAGCCGATCAGCGAAAAACTGTCTGCGTTGGGCAGGGCCAGCGGTTCGCGAAAGATCGACCGGCGGGTTTTGAAGCTGTTGATCAGGATCACAAAGACCGGGAACAGCGCGATCAGCGTGTACAGGATCAACCCGGCATGCATTGCTGCGGTGTTGAGGGGGTTTTGGCGTGCTTTGTTCATCACTTGGCCCTCACAGTTGATACCGGCGCATCCGGGTCTGGATGCCGAACAGATAGATACAGACGCCCACCAGGATGATTGCGAACATGGCCCCGGCGATGGCCGATCCCATATGCGGGTCGCCTAGTTGCAACTGGAAGCCGAAGAATGTGCGATACATGAAAGTACCTAGAATATCGGTTGAGAAATCCGGCCCCGCCAGCGCGCCTTGTGAGGCATAGATCAGGTCGAATGCGTTGAAATTTCCCACAAAGGTCAGGATCGAGATGATCCCGATCGAGGGCAGGATCAGCGGCAGTTTGATCTTCCAGAAAGCCGAGGCCCCGGTGATGCCGTCGATCTCTCCGGCCTCAAGGATTTCTTCGGGGATGGTCAGCAGGGCGGCATAGATCAGCATCATCGGGATGCCTACGAACTGCCAGACCGAGATCAGCGCCAGCGTGGTCAGCGCGTATTCCTCTTTGCCCAACCATGGCGCAAAGAGCGACTTTAGCCCAACCGCGTCCAGCATCGAGGGCGCTATGCCCCAGATCGGTGACAGGATCAGTTTCCAGGCAAAGCCCACGATCACAAAGCTGAGGATCGTTGGAATGAAGATGGCCGAGCGATAGAGGGCCGCAAACCGTAGGCGGGGGTGGCTGAGAAGGGCGGCCAGCGCGATGCCGATCGGGTTCTGAACCAACATATGGATCAGGAAGAACCAAAAATTATTACCCAGAGCATTCCAGAACTGATCCGACCAGTTGGGATCGAAAAACAGCGTCCGGAAATTCTGCAATCCGACAAACACGCGAGCCTGATCAACCTCTGTATACAGTGCAAGGCGCAGTGTGTTGAACAGCGGGAAAATCATCACAGCGGTATAGACGAGTACGGCAGGTGCCAGAAATACAACGATATGCCAGCGGATGCGGGGGCGGGTCATGGGATTGCTTTCAAAGGGGTGTCGGAGTTACCCGGGCGGTCGGCACCGCCCGGGTATGGATCAGCTTACTGATGCGGAGCGTACCAGGAGGCCAGGCCTTCCTGCAGTTCGGCACCCAGTTCCTCGGGGGATTTTGCGCCTTTGATGGCGGCAACCGAAGCGCCCCAGGTATCGTTTTCAAGGTTCGGTGTGCCACGCGACAGGATTTGATAGGTCGAGCGGATGGTCGATTCACACTCTTCGCGCCAGCCTACGATTTCCTTGGCCAGCGGATCCTGCAGCTCGACCGGAGTGTTCGAGAGCGGGAAGAAGCCAGGCAGGGCGTTGCCGAAGATTTCGGCGAATTCCGGGCTTGCGACCCAGGCCAGGAACGTTTCGGCAGCTTCGGGATTCGCGGTGGCCGCATTCATACCAATGCCAATGTCGGTGTGGTCCGAGATATAGCAGGTATCGCCCGCATTCTGGACTGGCGGCTTAAAGGCGCCCATTTCGAAATCGGCCTGCGCATTGAAGCCCGAAATTTCCCAGGATCCCGCAGGGTAGACGGCTGCGCGACCCAGGGTAAAGATGTTCTGGCTGTCGGGATAGGTCTGCGCCTCATATCCGTCACCCAGATAAGCGCCCCAACGGGCCAGGGTGGCATAGGGGGCGGTCCAGGCTTCATCGGTCAGCTTTTGCTCGCCCGCGATCAGCGCCTGGCGGCCCTCTTCGCCTTTCCAATAGTTCGGGCCGATGTTGTTATAACCCATAGTGGCGGCTTCCCACTGGTCGTTGGTGCCCATCGCCATCGGGATATAAGTGCCGTCTTCCTTGATCTTGTCGAGGGCGGCAAAGAACTCGTCCTCGGTTGTGGGAACTTCGATACCCAGTTCGGCAAACGCGTCCTTGTTATAGATGAACCCGTGGATCACCGATGCCATGGGAACGCAGAAGCTGGCCGAGCCGTCATCCGTTTGCCAGGCCGACTTGGCGACATCCGAGAAGTTGTTCATCGCTTCGACACCGGACAGGTCGCTCAGGTGGCCGGCCTCATAGAGGGCCAGTGATGCATCGAAAGGACGGCAGGTGATCAGATCGCCAGCCGAGCCCGCATCCAGTTTCGAGTTCAGGACAGCGTTGTATTCTGCCGGGGCCGAGGGTGTAAATTGCACTTTGATGCCGGGGTGTTTGGCCTCAAACGCAGGGATGATCTGGTCCTGCCATAGGGTCAGGTCGTCATTTCGCCAGCTCTCGATGGTCAGGGTCACATCATCCGCATAGGCAGCCGACGCCATCAGCGTCGTGCCTAGCAGAGCAAGTTTCAAGCTATTCTTAGTCATCCATATTCTCCCGATTGATGGTTATTATTCTATGGCCAGTGCGGCCGTTAGGATTCCGTCTGATGTTCGTAGGCGTTCGGTGGCTTCGGATGCCGAAACACCTTTTGCGGCGACAAGCACGGCGGGCTTCACATCACCGCGCGTTGCTTCCAGTGCGCGCTTTGCTGCGTCTGTGTCCACCTCGGCAATGCGGGTGACGATTCCGGCCGCGCGGGCGCGCAGTTTGTCATTGTCTGCGCGCAGGTTGACCATCATGCCGCCATGTACGTGGCCAAGGTCCAGCGCCATCAGCGACGACAGCATATTCAAAGCGATCTTTTGCGCCGTTCCCGCGCCCATCCGCGTTGATCCCGAAATCAGTTCGGGCGGGGTGGCTAGCAGGATCGGTATGTTGGTCTGTGTCAGCAGGGGACTGTTGGCGTTATTGGCGATGCCGATCAAGGTCGCGCCTTTTGCACGGGCGATGCCTGCGGCTGTCATCGTGTAGGGGGTCGACCCGCTTGCGGATACGGCGATCACCGTGTCCCGGGCTGACAAACTGTTCAGCGCTTCACGCAGGTCACCGTCGGCGTCTTCGGAATCACCCGGCATCTCGACACCCGTCGGAAGACCACCAGCCATGTGAATCCGCAACTGATCCGGCGTGATCGAGAATGTTCCGCCCAGCTCTTGCGCGTCAGCCGCCGCCATCAAACCGGACGAGCCCGCCGCAACATAGTGCAGCATGCCGCCCGACCGGAGTGTCTCGGCCATCGCAGCGGCGCCCAATGCAATAGCCTGCGTGGCCGAACGCACCGCCGCTGCCGCAGCGATCTGCCCCTCGGCCAGCAACAGCGCCGACCCTGTCAGGTCTTCGCGGCTCAGGCTGGCGGCGTCGCGGTGCAGTTGTTCGGTTGACGGCAGCGTCAAGAGAATCCCCTCCCAGGTTTCCCGATTACAATACCTATTTAATACCACCTGTCCAACATTTTCTTTTCGGTATTATTTGGGTGCTGATTTTAAAGGAAAAATCGAGATATTGGCGAAAATAGCATAAAACGAGGCTTTTCTAATCGAAATAGGTATTGTATTGGTATTGTCATGACTGAGTCCCTGAATAATGCTGTGCTGGCCATTGATGGCGGTGGAACGCGCTGTCGTGTGGCCTGTGAAGTTGCTGGAATCGCTCACAGCGTTGAAGTTGGCGCTGCAAACGTCTCGACTGATTTTCAGGCTGGCGTTTCACAGATAAAGCTGGGGTTAGACCGGCTGTCTGGCAAGCTTGGCATCGGGGTTGAGGGCTTGTTGGCAAGTCCTGCCTTTGTTGGTTTGGCTGGGGTCACGGATCAGGCGATCGCAACTCGTTTGAGGGATGCGCTTGGTCTAAAGCACGCCCGGATAGAGGATGATCGTCCCGCAGCCTTGCGCGGGGCGCTGGGTGCGCAGGACGGGCTGATTGCCCATTGTGGTACAGGCTCATTTCTGGCCAGACAAACTGGTAGAGACATGCGCTTTGCCGGTGGCTGGGGCTCGGTCTTGGGGGATGAAGCCTCGGCCCAGTGGGTTGGAAGGATGGCATTGTCCTTGGCATTGCGTGCGTTTGATGGAACGCAGGCCCGTTCGGACCTTTTGACCACTTTGCTGTCCGAGCATGACGGACCTGCCGGGATCGTTCGCTTTGCGGGGGCTGCAGACCCTGCGCAGTTTGGTGCGATTGCACCAAAAGTGACCATGGCTGCCCAAGATGACGACGTGGTTGCGCAACAAATCATGCGGGCAGGTGCTGCCTATCTGGCGGATACCGCCACGCATTTGGGGTGGAACCCGGGAACCGCGCTGTGCCTGACGGGCGGTATTGGTGGTCAATACGCGTCGTATCTGCCCGAAAACATGCAATCCGACCTGCGCGCGCCGTTAGGAGAACCGCTCGACGGGGCGCTCGCCTTGGCAAAGGAGGTCGAACATGAGCATTGCTGATTTTCTGCGTTCGGATTCCTGGCTGACCGCTGATAATGGGCCGAGATATGTCCAACTGCGGCGAAGGCTGCAGGAGGGCATTGATACGGGTGTTCTGCCCCCCAAATCGTCGCTTCCTTCCGAGAGAGAACTTGTCGAGATCACGGACCTTTCGCGCGTCACCGTGCGAAAGGCGATTCAAGAGCTTGTCCAGGAGGGCGTGATCGAACAGCGTCAGGGCTCGGGCTCGTTCATCCGCGAGCGCATGCCACGGGTCGAACAATCGCTGACGCATCTGACATCCTTCACCGAAGACATGTCCAGCCGTGGAATGAAAACCGCGTCGAAATGGCTGGAGCGGGGGGTCTTTGCGCCGACCCAAGAAGAGATTGCCGCCTTGAGCTTGTCCGAGGGTGAGCAAATCTCTCGTATCTACCGATTGCGCGAAGCCGATGGCCGCCCGCTGGCGCTGGAAAAAGCGGCGTTGCCTTTGGATATCTTGCCCAACCCGATCGAAGTGACCACCTCTCTGTACGAGGTCTTGGATCGGCTGGGCCGCCGTCCTGTTCGGGCGGTTCAGAAGATCTCGGCCCTGAATTTGGCCGCGCGTGAGGCTGAACTGCTTGATGTTCCCGAGGGAGCCGCTGGGCTGAATATTGAACGTGTTTCTTTTCTCAGAAACGGACGCGTCGCCGAACTGACACGCTCGCTTTATCGCGGCGATGCGTATGATTTTGTTGCTGAATTGCGGTTGTAACCGGAAAGGACGGAACTAGATGTCCGTAGAACTCTCTAAGATGCGTCAGGAAATACTGGAAATTCCTGATGCCGTAGACCGATTGCTAAGCAATGGGGCTGACAATATCCGCCACGCTGCCCAGTTGGCGCGCGACGCAGACCCGCGTTTTCTGGTCTCGGTGGCGCGAGGATCTTCGGATCACGCCTGCACCTATCTGAAATATGCATGCGAACTGTTGCTGAATCTTCCTGTTGCCTCGGTCGGGCCTTCGGTCAACTCGATCTATGGTGCCGAGCTTCGGGCGCAGGGTGCGTTGAGTATATCGGTGTCGCAATCTGGTCAAAGCCCGGACATCGTTGGCATGACGCGCGCGCTGAAACGATCTGGTGCCGTGACGGTCGCCATTACGAACAATACGGAATCCCACCTTGCAGATGCCACGGATGCCGTCCTGCCTCTTCATGCCGGACCGGAATTGAGTGTGGCAGCAACCAAGACCTTTGTGACGTCTCTGGTGGCGGGGCTGTGGTTGCTGGCGGAAATCGCGGATGAGGCTGAGCTGAAGCAGGCCATATGGTCACTGCCCGGGTATCTTGGGAAGGCTGCACAATGCGACTGGACCCCGGCTGCAAATGCGATTTCCGGCCGGTCCCTGTTTACCTTGGGTCGCGGTCCGTCGCTGGCGATCTCGAATGAAGCGGCGCTGAAGATCAAAGAGACCTGCCAGATTCACGCCGAGAGCTATTCGACTGCCGAAGTTCTGCACGGGCCGGTCTCAATCGTTGAAGAAGGGTTTCCAACCATTGTGTTCGCCGCCGGTGATGCCGCTGAACAAACAACGGCAGAAGCGGCTGATGCTTTGGCGGCAAAAGGGGCTACCGTTTTTGCCGCAACCTCGGCGGTGAAACGGGCGCAGCCTCTGCCGGTCGTCAGAACGGACCATTGGCTGACCGATCCCATCAGCACCATCACATCGTTCTACAGCATGGTTGAATCGGTCGCCTGCAATCGCGGAATTGACCCAGATGCCCCGCGTCACCTTAAGAAAGTTACGGAAACTGTATGACCTCTGAGACGGTTGTATTCAGAAACGGCACCTATTTCGACGGCACACGCCTGCTGGAGGGGCAGGCGGTTGTGTTTCGCCAAGGTAATTTGTCCGAGATCACCCCGGCAGACGGAACCGAAATCGCCGGGCAGCAGGTCGATCTGAACGGTGATATTCTCTGCCCCGGATTTGTGGACCTACAGGTCAATGGCGGCGGTAGTGTCATGTTCAACGATGATCCTTCTGTCGAGACTATCCAGCGCATTTCTCAAGCGCATAGAAAGCTTGGCGTCGCATCCTTTTTGCCCACCCTGATTACCGACACTGCGGCCAAGACCCAGCAGGCAATAGAGGCCGCGATCAAGGCTGTGGATGTCGGTGTTCCCGGTGTCGCTGGATTGCATCTGGAGGGACCGCATCTTTCGTTGGCGCGAAAAGGGGCGCATGACGCGGCGCTGATCCGCCCGATGGATGAAGATGATCTGACCACCCTGATAGCCGCGGCCAGCCGATTGCCTTGCCTCAAAGTAACCCTGGCGCCAGAAGCTGTGTCTGAGCGACAGGTTACCTCCTTGGCTGAGGCCGGAATTCTGGTGTCTCTGGGCCATAGCGATGCGGATTTCGCGACCTGTCAACGCTATGCTGCGGCTGGTGCACGCTGTGTCACACATCTGTTCAACGCCATGAGCCAGCTTGGAAATCGCGAGCCCGGCCTTGTGGGCGCGGCGTTGGCCAGTGCGGGTTTGTCTGCGGGTCTGATTGCCGACAGTATACACGTACACCCTGAGGTCATGCGGGCGGCATGGGCGGCAAAGACCGGCCCGGCCCGGATATTTCTGGTCAGCGATGCCATGGCTGTTGCCGGAACAGAGGATGCCGAATTCAACCTTGAAGGGCGCCGTATTACCAGAACGGATGGCCGCCTGACGCTTGAAAATGGAACGCTGGCAGGGGCTGACCTGGATCTGACGACGGCTGTTCGCATACTTGTTAAAAATGTCGGTGTCCCGCTGAAGGATGCGCTGAGCGCCGCAACGACCTATCCTGCGAAGTTGATTGGTTTGGACGAATCTTCCAGTAAGAATCTGGCATCCATGATCCGTATTTCGGCGGATCTTGAAACTTGCGAATGGGCGAATGCCGCGCGTTGAATAAGCCGCGCGCTGCCGAAACGACCCCGGGATTACCGATGCGCCGGGGTCCGTCCCCGGGTGTCATATGATTTTGAATTTCGCGTGCGAACTGTGCTTGACGACACCTTGGGCATGGCATAAACCAGCCACCGCTGAGCGGGCGTCGTATACTGGCTATTACCTCAGCCTTCCAAGCTGATGAAGCGGGTTCGATTCCCGCCGCCCGCTCCAAATCAGCCCCAAAAGTCTGCGTCAAATAGCCTTTCGTTTGGGCCATTCGGCTGCACCGCTTGACCCGGCGGGTTGTAGACGCCAAGAAGCGGGATACCGGAATTCGAACACGATGTAAGGGCCTGACATGGCAAAACCCGTCTCAGCCAGTCCAGCAGCAAAACCCGCACCCGGTGCGGCTGAGGAACGGGCCAGGTCCAGGAAGATCGGTGTTCTGGCTTCGCTCTGGCCATTCATGAAGCCTTATCGATTGCAAATGATTGGGGCCTCTTTGGCCTTGGTTCTGACCGCCAGCATGACGCTGACATTGCCTTTGGCTGTCCGCCGTGTGGTCGACAACTTTCGGATCGAAGACGGAGAGCTACTGGATTGGTACTTTCTGGCGGCGCTGGGCATCGCCGCGATTCTGGCCGTCGGAACAGGTATCCGCTACGCGCTTGTTACGCGCCTGGGCGAACGCGTTGTCGCCGATATCCGCAAAGCCGTTTTTGATCGCGTCATCGGGATGAGCCCCGAATTCTATGAACGTATCATGACGGGTGAGGTGCTGAGCCGGATCACGACCGACACCACGCTGATTCAATCCGTGCTGGGCTCGTCAGTCTCGATCGCTCTACGCAATATGTTGATGTTTCTGGGCGGGCTTGTGCTGATGCTGCTGACCTCGGCCAAGCTGACCGGGATGGTCTTGCTGCTGATTCCGCTGGTTGTGGTTCCGATACTGGTATTGGGGCGGCGCCTGCGCGTTATTAGCCGGGAAAACCAAGACTGGATCGCAGCCTCATCGGGCAACGCCGGTGAAGCGCTGAGCGCAGTTCAAACCGTTCAGGCCTTTACCCATGAGCAGGCCAGCCGAACTCAATTCGGTGAGATGACCGAAACGTCCTATACTGTCTCGCTGCGCCGAATTCAGACCCGGGCCGTGCTGACCGTCATCGTTATATTCCTGGTGTTTTCCGGAATCGTGGGCGTGTTGTGGATGGGGGCGAATGATGTCCGCAACGGTGTCATGACCGAGGGCGTTCTGATCCAGTTCGTGATCTATTCGATCATCATGGCCGGTTCGGTTGCGGCCCTGTCCGAAATCTGGAGCGAATTGCAGCGTGCGGCCGGTGCGACCGAGCGGTTGGTCGAGCTGTTGAATGCTCAGGACACCGTGAACGATCCCGGCCAGGCGCAAGCTTTCCCCGCGCCCGTGCGCGGCGAGATTCAGTTCGACGATGTAACTTTCCGCTACCCGGCGCGTCCGGATGTCGTGGCGTTGAATGAACTGTCGCTGACAGTCAACCCCGGGGAAACCGTCGCATTTGTCGGCCCCTCGGGGGCTGGAAAAACAACCGTGATCCAGATGATTCAGCGATTCTATGATCCTGACTCGGGACGCGTTTGTTTGGATGGCATTGACCTGCGAGATTTGGATCGTTCCAATTTCCGCCGTCATATGGCACTTGTGCCTCAGGATCCCACGATATTCGCAGCATCGGCGCGCGAAAATATCCGATTTGGGCGGCTCGATGCGACGGATGCCGAGGTTGAAGACGCAGCCCGCGCAGCTGCGGCCCACGAATTCATCTCGACGCTGCCCGAAGGCTATGACAGCTTTGTAGGAGAGCGAGGCGTCATGCTGTCCGGGGGACAAAAACAGCGGATCGCCATCGCCCGCGCCATTTTGCGCGATGCTCCGATCCTGTTGTTGGATGAGGCGACATCGGCATTGGACGCTGAAAGCGAGCGCGCTGTGCAAGGGGCTGTCGACAGGTTGCGTGCAGGGCGGACGACGCTGATTGTTGCGCACAGATTGGCAACCGTGAAAAAAGCCGACCGCATCATCGTCCTGGAGAACGGGCAGATCGTTGCGCAGGGAACGCATGACGATCTGGTATCGCAGGATGGGCTGTACGCGCGTTTGGCTCGGTTGCAATTTACCGATGGTGTTGCAGCAGAGTAACCTGATGGCGAGATATTTTGTTTTGCGCCCCAGCGTCATTCTACATTCTGGGTTGTTCTGCCGTTAAGCCCTTACTTGCACATGAGCGGGTTTTACTTTCATCCTAGATGAGAGCCTGCGCGTGACGCAGTAAAAGTACAGGGAGGAACTAATGGCATTCGCGGGATTAGACGATAAGGCAAGAATAGAAAATGAAATGCCGTGGGAGGATCGAGACGTACCGGTAACCTTTCATCAGTTACTTTCTCGAACGGCGGCCAAGTTCCCCGACCACAAGGCCATTAGCTTTCAGCTGTTTTCCGGCCCAACCGATAAGGCCGAGACACTGACGTGGTCTGATCTGCTGGGTAAGGTCAATCAGGCCGCCAATCTTTTCAGATCTCTGGGTATCGGTGAAAACGATGTGGTGGCCTATGTTCTGCCCAACTGCAACGAAACTCTGGTGACCCTTATGGGAGGGGCCGTCGCAGGGATCGTGAACCCGATCAACCCGTTGTTGGAGCCCGAGCAAATCGCAGCAATTTTGCGCGAGACGAAAGCCAAGGTTGTTGTGACGCTAAAGTCATTTCCCAAAGCCGATGTTGCACAGAAGGTGGAAGAGGCCGTACGCCACGCGCCCGGTGTGAACACAATTCTGGAAATCGACCTGAATCGCTATCTGACGCCTCCGAAATCGTGGATCGTCCCCCTTGTGCGTCCCAAAATGGGCGACAAGGCTAAATTGGCTCATGCGGACTATTTGAATTTCAGTAAAGAGCTGGCGAAACAGTCCAAGATACTGACATTCGAAGACAGTAAATCAGACCGTGTTGCGTGCTATTTCCATACTGGTGGTACAACCGGCATGCCCAAGGTTGCACAACACAAATATTCCGGCCTGATCTATAATGGCTGGTGTGGTGGCACCTTGTTGTTCGACGAAAACGATGTGGTCATGTGCCCACTGCCCATGTTCCACGTCTTTGCTGTGCATGTGATCGTCATGGCTGCGGTGAGTTCGGGTGCGCATGTGGTCTTCCCGACGCCTCAAGGATATCGCGGGGATGGCGTTTTCGACAATTTCTGGAAACTGATCGAGCGTTGGAAAGTCAGCTTTATCATCACGGTTCCGACAGCGATCTCTGCCAAAATGCAGCGCCCTGTCGACGCTGATATCTCGTCAGTGAAAACGGCCTTCTCAGGCTCGGCTCCTTTGCCGGTTGAACTGTTCCGTCGCTTTGAAGAGGCCACCGGCGTCACTATAGTCGAAGGCTATGGCCTGACCGAAGCCACCTGCCTTGTGTCGTGCAACCCGGTGGATGGCGAAAAGAAGATCGGTTCGATTGGCGTTCCGTTCCCTTATACGGATGTGAAAATCCTGCAGGATGGGCCCGACGGTCCGACCGAATGTGGAACTGATCAGATTGGTGAGATCTGTATCTCGAACCCCGGCGTATTTGCGGGCAACACGTATACAGAGGTCGAAAAGAACGTGGGCCTGTTCCACTATGACAAATATCTGCGCACCGGTGATTTGGGCCGGTTTGACGATGATGGCTATTTGTGGATCACCGGTCGTGCCAAGGATTTGATCATTCGCGGCGGGCACAATATCGACCCGGCCGAGATCGAAGAGGCGCTGTTGGGGCATGAAGCCGTGGCATTTGCCGGTGCGATCGGTCAACCAGACGCCCATGCGGGTGAAGTGCCCTGTGCCTTTGTCGAACTGGTCTCTGGGGCCAGTGTGACAGAGCAGGAGCTGATGGAATACTGCAGAGTTCACGTTCACGAGCGTGCCGCGCAACCTAAGCACATGACCATTCTGGACGAACTGCCCAAGACGGCAGTGGGCAAAGTCTTTAAGCCCGAGCTACGTAAACAGGCGATCACACGCATCTACAATGGTGCGCTTGAAGACGCAGGCGTTGCTGCGCGTGTGGTTTCGGTTCTGGATGATAAAAAGCGCGGACTTGTCGCGCAGCTTGACGCCAACGGTTCCTCGGACGACGATGTCAACAAAGTGCTGGGATCGTTCACCCGGCCATGGGAGTGGGCTGCCTGATCGCGGAGGGGCTATGGACTATGAACGTCTGATCGATGAAGAAACCTGGGCGTTCATAAGACGAACGGCTGAAAGCTATCCTGATGACGCGGTCGAATTGTCGATCGAAGATCAGCGCGGCGTCTATGACGTAATGTGCAAGGATTTTCGCCAACCTCGCCCAATGGGTGTTGAAGCAGAAGACAGGCGCGCCGATGGCGTGCCTGTTCGCATTTACACCGCAGGCAATCCAAGCCGGACGGTGATCTATTTCCACGGCGGCGGGTTTGTCGTCGGCGGGCTGGACAGTCACGACGATGTCTGTGCCGAACTTTGTGCACAAACTGGGTATCGGGTGATTGCCGTGGATTACCGCCTGAGCCCCGAACATATTCATCCTGCCCAGTTTCACGATAGCTGGGCTGCAACCAACTGGGCGGTGCAAGAGTTCCAGGACCCTTTCGTTCTGGCGGGCGACAGCGCGGGTGGAAATCTGGCCGCCGCAGTTTCACAGCACGGACGGACGCAGTTCGACAATCTTCTTGGTCAGGTCCTCATCTATCCAGGCTTGGGCGGAGATTCATCCCGTGGTTCCTATAAGGAACATGCCCATGCGCCTTTGCTGACGCTGGAGGATGTAAGTTTTTACGAGAAGATGCGCTGTGGTGGAGATGTGCCGGAAAACGACCCGACATTCGCTCCATTGCATGACACGGATTTCTCGGGGCTGCCCCCAACCGTGGTGGTAACTGCAGATTGTGATCCCTTACGTGATGATGGTGCGATCTATTGCGAGCAGATCAGGGCTGCAGGTGGGCAAGCTCATTGCATCAATGAACCCGGCCTTGTGCACGGCTATCTGCGGGCGCGCACCATGGTCAAACGTGCGGCGGACAGCTTCGAGAGGATCTCGGTGGCGATAGAGGCGTTGGGCCAGCAGATCTGGCCCTACGACTGATTCCCTACTTCAAGAAGGGCTGACCCTTCATGGTTTCGGCAACCGGGGCACCCAAACGGCCCAGAATCGTGGGCGCCAGTTGTAGCTGGTCGATCACAGCGTCCGCATCGGGGCCTTCGGCGTCACCGAAGTAATACAGCGCGGTTTCCTGCTGCAATGCGCCACGCCCACCGTGATGGCCACGATCGTCCTGGCCGTGATCTGCGGTGACTATGACGTCGTAACCCAACTGCCGCCAGCGCGGGATAAACGGGGCCAGCATTTCGTCCATCACGAAACAGGCATGGTCCATCTCTTCACATTCATGAAAGAATCTGTGACCCATGCTGTCCAAAGTGCTGGTATGCAGCAATCCATAGTCCAAGCCATGGCGTAGGCAGAGATTTGTCAGCGTCGCGAACAGATCGACGTCACAGGGCGTCATCTGGTTGGCTTTGCCATAGCCTGTCATCGTGTGGAACCGACCATGATTGATCGTTTTGCTGTTGGGCTCGTCGTATTCAACATCGCGGACATAGTCGAATGGATGGCGATTAAAAAATTGCGACCAGAAGCTGTGGGCCACAGCCCCAGTCACGCCGCCGGCTTCGCGCACTTGGCTGAAGATGTCCTTCTGACTCAGGCGGAACACGTTGCCATTGCCGGTACAGCCATGCTCCTGCGGTGTAACACCGGTATGGATCGAGGCATAGCAGCTTGCCGAGATTGACGGCAGCACAGCGCGCTTCTTCCAAACGCGCGCCTCGCCGGTGTCGACCCAGCCTTCCAGATTGCCGAACAAACGACGGAAATTGCGCCATGGAACACCGTCCAGAATGATGAGGAGAAGTTTGCGGTCCATGCTCTGACCCTTTTTCAGATTGCTTCAGCCGACCCTAAAAGATTCGGTGCGGTCTGGCTGCCTGATCCCGCCCCAAATGGCAAAATCCCGACACCTTGATCGAATGGCGCCGGGATTTCATAAACTTACAGGAAGGGCCGGGATCAGTTCCCGGCGCTTTCCATTTTGCGGTGGGCGACGACCTCTTCCAGCCAGCCCAGATGCATTTCGGGGACAGAGCTGAGCAGTAGGTCGGTATAGTCGTCAAACGGTGGGCTCAGCACCTGCGACTTGGGGCCGTAGCGGACGACTCGGCCCTGATACATCACCGCAATACTGTCGCTGATCGCGCGCACTGTTGCCAGATCGTGGGTGATGAACAGATAGGCCACATCCTCGATCTTTTGCAGGTCCAGCAGCAGTTTGAGGATACCATCCGCGACTAGCGGATCCAGCGCCGAGGTGACCTCGTCACAGATGATCATCTTGGGCTTGGCCGCCAATGAACGCGCAATGCAAACACGCTGTTTCTGGCCGCCAGACAGTTCCGCCGGATAGCGGTCCATGTATTTTTCGCCCAGCTCGATCTCATCCAGCAGTTCCACGATCCGCTTGCGTTTTTCCGCGCCGCGCATACCGAAGTAGAACTCCAGCGGGCGCCCGATGATAGTGCCGACGGTCTGACGCGGGTTCATCGCCACGTCTGCCATCTGATAAATCATCTGCAACTCACGCAGGTCTTCACGGCTGCGGCCCTTCAGATCGCCACTGAGCTTGCGTCCGGCGAAATTGATCTCGCCATCGCGCGGTGGAAGCAGCCCGGTGATCACCCGTGCCAGCGTGGACTTGCCAGAACCGGATTCGCCCACAACCGCTAATGTTTGGCCCGGATGGAGCTCGACATTGACGTTGTGCAGCACGTCGAAATTCAGCCCCTTATAGCGCGCAGTGATCCCGTCAACTGTCAGCACTGGTTCGGAAGTTGGCTTCTTTTCTTCATGTTCGATGGAGCGGACCGAGACCAGCGCCTTGGTATACTCTTCCTGCGGGTTGTTGATGATCTGATCGGTGTTGCCGTACTCGACCGTGTTACCCATGCGCAGAACCATGATGTCGTCGCTGACTTGCGCAACGACTGCCAGATCGTGGGTGATATAGAGCGCGGCAACGCCGGTATCACGAATGGCTTCCTTAATGGCCATCAGAACATCGATCTGGGTGGTCACATCCAGCGCAGTTGTCGGTTCGTCGAACACCACCAGATCAGGCTCAGGACAAAGCGCCAGCGCTGTCATACACCGCTGTAGCTGACCGCCCGAAACTTGGTGCGGATAGCGATCACCAATATTGTCCGGATCGGGAAGCCCCAGCTTGGCGAACAGTTCCCGCGCGCGGGCTTCGGCCTCTTTACGCGAAAACTTCTTGTGCTCCACCGCGGCTTCGATCACCTGATCCATGATCTTCTTGGCTGGGTTGAACGATGCTGCGGCGGATTGCGAAACATATGCTACTTCGCCTCCGCGCAGATTGCGGATATCGCTATGCGGGGTTTTCAGGATATCGCGCCCGTTAACCCAAACCTCTCCGCCGGTGAGTTCAACACCACCACGGCCATAGGCCATTGAGGCCAGACCAATGGTGGATTTACCGGCCCCGGATTCACCGATCAGCCCCAACACCTTGCCGCGTTCAAGGTCAAAGCTGACCCCGTGCACGATTTCGATATCATGGGGTTTTTCACCCGGTGGATAGACGGTCGCGCCGATTTTGAGGTCGCGGACCTTGAGAAGGGTATCACTCATCCCCGGCCTCCTTTCAGCGATGTGGTACGGTTCAGGACCCAGTCAGCAACAAGGTTGACCGAGATGGCGAGGGTCGCGATGGCAACAGCCGGATATAGCGCCGCGCCGATGCCATAGACGATACCGTCTTTGTTTTCCTTCACGATTCCACCCCAATCCGCCAGCGGCGGTTGGACGCCCAGACCCAGGAACGAGAGGGTCGAGATAAACAGAACCATAAAGATGAACCGCAATCCGAACTCGGCCACCAGAGGCGACAGAGCATTGGGCAGGATTTCCCGGAAGATGATCCAGATACGACCCTCACCGCGCAGCTTGGCAGCCTCAACATAGTCCATCACATTGATATCCACAGCGACTGATCGCGACAGGCGATAGGGGCGTGTGGCATCCAGCAGGCCCATCACCAGGATCAGGATCGGGACAGTCACCGGGACAATCGCCAGAATGACCAGCGCCAGGATCAGTGTCGGGATCGACATGACCAGGTCAACCGCTCGGCTGAGGACCTGATCGGCCCAGCCACCAAGAACAGCGGCCAGCAAGCCCAGCGTGGTGCCGGTGGCAAAGCTGAGGATTGTGGCAGCAGCAGCGATAAAGATGGTCGTGCGCCCGCCATAGATCATGCGAGTTAGCAGATCGCGCCCGATATTGTCCGTACCCAACAGGTGTTTGGCACTGGACGGTTCCCAGACATCACCGACCACCTCAGCCATGCCGTAAGGAGCGATCAGGGGTGCCGCGAGCGCCACGAAAAAGTACAGCCCGGTGAAAAACAGACCGATCATGGCCGAAATAGGAAGATTCTTCATCATTTCGGGTGCCTCAGTCTTGGATTGGCAAGGATGGACACGATATCGGCAACCATGTTCAGCCCGATATAGACCGCAGCGAAGACAACGCCGCAGGCCAGAACCACAGGCACGTCACGCTTGGTCACCGAGTCCACAAGATATTGCCCCATGCCAGGGTAAACGAACACCACTTCGACCACGACGACGCCCACGACCAGATAGGCCAAGTTTAGCATAACAACGTTGACAATGGGCGAAATCGCGTTGGGGAAGGCATGTCGCGCGATGACCTGAAAACTGGACAAACCTTTCAGCTCAGCCGTTTCGATATAGGCCGACTGCATCAGGTTTAGGATTGCGGCGCGGGTCATCCGCATCATCTGTGCCAATACCACCAGCGTCAGCACAAAGGCCGGCAAGGCGATTGCATAGAGCTTTTCGCCGAAGGACATCGAATCGTTGATCATCGCAAGCGAAGAAAACCAGCCCAGTTTTACGGAAACGAAATAGATAATCACGTAGCCGATCAGGAATTCGGGGATCGAAACCGTGGTCAAGGTCACAGCCGAGATCAATTTGTCCGGCATACGATTGCGATAACGGACGGCCAACAAGCCAAGGAAGATAGCGAGTGGTACGGAGACGACGGCGGCGGCACAAGCCAGGAACAGCGTGTTGCCCAGGCGCTTGCCGATGCTTTCAGCGATATCCAGTTTGTTGGTCATCGATTGGCCCAGATCGCCTTGAACGATCCCGCCCAGCCATTCGGCGTATCGGGTCAGGGCAGGGCGGTTCAGCCCCATTTCCTCACGTAAGTTAGCAAGAGCCTCAGGAGTTGCGGACTGTCCCAGGACGGCTTGCGCGGCGTCTCCGGGCAGGGCTTCGGTCAGGCCAAAAATCAGGGCCGAAGCGCCAAACAGCAATAGGAGTCCCAGCGCAAGGCGCTGGGAAACCAATTTGATGATAGGATGCATGATCCGTGGTCCTTATCAGGAGAACCACATCTTGCGGGACATGTTGCCGTTCATCATCTCTTGGGTCGGGTCGCTTTCCCAACCTTCCAGCTGATTGCTGACACCTTCGACGAAATCATTGAACATCGGGCAGATTACGCCGCCTTCGTCGCGGACCATCATGCCCATCTGTTTGTAGATGTCCTTGCGCTTGTCATTGTCCAGCTCGGCGCGGGCTGCAAACAGCATCTCGTCAAAGGCCGGAACCTTGAACCGCGTGTCGTTCCAGTCTGCGGTCGACAGATACGCGGTCGAATACATCTGGTCCTGCACCGGACGGCCACCCCAGTACGAGGCGCAGAACGGCTGTACGTTCCAAACCTCGGACCAGTAACCATCGTTGGGTTCACGCTTGATTTCCAGCGGGATACCAGCCTGAGCCGCGGTCTGCTGGAACAGGGCGGCCGCGTCCACCGCACCAGGGAAGGCGCCATCAGCGACCTGCAGAATGATTGGTGAGCCGTCATGACCCGACTTCTTGTAATGCTCAGCTGCTTTTTCGATGCTGAATTCACGCTGCGGGATCGAACCGTCAAACAGCGGGTAGGCCGCGTTGATCGGCATGTCATTCCCAATCGAGCCATAGCCACGCAGAACCTTGTCGACCAGATCCTGACGGTTAATCGCGTGTTTCAGGGCCAAACGCAGTTCATTGTTATCAAACGGTGCCGTGTCGCAATGCATGATAAACACATAGTGGCCACGGCCTGCGGTTGAATGCACAGTCAGGTTCGGTGCGCGACCTAGCAGATCAGCAATCTTGGGCTCAACCCGGTTGATCGCGTGGACCTGACCGGATTGCAGCGCGGCGGTCCGGGCGGTAGCGTCATTGATAACAACCACTTCGACGCTGTCGAAATTGCCGTAATCGCTCCAGTGGTTGGCGAACTTTTTGAACACGTGGCGGACGCCGGGTTCGTTGACTTCCACTTGGTAAGGGCCGGTGCCAACCCCTGCGCCAGGATCTTCCATGCCGCCATCCGGCTGGATGATCAGATGATAGTCTGCCATCAGATAGGGCAGGTCGGCATTTGGTTCATTCAGCGTAACCTGGAAATTGTCGCCATCAGCCTTCATCGATTCGATGCCGCGCATGATTCCCAGAGCACCGGATTGGGAATCCTCGTTCGAGTGACGCTCCATGGTTTTCAGCACGTCTTCGCTGGTCATGGTCTTGCCGTTGTGGAATTCCACGCCCTGACGCAGTTTGAAGGTCCAGACCCTGGCATCCGCGCTGCCTTCGACGCTTTCTGCAAGGCGCGGTTCGATCGATCCATCGGGCGCAACCTCGACCAGTTGGTCGCCGAACTGCTTGCCGTTCTGGAACGGAACCGAGCTGGCATAGGTGGCCGGGTCAAGCGAGTTGGTGGATTCCCCGCCCTGCAGGCCAAATTTCAGATCACCGCCCTTTTTCGGGCCAGCCGCGCGTGCAGCATCGGCAAACATTGTGCTGGCCATCGCAGCAGACACACCAAGTGCTGCAGCTTTCCCCATAAATTCGCGGCGGGTCAGCTTGCCAGCTGTAACCTGCTTGGCCATGTGAGTGATTTGTTCGTTCATTCAGATATCTCCCAGTGATTTATCTCGTCAGCCCCTGACGGGTTTTTTTATTGACGCGCCAGTCAAGTTAGGCGCAATTCGGTTGGTCGAGCAAGAAAAAAGTCCGGCTCAGACCTGCTTGAATTTCACATATGATTACGCGGTACGGTATCCTCCTTAGTCTTTGAAAATACCAAACTGCCGTTTTCAAATGCCTTGAGTTCAGCACAGAGGTAGAAGTTTCCGGCGTCTGACCACATTTCGCAAGATGTTTCTGTACGCAGATCTGTGCCGTCACGGATTATCTCTTGTGTCCAATGGCAATATCCGCGCGCAGATAACGGGTCATCAGGGCGAATCGACCAACGTTCAAAGGCTGTTCCGCCATGTGTCAGGCCGTGGTGGTTGTCTGTAACAAGGCCAAAGTCATCTTCTATAATCAGATGAGTTTCCCCCGAATTCATGTCAGTTTCGACCTGTCGAGAGTTCCGGCTGTCTCGGACAGTCGTGATGTCGTGTGCGGCCTCGGCATCCGGGGGAGGGAATACATATGCCTCGCTAGCCGCGTGACGGATGGGCAGCTTGATTTGGCCTTCGGTCAGATGCAGTTCTGCAGACTCGGGCGAAGGCCAGATCAGCGGCCAATAGGCGCTGGATACCGCAATCCGCAAGTGGTGTCCCTTTGGCACCCGATAAGCGATATGGTCCAGATCCAGCGTGACCTCGTAAACCTTGCCAGGGACCAATTCGGTCGGTTGCGAATGGGTATCGCGATGGCACAGGTTAAGGACACCGTATGTTATGCGTGTTGTTGCCCCATCGGGATGGACGTGATTCAAGCGCACGGCCATCTGGGCATGGGGACGGTCGGCACTGATGTGCAGGCATATTTGCGGCGCGCCCACGATTTTCAAATCATTGGCCAGTGGGGCGCTGTCGAAGCAGGCCGAAAATGCATCATCCACACGCTGATCGCCCGGCATATCCGGCCCCAACCAGATGGCGCAGTATTCTCCACCTTCCATCCCGCAGGTCTGGGGGGATCGGATGCACATGTCCAGCGGTCCGGGTTGGTCCAGCCCAGCATTAGAGATATTCAGAGTTTGAATAGGAAGATGCGAGGTCGCGCCTTTTTCCTCGGTTATCCAGCAACCGGGCCGTTCCTTGTACCAGCGCTGGGGGCGTACCCCATCCATAAGATAGGCGCGATAGTCGGGTTCCTGGTCGACGCCAGTATCCTGGCCTTTCAACCAATGGTCCCACCAACGCAGGGCTTCTTGCAGAAATCCGATTCGGGGCTCCGGAACAGCAAAATGCGGATACTTGTGAACCCAAGGTCCGACGATCCCCTTGACCGGAGAATCAAGCTGTTCAACCAATAAAGGCACCGTATTCTTATAGGCATCACCCCAGCCGCCAACAGCCAAAGTCGCCGCCCGGATAGCGCTGAAATCCTCGCAGACTGACCCGTGACGCCAATAGGCATCCCGAGTCTGATGGCGCAACCAGACAGAGGGCAGAAAGGGCTCGTTCTCAAGGCGGTCCAGCCACAGCTCGCGCCAGTTCGGACGCAGGGCCGGATCGGGAGCGCGCGATGAATAAGACCACATGGTCGCGCCCCAGCCGAGATTTTCGTTCAGCAGGCAGCCACCCTTGTAGTGGATGTCGTCCGCATACCGGTCGGCGGTCGAGCACAGCGTGATAATCGCCTTCAGCGCCTCTGGCTGTAGTGCCGCCACCTGCAAAGCATTGAAACCGCCCCAACTGATCCCCATCATTCCTACAGAACCAGAGCACCACGGTTGCTGCGCCAGCCACTCGATAGTTGCAACTGCATCGTCCAGTTCCTGCTGGGTATACTCATCCTCCATCAGCCCTTCGCTGTCACCATTGCCGCGCATGTCCACGCGGATGCAGGCGTAGCCGCGCTTGGCAAACCATGGATGGGTCAGGGCGTCTCGTGTCGCAGTGCCGTCGCGCTTGCGATAGGGCAGGAACTCCAGAATGGCAGGTACAGGGTGGCTTTCTGCATTCGACGGCTTCCATATCCGGGCTGAAAGCCGGCACCCATCCGGCATGTGAATGCCGACATCTGGCAGGTCTTCGATGTCGAGTAGCGAATTGTCGGCTGGATTCATTCGGTCAGTCTCGGGGCCAAAAGGGTTTTGGTGCAGGTGAAAATCGTCAAATCAGCTTCGGATTGCGACAATAAGGTCCATTACGTTGGTTCCGGTCGGTCCGGTGACGAAAAGAGCATTTGCGCGTTCCAGATAGCTGCCGCTGTCAGCATCCCGCAGCGCCTTTTCCGCACCATCGCCCCAGGTGGTCCCGTCAACAATCGCCCCCGCGGCCTGGGTCGGCCCGTCGGTGCCGTCGGTGCCCCCGACAAGCAGCGTCAGCCCAGCAATACCCGCGATTTCTCTGGCCAACGCTAAAGCGAGTGCCTGATTGCGCCCACCTTTGCCTGGATTTCTGGGCAGCACGACAGTTGGCTCTCCACCGAAAACCATGACGCCTTCGGGCATATTGCGCAGCCGTGGCCCCAAACGGGCTGCTATGCTTTTCAGGTCATCGTGCAGGCATTCCTCATTCGCTAGAACGGGTGCGCCCTCGGCCATGGCCTGTCGGACGGCGGCAGCACGGGCATGCTTGTTCGATGCAACGATGCGCGCAACTCCCTGAAAATCGCGCGGCTCAGGAAGTGCGCCAATGCCCGATCCGATAACGTTCAGGTCATCGCCGGGCACATCGGAAATCGCCAGTACAGTCGCCTTCGCTCCTTTGAACTGGGCCAACAGGCCAGACCCTTTGATTTGGGACAGTTTGCGCCGTTCGGCGTTCATTTCAGAGATATTCAACCCTTCCGACAGCAGTTTTCGGTTCAACTGCTCCAGATTCGCCAGCGTTTTGCCGGGTACAAGGTCCTCAGCCAAAGACGAGGCCCCGCCCGAAGCCAGCAGCAGCAAATGCGAAGATGATCCCATCGACTGGACCATCTCACGCAGTGCGCGGCCCGCTTGCAGACTGCGGATATCAGGAACGGGATGAGAGGCCTCGATCACCCTGACATGGTCAGGCAGGGCGTCCCCGTGGCCATCCTTGGTGACAACCAAAGCGGGGAGGGGGCCGAAATGGTCCAGCGTTGCGCGGGTCATCGCCGCCGCAGCTTTGCCGACAGCCAGAATTTGGTTGGGCTGCTCTACATCGTTCAAGGCGGATAACGTCGCCGCATATCCACCAACCGCGTCAACCCCGGCCTGCCATATTCGGGTTGCCTTTTGCCTTTGCTCCATCAGCTTTCGACCCAGATCGTGACCGGTCCGTCATTGACCAGTTCCACGGCCATATCCGCCCCGAACTGGCCGGTTTCGACGGGGACACCAAGGCCGCTCAGCCGATGCGCGAAAACCTCATACAAGCGTTTTCCAACCTCTGGCGGTGCGGCTTCAGAAAACCCCGGGCGGTTCCCGCGCGAGGTATCAGCGGCAAGTGTGAACTGGCTGATTACTAGGGCCGAGCCACCCATATCCAGAACCGACCTGTTCATCTTGCCGGCCTCATCCTTGAATATCCGCAGCTTCGAGACCTTGGCAGCAAGCTGTTCGGCCTTTTGGTCGTCGTCTCCTTGCATCGCGCAAACCAGTATCAGCAGGCCCGGACCGGTTTGTCCGATCACCGTACCCTCGACCGAGACTTTTGCCAGCGAGACCCTCTGCAACAGCGCACGCATTTGGTTCCTCCATTTGATGGTCAGTCGACCCACTCGACAAACGCGTCGGGCGCGGCGCGACTGGTTCTGAACCCGTTGGCCGGGTGGTCTTTGTCTGCATAGCCGAAAGAGATCGCACATAGGATCAGACGGTCATCCGGGATTTTGAAATATCGGTGCAGAAAAGGGCCATAGCTGGCCACTGCGGCCTGCGGAATTGTCGCTATGCCCAGAGCCTGCGCCGCCAGCGTGAAGGCCGTAACAAAGCCACCACAATCCATGGCGCCATAAGCGCCGAGTTCCGTTGGGCTGGATATGATTGCACAATGGGGCGCTCCGAAAAGGGCGAAATTCTCCATCATCTGCCGGGTGGACCCGGCGCGATCTCCGCGTTCAACGCCAACGGCTTCGTAAAGGGCCCAGCCGCATTCACGGCGTCGTTCCTGGTAGATGCCCGAATAGGAGGCAGGAAAGGGCAGGTCCGGGGATGGCGTGTCCGCGGTTACCTCATCCTGCAGTGCCTTCCGAAACTTATCGGTCTCTGGCCCGCTGGTGATGGTCACGTTCCAGGGCTGCGCATTGCACCAGCTTGGAACGCGGGCTGCGCTGGTCAGGATCTGATTAATCTGATCCTTTGGCACCGGGTCAGAAAGGAAGGCGCGGCAGGAATGCCGTTGATCCAGTAGATTGTTCAGAGCGGATAGTGTCACACAGGCCTCCCCATCGGCGTTGACAGGGCGCAGGATGATGTCAGACCGGCGGATGTTCAAGGGCTGATGCGGTCGGCAGGGTCACTGTTGACCGGTTGCCACCAGATAGCCAACACCGGCTGCCACCAGCAGGCCAAGGCACACGGCGACCGAGATTTTGAGCGCTGACCAGGGACGTTCACCCTGAACGCGCCCGGTGCGGCCGTTGACCACAAACCTGTAGGTCTGCCCCCGATATTTGTAGGCGGCCATCCAGATCGGCAGAAGGATATGCTTGAAGGTCACATCGCGCACATCGGTCTCAACCGCGTGAATGCGCTGCCGATCGCCACCAATATCAAAGCGTACATCCCGTTCTATCACGCGGGACATATGTGTGCGGGCTTCGGTGTAGCCGTCATTCAATTCGACTGTATAGGCCTCGGCCCGGAAACCGGCGAGGTACTCAGGCTGATACGGTTCCAACGCGGGTAAATCCCAGGGTTCCAGCGCGTCGGTATATTTCTTGGGCAAAGACTGAGAGGCCAGAACAAGAACGTCATCAAAGAACCGTGCGACCCGGCCCGATTTAGGAGACCACCTGACTTTGGCGACCCGTTGCTGAACTTGCTTGCCATCGCGCATGACGCTGCGCGTTTCATAGTAAACTATGCCGCGCTCACCCCGATAGTTAGATTTCGTGTCGGCATCAAAGGTCCAGTAGGGAACATAGATACCCTGCATCTTGCGCCCTTTGCGGGCGTAGTCCTTCAGGCCGTTTGGGGCGAACCATAACCGTCCCAGCCAGTCTCCCATCGCTTTATGCGCAGTGCGTTCATCCAGCGCAAAGGGCAGCACGCCGCGGGGTTTGATGTGACGGCTGATGCCGGTATCCGTTACTACTGGGGTTGCGCAAAAGGGGCATTCGGCTGCGTGCGTGGCCGGGTCAAATTCAACTTGAGCCGCGCAGTTGGGGCAGGTCAGAACACGCGTTTCCTCGATCTCATCATCAGGCAGCTGATCTGACAGCGCGCTGTTGAAATCCAGCTCTTTCAGGCTGGCGCCGCCCCACGGTCCCGCGCCAATGGACTCGGAGTGACCGCAATGGTCACAGGTGAGCGTACCATCACCGGGATTGAACCGATAATCCGCCCCGCATTGATCGCAGGGAAAGCGGTGTTCGTCTACAATGTTAGGGTCGGTAGGGGCCATTGAAGCCTCGAATTTGCGTTATCGGCCAGAGGACAGGCGCATCCGGTTCAGCACCCCGTCCCGTTTGATGAAATGATGCCAGATGGCAAAGGCAGCGTGACCTAATGCGACGAACAACAGGGCATTGCCCACGGTTTCGTGGACCTCACCAGCAACATGGATTCCCCCGAACCAGGCCAGCATACCAAAGATCGGAACGGCGACCATCAGCGCATACAGCAACAGATGTCCCAAATTTGCTGCAGTCGCCATCAGGGCCGAGCTCTCCTCAACCGGGGCAGGCGCGCCCTGTCGCCACCGAAGAAGGATGCGGACCAGGATCAGCGCAAAGACGATGCAGCCAAGCCAGACATGAGGGGTGGCGCCTTCTGTCCAGACCGTGTTGCCCTCGAGCCGGGCGTGCAGGGCGCGTCCCATGCCATCGCTGCTGATCCATTCGCCGATGATGATCACAGCGATCAGCCAGTGCAATACGATTTGGGGCTTTGAGTAGCGGTCCAAAGTAGACATTCGTTTGCTCTTTCAGAGAAGTTGCGGATACGCGTTAAACGTTGCTGCCTAAGCTTTCCGTCACTTCAGGCTCCGGGCGGGGGTGGCGGCAGGATCGTGAACAACTGCGCCAGTTCCTGTACCTCACCCGCCTTTTTCCAGCCGTCCTGACCGGCGGTCCAGACATGGGTGTCTCGGGTGATCTCTCCGTCTGTCGCCATGCGGCCCATCTTGGCCTTGGAAAATGGCCCGCTGGTTTGCCCGTCAACGGCGATATGCCAGACATGTTCCACTGGCGGTGGCGGCGGAGGCGCCGTATGCGCCGCAGGTTGCTGGGCAGCGGGGGCAGAACCGCCCCACGGACCGCTCGGCTGACCCGCTGCCATGTTCGACATCTGCTGTGCCATGGCCATGCCCATTCCCATGCCAAGGCCAGCGCCCATGCCACCGCCCTGACCGGGATTGTTGGCCGCGGCTGTCATCGCCTCAGCGGCTGAATACTGGGTGAATTTACCCAGATCACCAGCCAGCCCCATCGATGTCCGCTTGTCCAGCGCCGCTTCAACTGCGGGTGGCAGTGAGATGTTCTCGATATAAAATTCAGGCATCTCCAGCCCGTACCCGTCCAAGACCGGGGTCACTTCTGCCGCGATCAACTTGCCCAGATCGGCGGTATTGGCGGCCATGTCCAGAACCGGAATGCCTGATCCTGCGATGACCCGGCTGAATTCCTGAACGATGATATTGCGCACCTGAAAGCTGATCTCGTCCATCGTGAACTCACCATCGGTGCCGACGATTTCGATCATGAATTTTGCTGGGTCTTTGACCCGGGTTGTATAAGTACCGAAAGCGCGAATGCGGGTCGGTCCGAATTCCGGATCGCGCAGCATGATCGGATTCTTGGTGCCCCATTTCAGGTCATTGAAGCGAGTCGTGTTGACGAAATAAATCTCGGATTTGAACGGAGACTGAAAGCCATGGTCCCAATGCTGCAGTGTCGTCAGGATCGGCATATTGTTGGTCTCAAGCATATAGAGACCGGGGGTGAAAACATCCGCCAGCTGCCCCTCATGCACGAAAACGGCCGCCTGGCCTTCGCGCACGGTCAGTTTGGCGCCGTATTTGATCGCATGGCCCTCGCGTTCGAACCGCCAGACCATCGTATCGCGGGTGTCGTCGACCCAGTGGATGACGTCGATGAACTCGCCGGTCAGAAAATCGAAAATACCCATTTGGGGTCTCCTTATCTTGGGCTCACAGCTGCTGGCCCATCAGTTCGCGCGCAATGATCCGCACCACAGGACGCGCGTCTTCGACAGCCACGCCAGGCTCAAGACGCGGGTCATAGAGCATTGTCAGTAATTTCTCGTCATGGCTGGTCAGCAGCGCAAATTCATCGTCATCATTAAAGATGGATGGTCGCGCAGCGTTGCTGTCATTGGAGAGTCCCAGCCCCTGCGCCATTTCTTCGTGGATGCAACTGCGCCGCAGCATATCAGGCAATTCAGCACGGATCAGCACCACCGCCCGAACAAATCGGTGCAGGGACCGGTTGGTCGGAGACGCGATGACAAAACAGTCAATATTTGAACGCGGGTTTGCAACCAGGTCAAGCAATGGCTGATCGATGCCAGGTACAAGCTGTTTCAGGCGGGAGACCACGTATGCACTGTCATCCTTTCCCGCGAAAAAGACATGGAAATTTGCCTTGCGGGTAACGACAGACATCGGATGACCGGTCACTTTGGACAGCCGCGCGGTAAAGGTCTCGACCTGTTCGGCATCCTTTGCCCGCATTTCGGGGGACACAGACGGGGCGAATTCTGTCTGAACACGGATGGGGGCGGACCATCGGCTAAGCTGGCCCTCGGTCGAGTATGTGGTCGCGGTGACGGCGTGATCTGGATACTCGTTGAAAAAGGCAATCGTCTCGAAATTGCGCTCCAGATCGCTGGCATCATAGGGTGTGTCCGGCCCGCCGCCATCGCTGCGCAGCATACCACGCGTTAGCAGGTCACGTTCTACCCGCTGATAGAACCGCGCCAGATCCTGACTGGCCGCAGATGGAGGTACATAGGCATTAGGGGCAGGCGCTGGGGGGACTACGGGGCGCGGTTGAGTGGCAACCGAAGACGTCAGGGCCTCGTCGCAGTTGGCCAACGCCAGCAATGCGACCAGACCCAATACGGGCTTCAGATATCCCAGTGACCGCACCTTCAATCCACCATTAGCCCGGAACAGCTGTTCCGGCGTTGTCACCGATACCGTCCTTGCGCGCTTTGGCTGCGGCCAAAGTGTCGCGCAGTTCGGTTTCCATCTTCTGCAGCTCTTGCTCGGCAGCGGCGCGTTTGGCCTTGCCTTCATCCGCAATCTCCAGGCTTTCATTGATGGTTCCGATCAGATCGGCATTGGCCTGTTTTACGGCCTCGATATCAAAGACACCGCGCTCCATTTCCTGACGGATCACCTTGTTCGACTCGCGCAGGTTGGCGGCATTCGCGGTCAGAAGGTCGTTGGTTAGGTCATTCGCATCGCGCACGGCGGCGGCGGCCTCGGCGCTGCGCTGAATGGTGACGGCTTGTGCCAGCTGGGTTTCCCAGAGCGGTACGGTGTTCACTAGGGTCGAGTTGATCTTGGTCACCAGGGATTTGTCATTTTCCTGAACCAGACGGATCGAGGGCAGCGACTGCATGGTTACCTGTCGCGTCAGCTTCAGATCATGCACCCGGCGTTCCAGATCATCGCGCGCAGCACGCAAATCGCGCAGCTCCTGCGCTTTCATCACCTGATCCTCTTCGGGCGCGGCCTGAACCTCGGCCTCTTTCTGAGGAATGTCCCGGCTGTCCAGTTCGTTCAATTTCTCTTCGCCGGCCGCGATGTAAAGCGCCAGCTCATCATAAAAGCCCAAGGTTTTTTCATACAGGATGTCCAGGGACTTGATGTCCTTCAACAGCGTATGTTCATGCGAAAGCAAGTCATCCGTGATCCGGTCGATCTGGCCTTGAACCTGTTCGTATTGGGCGGTGAACTTGGCGAACGGGGCGGCCTTGCCCAACAGTTTTTCCCACCAGCTACGCTCGCGCCGCACGTCGAGTTCGCTGACCGAGAATCCACGGATCGTGGTCACGATATTACGCAGGCTGTCACCTGCCGGACCGACATCCTTGTTGCGGACATCCGCCAGCATCGCCTGGCTGATTTCCTGCAACTCGGCCTGCGCACCCGAGCCGAAGGACACGATCGAGTTCGTGTTCCCCATGTCGATCTCGCCCATGCGTTTACGAATTTCAGCACCTACAGGCTCGTCGGCCTCTTTCAGAAGGACAACTTCCGCCGTGGGGTCGGGCAGGGCTACGGCGGTCACTTCCTGTACCAGCGTTTCGGCTTCGACCGCCTTGTTCTTTACTTCCTCGGACATGGGGTAATCCTCTCTGTATACTTTGGGCCGGTCAGTCCAACCGAACGCCTTCGCGCTGCAACCGTTCGCGCAGCACGTCAATTTCAACCGTCAGATCGCTGCGGTCATCCAATAGCATCTTACGGGTCCTGGCAGAGAAATTCTGTTCCAGGTCATCCAGTAGAGACGAGTAATTCTGCAGCGACTGTGCATCACGTGTTCTGGCATAAACATCCGAGAACTTGACCGTCGCGTCACGGGCACCCTGCAGATAGACGGTCAGGTATTTTCTTGCTCCGGCCAGATCGCGCGGGTCTTCTTCGACGGTGCGAAACAAATCGCGGGCAGTTTCCTGAAATCGCTCGACCCGCGCTTCGATCCGGCGGTCCCCAGCACGTTTGATGGCGTCGGTCATTTCGGTCAGATGCGCCTCAGCGTCTTCGACTACCCGTGCGACACGGTCCTGCTGAAAGGTATCGATGCCTTCCATGCCTTTGTCTGACATAGGGTCCAGGCCGAAGGAAACGGAATGCAACACAGCAGCGGCGGTGCCGAATAAAACTGGGGCGATGAGGCTGGCGTCAGACACGGTTGCCGCATCGAGAAACTCGGATCGGTACGAGGCCAACGCGGCCCCAAGGCCGGTCAGAACGCTGGAAAATATCTTGCGGGGAATTGCCGGGCGCCGTGCGGTGCGCCGCGCGTTATAGGCCGCTTCGGCCCGCAACCCTTCGCGCAGCAGAAAGGCCGCCCCGGTCAGCAAACCAGCGGCAACAAGTCCAATGGTCATGCCGATTGCGCCGTCGTTCAGCGACAGAAACACCAATGGAACAGCCGGGATAAACAGGATATTAGCCCGTGCTCCAGCTGGTTCTACGCGCGCGCCATCAAACTGACCGCGCGCCGGTTGATCTGTCGACGAATCTGAGTCGTGTGGGCTGTATTTGCCGCCAAAGCGTTTGGCCATGTGCTTACAGCCCTCCCAGTAACCCGGTGCAGACGCCGAACAACAGAACCAATAAGGCCACGTAGGCCAGTTTTTGTACTCCGGACCCGGACATGATGCTCCCTGAGTTTCTCTTTGCGGAAAACTTAGGGGATGCGCGGCCCCGGCGCTAGGGGGAAGGTTACCTAACCCTTATCATTTGCGAGATTTCTTGCCGATCGGAGGCCGTTTGCGCTGTGGTCGTGCAGGGCGTTTGGCCGGAGCCTCTGGCTCAGCCTCAAGACCAAGCTGATCACGCATGACCCGGCGGCGAATTTCCTCGACCTCTCCGGGTTTCAGTTTGCCCAACTGAAACGGGCCGTACGAGACGCGCAGCAACCGGTTCACGGCAAAGCCGATATCCTCGATCGCGCGGCGGATTTCGCGGTTTTTACCTTCGCGCAGGCCAATGGTCAGCCAGGCGTTTGCGCCCTGTTGCCGATCGAGTGTTACGTCCATCGGTTGGAACCGTTCACCCTCGATCACCAGCCCCTTTCGGAGCGGCACGAAATCCTCGTCTTTTGGACGCCCGTTTACACGGACGCGGTATCTGCGCAGCCATCCGGTGGCAGGCAGTTCCAGCTTGCGCTTGATGCCGCCATCATTTGTCAGCAACAGCAACCCTTCCGAGTTCAGGTCAAGCCGCCCAACGCTCATGACGCGGGGCATGTCCTCGGGCAACTTGTCGAAGATCGTCGCGCGGCCTTTTTCGTCCTTCGTCGTCGTAACCAGACCGGGTGGCTTGTGGTACAGCCAAAGACGTGACGGTTCCGGCTCGGACACAGGCTTGCCGTCGACGGTGATCTTGTCTTTGGCGGTAACGTTCAGCGCGGGGCTGTCGATGGTCTTGCCGTTCACAACCACACGACCTGCTTCGATCATGCGTTCCGCTTCCCGGCGCGAGGCGACGCCAGCGCGGGCAAGGACTTTGGCGATCCGGTCGCCTGGAGGAGGGGTATTAGTCATTTGCAGCCCATAGCGCATCCCGCCGCCTTGCGAAAGGCAGGTTTCTGATGCAGTCAGAGGCATGGAGTTCAGATCGTACATGGATATCGCGCTTGAGCAGGCGCGCGAAGCCGGTGAACACGGCGAAGTTCCGGTAGGGGCTGCTATCGTGCTGGGCGACCGGGTTGTCGCCGTGGCAGGCAATCAGACACGCGAGTTGAACGACCCAACCGCACATGCCGAGATTCTGGCCCTGCGCGCCGCCTGTGCTGCGACCGGATCGGAACGCCTGATTGACCACGACATCTATGTCACACTGGAACCCTGCGCGATGTGCGCCGCGGCTTTGGCCGCCGCTCGTGTTCGGCGGATCTATTACGGGGCCTCTGATCCCAAATCGGGTGGGGTAGCTCACGGGGCGCGGGTGTTTTCCCATCCACAGTCGCACCATAAACCCGAAGTGTTTGACGGTATTGCCGCCAAGGATTGCGAAGCCCTGCTGCGCGAATTCTTCACCAAAAAGAGGACCAGTAAATAATCTGGGTTGGGACTGGCCTGCGGTGCTAGGGTTTGGCCCAGTCCACGCGATAGACCGTCTGTGGCCCACCGAACCCCTTTAGTTGAGCCGAAATCGGAGCGCTGAACTGCAGCCCAGCGGTCGCGCCCAGCAGCAATCGGGTAACGTCGGTGACAAGAATTTCATTCGCGCCACAAAGACCAGTCACCCGTGCGGCCTTATTGACCACCGATCCAAAGAAATCCTCGTCCCGCTGAATGACATCGCCGGTATGAATGCCAACCCGAAGACCCAAGGGTATATCCGACTGTAGGGCCGCATTATCCCTCTGGAATTCGGTCGCCGCTTGGATCGCGTCGTGGACAGAGGAGAAGATCGACATCGTGCCATCCCCAAGTGATTTGACCAGTCGGCCGCCATGGGTGTGAATCAGGTTTTCAGCCAGATCGAAATGGCTGGATATGAGCGCGGTCCATTTGTGATCTCCGACCTGACGCGTGATTTCAGAAGAACCTGCGATATCAGTAAACATGACCGATGCCGCGCCCTCTTGTTGATCCTGAGTGAATTCCTGCCGAGCTGCCGCGATCAATGCGTTCAGCGCTTCATGCTCGATCCCGATTTTCTCCATGTTCGAAGTCGGGTTGGAGACATGCATCTGGATCATCTTCCAGACACCGTTTTCCAGATGCAATACAAAGGTGAACCTATGGAGCGCGGCTTTGCCGTTTGATGTGAATGCAAGTGTTGCTTCGCAATGGGCCCATCCTATGTCACCGCATTCAAACGCCTCGAGCGAATGTTCGTCCCAGCTGAAATCCGGAATTTCGCGGGTGTGGTCGGCAAAGCCCTGGCGGAACACCTGTCCGGACCAGCTTTCGCCATCTGCCGACCCCTGATACCGCAGATGTTCAGATGACGAGAGCAGGTTCATCAGCGCGGCGCGATCCTTGAGGCGAACCGCATCATTCCAGCGCCGTATGACGGCGACCAGTTCTGGAGAGGGTGTTACCGCGTTACTCATCAAGCGGCTACAGCTTGATGGCTTGCATCAGCTGCGGTTCGATCACCTCGACACCCGGCAAACCGTCCGCCAGCACCTGCGCGGATTGTTCCAGAATCGGGAAGGTCTTGTAATGGCAGGGAATCACGGTTTTGAAATTGAAATAGCGCTTTGCAGCATAGGCGGCGCCTTTCATGTCCATGGTAAAGTGGCCCCCTGCGGACAGGATACCAATATCGGGATTATAGTAATCCCCCATCCAGTCCATATCGGCCATGATATCGGTGTCGCCCGAAACATAGAGCATGTGCCCCTCGGATGAGATCATGAAACCGACCTCGCTGCCGCCGGTGCGCAGCCCGTCTGGGGTCGAAAATGTCGAGCTGTGCGAGGCGGGTACCATCGAGACCATAACACCGTTCAGGTTGACGGTGCCGCCTTTGTTGAAGCCGACTGTTTCCAGTCCCTCGGCTTCGCTCCAGTACCCCATTAGGTCATACTGACCGACTACGGGGACGTTCAGATGTTTGGCCAATGAGACAACGTCAACAACATGATCGAAATGCGTGTGTGTCAGCAGGATATGTGTCGCGCCCTCCAAAACAGCGTCATGCTGATCTTCAGGCAAAACGGGGTTGCCGGTCAGCCAAGGGTCGATCAGCAGAACCTGTCCTGCTGTTTCAATGCGAAAGCTGCCATGCCCAAGCCAGATGATATTCATGAAAAGCACTCCCAAATGAACTGTTGGCAGCAGACTAGCATCGGGTATGTAAAATTTCATGGATTGGTTTCGGGAAATTGACAGCTATTGCGAGCGTTTATCGCCTGCCTATTGGGCAGAGCCGATAAATGCGGTTACGAATACCGCCTTTTTGATTGCGGCTTTCATTATGTGGCGGCGGGTGCGCGGGCCGGGGATGCCATTGGCAAAAATGCTTGTGGTTATCCTGGTCGGCATCGGAATTGGCAGTTATTTGTTTCACACCCATGCACAGGTCTGGTCCGCGTTGGCGGATACTGCACCCATCCTGCTTTTTATTCTGACCTATATTTTTGCAATGAATCGCGACGTCTGGCAGTTGCGGCCGCTTTACGCGTGGATCGGCGCGGCCCTGTTTGTGCCATATGCCGCTTTGACGATTCCGGTGTTCCAACTGATTCCGGGTCTGGGCGGATCGGCCGCCTATGCTCCGGTGCCGCTATTGATCCTGATTTACGCAATCCTGTTGTCGAAACGCCGGCCTGATACCGCCCGCGGGCTGGCGACCGGCGCAGTGATCCTGATCGTGTCGATTACCTTTCGCGCTTTGGACGCACCGATTTGCACGCAGTTCCCGACTGGTACGCATTTTCTGTGGCACATCCTGAACGCCACGATGTTGGGCTGGATGATCGAAGTCTACCGCAGGCACCTAAGCCGTGCGTCTCAGGCCTGAAACGCAGCAGCCAGTTCTGCGGGCAGGTCAAATTCGGCCAGAACCCTGGTGCGTGCATCGGATGACATCTTACGCGCGGTTTTCTCGACTATGCTGAGGATTTTTTCCTGCGAGTGCTTTTCGGCGAAGGGAGCGAAATACCATTTGAGGAACACAAAACAGGCCACATCTTCCAGCGCCTGCACCTCGATGTCACGTTTGATACCCTGCTTACGCACCATGCGTCCGGCGTCTTGGATTTCGTTTTCTTCAAATCCGCACTGCTTCATCAAGGTCATGACGGTTTGCGCATGGTGTTCGCCCTGCGCCTTGCGCCAAGCCAGATATCCGGCGCGCCCTTCGGGATATTCACTTCGGGCCAGCTTCCAGCGTTCAACATGTTGCCCGCGTGCGGCGATCTCAAGCGAGTTCGATGCATCGGGAAAAAGCCTGGCCAGTTCAGCGCTCATGCGTTGTCCGTAAAGCAACGCTGCGGGTTGGCCGTTCTCTAAGGTTGGATCTTGGGTGTTGGCTGCGTCGATTGCGTCCAGGACTGCCTGTTTTCGCGCGCTCATTCTATGCTCCGTGGCCTTGCCGGAAATCCGGCGGTGTGTTCGGAAGCATCGTAGCGAGTCGGCAAATCAAACGCAGCAGTCAAATGCGAAATTCCGGGTCGGAGAGGGGGGATCCGACCCGGACGAAGTTGTGGCGTCAGTTACCCAGCTTCGTTTTGTCCTGTGTAACTGGTTCGGAAACCTGATCGGGGAAAGACAGGTCGCGGGTTAGCGAACCCATGGTGGGTCCGAATGCCTGAGCTTGCGCAGCAAGAACAGTAGTGGCCAACACAAATGCGGTCATGAGCGTTTTCATCATCTTACTCCAGTTAGTGGCTGTGCCATGCTGTAAGAAGTGAACGGCGCAGTTCACTTTTTCAAGGCGGATTCTGAACTAATTGGTTTACTTTTGTGCATAGGCGCTATGCATTTTTGTATGGCTAAGCCACCTCCTTGCATAGAAGGGGCAGAACAACCGCCTGCTACCCTTGCGACCGAGGCATCAGACAGGTAAATGCCCCCTGACGCATATGAGGTTTTCCGATGTCGATTGACCAAAGCACCGCCGCAAAGGTGGCCAAACTGGCCCGGATCAAGGTCGAGGATGACGCGCTGCCTGCGCTGGCATCCGAGTTCAACACCATTCTTGGGTTCATCGAACAGTTGAATGAAGTGGATGTCGACGGTGTCGAGCCGATGGTTTCGGTCGAACCGATGCGCCTGAAGCGCCGCGAGGATGTGGTCACCGACGGCAGCCAGCAGGACAAGGTTCTGGCCAATGCCCCCGACGCACGCGAAGGTTTTTTCGCAGTCCCCAAAGTGGTGGAGTAAGACATGAGCGATCTGAACAAACTGGGCCTGGCCGAAGCCCGCGACGCCCTGCGTGCCGGTGATGTCACCTCGGTCGAGCTGACCGAAGCCTGCTTGACCGCCATTGATGCAGCCGATGCGCTGAACGCTTTTGTTCATAAAACCCCCGAGATCGCGATAGAACGTGCCAAGGCAGCGGACGCGCGCATCAAAGCGGGTGATGCGCCGTCGATGTGTGGTCTGCCAATCGGCATCAAGGATCTATTCTGCACCAAGGGCGTGCCCTCGCAGGCAGCCTCAAAGATTCTGGAAGGCTTCAAGCCGGAATATGAATCCACCGTTTCGCAGCAACTGGCCGACGCCGGTGCCGTGATGCTGGGCAAGCTGAACATGGATGAATTCGCCATGGGCTCGTCAAACGAAACTTCGGTCTATGGCAATGCGGTCAGCCCGTGGCGCCGTGGCAATGATGACGCGCAGCTGACACCGGGTGGCTCATCCGGCGGGTCCGCCTCGGCCGTGTCGGCTGATCTGTGTCTGGCCGCAACCGGGACCGATACCGGTGGCTCGATCCGTCAGCCTGCGGCCTTTGTCGGCATTACCGGCATCAAGCCAACCTATGGCCGGTGTTCGCGCTGGGGCATCGTGGCCTTTGCATCCTCGCTGGATCAGGCCGGGCCGATGACCAAGAATGTCCGCGACGCGGCGATCATGCTGGAAACCATGTGCGGTCACGACCCCAAGGATTCCACCAGCGCCGAACTGGCCGTCCCGAATTTCGAGGCCATGCTGACCGGCGACATCAAGGGCAAGAAGATCGGTATCCCCAAGGAATACCGGATGGACGGCATGCCCGCCGAGATCGAAAAACTCTGGGCAGGTGGCGCCGCGATGCTGAAAGACGCAGGGGCCGAGATCGTCGACATCTCGCTGCCGCATACCAAATACGCGCTGCCCGCCTATTACGTGATTGCGCCTGCCGAGGCGTCCTCGAACCTGGCGCGCTATGATGGTGTCCGCTATGGCCGCCGCGCGCAGTTGGGGCAGGGCGACGGCATCACAGAGATGTACGAGAAAACCCGCGCCGAGGGCTTTGGTCACGAGGTGCAGCGCCGTGTGATGGTCGGGACATATGTTCTGTCGGCAGGTTTCTATGACGCCTATTACAACCGCGCCCGCAAGGTCCGCACGTTGATCAAGAAAGATTTCGAGGACGTTTTCGCCGCCGGTGTTGACGCCATCCTGACCCCGGCCACGCCTTCGGCGTCGTTCGGTCTGGGTGAAATGACCGAGGCGGATCCGGTTCAGATGTATCTGAACGACGTCTTTACCGTGACGGTTAACCTTGCTGGTTTGCCAGGTATTTCGGTTCCTGCAGGTCTTGATTCTCAGGGTTTGCCGCTTGGTCTGCAGCTGATTGGCCGTCCATGGGACGAAGGCGATTTGCTGAACACGGCCTATGCGCTGGAAAGCGCTGCGGGCTTTGTGGCCAAGCCGGGGAAATGGTGGTAATCCTCTGATCAACAAGACAACGTAGAACGGAGCAGCTGGATGCGCTTTTCGATTCTGATCCCCGCAATCGGGTTGATGGCCGCCTGTAACACGGTGGCTCCGGTTCAGGGTACAGGGTTCAACACCCCGACTTATCAGGCGCAAAGAGAAGCTGAGCTGGCAGGGCAGGGCGGCACTGGAAGCCCTCTGCCGGAACCCTATGAGGTCTCGCAACAACCTCTGGGGTCGTCCACATCGGGCGCGGATGGCGCTGACCTGGCCACGGCCACTGCTGCAGCGCTTGCAAGCACCTCGACGCAGGCGACCGCCACTTCAGCATCGGTGCCGACTGCCAGCAACAGCGGCATCTCTGACGAACAGGATTTTGCTGCGGTTTCTGAACGTCGTAGTATCGAAACCGATGCTGCTCGAATCGAACAGAACAGCCAAACCTATGAGGTTGTCTCCCCAACCGCGGTTCCGCAACGCGGAGCGGATGGTCAGCCAAACATCGTCCAATACGCGCTGAGCACATCCAATCCGGTCGGTGCCCAGCTCTACAGCCGTGCGGGGTTCAACCTGCAGGCCAAGGCACAGCGGAATTGCGCGAAATTCCCATCGGCGGACCAGGCGCAGATCGAGTTCCTGTCAAATGGCGGTCCCCAGAAGGACCGCAAGGGGCTTGACCCTGATGGCGACGGATATGCTTGCGGCTGGGATCCCAGCCCGTTCCGCAGTGCCGTCAACAACTGATCCTCAGCCCATCTGGCACCCATCCCCCAATTTCGGAGATCGCCGGGATGGGCTGACGCCGTCTTTGGTGGTTCTCCACTACACCGCAATGGACAGTGCACAGGCTGCGCTGGATCGCTTGTGTGACCCGGCTTTCGAAGTCTCTGCGCATTACCTGATCGGTTCCGATGGCACGCTTTGGCAAATGGTGCGCGAAGAGGACCGGGCCTGGCACGCCGGAGCAGGGGAGTGGCGCGGGCGAACCGATATCAATTCGCGTTCGATTGGGATAGAGCTGGATAACTCAGGGCTGGTTCCGTTTTCGGAGCCGCAAATGGCTGCTTTGGAGAACTTGTTATCGGATATTCAAGACCGTCTGGGAATCCAACCATGGAATGTTATCGGCCATTCGGATTTGGCCCCCCAGCGAAAACTTGATCCTGGTTCCAAGTTCGATTGGGATCGCCTTGCGCATCTTGGGTTGGCCGTAGGGCCTACTGTCCTCAAGGGTATTTGCCTGGATCAAATGCCTCCAGATGAGAAACACTTCGCATTTATTGCGATGAGAGTAGGCTATCCAGAGGCCAGCACCGAGGATTTACTGAAAGCGTTCAGAAGCCGGTTTTCTCCGGTGCGGCGCGGCCCGCTTTCCAAGGAGGATATGGGTGATATCGAAAGATTGGCAGGGTTCATGGAACATCTTGACGGTATCCGAGCGGAAGTTTAGTCGGGTCTTTGCGCGGAGGGCCGGATGGCTGCTGGGGCGTAAGCCCGAGAGGAAAGTCCGGACTCCACAAGACAACGGTGCCGGGTAACGCCCGGGCGGGGCAACCCGACGGAAAGCGCCACAGAAATCAGACCGCCATGCGTGCATGGTAAGGGTGAAACGGTGGGGTAAGAGCCCACCGCGCCCCTGGCAACAGGGGTGGCACGGCAAGCCCCACCGGGAGCAATGCCAAATAGGGTCCCCACGCGGGCAGGTCGGCGTCCGCCGATACCGCCGCTAAGTGCGTCTTGGCCGAGAGGGACCGGGTTGGCAGCTTGAGCCGTGCAGCAATGCACGGCCTAGAGGAATGGTCATCGAAGGGGGCAACCCTGGAACAAGATCCGGCTTACAGGCCCTCCGCGCGTTAATATTGCTAAGACGAATCGCGTTGTTCCGCAGCTGGGTCACGGCTGGAGTCATCCTTTGATACAGGTCTTGCTGTGGCTGCTGAGCTGGCATCCCTTGTGGCCGAAATGGCCGCGTTAAGGTCTGCGATAAGCTGGGTGCAGGGACGATCTTGTGTTTTGATGAAATCTGCGCCGATCTACCCGAATTCAGGTTGACTCGGCTGCATGACCGGGTAAAAGCGCACGCTCATAGGAATTCAACCGAAAGGCCCCTGCCTTTTCGGACGCAGGAGATAACCATGGCGAAGCCGACGACAATCAAGATCCGTCTGAACTCGACCGCGGGCACGGGCCACTTCTATGTGACCAAAAAGAACGCGCGCACCATGACCGAGAAAATGACCGTTCGTAAATACGACCCGGTCGTTCGGAAGCATGTCGAGTACAAGGAAGGCAAGATCAAGTAATCTGCCGTCCTGCTTGGACAGAATGACAAGGGTCCTGTTTCGACAGGGCCTTTTTCGTTTGCGCGACGATGTTTCATACCTGAATCTATCGGGTCAAGGCAGCCGGAGCGCGCTTGGAGGCCGTTGCAGCGAAGCATCAGCAGCCGAGGCATTCGTTTGCCCGCTGGGTTGCTTTTTGGAATGTATTGCAACTACGCTTGAGCTAACCGTTCCAAAATGTTGGCCGTCATGAAAAAAATCTTGTTATCCACAGCAACTATTCTGGCTCTCGCAGCCTGTGAAGACCCCTATAACCGCGAGGGTGTTGGCTTTACGGGCATTGATGGTGAGCCGCGGAGCATCAGCGAAGTGCCGGGTGCGGCGGCGTTTGTTCCAGAGTCCACCAATGTTCCGGCAGAGTTGGCAGAACTGCCCCCGGTCCGAGTTTCAACGGACGAGACCGATCCGGGTAAAATTGCACGTGTTGCAATAGAAAATGGCGCGCGCAGCGATACCAGCGCAGTAGTCGTTTCCGGCTCAGATACAAACCTGTTCCTGAGCACTGTTGAAGTGAACGGAACGCTTTTCGGCGTCGTGCGTACCGAAAATAGCCGCACCAGGGTTCCAAATACGATTGGTGCTAACTTTGGTACTGGCGCTGAACAATTCACTGGCTGCTTGCCTGTCGGCGACGTTTATCGCAAAGGTTCAGAAAAGCGCAGTTCCGGATTTGCTGTTCAGTTGAACTGCAGCTAGATTCATATTACTGTGGAATTGAAGGGCCTCTCATCGTCAGGATGAGAGGCCTTTTTTGTTGCGGCATTCGAGCCTAAAGCCAGTGCGCTAACCAGAAAGAACAAAGGCGGACCAATCGGCCCGCCTTTGACGTTTTCAAAATGGTTGGTGGTCCGGACTATTCACGGCTTCCAAACAACTGCAGCAGGAACATGAACATGTTGATAAAGTCCAGATACAGGCTCAGCGCGCCCATGATGGCTGCTTTGCCCAGCCATTCCTGATCGCCGGTATGTGCCATCTGCAAGTAGGTGGTTTTGATCTTCTGGGTGTCATAGGCGGTCAGACCGGCGAAGATCAGAACACCCAGAACCGAAATCGCGAACGTCATTGCAGACGAGGCCAGGAAGATGTTCACGACCGAGGCAACGATCAGCCCGATCACACCCATGATCAGGAAGGTGCCCATTGCGGACAGGTCTTTCTTGGTCGTGTAGCCGTACAGGGAAAGCCCCGCGAAAGCGATTGAGGTGATCAGGAAAACCTGAATGATCGACTCGCCGGTGAAGACCAGGAAAATCCAGCTGATCGAAACGCCCATGACTGCGGCAAACAGGTAGAACACTGTTTGTGCCGTTGCAGCCGACAGGCGGTTGATGCTGGCGCTGAAGCCAAAGACAAAGGCCAGCGGGGCAAACATGATGACCCAGCGCAACGGCGAGGCGAACAGCGAATACCCAAGCGACGTCAGATATTTGTCAGAGCTCAGCTGTGCCGCAGCCGCCGAAGGGTCGGTTGTGGTCGCTAGGCCAGCTATGGCCCAGGCCGCTGCAAATGTAATCAGCATGCCCACGGACATTGTGCCGTAGACTTTGTTCATATGGGCGCGCAGGCCCTCGTCAATCTGGGCAGCGCGCGTACCGGTCGCTGTCCGGATCGTGTCAAATTGTGCCATTAAAAGGTCTCCCTCCACATATTCTTTTTGCGTCCTGATGTCAGGCCGCGCTCCTCGCAAATATCGGCAAGTGCGGGCTGTGTTTCAAGGGTTTAACGCGGGAAACAGGCTAAAACACGCAACAAAAATGGCGGCTTCGAGGTGTCAGCCGCCATTCAGTGGTAAAAGTAGTGGATTAGGTTCATTTTTGCCAGAATTCCGGAGCATCCCATATGCGGCGTTTTGCTTCGGCTTCGGCCTCTTCACGGGAAATACCGATATCGAGAAGGGCGCGGTCGTCCAATCTGGCGAGCTGACAGCGTTGGCGCCGTAGCGATAGTGCATCCAGAACAGAAGTGAGCTTAAAGCGCTGCCGTGGTTTGCAATATGTTGAAGCTGTGATTTGCGTCATAGCCTTGTCCTTTCGGTTTTGCTGATGTGTTGTGCCTATTGCATCAACTTCCTTGATTTATATGGAGGGCTGTGACACATTTTGAAAATGAATATTATTGAACACATCCATAAGGAATCGTGAAGATGCGAAATTTGGACATCACCACTCTCCGCTCCTTTGTGGCAGTTGCCGATCAGGGTGGCGTGACGCGGGCAGCCGGTTTCCTGCACCTGACACAATCTGCCGTATCGATGCAGCTAAAGCGGTTGGAGGAGCTTTTAGGTCTGGAGCTGCTGGACCGAAGTGGCAGAACCATCGCGCTGACAGCGTCGGGCGAACAGCTTTTGGCCTATGCCAGACGCATGATCTCGTTGAATGACGAGGTGATGTCCAAGCTGACGGATCAGGCCTATGAGGGCGAGGTCGTTCTTGGTGTGCCGCATGATATCGTCTATCCGGCGATCCCCCGGGTGCTGCAGCGATTCAACGCGGATTTCCCACGCGTCCGTGTGCAGCTTATCTCCTCCTATTCGCTGCAACTGAAGGATATGTTTAAGCGCGGAGACTGCGATTTGATCCTAACGACCGAGGCGACAGTGGGGCAAGGGGCCGAGACGATTGCCGAGCTTCCTTTGCGCTGGATTGGTGCGCCGGGCGGGTCTGCCTGGCGAAAACGCCCCATTCCGCTAGCGCTTGGGCGTCGGTGTCTGTTCAGGCCGCAGGTCATTGCTGCGCTGGACGCGGCTGGAATTCCCTGGGAGCTTTCGGTGGAAACCGAAAATGACCGTACTATCGAGGCAACCGTCAGCGCCGATTTGGCGGTTCATGCCATGCTCGAAGGGACAGAGGCCGCACATCTTGCCCAGATCGATTCGGGTGGCGTCCTGCCCGAGCTTCCTGCGCATATGATAAATCTGTATGGCGGCGAAACTGGCCGCGGAGCCGTGGTTGAGGCGTTGGCGACGCTGGTGCGCCAGAACTTTCGTTTGCTTGGGGGGGTGCCGCTCAAAGCCGTTGTCGGTTGATCATCCCTCAGGGGGTTATGACGACTTTCCCGGTGGCCGTCCTGTCGCGCAGCATGGCCAGTCCGCGTTCGGCTTCGGACAGGGGCAGAACATGGCTGATATGGGGTTTGATGCGGCCCTCGCTATGCCAGCGAAACAGCGTTTCAAAGCTGTCCGTCACAATCTGAGGTCGAAACTTCAAGTAGCCTCCGATGTAGAGCCCGATGACTGTCAGGTTCTTGACCAGTAGGTGGTTGGCCGGAATTTGCGGCACCTCACCGCCCGCAAAGCCAATGGGCAAGATGCGACCTTCGGGGTTGGTCGCGCGAAAGGCGGCTTTAAACACATCGCCGCCGATCGCGTCATATACGACATCCGCGCCTCCTAATGCCTGGACACGGGCGCGGAGATCTTCGGATGCGTCGATCAGATGATCGGCCCCGGCCCTCTGTGCCACCTTGAGTTTCTCACTACCGCGCGCCTGCGCAATAACCGTGGCGCCCATAAGCTTGCCGATCTCTACCGCCGTCAGGCCGACGCCACCTGCCGCACCGGTCACCAGCAGGGTTTCGCCGGGCCTGAGCCGCGCACGATGACCCAAAGCAATATGGCTGGTGCCATATGTGATCTGAATTGCGGCGGCGTCTTCAAAGCTCATAGAGTCAGGGATTGCGATTGCACGATCGGCGTCGAACACTCCGAATTCAGCGAGGCCACCCTGGCCGGAATAGACAGCGACGCGGTCACCCGGGTTCAGGTGGCGTACATTGTTTCCAATTTCGCGAACAATCCCTGCGACTTCCATGCCCAAGGAAAAGGGCGCCACCGGGGTGTCCTGATACGTCCCCTTCTGCATAAGGAGATCCGCAAAATTCAAACCGCAGGCTTTGATTTGAATGCAGACCTGGCTGTCGCCGGGTTCTGGCGGGTCAATATTGCAAAGCTGGGCCTTGGCCCCGTTGGTCTGGATATGAAACGCCAGCATGATTTGGCTCCGTCTTTTCGGGCATAGGTCAGTGCTGTCGTGGTCTTGTCAATCTGTTACCCTGCTGAAGACCCTGTTAATCCGGTGTTGATCAGGTGATTGTTTCCAGATCGGAATCAACGTGTGCGCGGTATTCACAACACAACTATAAACCATTGTTTGTGGAATCAGATTCAACCTTCTTGAAAAAAGCGCCAAAAAACGTAATAGTGCGCTATGGTGCTGATTTGGGGGGCATGTTCCAAATTAGGGAGTGGTTAAGTCGGGCTCGCTAATGTTGCGGTAACAAAGCATGTTGCGCACCCGTTTCAGTTGTGTGTGTAAGGGAGGATAGTACCAATGACCCATCACGTCGATGTCCATGTGGGCAAACGCGTCAGGCATCGCCGCTGGCTGATTGGCATGACCCAACAGCAGTTGGCACAGCAAGTTGGTATCAAGTTTCAGCAAATCCAGAAATATGAAACCGGTGCCAATCGAATCAGCGCGTCTCGTCTTTGGGACATTGCCGAGGCATTGGATGTTCCCGTCAGTTTCTTCTTTGAAGGCCTGGAAGAAGTCGAGAAAGGAAGCTCGGATAAGAAATCGGTTCCTGCAGACCTTATGGGCGACAAAGAGGCCCTGGATCTCGTCCGCTCTTACTATGCCATACCGGAAAACCAGCGTCGCCGCCTGTTCGAGCTTGCGCGCGTTCTGAGTGATGTTGCCTGATTTCACGGGTTGACTCTGATCCTGACGGAACGCACGGGTAGCGTATGGATAAGATGTCGCTGAGTGATCTTGAAGTAGCTGAAGAAATGGCCGACGCGGCGCGTGCGGCCATTCTTCCTTTTTTCAGGCAGTCTAATCTTGAGACTTCGAATAAGCTGGATCAGGGATTTGATCCGGTCACTGTCGCCGACCGCGCAGCTGAAAAAGCTATGCGCGCGGTTTTGGCCCGACATCGGCCCCAAGATGGAATCTTTGGCGAGGAATATGGGCAGCACGAGGGGCAAAGTGGCCGAACCTGGGTTCTGGATCCGATCGACGGCACCCGAGGGTTTATCAGCGGGACACCGACATGGGGGGTTCTGATTGCGCTTAGCACGCAAGACGGGCCAATCATGGGGATCATCGACCAGCCGTATATCGGGGAACGCTTCATCGGCTCGGCGGATATCGCGCGAAGCCATGGTCCTACGGGCGATATGTCCCTGAAGACCCGTTCAACACCTTCTTTGGACCAGGCAATTCTGTTCACGACCTTCCCCGAGGTCGGCGCGTCGGAAGATCGTGCCGGGTTTGAGGCTGTGTCACAGCACGTACGCCTGACCCGCTATGGGATGGATTGCTATGCTTATGCTCTGCTTGCAGCGGGTCAGGTGGATTTGGTGATCGAAGCAGGTCTGAACGCCTATGACATTCAGGCGCCAATCGCCGTGATTCATGCGGCTGGCGGTATCGTCACAGACTGGCAAGGCGGCCCCGCCCATGAAGGTGGTCGGGCTCTGGCGGCGGCAAACCCGCAGATCCACGCGGCGGCGCTAGAAATCCTGCGCAACTTCTAAAAACTGTTGCGGCGGACTGGCGGGCCGATTAGCCTTAATCCGGCTGGTTCTTGTGCCCGTTTTCCGCCAGCTTTTGCACTCCATGCATGAAACGGGCGATGCAAGGAGAGCAAGATGACCGATATCCTAATCCAAAATGCAGACACGATCCTGACCATGGATGACCAGCGCCGAGAGCTTTCGGGCGCGGATATTCTGATCCGAGACGGGCAGATTGAACAGATCGGCCACGGGTTGCAGGCAACCGCAGAGATCCATAATGCAAGCGGATGTGTGGTGACGCCCGGCCTCGTGAACACGCACCACCATCTGTACCAGACCCTGACCCGCGCCGTGCCTGGCGGGCAGGATGCGCTTTTGTTCGGATGGCTGAAAACGCTCTATCCGATCTGGTCGCGATTTGGCCCCGAAGAGATGTTCGTATCCGCCCAGATCGGTTTGGCCGAGCTGGCTCTGTCGGGATGTACGCTCAGTTCTGATCACCTGTATCTATATCCGAACGGTGCGCGTCTGGATGACACTATTGCTGCGGCTGCCGAGGTTGGCCTGCGGTTCCACCCAACACGCGGCGCGATGAGTATTGGCGAAAGCGATGGCGGCCTGCCACCGGATGCTCTGGTCGAGGCCGAAGCAGATATTCTCGACGACATGATCCGCGTGGTTGACGCGTTTCACGACCCTTCCGAGGGTGCAATGTGCCGCGTCGGGCTGGCCCCGTGTTCGCCGTTCTCGGTCAGTCGCGATTTGATGCGGGACACGGCCATTCTGGCCCGCGACAAGGGCGTCATGCTGCATACCCATCTGGCCGAGAATGACGAGGATATCGCCTATTCGCAGGAACAATTCGGCTGCCGCCCCGGTCAATATGCCGAGGATTTGGGCTGGACCGGGTCAGATGTTTGGCACGCCCATTGCGTGAAACTGGACGGGGCAGAGATTGATCTGTTTGCACGGTCCCGCACAGGCGTGGCGCACTGTCCCTGTTCGAACTGCCGGTTGGGCTCGGGGATAGCACCGGTAAGGTCGATGCGAGATAGTGGCGTGCCTGTGGGTCTTGGCGTCGATGGGTCGGCCAGCAATGACAGTGGCAATCTGATCCTCGAGGCGCGGCAGGCTATGTTGTTGCAGCGCGTCGCAAGCGGTGCCGATGCCATGTCCTCACGTGAGGCGCTGGAGATTGCCACGCGCGGCGGGGCGGATGTCTTGAATCGTCCCGATTGCGGTCGGCTGGAGCCCGGAAAACGTGCTGACATAGCCATATGGGATACGCGCGGTATTGAAAGCGCGGGCAGTTGGGATCCAGCCGCCCTGTTGCTTGCCGGACCGACGCGGGTGAAGCACCTGTTTGTCGAAGGTCGTCAGATCGTGCGGGACGGGCAGATCGCAACGCTGGATCTGCCCCGGGTGATTGAACGGCAGAACCGATTGGCCCTTGCCTTGCAATCCTAGGTCCTGACAGGTTGACCTGCGATCCAAACCTCGGCAATCGCCCTGTCATCGCCCATCATGATGGTGGGAAAGATGGCCTCCCACAAATCATCGGCGCAGGCCTCGCGCTGAGCTATGGCCGGGGTGGAGGCGAGATCGAGCACGATCAGGTCGGCCTCCATTCCCGGGGCGATATTGCCGATGCTGTCATCCAGCCTCAGCGTTCGGGCCGACCCTACGGTGCCCAGCCACAGCAGTTGCGCGGCGTGCAGCGGCGTTCCGCGCAGTTGTCCGATCTCATAGGCCGATGCCATCGTGCGCAGCATCGAGAAACTTGAACCGCCACCAGTATCCGTTGCCAGACCAACCCGGTGTCCGTCGCGCATCAACCCTGCCATGTCGAACAGTCCTGACCCGATAAAGGTGTTTGAGGTCGGACAATGGATCAACGCAGCGTCGACCTCACGCAGTCGGTCGCGCTCACGTGCCTCAAGGTGGATGACGTGGCCATACAGGCCGTTGGGGCCCAGCAGGCCGAACTTTTCATAGGTGTCCAGATAATCGCGGGCGTCGGGAAACAGCTCGCGTACCCAGGCAATTTCATCTGTCTGTTCGCTGAGATGGGTTTGCATCAGGCAATGGGGATGCTCTGCCCATAATGCACCCATGGCCTCTAGCTGTTCGGGTGTGGAGGTGGGTGAGAAACGCGGCGTAATCGCATAGGACAGGCGGTCGACCCCATGCCATTTCTCAAGCAGAGTCTGGGATTGGTCATAGGCAGTTTGCACGGTATCTCTCAGGCCATCGGGTGCGTTGCGATCCATGCAGGTTTTGCCCGCAACCACACTTTGACCGCGTTGTTTGGCCGCAAGGAAAAAGGCATCAACACTCTCGGGATGGATGGTGCAATAGCTGCACATCGTGGTGGTGCCGTGTGCCGCTGTCAGGTCCAGATACCGGTTGGCAATCTCAGAGGCATAGGCTGCATCCCCGAATTTCATCTCTTCGGGGAAGGTATAGGTGTTCAGCCAGTCGATCAGGCGTTTGCCCCAACTGGCGATCATGGCGGTCTGCGGATAATGCACATGCGCATCAACAAATCCTGCAAGGATCACGTGCTGACCATGATCCACGACTTTTGCCTCGGGGTGGGCATTGTGCAGACTGTCGGCATCCGATACGCTGGAAATCCGACCGTTTTCGATCAGAACCGCTTCGCTGATTTTGACAGCCTCGGTCGGTTCGCCCTCGAACGGGGTGCCAGTGAAACTCAGGACACGCCCTTTCAGCAGCGTTTTTTGCGCCATACTCATTCATCTCCGCCTGTCTGGGACTGCGAAACAGCATAAGGGCAGGAAAGTTGTCGGTAAATCGGCGCATTGTCATTGTTTTCCGGTAGCTGCTTCTTCTATTTAGGGGCCAATGGGCGAACAAAGCGGGGGCAGATATGACAACAGGTATTAACGAACCCGTAAGTGAGCCGACTTCTGATGATGACGCTTATGCACTGGATCGTCGAACGGTAGCATCCATTCTGTATGCAGTTGATGTTGATGACCGCGACAAGCTGGTCGAATTGATGGACCCGCTGCACGCTGCCGACATCGCCGACCTTCTGGAACAGATCAACCCCTATGACCGCGCCCGGTTGATCCGTCTGTATGACAAAGAGTTCGACGGCGATATTCTGTCTGAACTGGACGAAGGTGTCAGGGAAGAAGTTATTGAAGTCCTGCGTCCCGATGTTCTGGCGGATGCCGTACGCGACATGGAAAGCGACGATGTCGTAGATCTGCTGGAAGACCTTGAAGAGCCGCAGCAAGAAGCCATCCTGGGTGCGCTGGAGGATTCCGAACGGATCGCGGCCGAACAGGCGTTATCCTACCCGGAAAACTCGGCCGGACGGCTTATGCAACGCGAGGTCGTCATGGCGCCCGAGCATTGGACAGTTGGGCAGGCCATTGACTTTATGCGTGCCAATGACGGACTGCCAGAACAATTCTACCATTTGGTTCTTGTTGATCCGCGGCTGAAGCCAACAGCACAGGTAACACTGGGCAAACTCATGGCCACCCGGCGCGAGGTGCCTCTGCACGAAATTGCCGAAGAAGAGTTCTATACCATTCCCGTCGATCAGGATGAAGAGGACGTGGCCTATGCGTTCAATCAGTACCATCTGATCTCGGCCCCAGTGGTTGATGGCGATGGACGGCTTGTTGGTGTGATCACCATTGATGACGCGATGGTGGTGCTGGATGAGGAATACGAAGAGGATATGCTGCGCCTAGCCGGTGTCAGCAACGAAAGCTCGCTGTCCGACAGTGTGGCCGCGACCAGCAGGCGACGCCTGCCGTGGTTGGCGGTCAACCTGTGTACTTCGATCTGCGCCTCGCTGGTGATTTCCCAGTTCGAGGCGGCGATTGATCAGTTGGTGGCGTTGGCCATTCTAATGCCGATCGTGGCCTCGATGGGGGGCAATGCGGGGACACAATCGCTGACCGTCGCAGTGCGAGCCCTGGCAACGCGCGACCTGACAGGTGCGAACGTGATGCGGGTGATCCGACGGGAACTGCTGGTGGGCATGTTGAACGGGCTGTGTTTTGCCACCGTTCTGGGCGTGGTGGGAATGTATTGGTTCGGCTCGCCGTTGCTGGGTGTCGTGATTGGCTCCGCTCTGGTCGTGAACATGGTGATCGCAGGCTTTGCAGGTACGGTAGTACCGGTCGTGCTGGACCGGATGGGTGTTGACCCGGCGCTGGCTTCAGGGACCTTTGTGACGACAACGACGGATGTCATGGGATTCTTTATCTTTCTTGGGCTTGCCAGCGTGGTGCTATTGTGACCGATCTGACCGAAATCAAAGCTGCCGCGCGCAAAGCGGCCTTTGCCCGGCGCAAATCTGCGTTTGATGCAAGTCCGCCCGGTGCCGCCGGGCGACTATCTGAAATTCTGGCCGGGCACCGCGGAGTACCCCTGTCGGGTTATATGCCCATCCGGACCGAGAGTGACCCGCTGCCCGCCATGGCCGAGGCGTCCGCTTATGGCCCGGTTGGCGTACCGGTTATTCAGGCGGCCGGGCAGCCGCTGAAATTCTCTCGCTGGACGCCCGAAGGCAGGCTGAAGGATGGCCCGTTTGGCGCCAAGGTGCCTGAGGTCGATGACTATTTCGATCCCGAAATTCTGATCGTTCCGCTGGTGGCATTCGATGCAAATGGAGGGCGTCTGGGTTATGGGGGTGGGTTCTATGACCGGACATTGGAAGGGCTGCGCGCGAAACGCCCGACTCTGGCCATCGGTTTTGCCTTCGATGCGCAAGAAGCAGACAGGTTGCCGCTGGAACCGACGGATCAACCGCTTGATATGGTTATCACCGAAAGCCGCGTGTTGACCTTTTAACCAGCCTATCAGCCCTGGTTTTTGGCGCGGAAATATTCCCAGGCGTTTTTCTCGGTCCCATCAGGCAATATGCACACGCCGGTCTGGCCATTCTCTCCGTCCCGAATTTCATACCTCCCACCGCTGTCGATGCAATAGATGGCCGAGGGGTTTGGCAGCTGTGGGTTTGAGTTGACCGCTTGCTCTTCCGAGCAGGCAGCAAGGGTGGCACAGACACCAAAGGTCAGACCGATCCGAAACATAAAGAATCTCCTAAATAAAGAGTTTTGCCGTTCATTGGGTCAGCTTAACGGCTTGTACTTGCGAATTGCCACACTTAGACGGTTTCTATGAGGATACTTTTTCTGGGTGACGTTATGGGCCGCGCTGGACGCGCGGCTGTTCAGCAACATCTGCCACGTCTGCGCGACGAATGGCGGCTGGATTTCGTGGTGATCAATGGTGAGAACGCCTCGAACGGAATGGGTTTGACCGGGGATCATGCCAAGCTGCTGTTAGATGCAGGGGCGGATTGCCTGACGCTGGGCGACCACGCTTTCGACCAGAAGGACATGTTGCAATTCATCGAGAGCGAACCGCGCATTGTGCGCCCCGTTAACTTTGCCAAGGGTGCTCCGGGACGCGGGCATCGTCTCTATACCGCCCCTGGCGGGCGCAAGGTTTTGGTCGTACAGGTGCTGGGGCAGGTCTTTATGAAGCGGCCCTTCGATGATCCGTTTTCGGCGATCGAGCCAATTCTGAAGTCGCACCCGCGCGGCGGTCAGGCCCAGGCGATCATCGTTGATATGCATTGCGAGGCCACATCCGAAAAGATGGCGATGGGGCATTATTGCGACAAGCGCGCCAGCCTCGTGGTTGGAACCCATACGCATGTTCCGACCGCGGATGCTCAGATACTTCCGGGGGGAACAGCCTATCTGACCGATGCCGGGATGTGCGGGGATTACGATTCTGTCATTGGTATGGAAAAGCTAGAACCGATGCGTCGGTTCATCACCGGGATGCCCAAGGCGCGGTTTACGCCTGCAAATGGCGAAGCAACGCTAAGCGGTGTGTTCGTGGAAACCGATGATCGCAATGGTCAGGCAAAATCCGTGCAAATGGTGCGCGTTGGGGGTCGCTTGCAACAAGCCGGGCCGCAATAGCGCGACGTTGGGCTTGCCCTGCTGCCCGCAATACGGGAAACTGCCCGACGGGCGCGCAAGCTGGGCCAGGGTTCGGACTGAATACCACGAATGCAATTTCTTCAACTGACAGAAACGGGCAGCGCGATCGTGGCGCTATTGGTTGTCGCAGGCATGTTTGTCATGTTCCTGCGCGAGGCTTACCCGACCGAGGTTATCGCCATCGCGGGCGTTGCCCTGATGCTGGTGACCGGTATCCTGCCCTATCAAAGCGCGTTGGCAGTTCTGTCCAATCCTGCGCCATGGACGATTGCGGCGATGTTCATCGTCATGGGGGCTCTGGTCAGAACCGGGGCATTGGATTCCTTTACCGCAACTGCGCAGAAACAGGCACAGGTTAACCCGCGTATCGCGATTGCCATGCTGATGGGGTTTGTGGTTCTGGCCTCGGCGGTGGTGTCAAACACACCCGTGGTCGTCGTGATGATCCCGGTTTTTGTACAGATTGCCCGCACGTTGAACGTGCCGGCCTCGAAATTGCTGATCCCGCTCAGCTATGCTGCCATCATGGGGGGGACGCTGACACTGATCGGCACCTCGACCAACCTGCTTGTGGATGGTGTCGCGCGATCTCAGGGTCTGGCTGCATTCACGATTTTCGAAGTCACGCCCTTGGGCATCGCAGTAGTGATCTACGGCATGATCTATCTGCGCTTTGTTGCGCCGCGCCTGCTGCCGGAACGCGACAGCATGGCCTCGCTTCTCAGTGATCGCTCTAAGATGAAGTTCTTCACCGAGGCCGTCATTCCGCCCGACAGCAACCTGATCGGGCGCGAGGTGACAGGGGTGCAACTGTTCAAACGCCCCGGCGTACGCCTGATTGACGTGGTCCGCGGGGACGAGTCTTTGCGGCGCAACCTCAAAGGGGTGACGCTTGAGGTTGGGGATCGCGTGGTCCTGCGGACCGAGATGACCGAGTTGCTGAGCCTGCAAAGCAACAAAGAGTTAAAGCGTGTTGATCAGGTTTCTGCGGTCGAGACCAAAACGGTCGAGGTGCTGATCACACCGGGGTGCCGTATGGTTGGGCGAACGCTGGGCGTGATGCGCCTGCGCCGCCGCTATGGTGTCTACGTTCTGGCGGTACATCGGCGGAACCAGAATATCGGTCGTCAACTAGACGACCTCGTGGTGCGAGTCGGGGATACTCTGCTGTTGGAGGGATCACCTGCCGATATCCAGAAGCTTGCCGCTGATATGGATATGGTCGACGTGACACAGCCCTCGGCGCGGGCGTTCCGCCGCAATCACGCTCCGGTGGCGATTGGCGCACTTATCGGGATCGTTGTATTGGCTGCTTTAGGTGTGGCGCCAATTCTGCTGCTGTCCATTCTTGCGGTCGCTCTGGTTCTGGTCACCCGCTGCATAGACGCGGATGAGGCGTTTTCCTTTATCGAAGGGCGACTTCTGGCATTGATATTCTCGATGCTGGCCATCGGGGCCGCGCTTGATAAATCCGGGGCGGTTTCCCTGATCGTCGATGCAATCGCACCTGGGCTTAGTGCGCTGCCACCGTTCCTGATCGTTTGGGCCATCTATGTTTTGACCTCGGTGCTTACCGAACTCGTCTCCAACAACGCCGTTGCGGTAGTGGTCACGCCGATCGCAATCGGGTTGGCGCAGGCCGTCGGCGTAGACCCAAGGCCGCTGGTAGTTGCGGTGATGTTGGCGGCATCTGCATCCTTTGCGACACCAATCGGATATCAGACCAACATGATGGTCTATGGTCCGGGGGGATATCGGTTTGTCGATTTCATGAAGGTTGGCATCCCTTTGAACCTGACGGTAGGGTTGCTTGCTTCGTTGCTTATTCCGATCATCTGGCCGTTGTAACACCGGCGCGAACCCGCCGGTTTTGCTCTGACGGTCTTGTAAAGGCTGATCCAGACACAATCTTTTCCTCTAGAACTTGGACGAAAGGACGGGATTATGCCTTTTCCAAAATTTGGTCAGTTGATCGTAATGGGTGCGATTATGGTGGCGCTGATTGGCAGCGATGTATCGGCTGGTTCGGTGACCGGTACCGTCTCCTATCGCGAACGGATTGCCGTACCTGAAGACGCGACGCTTTATATCGAGCTGCAGGATATATCGCTTGCGGATGCGCCAGCGGTAACGCTGGCTGCGCAGCGCTACGTGCTGAGCGGGGTGCCTGCCGAGTTTGAACTGACCTATGATGATGCTCTGATCCGTGACGGGATGACCTATGCGGTGCGGGGGGCAATATATCGTGGGTCACAACTGCTGTTTACGACCGACACGGTGTATCCGGTCCTGACCAATGGTGCGCCGGATACAGCCGACCTTTTGTTGGTCAAGACTGGCGGCCCCACGTCGGCGGGGCTGGAAAACACAAGCTGGACGGCGATTGGTGTGGATGGGGCCGTGCTGAACAGCGAACGCGCCCCGCAGCTTGAGTTTGCGCAAGGCGGTGCCTTTAGCGGCTCAGGCGGTTGCAACCGGTTCACCGGGCAGGCCGAGATATCGGGCACTTCGCTGACGTTTCCAGACAATATTGCGGCCACTTTGATGGCCTGCCCGCCCGAGATGGAGCAGGTCGAGGATCAGTTCTTTGCCGCCCTGCAAAACGTGGTGTCCTATGCGGTGGCGGGCGATAGCCTTGCGCTGCTGGACAGCGCAGGCGACCCGGTTCTGAAATTCATACGCACGCAGTAATCAGGCCACAGCGCGCGACCGTCCTGCGTTGCGCCCGGAAAAGATGCAGCCGCCCAGAAATGTGCCTTCCAGCGCGTTGTATCCGTGATAGCCGCCGCCGCCGAAACCGGCGACCTCTCCTGCGGCGAACAGCCCGGGAACGACCTGACCGTTTGCACCGATCATCTGACTGTCGAGGTTGGTCTGCAAACCGCCCAGCGTTTTGCGCGTCAGCATGTGAAGTTTGACCGCGATTAGCGGCCCATTGGCAGGATCAAGGAACTTGTGTGGTTTGGCGGTGCGGATCAACCTGTCACCCCGATAGTTGCGGGCCGCCAGAATAGCCGCCATCTGCGCGTCCTTGGTAAACGGGTTGTCGACCTGTGAGTCCCGCGCTTCGATCTGGGCGCGCAAATGCGCCTCATTGATCAGATCGCCACCCAGTTGGTTCATGCCGCTGACCAGTTCGGTCAGAGTGTTGGCAACGATGAAATCTTCCCCGTGTTGTTTGAAGGCCTCGACCGGCGCGGTGGCTTGAGATCCTGACAAAATGCGCTGACGGATAACCTCTTTCCAGCTGCCCGAGGTGAAATCCGGGTTCTGTTCCGACCCGGAGAGCGCAAATTCCTTTTTGATGACTTTCTGCGTCAGTACAAACCAGCTGTATTCATAACCGGTCTTCAGGATCTCTTTCAGCGTGCCCAACGTGTCGAACCCCGGCAAACAAGGGGGCAACAGACGATTGCCGCGCGCGTCAAACCACATAGAGCTTGGGCCGGGCAGGATACGAATTCCGTGCGATGGCCAGATCGGGTTCCAGTTTTTGACGCCCTCGGTGTAATGCCACATCCGGTCGCCGTTGATCACATGTCCACCGGCCTTTTCGCTGATGGGGATCATGCGGCCGTCAACGTGGAACGGCACGCCCGCGATCATGTCTTTGGGTGGTTCGCCCAGGCGGTCGCGCGGCCAGTTCTTGCGCACCATTTCGAAATTGCCACCAATACCGCCCGAACTGACGATGACCGAAGGAGCATAGACCTCGAATTCCCCAACCTCTTCTCGGTTGGTCTTGGCGCCATGCGCGGCTGCGTCCTCAGCCAAGACCTCTCCCGAGACGCCTTTGGCACAGCCGTTTTGCATAATGATATGGCTGACTTGGTGGCGGAACTTCAGCTGGATCAGTCCTGTGCTGACATGTTCGCGCACGCGACGGATGAAATGTTCCAGAACACCAGGGCCGGTGCCCCATGTGATGTGGAACCGAGGTACCGAATTGCCATGCCCATCGGCATAAGAACCGCCACGTTCGGCCCATCCAACCACAGGAAACCATCGCAGCCCCATATCGTGCAGCCAGGGCCGCATTTCACCGGCGGCGAATTCGACATAGGCCTCGGCCCATTTGCGGGGCCAAGCGTCTTCTTCGCGGTCAAACTGCGCGCTGCCCTGCCAGTCACGCAAGGCCAGTTCTTGGCTGTCCCTGATGCCCATCCTGCGCTGTTCTGGCGTGTCGACCATGAACAGTCCACCGAGGCTCCAGAATGCCTGACCGCCGAGGAAATGACCGGGTTCCTGATCCAGTATGATCACCTTTTTTCCGCGGTCGCCTAGCTCGGCCGCGGCCGCAAGCCCGGCCAGCCCAGCCCCAACGACAATGGCATCTGCGGTGTTATTGGTCATGTTTTTTCCTCTCAGCTGCGGCGCAGCCAGGCGATAAATGGCAGGGCGACGACATACATCAAGATACCATAGACGGCCGATGGCAGAGCAAGAGGGCTTAGCCCGTTTTCCGTGCTGGTAATCAGCGCTGCCAATGTGATGCCAAGAGTCGAGTTTTGGATGCCAGTTTCGATCGAGATCGTCTTGCTCTCGTTCCATGACAGGTTCACGGCGCGGGCCAGTCCCAGCCCGATCAGCAGCAGCGCAATGTTCAGGGTGATCAACGCCGACCCCATCAGCCCCAAATTTTCGACGAACATTTCCCAGTTCCCGGCCAGCGCGGCGAGAACGATCAGGACGAAAAGAATCGAAGCCAGTTTGGACAATGGGGCATCGACACGTTCTGCGAATCCTTTTGCGAAATGCCGTATACTGACGCCGATGGCGACGGGCAGGGTGGTGATCAGGAACATCGCTATGGCCAGCCCGGTGATCGAAACCTCGGGTGCGTCCTCGCCCATGAAGTGATTGATCGACCATGCGGCCAATACGGGTACCGTCACCATCGACAACAAGCTGATGATGGCTGTCAGGCTGACGGAAAGAGCGACATCACCCTTGGCCAGTTTAGTCAGGATATTGCTGGTAACACCGCCGGGGCAAAAGCTGAGGAGCATAACACCGACTGCTATTTCCGGTGGCAGTGCAAAGAGTTTGACCGTCGTAAATGCCGCAATGGGAAGCAAGATCACCTGGCAGAACGCCCCTATCGCAAAAGGGTATCGTCTGCTGACAACCCGGCGGAAATCGGCGATCTCAAGCCCGACACCCAAGGACAGCATGATTATGGCCAACGATAGTGGCAGGCCGACATTAATAAGCAGATCCAACTACAACTCCTCCCAAAGCCGTTCGGACTAGCGTAAGCGAGGGTCAAAGCCGCAGGCAACCGCGCCGTAGGGTCAGCCGTAGCGTTGGGCGAACCTGCGCAGGATTTCACCGGGCAGAGTGACATTGGCGGCGTGGCAAATGTCGATCAGACGCTGCGCATCTTCGGGCGGGAAATAGCCGTGGTGTTTGTAGATGGTGATACGTTCTTCAAAGTCGCGGGCATCAGCCTCGGGGTGGAACTGTGTGGCATAGACATTCTGGCCCCAGCGGATCATCTGGAACGGGCAAGGGTCCGAGGCAAGCAGATGCACGCACCCTTCTGGCAGGGATTGCACAGCCTCTTTATGGCCCACAAACGCATCAAAACTCTGACCCAGCCCCGAGATCAGTGGATCGGTCGCACCGTCCTCTGTCACGTGGCAGGTCGAGGGGCCGACGGGCTCTCCGAACTGGTCCTTGCTGACATCACCACCCAGATGCGCGGTAAGAATACCTAGCCCATAGCAGCACCCCATGAACGGATGATCGCACGCGGTGATCTGCGGCATCAGGCCCATGATCGCGGCTTCGATTCGGGCATCCATGTGCGACTTTGCAGTCGGATCATCGCTGACACAGCCGGGGCCGCCGCCGACGATCACTCCGGCATAATCTGTCACGTCCAAACCCTCGGGCAGGTCTTCGCAATCCAGCCGGATGCGATGAGTTTGATCAGGGCTTAGGCCGGTCTTGTCCAGAATCGAGGCATATTCGGCATCCGACGCATCGGTTTCCGGGCGTAACTGCAGGATCAGAAATTGTTTCATGGAACGGCTCTTACCCGTCACAGCGGCCAGAACACAAGGATGGCGGGTATCGAAACCGCAATGATCAGGATTTCCAGCGGCAGGCCCATGCGCCAGTAGTCTCCGAACCGATAGCCACCCGGACCCAGAACCAGCGTGTTGTTCTTATGCCCGATAGGTGTCAGGAACGCGGCCGAGGCTGCAACGGCGACCGTCATCAGAAACGGGTCGGGGGAAACCTCAAGCGTGCGGGCCATCTGAATGCCGACCGGGGCCGCCACAATCGCCGTAGCGGTGTTGTTCAACACGTCCGACAGGGTCATGGTGACCACCATCAGAACGGTCAGAATAGCCCATGCAGGCAGGCCGTTAGTTAACTGGATCAGCGCATTGGCGATCAGTTCGGTGCCGCCCGAGGTTTCCAGCGCGCTGCCCAGGGGGATCATCGAGCCCAGCAAAACGACCACCGGCCATTCGATGTGAGTATAGAGATCCGCGATTGGCATGATCTTGGTCAGCACATAGGCAACCACAACAAGCCCCAATGCGACCGGCAGGTAGATCAGCCCAACACTGGCCGCCAGCACCGCGGTGGCAAACAGGCCAATCGCAAGCCATGCCTTTTCATTGGCGGTGACGTTCAGACCGCGTTGGGCCAGCGGTAGGCATCCCAGCCATTCGGTCACATCGGCGCTGCGATCACGCGGGCACAGCAACAACAGGATGTCGCCAGCCTCAACCTCGGTTTTGCGGACCTGTTCGGTGATGCTGCGGCCCTGGCGCGAAATGCCCATCAAAACGGTGCTCTGCCGCCATGCCAATCCCAACCCCTGCGCCGTACGCCCGGTGATGCGGGCGTTTTCGGTCACGACAACCTCGACGACTTCCAGCCCGTCGCCTTCAGCGGTCAGAAGCTCCTGTCGACGTGTGTCCGAAAAATCCAGCTTCAGCGCCGCGCGGAATTCATCCAGCGCCTCGGGGCGGGCCTCAAGCACCAGCGCGTCACCCTGATTCAGTGTTGCATGGGCCGACCGGCCATAGCGGCGCTTGCCGTCGCGGATCAGGCCGATGATGGCGACGTCAGATTTCTCGGCATCTTCATAAAGCTCGCTGACCCGTTTGCCGATCAACGGCGATTCCGGTGGGACGGTTAGTTCTGCGATATATTCGGCCAGCGCCTCAGAGGTTTCGGTTTGCGGTCCCCGGTTCGGGATCAATCGCCAGCCCACCAGTGAGACAAAAGCAAGCCCGGCAATCGCAGCAATGCCACCCACAGGGGCGAAATCGAACATACGAAAGGGCTCGCCCAGAGTTTCTGCGCGGATTGAGGCGATGATGATGTTCGGTGGCGTGCCAATCAGGGTCGCCATCCCACCCAGAATTGTTGCAAAGCTGAGCGGCATTAGGGTCAGGCCGACAGCTCGTCCGGCTTTTCGTGCGGTCTGAATGTCGACCGGCATCAATAGGGCCAAGGCAGCGACGTTATTCATGAAGGCGGACAGAACCGCCCCGATACCGCCCATCAAGGCGATATGGGCCCCAAGGCCGCGTGACGCGTCAACCAAGGATCGCGTGATCAGGAATACCGCACCGGACCGGACCAGTCCGGCCGAAACGACCAGAACCAGCGCGACGATGATGGTCGCCGAGTGACCAAAACCGGCAAAAGCGTCATCGACTGGTACTACACCCAACACCACTCCGATCAGAAGCGCGGAAAACGCAACAAGATCATAGCGAAACCGCCCCCAAAGCAGCATTCCGAATACAGTGGCAAAGAGAGCGAAAAGTATGATCTGATCTGTCGTCATACCGCCAACATACTCGCAGAAGAAGCCGTCGCAAGCCGGTCTCTTGATCCCATGGCCCGCAAACGTCTATATGGGCGCCAAATACGCAATCACTATCACGAGGACGCACCATGGCAGGCCACTCCAAATGGGCCAATATCCAGCACCGCAAGGGACGTCAGGACGCCGCGCGGTCCAAACTGTTTTCCAAGCTGTCAAAAGAGATCACCGTTGCCGCTAAGATGGGCGACCCCGATCCCGACAAGAACCCGCGTCTGCGTCTGGCGGTGAAAGAGGCCAAGTCGAACTCGGTCCCCAAAGACGTGATCGACCGGGCGATCAAGAAATCGCAGGCGGGCGATGGCGACGAATACGAAGAAATCCGGTATGAGGGCTATGGCCCCAACGGAGTGGCCGTCATCGTCGAGACGATGACCGACAACCGGAACCGGACCGCATCGACCGTGCGCTCGACCTTTTCCAAGAATGGCGGCAATCTTGGCGAGACCGGCTCCGTCGGCTTTATGTTCGAACGCAAGGGTGAAGTGGTCTATCCAGATACGGTTGGTGATGCCGACACCGTGTTCGAAGCGGCCATTGAGGCAGGCGCGGAAGATGTTGAAAGCTCGGACGAAGGTCATATCATCTGGTGCGCCGACACCGATCTGAACGACGTCTCGAACGCGCTCGAGGCCGCGCTGGGTGAAACGGAATCCACCAAACTGGTTTGGAAGCCAAGCACCACGACCGAGCTGGGGCTTGAGGATATGCAAAAGCTGATGAAGTTGGTGGATGCGCTGGAAGATGATGATGACGTTCAGCGCGTCACAACCAATTTCGAAGCCTCGGATGAGGTGATGGCGCAGCTTTGATCTGCCCCCATCTTGAGATTTGGAAACCCGGCCGTCAGGCCGGGTTTTTTGTTGGTTGGAGGATAGGGCTATTGGCCGATCAGGTTCGAACCCATAGGCTGGGTCGAATAGCTGAAGCAGCGAGTCAAAGAGCAGATGACCGAACCTCAATTTGATTTGGCCAAACGCAATGTGCCTGTTTTGACCGGGCAGAGTATTCTGTCGCAGGTCGCCTGGACCCTTGGCAGCCCGTCCATTGTCTTGCCATTTCTTGCGGTTTCGCTGGAACTTCCGATGTTCATCGCCGGCGCGCTGGTTTCAATCCGCATGGTCGGCAGCATGATCGCCGACGTGTTTCTGGCCCAGGTCATTGCGCTGCGCGAACAGAAGAAACGCAGCATCGCTATGACCGAAGTATTGATCGGGGCCTGCCTTGTCATGGCTCTGGCGGCGGCCGCGACGGGTAGTCTCGTGTTCACGGCCACAGCCTTTATCGCCGCATTTTTTTTGATCGGTCTTGTGGGTGAGATCCAGACATTGCTGCTTACTGACCTGCTGGGCGTGCACGTTCAGTCCAGGTCACGGATGATCATGCGATATCTGCAGTTAGGCGCCGGCGGATTGGGCGCAATCGGTCTTGTTCTGTTGGTCCATCAAATCACGCTGGGCAACCCACCGTTTGCGCGCCATTCGGTTGTGATCGGAGTTGCAGTGGTGTTTTTTCTGTTGTCTGGCCTATCAATCCTGGCGATGTCCGAAGTTCCGCATCAGAAAATTTCCACAGCGCCTGAGGACGTAAGCAAAAGACATTGGTCCGAATATTTCACCGATATTCTGGCGATGTTCAACCAGACCTGGTTCCGGCGCTATATGGTCATGCGCCTTCCGATTGTGGTTGTCAGTCTATCGGTTCCGTTCTTTGCCCTGATGGCGGCCGAGGCACATCACAGTTCGGCCAAAGGTCTTACCGCAATGATCATTTCGTCGGCCTCTGGATATCTGGTCTCTGCGCCTTTGTGGCAGTTTGTTAACCTGAAATCCCACCGGGCGGTCATGGTATCCGGAACTCTGATGGTGGCCTTGACCGGAGCAGGGCTGCTGGCGGTCCATTACCTCCATATCGGTCATCAAGTGCACACTCACGCGGTTGCCCTGTTTGTGGTGACCGTGGCGGTTACAGGCATCAGCAGTGCCCGAAAGTTGTATTTTCTGGATATCGCCCCGTTTGATCAGCGGGTCAAAGGGGCGGCTGCGGTGAAAAGCATCTCGCGGATTGTTGCGGTCATCGTGTCGGCGGCGCTGGCTGGTCTGGCACATATGCACGAGGTCTCGGCGGCGGTTTTGATCGTTGTCTTGGTGAGCCTGATCGCAGCTTTTGCCTGTTACCGGGTGGTCACGCCAATTCCTAAAGCGCCCGAGCCATCCTGATCGGCCAATCCTGTCTATCGTTGAATAAGCGCGTCGACAGCCGCGCGCTTTACAGCGGCGGTCAGCGGCGAAAGGGCCGAGGATAAGACACGCCCGACCTGCCAGGTCAGCGGAACATCAAGGGGCGTGTCTGGTATCAAGGGGCACAACAGGCCATCTGCCAAAGGCTTTTGTACCAGCTCAATCGGGTTCATTCCCCACCCGATGCCGGCGATCGCTGCATCCACAAACCCGTGTGAGGATGGCAGAAAATGCGATGGCGGGGAAATGTGGTGCCCAAACTCTCTCGCAAACCAGGCTTTCTGAAGACCGTCCTTTTGATTGAAGGTCAGGCACGGTGCTATGGCAAGGCTGCTTTTGGTTACACCGTCCCGGAACCATTTTTGCATAAAACCTGGGCTGGCCGTTGGAATATACCTGAAATCCCCAAGTGGATGGGCATCGCAGCCAGAGACCGGTTGCCCTCCGGTGGTAACAGCCGCGCTGACCTCACCGCGGCGCAACCAATCGGCCGAATGGTCCTGGTCATCAATTACCAGATCGAACAGCAACTCATCTGTTTGGGCCATCGCAGCGATGAACCATGTGGCCAAACTGTCTGCAGGAATTGCAATGCGCACCTGGGTCGGGCCAGAGGTTCCCTCCAACGCAAGTTCACGGGCCAGCTGTGCCTCAAGCAGCCCGATATCCTCGGCGTATCTGGCAATGCGCAAGCCGGCGGGTGTCGCTGTGCAGGGCGCACCACGAGTGATCAGAGCGGCGCCTATCCGATCCTCTAATGACTTGATCCGCTGCGATATCGCTGAAGGCGTCACCGACAGCTCTGTGGCGGCGGCGTCAAAGCTTCCGTGGCGTAGAATGGCCGAAAGTGCGGCAAGGTGATTGGGATCCAGCAACATTAGCAGAGCTTAACCAGGTGTAACTTCTTTAATTTGATAAATCGACTGACTGGCTCTAGTCAATCAAATCGAACACAGGAGGTTTCATGTCCGCATCTCTGATTTCCGGATTCGCTCTGGGCTTTAGTCTGATTTTGGCCATTGGTGCGCAGAACGCCTTTGTCCTGCGTCAAGGGCTGCGCCGCGAACATGTTTTTGCCCTATGCCTGACCTGCGCCGTATCGGATGCCATTCTGATTGCGGCAGGGGTTGCCGGGTTCGGAACGCTTGCTCAGACTGCTCCTTGGTTCGAGCCGGTCATGCGCTTTGGCGGGGCTGTGTTTCTGACCTGGTACGGGTTGCGCAGCCTGCTATCGGCCTGGCACGGCGGGTCTTCCATGGATGTCAGTGAAGGGACACGTTCAAGTCTGAGGTCTGTCCTGCTGACCGTGCTGGCATTCACCTGGTTGAATCCGCATGTCTATCTGGACACGGTGGTTCTGATCGGGTCGATATCTGCACAATATGATGACCGGTTGGCCTTTGCTATTGGAGCGATGCTGTCCAGCTTTGTCTTCTTCTTCTCGTTGGGCTACGGGGCAAGGATTCTGTCGCCGGTCTTTGCCCGCCCAAGGGCATGGCAGGTGCTGGATGTTGTTATCGGTTTTGTCATGCTGGCGATTGCGGCCAAGCTGGTGGCGATCTGAGGTCTTGTTCCCACCTGTGTTTCGGTGTTGAACCGTTAACATGACAACTCAACCTAACACCTATCGGCCATTGGCGGGAATGTTCTGGATGTTTTCCGCCGGTCTGTCCTTTGTTGTCATGACTGCGCTCGTCAAATCTCTGGGCACCTCCATGGACCCGATACAGGCCGCATTTCTGCGCTTTGTCTTTGGGTTGGTGTTCCTACTGCCAGCGTTAAGGCTGATCGTTACGACACCTCTGACACGGAGGCATTTGACACTGTTCGGCATCCGCGGGGTGGTTCACGCCATTGCCGTGATGCTGTGGTTCTTTTCCATGACCCGAATTCCGTTGGCCGAAGTCACGGCTATGAACTACATGACGCCTGTCTATGTCACATTGGGTGCTGTGCTGTTTCTAGGCGAGAAGCTAGCCTTCCGCCGGATTGCCGCCATTGGTGTCGCATTGATCGGTGTAGCAATTATTCTCCGACCTGGGTTTCGGGATATCTCGGTTGGTCACGTGACCATGTTGGGGACTTCGTTGACGCTTGGTGCGTCCTACCTGCTGGCCAAGATGCTGGTGCGAGATCTGCCGCCCTCGGTCGTGGTTGCACATATGTCCATATGGGTGACGATAGCGCTGATACCTTTTGCCATTGCCGTGTGGTCCCCTCCAAGTCTCCATGATTTGGGTGTGCTGTTTCTAGTTGCCTGTTTTGCCACACTTGGACACTATCTGATGACATTGGCCCTGCAGGCCGCCCCTGTAGCAGTGACGCAGCCCGTCACATTCTTACAGCTGATCTGGGCCACGCTGGTTGGGGCGTTGGTTTTCCACGAAAGCGTAGATTTGTGGGTGGTCGCCGGGGGCACGCTGATTCTGTTGGCAGTCAGTTTTATTGCCTGGCGCGAGGCCGTGTTGAACCGCAGCAGCCTGACGACCCCCAGTATTGCACCTAAACTTTAGCCGATTTCTGCCGAAAAAACGTTATTAATTGACGAGTCAATAAAAATCTCCTAGCGTTTTTCTATCAAAAGCAGTTGAGGGGTACGGATGCCGAAACTCGGAATGGAGCCAATCCGCCGTGATGCGATCGTAAAGGCAACGATTGCTGAGCTCGGGTCGAAAAAATCCCTCGATGTAACCGTCAGCCAGATCGCTAAGCGGGCTGGCATGTCCAGCGCGCTGGCACATCACTATTTCGGCGGAAAAGATCAGATTTTTCTGGCAGCGATGCGCCGCATCCTGTCGGATTTCGGGGCAGAGGTCCGGTCCGAACTGAAAGCAGCCACGCCAAGTGGGCGCGCGCAGGCGATCATCCGGGCATGCTTTGCCCCATCCTGTTTCACGCCGGATGTGACGGCAGCGTGGATGACGTTCTACGTTCTTGCGCAGACTAATGACGACGCCCTGCGATTGTGGCAGATTTATCAGGCCCGTATCCGGTCGAACCTGGTTTATGCGCTGCGCCCGCATTTGGCCGATCCGGTTGAGGCGGCCGGGAACATGATCGCCTTGATCGACGGACTTTATATCCACGCCGCGCTGAGCGCCCCGGAAGAACCGCAACTGGCTGTAAACCACGCGATGCGCGTGCTCAGCACCTTGCTCGAGGCCGAGAAATGACAAAACCTAATATTCTGATCCTGATGGTGGATCAGTTGAACGGGACCCTTTTTCCTGACGGTCCTGTCGATTGGCTGCATGCGCCAAACCTGAAAAAGCTGGCCGAACGATCCACGCGATTTGCGAATGCCTATACGGCGTCGCCCCTGTGTGCGCCGGGTCGGGCCAGTTTTATGTCTGGTCAGTTGCCGTCGCGCACTGGTGTCTATGACAATGCCGCCGAGTTTGGCAGTGATATTCCGACATATGCCCACCATCTGCGCCGTGCAGGGTACTATACCTGTCTGTCGGGCAAGATGCATTTCGTCGGGCCCGATCAGTTGCACGGGTTTGAAGATCGCCTAACCACCGACATCTACCCCGCCGATTTCGGCTGGACCCCGGACTACCGTAAACCAGGCGAGCGGATTGACTGGTGGTATCACAATATGGGTTCGGTCACGGGCGCAGGTGTAGCCGAGATTTCCAACCAAATGGAATATGATGACGAGGTGGCCTATAACGCCAAGTCCAAGCTATACGATCTGGCCCGTGGCAAGGACGACCGTCCATGGTGCCTGACTGTAAGCTTTACCCACCCGCATGATCCCTATGTTGCACGTCGCAAATACTGGGACCTGTACGAAGATTGCGAGCACCTTCTGCCCGAGATTGCCGACCTTGGTTATGATAATCAGGACCCGCATTCGAAACGGATTTTTGACGCCAATGACTGGCGCAGCTTTGACATCACTCAAGAAGATACCCGCAAATCACGCCGCGCCTATTTCGCCAATATCTCGTATCTGGACGACAAGGTCGGCGAGATACTCGAGGTGCTGGAAACCACGCGGCAAGAGGCGATCATCCTGTTTGTCTCGGACCATGGCGATATGCTGGGTGAGCGCGGGCTGTGGTTCAAGATGACTTTCTACGAAGGGTCATCCCGCGTCCCGCTGATGATCTGTGCACCCGATCTGCCAGCGGGCCGGATCGACGCTCCGGTTTCGACCATAGATGTGACGCCGACTTTGGGCGCTCTGGCCGGTGTCGATATGGAAGAGATCGCGCCCTGGACAGATGGCGAAAACCTTGTGCCGCTGGCCAAGGGTCACGAACGCAGTGCGCCGGTTGCAATGGAATATGCGGCCGAGGCCTCTTATGCGCCACTGGTGTCCTTGCGCTATGGCAAATGGAAATACAACCGATGTGCGCTAGACCCTGATCAACTGTTCGACCTCGAGACGGACCCTTCCGAGTTGGAGAACCTCGCAGACAGGCCAGAGCATGCAGGAACGTTGCAGACCTTGCGTGCCAAGTCCGATGCCCGTTGGGATCTGGATCGGTTCGACGCCGAAGTTCGCGCCAGCCAGGCGCGTCGCTGGGTCGTGTACGAGGCGTTGCGCCAGGGCGGGTATTATCCGTGGGACTACCAGCCCCTGCAGAAAGCATCTGAGCGGTACATGCGTAACCACATGGATCTGAATATCGTCGAGGAAAGCCAACGCTTTCCACGCGGAGAGTAACAACCCGAATTAACAAGACCCTCTCCGGTCAGGCAGAGATTTTTCGATGAAAAATCTTGGCTCCGGTTGAGAATGGAGACCCGAAAATGGAAGCAGATTTCGTCATCGTCGGCGCAGGTTCCGCAGGCTGCGCGATGGCATATCGTTTGAGTGAGGCCGGTGCCTCGGTTCTGGTGATCGAGCATGGCGGTACCGACATGGGCCCGTTTATCCAGATGCCCGCCGCGCTAAGCTATCCGATGAACATGTCGCGCTATGACTGGGGCTATCAATCCGAGCCTGAGCCGCATCTGAACAACCGCCGTCTGGCCTGCCCGCGAGGGAAGGTGATTGGTGGGTCCTCTTCGATCAACGGAATGGTTTATGTGCGCGGCCACGCCCGGGACTTCGATACCTGGGCCGAGATGGGCGCGGATGGTTGGTCTTATGCGGATGTTCTGCCGTATTACAAACGGATGGAGACCTGGCATGACGGCGGTCATGGTGGTGATTCCGCGTGGCGGGGCACTGACGGGCCGCTGCATGTGTCGCGGGGCCCGCGTGCGAACCCGCTGTTCCAGGCCTTTGTCGATGCGGGCCAGCAAGCCGGGTATGAAATCACGGGCGACTATAACGGTGAAAAGCAAGAAGGCTTCGGCCCGATGGAGCAGACCGTCTGGAAAGGGCGGCGCTGGTCGGCGGCAAATGCTTATCTGCGGCCTGCGCTCAAGCGCGAGAACTGCGATATCGTGCGCGGTCTTGCGACCCGGATTGTTCTGGAAAACGGAAGTGCTGTTGGTGTTGAACTGATCCGTGGCGGCAAGACAGAGGTGATCCGCGCCCGCCGCGAAGTGGTCATCGCAGCCTCGTCCATCAACTCGCCGAAGCTGTTGATGCTGTCTGGAATCGGCCCGGCTGCGCATTTGGCTGAGCAGGGGATCGGAGTTGTTGCAGACCGTCCGGGAGTTGGCGCAAATCTACAGGACCATTTGGAGCTGTATATCCAGCAAGCGTCGCTTCAGCCGATCACGCTCTACAAACACTGGAACCTGGTCAGCAAAGGCCTGATCGGGGCGCAATGGCTGTTCACCAAGACCGGCCTTGGTGCCTCGAACCAGTTCGAAAGCGCGGCCTTCATCCGATCAAGGCCGGGTGTCGAATACCCCGACATCCAGTACCACTTCCTGCCGATGGCGGTGCGCTATGACGGGCAGGCTGCGGCCGAGGGGCACGGGTTCCAAGCACATGTGGGTCCGATGCGATCGGAATCACGGGGTGCTGTGACATTGCGCTCAGCTCGACCCGAGGACGCACCTGTCATCCGGTTCAATTACATGAGCCAGGAAAAAGATTGGGAGGAGTTCCGCACCTGTATCCGCCTGACGCGAGAGATTTTCGGGCAAGAGGCGTTCAGACCCTTTGCCGGGAAAGAGATTCAGCCCGGTGCTGCGGTACAAACAGATGAAGAGTTGAACGCCTTTATCGCTGAGCATGCCGAAAGTGCCTATCATCCCTGCGGCACCTGCAGGATGGGACGGGCGGATGACCAGAACGCGGTTGTCGACTCCGAAGGCCGGGTGATCGGCGTGGATCGGCTGCGTGTGGCGGACAGTTCGATCTTTCCGCAAATCACCAACGGCAACCTTAATGCGCCGTCGATCATGGTGGGCGAGAAAGTCTCGGATCATCTGCTGGGCAAAGATCCGTTGCCCAAAGCCAATGATCAGCCTTGGATTCATCCGCAATGGGCCTCGGCGCAGCGCTGATTTGATCCGCGTCAAAGCGGGGGGAGTGGGACCAATATAGACCTGAATCGCAACGCATTTTCTAAGGAGCGAACAGGAATGTCCCACACCCCGCACGAATTGGCCGAAGAGTTTCCCGACAAGGTCGAATTGATCAGTCAGCTTAAACAGTCCGATGCGCATTTTTCTCGTCTGGCTGAAGAGTATCATGAGGTCAATCGTATCGTGCACCGCGCGGAAACTAACGTCGAGCCGATGGAGGACCTTGCCGAAGGCGAGCTGCGCAAGAAACGCGCCGCACTGAAGGATGAGATCTGGGCGATTTTGTCGAACGCTTAAGGGTTGGGCGGGGGCATTGCCCCCGTTTCGGCTGGCCGCGGTTTTAGGCCGGGTAAAGCTCAGGTGACTTCATAGGGTAAGGTTCCGCGGGTATGAGTGTCGATGGACAGGCGACGTTCCAGCGGAGGAACTGACCGTTGGTGGCAGTTCTGGCGTTCGCAGATCCGGCACGAGATACCTATGGGCTCGTAGGCACTGGCGTTTGAGATATCCAGATTGTCGGCATAAACCAACGCTTCGGCGTGGCGGACCTCGCATCCCAGCGCAATCGCATAGCGCCGGACAGGCGCTCCGTACGAACCGCCCGATTTCGAAACATCCCGCGCCAGCGAGATATAGCGGACCCCGTCCGGGGTTTCGGCAAGCTGCCGCAGGAAGTGACCCGGAGTTTCAAAGGCGCGGTGCACATTCCACAACGGGCACGCACCGCCAAAGCGCGCAAATTGCAGGCGCGTGGCGGAGTGGCGTTTTGTGATCGTTCCGGCCTGATCCACCCGAACAAAGAAAAATGGTATCCCCTTTGCACCGGGGCGCTGCAGTGTCGAAAGCCTGTGGGCCACCTGTTCGATGGATGCTCCAAAACGATTGCTGAGCAATTCCAAATCATGGCGGTAAAGCTGGGCTGCACTGAGAAATTCGCCATAAGGCATCAGAGAGGCGCCAGCGAAATAATTCGCCAGGCCGATCTTCGCAATCGCGCGCGCCTCATCACTGTGAAATTTGGCGAAATCCAGTGTCGCTTCAAGCAGCTTGTCCTGATTGATTAGGGATACCTGCAAGAGCAGCTGAAACACTTGTGTTTGCGGTGCAATCCGTGATGACAGCAGCAATGTTTTGCTATCCGCATCGTATTTCCGGGTTTCTTCGATATCCGGGAACTGAACGCGAATACCGTTTTCACCCAAGCTTTCGATTGCGGCGGCGCGAATTCCGCCTTTGTCCTGAGCGCGGCCAGAAAATCGTTCTGCGGCCCGGTCAACCGCGTCTATGTAGTTGTCGCAATAATGGAAAAAGTCTCGCACTTCTTCCCAGGGGCTGGCCTGAATCTGTGCGTCTTCACGTCCCAGGGCTTCGTCCAGCGAGGCCAGCCTTTCATGCGTCTGGCGATACGTGCGGTGCAGGGCGATAAACGCTCGGGCCATTGCGGGGGCGTTTGAAGCTGTTAGGCGCAGATCAGCGAGCGGTGGCATGGCGTCATCAAACACGGGGTCCGCCAGCGCCTCGCGCAGGTCTGAGACCAGACGTTCGCTGTCGCCAGTGCTAAGTTCGGTCACGTCCATGCCGAATTCCTGCGCCAGAGCCAGAACAACCGTGGTCGAGATCGGGCGGTTGTTATTCTCCATCTGGTTCAGATAGGGAAGCGAAACCCCCAGTTTGGCTGCGAATTCTTTTTGTGTCAGCGTCAGGCGCGTGCGCATTTCACGCAGTTTTGCACCAGCATAGAGCTTTTGGGTCGCCATGGCGTGCCTTTGCAACTTTTCTAATCTTGAACGCTAGCTTTGCAAACCGTCCTGCGCAAGGCGTGTTACAGGCCCAAATACCGTTCGCGCCGGATCACGATGGCAATAGCAACGATGGCAAATGTTGCAGAGGCCAACATCAGCCACAGCAGCGGCATCGCGCCTGTTTCATGGGTTAGTATTGCGCCCGTGAGCGCGCTCAGGCCAGCTCCGCCGCCCAGCATGATGGCCCCGCTCAGCCCAGATGCTGTCGCGGCCAGGTGCGGGCGGACGGACAGTGCGCCTGAAGTTGCGTTTGGAATGGTCATACCATTGCCCACACCAACAATGGTCATGAACCCAAAGAAGCTGAGAACCGAGCCGAAGCCCGTAAGGAACACGATAGTCGACAGTGCAACGCCGGTTGCGTTCATCCAGCACCCCCAAAGAACCATCCGGTTCACGCCAAAGCGGACAGAGAACCTGCCGCTGAAGAAGTTGCCGAAGAAATAACCCACCGCAGGGGCGCCGAAGTAAATGCCCAGTTCTGACGCTGTTAGGCCGAACAGTTCAGTCCCGACGAAAGGCGCGCCGCCCAGATAGGCGAAAAAAGCGCCCGACGACAGGGCTGAGGCCATGGAATAGCCCCAGAACCGAGGGGATCTGAGCAATTCCGGGTATTCACGAAACTGCTGCAGCAAGGTCAGCCCGCTTTTGCGGGATGTTTCTCCGAAGTCGGAATAGGTCAGCATTAGCGCCAGTAGGCCCAGCCCGAAAGGAAGCCAGAAATTTGCCTTCCAGCCAAAGCTCTCTTCCAGAAAGCCGCCGATGGCAGGGCCGATCATTGGAACAATGGCCATTCCCATGGTGACATAGCCGATCATTGAAGCGGCCTGATCTGCTTCGTAAAGGTCTCGCACCGCTGCACGGCTAAGGACCATTCCAACTGCGACGACCGCTTGAAACATCCTGAAGGCCAGAAATACTTCGGCGTTCGGGGAGTAGATGCAACCCAGTGTTGCAATCAGAAACAGAACCAATCCCCAGAGAATAACCGGCCTGCGGCCAACCTTATCTGCGATGGGGCCGATCAGAATTTGGATTACTGCGCTGATCATCAGATACAGAGCGATCGACAGCTGCATGACTTTGTAGTCTGCGTCAAAATACGCGGCCATATTGGGCAGGCTGGGAAGGAAAAGATTCAAGCTCAGTGCTGACAGCCCGGATAGCATCACAAGTGTGGCAATGGTGGGGGGCGAACGACGCGCTGGCGAAAAAGTAAACTGCATGGTTCACATGTATAGTGACGGTTTTTGGGATTGCCATCCGTGACCGTGTCTCAGTGCGAAACTTTGCATGTTTACAATTACCCGGAACTATCTTTTCAAAGATTTGCAAATTTGCCGAATGACGCTTTGGTCTGAACGAAACTAAGTATAGTGTCGCGCCAAATTTCAAAGGGGATCATCGTTATGAAAGACATCCTTTCCGAGCTTGAAGGCCGCCGCAACGATGCACGGCTGGGGGGTGGGCAAAAACGTATTGATGCGCAGCATGCGCGGGGAAAGCTGACCGCACGCGAACGCATAGAGCTGTTGGTGGATGAAGGCAGTTTCGAAGAATTCGACATGTTTGTCAGCCATCGCTGCACGGATTTCGGGATGGAAAATCAAAAGCCTGCAGGCGATGGTGTCGTCACCGGATGGGGCACAATTAATGGTCGTATGGTCTATGTCTTCAGCCAGGACTTCACCGTTTTCGGCGGGTCTCTGTCGGAAACCCACGCGCAGAAAATCTGCAAGATCATGGACATGGCAATCCAGAATGGTGCTCCGGTGATCGGCATCAACGATTCGGGTGGTGCGCGAATCCAGGAAGGTGTGGCCTCGCTTGCGGGTTATGCCGAGGTGTTCCAGCGTAACATCATGGCCTCGGGCGTGGTTCCGCAGATCAGTGTGATCATGGGGCCCTGCGCCGGTGGCGCCGTCTACAGTCCGGCGATGACCGACTTTATCTTTATGGTCAAAGACACCTCGTACATGTTTGTGACGGGCCCTGATGTCGTCAAGACAGTCACCAATGAGGTTGTAACCGCCGAAGAGCTGGGCGGTGCATCGACCCACACCAAGAAATCTTCGGTTGCCGACGGTGCATTCGAAAATGATGTCGAAGCACTGGCCGAAGTGCGCCGTCTTGTCGATTTCCTACCGTTGAACAACAAGGAAAAACCGCCCGTTCGTCCCTTCTTTGACGAACCGGGCCGGATTGAGGCTTCGCTGGATACATTGATCCCGGACAACCCGAACACGCCTTATGACATGAAAGAACTCATTGCCAAAGTGGCGGACGAGGGTGATTTTTACGAAATTCAAGAAGATTACGCCAAGAACATCATCACGGGCTTTATCCGTCTGGAAGGTCAGACCGTAGGTGTTGTAGCCAACCAGCCGATGGTGCTGGCCGGCTGTCTGGATATCGACAGCAGCCGCAAAGCCGCGCGCTTCGTCCGGTTCTGTGATTGCTTTGAAATTCCGATTTTGACACTGGTCGACGTGCCGGGCTTTTTGCCGGGAACCTCGCAGGAATATGGCGGTGTGATCAAACATGGCGCAAAACTGCTGTTTGCCTATGGCGAGGCGACCGTTCCGAAGGTCACAGTGATCACCCGAAAGGCCTATGGCGGTGCCTATGACGTGATGGCATCCAAACATCTGCGTGGCGATTTCAACTATGCTTGGCCAACCGCCGAGATCGCGGTGATGGGGGCCAAGGGCGCGACCGAAATCATCCACCGTGCGGATCTGGGCGATGCCGAGAAAATCGCACAGCACGCTCAGGACTATGAGGACCGGTTCGCCAATCCGTTTGTGGCTGCGGAACGTGGATTCATTGATGAGGTGATCATGCCGCATTCGACCCGCCGCCGCGTATCGCGAGCTTTTGCAAGCTTGCGTAACAAGCAACTGAAAAACCCCTGGAAAAAGCACGATAACATTCCGCTGTAAGCTGAAGGTCGCGGGGCAGGTGCTCTGGTGTGCCTGCCTCTCGGCACGTTGGTGTAAAGACCACCAAACGGCGAATTTGACTTTGAGAGCAAAGCTGCTAAATGAAATGCCTTATTGGACATAGAAAAGCGCGAGCCAGTAGGCATGCGCGCGCGATCCCGGAGAGAGGAGCTCGCCTTTGGTGGGTCTGGGATCGCGCCTTATGTCTGGCAATTCTCTGTCTTGGTTCGCCTACATTCGCTGAAGCATTGGTGCCGGTGCCCTCTGGGCAGCCTGTACATCTGAACGACGTCCTGCTGGACAACAATCCGGGCGAGTTATGGCTGCGCTTTCGGTTCATCGCGCCAAAGATCGGCTCGGATGTGGGACGCATTGGATATGATGTCGCCACGATCGACATGGAGCACCTGTGTCAGACGCTGGCCGTGGCCTATGTCGCGCACCACAAGCTGGAACCAGCCAGGGTTGTGATTTCCCTGTCGAACAAGCCGATAGATTTTGGCCATACCGCGCCGGATGCCACGCAGTTCTTCGAAGCGTATCTTCTGCAGGATTCCCAATGTGTCTGGGATGGAGGGATTTGAGAATGGTTGTCAATTACCACAATTTCTGTGCATTCCCCTTCGCCTCAAAGGACCTTAGCGAAGAGGCGCTGAAATGTTGAAACATCGCGGATTTCCCGGCCGTCTGACCGGGACGGATTATCAATTCACTATCAGACGGGCCAACCCAAAGGGTGTTACCCCACTGACAACGCGTGAACGGTTCCGGGATCGTAAACCTGCTGATCGTCGCGCGGATGCAGCGTTTATCGAGGCCTTGTGGGAGCATTTTGGCGACCAGCCATTCGAACGTGGCAATCTGGATGCCGGTCGCCTGAGCTGGTTTTTCGGGCGTGAGGTCATTCCGGCGGAGGATCCGTTTGACCCCGCCAGCTATGATGCATTGCTGGTCATTGATCCGAGCGTGGCCAGAGCCTCGTTTCCGGACATTTTCGGCGGGGATAGCTGAAGGTGATCGACGTCGTCGCACATAAACGCCTTGGAAATTCCAACAGGGTTTCTTTGCTCTGGTTGGGCCAAGAAGGATATGTGCGCTGTGCAGATCGGGCGCGTGACAATCGCGCAAAATACCTGAGGGAAAGGGCGCAAACCACTGATTCTACGGTGTGTATAACCCGTGGCTTGGTGGCGGGAGAACCATCAAGGCTTGGGCAGGAAAAAGGCCGGTCGGCGGGGGTTGGCCGCGGCGACTTAGGATCGAATTCTTCAGGTCATGTGATCTCAGGTAGTGTTGATAAAACAAAGGTTTGCGTGACTGTCGGGGTGCGAATTTCGCCCTGCCCAACCAAAGTTCACGCGAGCGGAATCGGCGCGTTTCTGCGCGATATTTCGCTGAATGGGCAGATTCTGGCCGGAAATTTCACCACTGGCCAATCCCGGTTTGCAGGTGCAACCGGGCCGTGCATGGTGAGCGGGTCGTGCGGCTCTACTTTGCCTGCGTCGCACGCGCACCTACTATTCCGTACCCCTTCCTTCCGCGGGCAGGCTTGTGGTTTTCACAATGTCCTGCCCGCGTTTTTCTTTGTGCAAACTTCAGTCATTGGATGGCATAAAACTGCGCAAATGGGCATTTCGGTACGCTCGTTATTGAATAACAGTGGCGATTTCCCGCATCTGGCTCTGAAATTGTTAAAAAACCAAAAAGGGCAGACATCATGCGAATCTCGAAAGTCATTCTTGCAATGGCGACCTGTGCAGGGCTCGCGGCGTGCGGAGACTCGACCGGCGAGCAGGCGTTGCTCGGCGGCGGAGCCGGCGCCGTTGGCGCGGCAGTCGTCAGTGCCGACCCGCTGTTGGGTGCCGTGGTCGGCGCGGCAGGCAACGTGCTTTACTGCAAGACCCAGAACAACTGTAGATAACGAAATCTTCGGGGCCCCCGTCGCCCCGACCGTCATCGCGCGACACGCCGTCGTGGGGCCATTGCCCCGCGGCGGCGTTTTGCGTTTCCAGAACTTCAAGACAGAGGACGTTCCATGTTCAACAAGATCCTGATCGCCAACCGGGGCGAGATCGCCTGCCGGGTTATCAAAACCGCCCGCAAGATGGGCATCGGCACGGTCGCCATCTATTCTGACGCGGACAAGAACGCCCTGCATGTATCGATGGCGGATGAGGCGGTGCATATTGGCCCACCGCCTGCAAACCAGTCCTATATCGTCATCGACCGGGTGATGGAGGCAATCCGTCAGAGCGGCGCGCAGGCGGTTCACCCGGGGTATGGTTTTCTGTCGGAAAACTCGAGATTCGCCCAAGCTCTGGATGCCGAAGGCGTGGCCTTTATCGGCCCTCCGGTCGGTGCGATTGAAAGCATGGGTGACAAGATCACCTCTAAAAAGATCGCGCAAGAGGCCGGCGTCTCTACGGTTCCGGGCTATATGGGCCTGATCGAAGACGCCGACGAGGCCGTCAAGATTTCGAATGAGATTGGATATCCGGTCATGATCAAGGCCAGTGCTGGTGGCGGTGGCAAGGGTATGCGGATCGCATGGACCGACGACGAGGCGCGCGAAGGGTTCCAGTCCTCCAAGAACGAGGCCGCGAATTCCTTTGGAGATGACCGGATTTTCATCGAGAAATTCGTGACCCAACCCCGTCACATCGAGATTCAGGTTCTGTGCGACAGCCATGGTAATGGCATTTATCTGGGCGAACGCGAATGCTCGATTCAGCGCCGAAACCAGAAGGTTGTGGAAGAGGCGCCATCGCCTTTCCTGGACGAGGCGACACGCAAGGCGATGGGCGAACAGGCGGTGGCCTTGGCCAAGGCTGTGGATTATGCCAGCGCTGGCACGGTCGAGTTTATCGTTGATGGTGACAAGAACTTCTATTTTCTGGAAATGAACACACGCCTGCAGGTGGAACACCCGGTGACCGAACTGATCACCGGTGTCGATCTGGTCGAACAGATGATCCGCGTCGCGGCCGGTGAGAAGTTGTCGATCTCCCAGGACGATGTCACACTGACCGGCTGGGCGATTGAAAACCGTTTGTATGCCGAAGATCCTTATCGTGGCTTCTTGCCGTCCATTGGTCGTTTGACGCGCTACCGCCCGCCGCAGGAAACTGCCGCTGGTCCGCTGTTGGTAAATGACAAATGGCAGGGTGAGGCCCCCAGCGGAGAGGCCGCCGTTCGCAACGATACCGGCGTCTATGAAGGCGGCGAGATCAGTATGTATTACGATCCGATGATCGCCAAGCTCTGCACCTGGGCCCCGACCCGTGATCAAGCGATTGAGGCGATGCGAGTGGCGCTGGACAGTTTCGAGGTCGAAGGCATCGGGCACAATCTGCCGTTCCTGTCGGCAGTGATGGATCATCCGATCTTCATCAAGGGCGAGATGACTACCGCGTTCATCGAAGAACAGTACCCCGATGGGTTCCAGGGCGTAGAGCTGCCCGAGGCTGACCTGCGCCAGATCGCAGCCTCTTGCGCCGCCATGCACCGGGTGGCCGAGATTCGCCGCACCCGTGTATCGGGCCGGATGGACAACCATGAACGCAAGGTCGGCAAACGCTGGGTCGTGACCCTGCAGGGCCAGGAATACGCAGTTCAGGTGAATGCCGATAAAGAGGGCGCGACGGTCAAATTCGAAGACGGCGCGACATTGCGCGTGGCCTCGGAGTGGACGCCGGGCGACCAGCTGGCGGTGCTGGACGTAGACAGTAGCCCGCTGGTTCTGAAGGTCGACAAAATCTCGGGCGGGTTCCGGATCCGCAACCGGGGTGCGGATATGAAGGTGCATGTGCGCCGTCCGCGACAGGCGGAACTGGCTAAGCTGATGCCCGAGAAACTGCCGCCGGATACGTCGAAACTGCTGCTCTGCCCGATGCCTGGCCTGATCGTAAAGGTCGATGTCGAAGTGGGCCAAGAAGTGCAGGAAGGTCAGGCGCTGTGCACCATCGAGGCGATGAAGATGGAAAACATCCTGCGCGCCGAGAAAAAAGGCACCGTTGCCAAGATCAACGCAGGCCCCGGCGACAGCCTCGCCGTGGATGATGTGATCATCGAGTTTGAATGATCATGACCGTGCGTTTGACATATCCTGCAAGGGAACCGGCGGTCGCCGCCGGGGCCGTCGGGTATGGGAAACGCGTTCAGCCGCCCTCGCGCCGTTCACGGATTTCGCGTTGGCGCAGGGGGGTCTTATCGATGGAGCGACCGATTTCACGCACGCTCCAAGGGGAAGGTTTGCGCAGTTTGACCACGCCGTCCTTGTCGACAAACACCATCTGGAACCCGCGCGGGCGTAGTTTTGACCGGATGGGCGAGCGGGCGTCAGGGTCAGTGTCGATCAGAACGACCACATCGCGGTCGCGCATGACGTCCTCCCCTTCCAAAAGCATGTCGACCTGCTGCTGGAATCGCGGGTCAGCAGGTGTATCGGCAAAGACAACAATGGGCCGCTTGATCCACAGATATTCGCTGAGCTCGCTATCCCCCACAGGGCGGACAAATTCATCGTCAGCCGGGGCTGCCCCGTCAGCTGCAAGGGCCGCCAGTGGAAATAGCGCCGAAAAAACAAAGGCTAGCGTTCGTGTCATTGGGCCTCCTGTTGGATTGAATATAGTCCCTGTGCGCACGAATGCGACCAGCGAAATGCACGCAGCCCATAAAATATTGCGTCCCATCCAATTCCAATGGGCGCAACCACGGATGATAACGCGCGGGCCACGCCCTTGCGCGACCCGAATTGAGAAAAGGATATCGCAATGACCAATAGGAAAGACTGGCAGGCGCTGGCCGAGAAAGAGCTGCGCGGTCGCCCGTTGGACGACCTGACAAAAGAGACGCTGGAAGGCATCGCCGTCAAGCCACTCTATACACAGGAAGATACGGCTGATCTGCCGCATATGGACTCCATGCCCGGGTTTGGGCCGTTCACGCGCGGGGTAAAGGCGACAATGTATGCCGGTCGTCCTTGGACGATCCGCCAATATGCGGGGTTTTCCACCGCCGAAGAATCGAATGCCTTCTACCGTCGCAATCTGGCGGCGGGTCAGCAGGGGGTCTCGGTGGCTTTCGATCTGGCCACGCACCGCGGATATGACAGCGACCACCCACGCGTTGTCGGCGATGTGGGCAAGGCCGGTGTGGCCATCGACAGCGTAGAGGACATGAAAATCCTGTTCGACGGCATCCCGTTGGACAAAGTCTCGGTCTCGATGACCATGAACGGTGCCGTGGTTCCTATCCTGGCAAGTTTCATTGTAGCGGGTGAGGAACAGGGCCACGACAAATCCGTCCTGTCCGGCACTATTCAGAATGACATTCTGAAAGAATTCATGGTGCGTAACACCTATATCTACCCGCCTGAGCCTTCGATGAAGATCATCTCGGACATCATCGAATATACGTCGAATGATATGCCCAAATTCAACTCGATCTCAATCTCGGGCTATCACATGCAAGAGGCCGGCGCGAACCTGGTGCAGGAGCTGGCCTATACGCTGGCTGACGGGCGCGAATACGTTCGTGCAGCGACGCAGGCCGGAATGGATGTCGACAAATTCGCTGGTCGCTTGTCGTTCTTTTTTGCCATTGGCATGAATTTCTTCATGGAAATTGCCAAGCTGCGTGCGGCCCGTACCCTTTGGCATCGGGTGATGACCGATTTCGGCGCGAAATCCGAGCGCTCTAAGATGCTGCGGACCCATTGCCAGACCTCGGGCGTGTCGCTGCAAGAACAAGACCCCTATAACAACGTGATCCGCACCGCCTATGAGGCGATGAGTGCGGTTCTGGGCGGCACCCAATCGCTGCATACTAACGCCTTGGACGAGGCGATTGCGCTGCCCACCGATTTCTCTGCTCGCATTGCACGGAACACGCAGCTGGTCTTGCAAGAGGAAACCGGGGTGACCGATGTGGTCGATCCGCTGGCCGGGTCTTTCTATGTCGAAAGCCTGACCAATGAGCTGGTCGAAAAAGCCTGGGCTCTTATGGAAGAGGTCGAGGAAATGGGCGGCATGACCAAGGCCGTTGCATCCGGCATGCCAAAGCTTCGGATAGAAGAAAGCGCCGCCCGACGGCAGGCGATGATCGACCGGGGTGACGAGGTAATCGTCGGCGTCAACAAGTACCGCAAGGAACGGGAAGACCCGATAGACATTCTGGATGTCGACAACGTGGCTGTCCGCGAGGCGCAGGTGGCACGTCTGGAACGCATCCGTGCCACGCGCGATGAGGCTGCCTGCCAAAAGGCGCTGGACACCCTGACGACCACCGCCCGCGATGGCGGCAACCTGCTGGCCGCTGCTGTCGAAGCCGCCCGTGCCCGCGCATCCGTAGGAGAGATCAGCATGGCAATGGAAAAGGAATTTGGTCGCCACCGCGCCGAGGTCAAAACGCTGGCGGGTGTTTATGGGGCCGCCTATGAGGGCGACGAAGGCTTTGCCGCCATCCAGAAGTCCATTGAGGATTTTGCTGAGGCCGAAGGCCGTCGCCCGCGCCTGCTGGTTGTCAAGATGGGGCAGGACGGGCATGACCGGGGAGCCAAGGTGATCGCCACAGCCTTTGCCGATATCGGCTTTGACGTGGACGTTGGCCCGCTGTTCCAAACGCCGGCCGAGGCAGCACAAGACGCGGTGGACAATGACGTCCATGTCGTCGGCATTTCGTCTCAGGCAGCCGGGCACAAGACGCTAGCCCCGCAGCTGGTCGAAGAACTGAAAAAGGCCGGGGCTGAGGATATCATCGTCATCTGCGGAGGTGTCATCCCGCAACAGGATTATAAGTTCCTCTATGATCACGGGGTTAAGGCGATCTTTGGTCCGGGTACGAACATCCCAGAGGCGGCACAAGATATCCTGCGTTTGATCGGCGAAGCCAAAGATTGAACCGGCACCAAGATTTTTCGTCGAAAAATCTTGTGATCCAGCGCCTTTGAGGAAAACATACGGCCAGACCCTTGCGGTCTGGCCGTATGTCATCTGGGGGGCTCATCCGTGTTACTTGATCACTTGGCGGTTGCTGGCGAAACGCTTGAACAGGCTTCGGCTCATGTCGAACAGGCGCTGGGCGTACCCTTGCAGGACGGCGGCAAGCACGAGAAATTCGGAACTCATAACCGGTTGTTGGGCCTGCGGGACGGTTTGTATCTGGAAGCCATCGCGATTGACCCCGATGCACCCAATCCGCAAAGAACCCGCTGGTTCGATCTAGATCGGTTTCAGGGCGCTCCCCGCCTGACTAACTGGATTTGTCAGGTTCCGGATATCGAGGCCTCGCTGACGGTCTTTCCTGACGGAGTCGGCCAACCGATCGACCTAAACCGTGGCGCGCTGCGTTGGCGCATGGCGGTGCCTCCCAATGGGCGCCTGCCGTTTGATAATCTTTTCCCGGCGCTGATCCAGTGGCAGAGTGACCTTCACCCGGCAAACATGCTGAACGACAGTGGCTGCCAGCTGCGCCGCCTAGTCGTCTATCACCCTGATGCGCTGGATCTCGCCAAAGCGGTGGGGCCGTTGGGGCAAGTTGAGTTCGACAGCGGTCCGGCGGCGTTGCGTGCCGAAATCGACACACCGCACGGGGTACGGGTATTGGAATGAACATCCGGCAAGCCCAGCCAGAAGATGCACCCGCTGTTGCGGCGATCTGGAATGCGATCATCCGCGATACGCTGATCACATTCACCACTGAATTGCGCAACGATGACGCCGTTGCCTTGGATATCGTCTCCAGGGGGGCGGCGTTTCTGGTGGCCGAGCGTGACGGCGTTGTTCTGGGCTTCGCAACCTATGGTGCGTTTCGGTCAGGGCCGGGCTATGCCCATACGCGTGAACACTCGATCCTGTTGGCACCGCAGGCGCGGGGCCAGGGGATAGGCCGCGCATTGTTGCAGGCCTTGGAAGCCCGCGCACAGATGGACAATGTTCATGTTCTGATTGCGGGCATTTCCTCGGCCAACCCTGCGGCCATCGCTTTCCATACGGCTGCCGGATTTACACAAGTGGGCCTGATGCCCGAGGTGGGGTTTAAATGCGGTCTGTGGTTAGATCTTGTGCTGATGCAGAAAATTCTTGCCCCGCAGTGATCTGTCGCACCTGACAGTCGCGACAGAGCGGGTTAGGGTGCGCTCATGTCGATTTGGACCCGTATATCCGATGCGCTAAGCGCGCTTGCACAGGGCGAAAGCCTGACGGCCGTGTTCGAGAAACTGCGCACGCCGCCGGAACGCTCGGTCGCCTTTGCGATTGCGGTCATCGCCCTGGGGGCTAAGATGGCCAAGGCCGACGGGCAGGTCACGCGAGACGAGGTTACTGCCTTTCGGGATGTATTCCAGATCGCGCGCGAAGATGAGGCCGGTGCAGCCCGTGTCTTTGACATGGCGCGCACCGATGTCGCCGGGTATCAGGAATATGCCAGCAAAATTGCCTATATGTTCGCAGAAGACAGCACCACCTTGTGCGACCTGATGGAGGGGTTGTTTCATATCGCAATGGCCGACGGGTTTTATCATCCCAACGAAAATAAGTTTCTGGAAGATGTCAGCCGGATATTCGGTCAGACCGATGCTCAGTTTCTGGCCTTACGCGCACGGTTTGTACCGGATGCACCAAAGGATCCCTATACGGTGCTGGGTGTGCCGCGGAATATGCCTCTGCCCGACATTCGTAAGGTCTGGCGACAACTTGTACGCGACACTCATCCCGACGCCATGATGTCACGAGGCGTTCCGGAAGAGGCCATTCGTCTGGCCGAAAAAAAGATGATCGACATCAATCGCGCCTGGGATGAAATCAAAGGCGCGCAGGCCTGAACCGATGCGATTGGCAACCTACAATATTGAATGGTTCGCCAATCTCTTCGACCGGCAAGACCGTTTGATCGTAGATGACAGCTGGTCCGGCAGATACAATGTCACCAAAGCTGAACAGATCGAGGCCATCGCAAAAGTGCTGACGGCGATTGATGCGGATGCCGTGCTGATTGTTGAAGCTCCGAATACTGGTAAGACGCAGAACACGGTGCGTGCGTTGCAAGGGTTTGCCGAAGCGTTCGATCTCCGCATAGGAAACGCGATCATGGGGTTTCCGAACGATACCCATCAGGAACTTGCGTTTCTTTTCGATCCTCAGATCCTGTCATTGCGCCATGATCCCAAAGGAAACAAGGAAGGAAAAGGGGCTGCCCCTCGTTTTGATGGCGTGTTCAAGATCGACCTGGATATTGATGCAACCGAGGATCATGTGCGCTTTTCCAAGCCGCCAATGGAGTTGTCAGCGCAGACGTCAGGCGGGGCGACGTTCCGCCTGATCGGAGCGCATCTGAAATCCAAAGCCCCGCATGGGGCAGAAAGCCGCGATGAGGCGATCCGGATATCCATCGCCAATCGACGCAAACAGCTTGCACAGGCTGTCTGGTTGGGGCGGCGAGTACAGACGCATATTGCGGCTGACGAGCATGTCATCCTTTTGGGCGATCTCAACGACGGGCCGGGCTTGGATGAGTTTGAAAACCTGTTCGGGCGCTCATCTGTTGAAATCCTGTTGCAGACCGGTCTGTTCGATCCGCATGCGGTGATGGCAAATGAGGCTGAATCCGAAATCTTACCCTCGTCCGCGCGCTTTGTGCGCCGCGACAGGGCTGATCATCTTGAGGCGTTGTTGGATTATGTCATGATCAGCGAAGGGCTGCGTGCAAAGCGTCCGAAATGGCGCATCTGGCACCCCTTTCAGGACCCGGCTTGTTTGGCCGCGCCGGATCTGCACAAGGCGTTGCTGACTGCCTCGGATCACTTCCCTGTCACGCTGGATATTGATCTGTGACCTTTCATCGCCGGCGTGGGCGACTTATATCTGAAGCATGAAAAAGTTCATTTCAATATGCGTGGTCACAGCGGCCATGGGCGTTCCGGCACAGGCAGAGGACGACACAGGCAAATCCTTGATGGAACAAGGGGCTGAGCTGTTCTTTGAAGGGCTGCGTCAGGAAATGGAACCCGCGCTTGAGGATTTGTTGGGGCTGGCAGATCAATTCGGCCCCGCGATGCAGTCGTTTTTTGAGGAAATGGGACCGGCCCTGGCGGAACTGGCCGCCGAAGTGCAGGACTGGAGCGTTTACGAGGCTCCGGAAATCCTGCCGAACGGGGATATCATTATCCGCAAAAAGCCGCCCGAGCCCGAGGTTGAGCCGGAAAAACCCGAAAATGAGCCCGAAGGCGAGATTGATATCTGAGGGTCAGCCTTTGATGATCAAGCGGGGTTCGGATTTCAGCGTGCTTGCCAATGAGTTCAGTCGTGCTTCGGCCACTTCGCTAAAGAGAGGGGCTGCGGCTTCGGGCAAAATCAGCTCTAGCTGACGTTTTTTAGGGTACAGCCGAAGCGTGCCCATCGTGGCTTCGTTCTGCATCCACAGCATTGCACCAAAGCGCATGGCTTTGCCCAGAATCTCGGCCTGTTCCTGATCTTTTTCGCCCAACAAGTCATAGAGAGGGGTAAACCGGTTGCCCTCACGCTTGTTGCGATACCTGTGCTGCAGGGCCAGCCCGATATAGACCCGTTCGGAATGCTTTAAACCGCCCAAGTTGGCGCGAGTTACGTAATCAAAGCAGGTTTCAGCCCGGTAATCCGGATGGGCGCGCCAACTGACATCGTGCAAAAGACACGCAGCCTTGATCAGCCTGACCCGCGCGGGCGGCGCGGATTTGAACAGAGGCATGACGAATTCGAACAGATGTTTGCCAAACCCGGGCAGGCGGGCATCTTTGGCTTCGGAAAAATAGCTGGCTTCGATCAGAGGGTCACGATCGCGCAGGATTTGTGGCATCTGTTCGTAAAGCAGGCCTTCGCGGATACCATAGCTGGAAACGGCAATGTCCTTGGGTTTGAACGTTCGCACCAGTCGCGCAAGCACATCCATCGCATAAGGGATCAGCGCCATCCGAGAACCCGAGACGCCTGCCAGACTGCGCAGTTTTTCCGGGTCACCCTTTTCGATGAATTTGATGGTCTGATGCACCTGCTTTGTCGTCATCCGATATTCATGCAGCACGTTCAGGGGATATCCCCGGCGCAGCATGTCGAGCCTTGCAAAGGCCCGCCAGCTTCCGCCCACCAGAAACAGACGATCGCGCTGAGGGCCCATCTGGTCGCGCAGGTTTTCCATCGTCTCCTTGATTTGCGCCTTACGCGCGCGACGACCGCCCTTGATATCCCGCAGCTTCAGCGGACCCAGGGCCGACGAAAGGCGACGACCAACGTCGCCGCCACCGATCTCGGCCAGCTCCATCGAGGACCCGCCGATATCACAGATCAGACCATATGCACCGGGCCAGCCCAGTAAAACGCCCTGAGCGGACAGGCGTGCCTCTTCCCCGCCGTCGATGACCGAGACCGTCAACCCGGTTAGCGCGTGAACTTCGGCGCAGAAATCCGGGCCATCCTTGGCCTCTCGCACGGCGGCGGTGGCCACGACGTGCAGCCCCGGCAGACCCAGATCGTCTGACAGCCGGGAAAAACGCTTCAACGCAGCCAGGGCACGTATCCTGCCAAGCGGGTTCAGGCGGCCGGTCTCGGACAGGCCTGCGCCAAGCTCGCACATGACTTTTTCATTGTAGAAATAGGCAGGCGATCGCGCAGCACCATCAAAGATCACCATCCTGACCGAGTTCGACCCTACATCAACAACGCCGACGCGCGACAGGGCGCGGGCCTCGGGGTTGTCAAACAACGGCTTTCCGAAAGGTCCCCAGTCGGGAATGTTAGTATCTACGGCTTGATCCATATCTCGTCCAGATATTCCAGGCTTAAGATGCGAAATCACCGGGGACGGGTCAATCGCTGGTTTCGGCATCTTCCAGTTCCGCACTCAGTACTCGTACGGCCAGAGCCCGCGTGATGTCTCGTTTCTCGGACAGCGCCAGTTGATCCAGCAGCGCCACAGTGCTGGCGGCGGTTTCGAAACGGCGATCCATATGTTTGACGAGGTAAGCGATGACCTCGGGTCCGGGGTTCAGCTGTCGGTCTACGAACAGTTTGGCCAGCACGGCGCCTAGCAGCGCGTCATCGGGCGGGTCCAGCGCAACGTGATGTGCGCCTTCGATCCTGCTTTGCAGGTCAGGCAAGGGCAACTGCCAGAAATTTGGCGCCAGGCGCCCGGTCATCAGCAGGGCGTGGCCTTCTGCCAACACAAGATTGTGCAAATGGAATAGGGTTTTCTGCTGGTCCATATCGCCAGCAATCATGGGGACATCTTCCACCGCGATCGGTGTTTGGGCGAGGTCAGGAACCTCGTCGTGCTTAATCTGCGAGGCTTGCACAATGCGACCACCGGTCTCGGCCGCCCACACATGGGCCAGATGTGTCTTGCCCGCGCCAGCAGGTCCGCTGAGCACCAGTTTATTCCCCGGCCATGAGGTGGCCGAGATCATGGCCACGGCCAGTGCATTTGCGGGCGAGACGAAAAAATCCTCGCGCCCCAGCGCAGTCTTGGCCGGTAGATCAAAGCTCAGCTGTAGGGCCATTCAATCGTCTTCCTGGTCCAAACCCACAAGGCCAGTATACAGACGGCTATCCAAATAGATCGACGTGGCAAAGCGCGCCAGAACGCCAAGTGCTGCAGCGACCGGCACCGCGATCAGCATCCCGACAAATCCGAACAGGGCGCCAAAGACCGACAATGCCAGCAACAGCCAGACCGGGTGCAACCCGACCGAGCTGCCGACGAGCTTTGGCGTCAGAAAATTGCCCTCGGCCACCTGACCCAATGCAAAGACCGCTGCGACCAGCCCAATTTGCGTCCAGTCTCCCCAGAACTGGAACAGTGCCAAACCAATGGCCAGTGAGCCCCCGATCAGGGCCCCCAGATAAGGGATAAACGTGACTAAGCCGGCGATAAATCCAACGACCAGCCCGAACTGCAGTCCGACGGCCATCAGCGCGACGGCGTAATAGGTGCCCAGGATCAGGCAGACCGTGCCCATTCCACGTACAAATGAGGCCAGAACGCTGTCAATCTCACCAGCCAGCCGCTTGATGGTGGGGGCGTGGTCGCGGGGCAAAAGCTCTGCGATACGAGCAATCATGCGGTCCCAGTCCAACAACATGTAGACGGTGACTACTGGGACAATCACCAGCAAAACCACCACGTTGATGGCTGATCCAAGCGACGCAGCGACAGATTGCAGGACATCACCAGTTTTGGACTGAAGCGTCTCACCCAAGGACACCAGAAACTGGTGCGTGTTGGATTCGCGGTCCAAAAGCGACGGGAATTGCTGTTCGATAAACCCTCTTAGCTGCTTGAGAAGGCTGGGCATAACCTCGACCAGGTCGATCAACTGGGTGATCAGCGCCGGAACGACCATCAGGATAAGCAGTACGAAACCCAAAACGCCGACAACCGTGATAACCCCCGTAGCGGCCATACGGGACAGGCCCAGCTTTTCAAGCCTATCCGCAACAGGATCAAGGAAATAGGCAATCGCGCCACCGATTACAAAGGGCAGCAATACATCGCCAAGTGCCCACAACAGCAGTACAATAACCACTGCGGCGATGCCCCAGTACCTGAGTTGATCTCTTACCGGCAAAGCCATGGCTGTCCCCTTGTTTCGGCACGTGCAAACGTTCTTGGCGTATGCGGCCCCACGATGCAAGCGCTTCATGACCCGCCAGAATCGCGCGGGGCTAGTCGCTTAACGTGCCCAGTTCAGGGGTGGCGTCATGGGCTGTTTCGTCGGGCCAGTTGGTGCGCCAGATTTCGGCAGACCAATGGCCGCAATGAACGGATGGACGGTCAAAGCCGGGCAGAGGCGTCAAAAGCGGTTCGACAACCACATCATGCCGCGGCACCGCGAAATACGGGAAGGAATAGCGTTCCTGCCCCGATCGGTTGACCACTCTGTGAGGGGTGGATTTGAACCGGCCACCCGACCAAAGCTCTAGCATGTCGCCGATATTGACGACAAACCCATCCGGCGGGCAGTCGGGTGTGATCCAGCCGCCATCGCGGGTCTGAACTTCAAGCCCGCCGACCGGGTCAGGGGCGATGATGGTCAGCGCATCTGTGTCCTTATGCGGGTGGATGCCATAGCCGGTATCGTCCGGGGCCTGAGGGGGATAGTGCAGCAGGGACATATTGGTCATAGGATCATGAAACGCGTCTCGCACCTGGTTCGCAGGTAGCTTCAATCCCATCTCCAGCGCGCCCAGCAGCATATGCGCAACACCGTCCAGCTTTGACCAGTAATCCAGAATCACTGCCTGTGCCCGTGGAACATGACAGGGCCAGATATTGGGGCCATAGAGGGCACAATATCGGCGGATGGGCGCATCCAGGTCCACCTGATAATGCAGCTTGTAGCCTTCGTATTTATCCGCTTTGCCCGACCCGTCATTCGGGGTGAAAAACCCCATCGGGATAAAACCGCGATAATTCTCGCGTGTGATCGCCTGATCCCATTTCGCATCATCGTCGATGTCGAAAATCTCCCGGACGCAAGTGCGCATGTTGTTGACGGTGTCCCGCGAAACGCCGGTGCCGGTAATCGACAGGAACCCAATCCGGGTGCAGGCATCCATGACTGCCTGAACGGTTGCGTTGAAATCGGGGTGGCTGGAGTCACCCAGCGGAGCAATGTCGATTGTTGGGATGTGGTCCATCAGCGCATCCTCACGCCTTGCCGTGCCAGTTCTTTATGCACCGGGGCAAGGTTCAATTTATCGAGGTCTTGGTTGCTTTTGAGTGAAAGCGCCGCAGCAATCCCCGCGCCCTGACCCATGACCGCACAGCAAGCCATGTTGCGCGTCGCCGCATGGGCAACCCGGTCCGCCCCATGTGACCGGCCCGCGACCAGCAAGCCTCTGATCCCTTTGGGCAGCATCGACCGATAGGGGATATGCATGTACCGACCAGTCGTGGGCAGGATCAAAATGCCATAGCCGTCGATGAATTCGGGATAGATGCCGATGGTGTCTTCGAACCGGCCCTGATGGCGGGCGTCATCCTCGGTCATGTTGTACACCGCGTCGATTTTGCGGGTGTCGCGGATGCCGATGGTCATCCCGAAATTCCGCAGCCGGGCGTTCTCACACCCGGGCATGAACCGGCGCAGCGCCTCGATGGCGAGCATTGACTGACGTCGCCCTTCGATCTCACCGCGGGTCATGCTGTCGGGATCGGTGCCATCGATCCCGGCCAGATGAATCAGGTTCATATAGGTCAGCTCACCGGTGTCATGCATCGCACCCCAAGTGCCCGCGATGGTGTTCAGATGTGCCGGGATCAGCCCCTGATCAATCGCCTGCTGGAACGGTTTGTGCACAAAGGGCGAGTACATGTCGTCCTCTTTACCGCTGGTCTCAATGTTCCATTCGCCACCACCGCCCCAGTCCTTATAGGTCTGGGGGTCGGCCTTGACGCCTTCGATAAAGGCGCGCTTGTCGACGCCCGCCAGATGGAACATGACCGAGGCCGCCATCATGTCTTCGCGCGCGGTCTTGTGCGTGGGCGCACCGGCGCGATGGGCGACATCTGCGTCCCCGGTAGCGTCAATGACAACCTTCGCCAGTATCGCCTCGCGCCCGGCTTTGGATTCGGTGATGATGCCGGTGATCCGGTCGCCGTCCATGATCGGAGCCACGAATTGCCGGTGCAGCATCGGATGCACACCGGCCTCTTCGATCAGTTTGTCGGCGACCAATTTGAACCCTTCGCTGTCCAACTCATAACTCAGCGACTGACTTTCTGGCACCGCCGCACCCATTTCTTTGGCGCGGGTTTCGAACTCCATGCCGATGCCGCCAGCCTCAACCGTTTGTTCGTGGCGATACCAGGCAAAGCCTTCAACGCCGACAGCGGTGATATTGCCGCCCATGCAGCCGAAGCGGTCGACCAGCGACACTTCGGCTCCGGCCCGTGCGGCCGCCAGCGCTGCGGCCAGACCTGCAGGCCCGGAGCCAACGACCAGAACGTCCGTGGAATGGACAACGGGGATCTGACGGGCGGGTTCTTGAATGGTCTGCATGGGCGCCTCGGTGACTTTACATTGCCGCCACATTTGATGCAGCTAACTGGCGGGTCAATCAAAAAACCGACAGGCCCGTGGTCGTAAAACCCCAATGCGTGATTGCCCCCGGCGGGGCTTTGGCATAATCACCTTTGAAGTCGAATTTTACCTCTAAAGGTCAAGCCATGCGCCTCAGCCGTTACTTTCTGCCCGTTCTCAAGGAAAACCCCTCCGAGGCTCAGATCGTCAGCCACCGGCTGATGCTGCGCGCGGGCATGATCAAGCAGGCCGCTGCTGGGATCTATTCCTGGCTCCCGCTGGGGTTCAAAGTTCTGCGCAAGCTGGAAAACATCGTGCACGAAGAACAGGCGCGGGCGGGTCACATCGCCATTCAGATGCCTGTCATGCAATCGGCAGATCTGTGGCGCGAATCCGGACGTTATGACGACTACGGCCAGGAAATGTTGCGCATGAAAGACCGGCATGACCGGGACATGCTTTTTACCCCGACTGCCGAGGAACTGGTGACCGACATTTTTCGGGGTCATGTCAGTAGTTACAAGGACCTGCCGCTGACGCTCTATCAGATCCAGTGGAAATTCCGCGATGAAATCCGTCCGCGTTTCGGCGTGATGCGGGGCCGCGAGTTCTATATGAAGGACGGTTATAATTTCGACTTGACCAAAGAGGATGCGCTGCACGCCTATAACCGCCACCTGGTTACATACCTGCGCACCTATGAGCGCATGGGTTTGCAGGCGATCCCGATGCGCGCCGATTCCGGCCCAATCGGTGGCGACGATACGCATGAATTCCTGGTTTTGGCTGAAACCGGCGAGTCTGAGGTATTCTATGATAGCGCCGTCACCGACCTGACTTTTGGCGACCGTCAGATTGACTATGACGACCGTGGTCAATGTCAGTCTATTCTGGAAGAGTTCACTTCAAAATACGCCCGCACCGACGAGACGCATGACGAGGCGCTGTTCAATCAGGTGCCGGAAGATCGGCGCCGCGTGGCGCGCGGGATCGAAGTTGGCCAGATCTTTTATTTCGGCACAAAATATTCCGAACCTCTTGGGGCAACCGTTCAAGGACCCGATGGCAAACCGGTTCCGGTCCATATGGGTAGCCACGGCATCGGTGTCAGCCGCTTGGTTGGCGCGATCATTGAAGCCAGCCATGACGACAAGGGCATCATCTGGCCCGAGGGCGTGACCCCGTTCCATTGCGGTATCGTGAACCTGAAACAAGGCGATGACGAAGCGGACGCAGCCTGTGAAAAACTCTATGCCGCGCTGACCGTGCTGGGGTTGGAGCCACTTTATGATGACCGTAACGAACGGGCAGGCGGTAAATTCGCCACGATGGATTTGATCGGCCTGCCTTGGCGGATCACGGTCGGTCCGCGCGGCCTGAAGAACGGTGTGGTGGAACTGACTTGCCGCCGCACAGGCGAAAGCGAAGAGTTGAGCCCCGAAGCCGCCGTCACCAAGATCGCCGAGATCTATGAGCGTATCGCCTGAAACCGACGCGCCGCTGATCTCGGTCATCACGGCGACATATAACCTACTGTCCCAAGGGCGGCAGGACAGTTTCCGCGAAGTCATAGCCTGTATGGCCCGGCAGAGTTGCGACCGGGCCGAACATATCATTCAGGATGGCGTATCGGATGACGGCACGGTGGCGTTTCTGGAAGAGCTGACGGCAGGTGCACCACGAACGCGCGTGATCAGCGCGCCTGATACTGGCCTGTATGATGCCATGAACAAAGGCGCCGAGGCTGCACAGGGTGATTATCTGCTGTTCCTGAACTCGGATGACTCGCTGGCATCGGATGACATTTTGAACACCCTTGCCGACCGGCTTGCGGAATCTCGACCGGATTTCCTGTATGGCTCGACCCTGCGCAAATACGAGGACGGTTCGGAAAGTCGGGAAAAGCGCATGTCACTCAAAGCGATCCTGCAGCGGATGCCGTTCTGCCATAATTCGGTGTTGCTGCGGCGGGATGTGTTTCAGGCGCTTGGCGGGCATGACACGCAGTTTCGGGTGGCTGCGGATTATGACCTGATGCTGAGGCTTGTCGCTGCCGGATATCAGGGAGAGCGCACGGATGAGCCTGTTTCCATGTTCTGGGGCAGGGGCGTAACCAGCGACATTGTCAAAACCGCCGAGGATTATGCCCGCGTCTGGGTTCAATTCTATTCAGGTTTCAATGCAGCGCGGACCCTGACCCAACAGGATTTCTTCCGGTTCTACCGCCGCGGACACATGCCTGCCAATCTGATGATCGAATTACTGCGGCGCCCAGATACTCCGGTCGGGATCAAACTGGCGGCACGCCATAGCCTATGGAAAACGGCCCGCCGATCCGTACAGTTTTGGCGGCGCTATTAGTGGCCTGCCGCAGTCGGTCGGACGGATAGCAGATCACCATCAGCCTCGGATCCGCGTGGAACAACGATCGGACGGCCCAAGCGATTGACCAGGTCCTTAAATTCGAACCCCAGAAAGCGTATTCCGCAAACACGGTCGCCAGTCATGCGATCGGTGATACATAACCGCCCCTGTCGAAACGCCAAATGGTACCCTTTATCTTTCAGGATATCCGTCAGATTGCCCCAGCTTGCGGCACCGGAAAATATCGGGCGTATCGCCGCGCGCAGCAGTGCTGCGGTCTCGCAATCAATTTCTGTAGATAGTTTCCGGGCCGAAATTGCGCCCGGTTGTTCTGTTTCAGTACGAATATTCATGAGCGACCCCCGCTCTGGAAATGAATTCCCCCACAAAGTAGGGTGACAAAGTTTCTTTAAATAATCAAAAAGCGAAATAATATTGCGCCTAAAATGTTGCATTTTGAGTGCAGTTTCACCCTGAATGCTCACATTGACTTCATAGCTGAAACAATGCGGTGCTGTCTGTGAAGGGCTTCACAACCAAGGGTATAATGCCGCATGTGGAAATCATCCATATTTTGAAAAACCCCGACCTGATTCGCCGATGGTTGAATTTCTTGCGGAATTGGATCACCTGGAATTTGCTGATACACGGGCCGAAAATCACAAAAGGATCCACGGTTTGCTGAGCTTCACAACCGTCGTCTATTCCAAAGACTTCCCCTTGCTTGAATTGCAGGCATTGTCTTTCGCCCGATTTGTTGACCCTGATCAGGTCGGCTCGATCCGGGTGATCATGAACGATGTGGACGAACCGGCACTGCGCGCGATGGTGGAACCGATTTTGGCTTCTTACGGTCCGTTGCGACCCAAAGTTGAAGTCCTGAGCGGCGATGACGTTTTGCTGTCTCCTGGGCAATGCGCGCGCCGGTCGATCTCGGACAGGATATTGGTCGAAAACCGATACCGCATTCCGGGCGCGCGCAAGGGTGGATGGCGTGGCAACAACGGATACCGGACACAGCAAGTTTTGAAATTGGGATCTGCTCGGGCTGCCTCGACAGAAAACATTGTAATACTGGACACCAAGAACCTGTTTCTGCGCCCCTTTCAGGAGGCCGAGTTTTTCTCGGACAGTGGTGCGGCGCGGATTCCGTTTATCGGTGTGAACAGCGATTATCATAGACGCTGGCTGGAACAGAGCTTTGATGCGCTGGGCGCGTCGATCCCGGAAACGGACGGCCTGCAGACAACAAATTTCGCAACGCCGTATCCTGTGCGCCGGTCGCTGATCCTGAATCTGCTGCAAGAGATAAATGCGCGCCACGGATCGGTTCAGTCGCTATTTGCCTCTCGCAGGCGCCCGTCTGAGTTTATGTTGTTGAATGCATTTTGTCTGAAATCCGAAGCCGGTTTTGCGCCTTGGTTCGAACCCTCGGGAAACACCAGCATAGGGCTGTGGCCATCCTTTTCGGCGCAGAAACTGACCGATGAGCTTTCCCGGCTGGACGATCCGGAAACTTTGACCCTAGGCTTGCATAACAGAGCGCTTTACAAGCTGCCCGCCGACATTCGAAACCGGGTGTTTCACGAGCTGGAAAGCCGCGGTATCTGCGATCGTTCCATCGCCGAGGCCGCCTTGAACAGAACCGCTGCTTTGACGGGGCAAGTCGAAGTGGGCGGATAACCGGCTTGACCCCCGGTCGAATTGCCGAGAGGGTCGCCACAAAACAAAACCAGCGGAGCAGACATGGCCAAGACACCACCGCCATTTGCGCTTTTTGAGTGGAAAATCGCTTGGCGATACCTGCGTGCGCGCCGTGCTGAAGGTGGCGTCAGCGTGATGACATGGATTTCGCTGATCGGGATTACCCTGGCAGTGTTTGCGCTGATCGCCACATTGGCCGTCAGGTCCGGTTTCCGGTCCGAATTTGTCGGAACCATTCTGGGGGCTAACGCCCATGTGACCGTGTATTCATCGGGTGAGTTCACTGCGCAGGGGCAGGTCGATCGCACCATTGCGGATTATACGGACATGGCCGACCGGATCGCTCAGGTTCCGGGCGTTCAGCGTGCAGCACCTTTGGTGAAAGGTCAGGTTCTGATCACCAATCGCGACCGCAGCAGCGGGGTTGAGGTATTTGGCATCCAGCCCGAAGATTTGCTGGAACTGCCCGGTGTCGCCGAAAGCGAACAGGCGGTTGGTGATCTGTCGATGTTTCAGAACGGCCAGGACGTCATTGCCATAGGTTCAGGCGTCGCGCGCAGCATCGGGGCGACGGTGGGCGATACCATCAAGCTGACCTCGCCCAATGGGGTGAAGACCGCGTTTGGCACCTCTCCCCGGGTGAATGCCTATCAGGTGGTCTATGTGTTTTCTGCTGGGCGTTATGACATCGACCGGACGCGGGTCTATATGCCCTTCGAACAGGCGCAGGGTTTTTTCAACCGCGAGGGTGTGGCTGATGAGATCGAAGTTATGGTTGACCGCCCCGAAGAACTGACGCCGATCCTGATCCCGATCCTTGAAGCCGCAGGCGAGCGCAGTCAGATCTGGACATGGCAGGATGCCTCGGGCGGGTTCCTCCGCGCGCTTGAAGTGGAAGACAACGTCATGTTCATCATCTTGTCGATCCTGGTTCTGATCGCGGCGATGAACATCGTCTCGGGTCTGATCATGCTGGTGAAAAACAAGGGCCGAGACATCGGCATCCTACGCACCATCGGGCTGAGCGAAGGCTCGATCCTGCGCGTGTTCTTTATCTGCGGCGCGTTTACCGGGATCATCGGCACTGCGTTGGGCGTGGTGCTGGGCTGTCTCTTTGCAATCTATATCGACCCAATCTTCAGTTTTGTGAACTTTGTGATGGGGGGCGGGGTTTGGGATCCGTCCATCCGCGGCATCTATGCGCTGCCTGCCGAGCTGCATCTTTCGGATGTGCTCAAGGCCGTTGGCCTATCTCTGGGCTTGTCCTTCCTGGTCACCTATTTCCCCGCCCGTCGCGCGGCGCGGCTGAACCCTGTTGAGGCGCTGCGCTATGAGTGATGTAATGATGCGATTGGCCGGTCTGACCAAGACTTACCTCAAAGGCACGCCGGGCGAAGTTCAGGTGTTGCGCGGTGTCGATTTGAACCTGCGTGCGGGCGAGGCCGTGGCTCTTGTGGCGCCCTCTGGTGCCGGTAAGTCGACGCTGTTGCATATTGCCGGATTGTTGGACACACCCGACACAGGATCGGTTGAGATTGCAGGCCAGAACGTGACCGGGAAAGGTGATCGCACGCGAACTGCGTTGCGGCGGCAGGATGTCGGCTTTGTCTACCAGTTTCACCATCTGTTGCCAGAATTCAGCGCGTTGGAGAATATTACCCTCCCGCAGCTGGCCAATGGCGTGTCCGAAAGGGCAGCCCAGGAACGGGCGATGTCCCTTCTGGATCATGTCGGCGTCGCCGCGCGCGCCGATCACCGGCCGGCCGCCCTGTCCGGCGGTGAGCAGCAACGCGTGGCCTTCTGCCGCGCATTGGCCAACAAACCTCGGGTTCTTCTTGCGGATGAGCCGACAGGTAATTTGGACCCTGAAACCTCGGATCAGGTTTTTGACGCACTGATGGCTTTGGTGCGGGACGAGGGGCTCTCGGCTCTGATCGCCACACATAACATGCAGCTTGCCGCCCGGATGGACCGAACACTGAGGCTGGACGGAGGCGCGCTTAGGCCAGTTGAGTGATGGCAACGCCTGCAGCCATCACTGCGATACCGCTTGCGCGAATCCATGTCAGCGGGGTGACCTGCGCGCCAAACAAGCCGAAGTGGTCGATGGCTGCAGTGCTGACAAGTTGCCCAAGAAGGACAAAGAACACCGCGTTGCCGACCCCAAAATGTGGCGCAACATGGGTGATTGACAGAACGTAAAAGGCGACAAGCACACCGGCCAGAAGCAGGTGCTTGGGGGCATCGGCAATTTTTGAAAGGGCTCCAAAGCCGGGAAAAACCACCATCAACGCTGCACTTGATGCAAAGGCTATCGCAAACAGGACCACAGCCGCTGTTGTTGGCGACCCGATCAATTTGCCCAATGCGGCATTCAACGCGGCAAGGATCGGAACCCCAATTCCAGCCACAAGCATAATAGCAGCATATTGTGTCATGCGGTTTTCCTATTGCCTCGTTGATCTGGATCATTGCGCCAAGCCCAGGCACGGGCAAGCCTGAAAATGTCAAATCTGACAGGAGGATGTGATGATCAGACAGGCAATGGGGGCGCTATCGATAGCGGCGTTTGTGACGGCGTCTCAGGTCAGCGCGCAGGATGCAGATATCGGCGCCGAGCTGTACCAGCATTATTGTGCAACCTGCCACGGGATCGACGCGACGGGCTATGGTCCAATGGCAGGCGTCCTTGTTATTCAGCCAACTGACCTGACGCAGCTTGCAAGCAGCGAAGGGGTATTCCCGACCGCTCGTGTTGTGGCGCGCATAGATGGACGAGACCCGCTGGTCAGCCATGGCAGCCCGATGCCAGTCTATGGACCGTATTTCGAAGGGCAGGATACGGCGATGAAAACACCAGATGGGCAGCCGATCCTGACCAGCCAGCCGATCGTGGATCTGGTGGCTTATCTGCAGACGCTGCAGGCCAACTGAACGTTACCGACAGATTCCTTGGATCTCGGCATCGGCCCAGGGGATGACCACTGTGCTTTCACGCTTGTCACCACGTAGCGGAGCCAGATCGAAATGTGCGCCCAGCATCTCGTGCAGACGCCTGGTGCGGGGCGCCGAAGGATCCAGCGCCCGGCAACAAATGTATTCCTCGACAATGGCCCCCTGCTGTTCGTACCCGTAGGACAGGAAATCTGGTGAGTTCTCCAGATCGAATTGATAGGGGTCGTTATTCCCGCCATGCTCGGCTGCGGCGCGCAGTGGATGATAGCCGGTCTTCTTGCGGTTTTGCCATTGCCACACATGGGTCAGTTCATGACCCAGCAGCATCGCCGCGATCAGGTTCATCCGATCCGGGAATTCGGACATGTAATCGTCCAGATACCAGTCCCGGGTGAAATAGACCTTGTTGAACAGGGCCACTGCCGCGGGTTTTGCGGTAACGATACCTTCCTGCGGGGCGGGAAAAATGCGCTCGCGGCAGGCAAGGCGTGACCGATCTTTACGATAGAAAGTTATTGGCGCAACTGGTGCGCCTTCGACCAACCGCACTTTGTTGAGTTTCAGCGTATCACCCTGAAGTGTGCGGGTAAAAGCAGCCTCCTGATCAGTCAGGGGGCGACCGCAAGCGGTGAATACCAAAAGGGACGTCATCAAAATGAGGCGTAACATGACAAAAAATCTATTCTGGCAGCACACGTGTGCAAATGGTTTTTTTACAGGCTCATTGCTAGGACGCGGCTGATTTCCGTCAGGGATCGCCCGGATTGGTCCATCCAGGTGTTGAACGCCGCCTGCACCGACGCCATCGCCTTTTTCGATGTGGGGGCCTTATCGACCACCCCCTCGGCCACCAGCCGCGCGGTTACATCCTGCGACAGGATAAAACTGTCACGCCCCGCAAATCGCATTGCATATTGCGCCGATGCACCGCCCAGCCGCGACCCTCGCTTGCTCAGCATGTTCAGCAAACCGACATAGTCATCCGAAGGCCACCCTCCCAGAATCTTTCCGACGCCACCTTCTTGGCGCAGTTCCAGCAAAAAGGCGGCATTGTCGCGGACCGTGGCGATCTTGGTGCCATTGCGCACGATCCGAGTGTCCTGCAGCAGAGCATCGAACTTTTCGTCGTCCATAAAGGCGCAGCGTCCAATGTCAAACCCGTCAAAAGCGGTTTCGAACCCGTCCCATTTGTTTTCGATGACCTTCCAGTTAAACCCGGCCTGAAAGATGCATTTCGTGATAATCGACAGCCAGCGATCTTCGGGCATTTCAGCCAGTTCCGCAGGGCTTTTGGGTTTGGAAAGCTTGTTGCTCAGGGCATCTGTCCCGCCGTGACGGCTGGCGGCTATGGCGAAAATCTCGTCGAAATGGCGCATCTGCAGAATCCTCCAAACCTAGCGTCGCGTTTTGCGGTCGATGTTGCAAGGTGGCCCGGGACACGTGCCTGCCAAGGTAAAAAAACATCCCAAGCCCAAAAGAAATGCTCGACAAAGTGGGTGATTCTGGTTTGTGATTGACTCGTCAATCAATATCCGCACCGCAATGCTGGGGAAATGCAGTGGGCGCGGGCGCCTAGCATGATGCTGAAAGAGGGGAAACACTGGGGCAAAGGGGCGAGTTATTCCGTGCCGCGCCGAACTGTCTGCTTCCCTTCTTCGCCAGTTTTTGTGCATGTTGCGACATGGATTTGTCACATGACAAGCCGACTGGCGCGAAACAACGCGCCGGACCGGGCAAAACGAATATTGCAGGGAGAAAATCAATGAAAAAACTGAGTGTAAGCCTGATGGCGCTGACCGTTGCAGGCTCTGCCTATGCCGCCGAGATGGGGGCCGTGGATCAGCCGATCAAACTGGCGATCAACGAATGGACTGGCCAGCACGTGACCACCCATGTCGCGGGTGAGATGCTGAAAGCTGCCGGATACAATGTGGAATATGTGACTGCAGGCATGATGAATCAGTTCCAGGCGTTGGCCGATGGTGACATCGACGCGACCCTGGAAATCTGGTCGTCCAACGTATCGGATGAATATGCCAAGAAGATCGACGAAGGCACCGTCGTTGAAATCGGCGATCTGGGCCTCGACGCCAAAGAAGGCATCGCCTATCCCGCGCATGTGGCTGATCTGTGTCCCGGCCTGCCCGCATGGGAAGCGCTGAAGGACTGCGCGCAGGTGTTTGCGACGGCCGAAACGCTGCCCGGGGGCCGTCTGGTCGATTACCCGGCCGATTGGGGTACGCCCGGCGCTGACCGTATGGTGGGCCTGGATCTGCCGTTCAAAGCGGTTCCCGCAGGTTCCGAGGGTGCTTTGATAGCCGAGCTTCGGGCCTCGACCGAGCGCAACTCGCCGCTGCTGATCACCTTCTGGCAGCCGCATTGGGCCATGTCGGCCTATGATGTGCAATTCGTCGAACTGCCAGCCGGGGAAGACGCCTGTTTCACCGATCCCGCTTGGGGCCCGAACCCGAACGCTGTGAACGATTGCGATTTCTCGCCGTCGCGCATCTTCAAGGCGGGTTGGAGCGGCATGGAAGACAAATGGCCCGCAGCCTATGAAATCCTGACCAACTATCAGCTGGCGGTCGAAGATCAGCAGCCGATGATGGGTGCGATCGACGTTGATGGTGGTTCCGTCGAAGAGGTCGTCGCCGCTTGGATGGATGAAAACGAAGGCAAATGGCGCCCTGTTGTTGACGCGGCAACGCAGTGAGCTGACATCAGTGACTGACGTAAATTCGCCAGCCATCGCCTGCCAGAATCTCTGGCAGGTGTTTGGCCCCGGCGCTGACAAAGCCCTGACCGACGCGCTGTCTCGGTCAGGGAATGACGCTGACAAAGCCGCTGCCGATCTGCGGGAAAACGGGTTCATCCCCGCCGTTCAGGATGCCAATTTCGAGGTCAAGGAGGGCGAGCTGTTTGTGATCATGGGCCTGTCCGGATCGGGCAAGTCCACTTTGATCCGCTGTATCTCTCAGCTTTTGCCGGGCACAGGTGGCGAAATCCGTGTGGATGGCGAGAACGTCATCGGCGCGTCAAAGAAAGCCATGACCGAGCTGCGCCGCAAAAAGCTGGGCATGGTATTTCAGCATTTCGGCCTGTTCCCGCATATGACCGTTGCCGAAAACGTCGCCTATCCGCTGCGTGTTCAGGGTGTTAGCCGCAAAGAGCGGCAGGCCCGTGCGCAGGAGGTGATCTCGTTGGTCGGGCTGGAAGGGCGCGAAGACAGCTTCCCGCGTCAGCTTTCGGGTGGTCAGCGGCAGCGCGTCGGGATTGCCCGGTCTCTGGCCGTGAACCCCGATATCTGGTTTTTGGACGAACCATTCTCGGCCCTCGATCCCTTGATCCGCCGTCAGTTGCAGGATGAATTCCTGCGCATTCAGGCGACGCTGCAGAAATCCATCGTCTTCATCACCCACGATATTCAAGAGGCGCTGAAACTGGCCGACCGGATTGCCATCATGCGCGACGGCAAGATAGTCCAGATCGGTACACCCACCGATATCGTACTGCGCCCGGTGGATGATTACGTGCGAGAGTTTTCAAAGGATGTCGCCAAGGGTCAGCATGCCAAGGTCGCATCGGTCATGCGCCAAGACGGAGAGCGGGGACCAGATGACCCTGGCCTAACAACCTCGATGACATTGGACGCTGCATTGGCGCATTGCATGGAGTTATACGAACCGGTGCCCGTCAGGGATGCCGATGGTAACATCGTCGGAACGGTTCATCCGTCCGATCTGGCCGCCGCCCTGCAGGTTGATGAAACATGACTGTAGCGACGGAAGTTTCTGTGCCGCAGGCGCGCCTGAGCATTGGCGCGCGCGCCGCACTGATCACAGTGATCGTCGGTGCGCTGTGTCTGGCGCTGGAAGGCGTCGCGCCCTGGCTGGTCAAATGGCCCGCAGGCTGGGAACTGCCTGCAACGCAATGGGTAGGCACGTTTCTGGACTGGTTCCTGAACGGGATCAAACCGGCGGCACGGCTGTTTTCCGATCTCATGGCCTATCCCATGAACTGGGCCAACTTTGTGCTTGGCAATACGCCATGGCCCATCCTGATCGGTCTGGTGACTGCGCTGGGTTGGTATTTGGGCGGCTTGCCGATGGCGGCGCTGGGCTTTGTGGGCCTTAGCTTTGTGTTGGCATCGGGCTATTGGGCCGAAAGTATGAACACCCTGGCGTTAGTGGCCGTTTCCGTGCCGGTTGCGCTGATCATGGGCGGAGCTATCGGCATCCTTGCCAACGAAGTTCCGCGGGTGAAGTCATTTGTGCAGGCCGTGCTGGACGTGATGCAGACCGTGCCGACATTCGCTTATCTGACGCCGCTGCTGCTGCTGTTTGGTTTCGGTCCTGTGGTTGGGCTGATCGCCTCGGCCATATATGCGGCCCCTCCGATGGCGCGCAACGTGATGTTGGGGCTGGAGCGGGTCGAACCGGAAATCAAAGAGGCTGCCATCATGTCCGGCGGCACGCGGTTTCAACAGCTGTTTCAGGTCGAGATCCCGGCTGCAGCCACGCAGATCATGGTCGGTGTGAACCAGTGCCTAATGGCTGCGCTGTCGATGGTTATCATCGCAGCCGTCATTGGAGGCTTCAACGATATCGGTTGGGAGGTTCTTCTGACCATGCGCAAGGCACAGTTCGGCGAAGCCTTGATGGCCGGTCTGGTGATCGTGGTCTTTGCCGTCGTCATCGACCGGATGAGCGGGACGCTGGCGACCGAACGTAAACGCTATGACCAGCGTGTCGCCTGGGCAGTAATTGGCGTTGCCGTGCTGTTCACCGCTGTCTTTTGGACCAGGCTGCCGAACCCGTCCGAACTGACCATTCTCGACCCGCTGGCCGGGGTGATTGACGGCGGGCTGACGGCGTTTACCCAGGCTAATGGGCCGTGGCTTGACGCGCTCAAGAACAACTCTTTGTTCTATGTGCTGCTGCCGCTTCGGATTGGTTTGGACCAGGCCGTGCTGCCGTTCACATGGGGTTTTCAGTGGACGCCCGTGATGAGCTATGGCCTGTTCGCCGCCGCCGCAGCGATTGCTGTGCTAATGGCATGGCGCGGACATCTGACCGGCGGGCTTGTGATGCTGATCCTGATCGGGATGCTCGAAACCGGCATTGCCAATCTGCCCTGGCCTTTCGTTCTGACTGCCGCCGCCGCGTTGGGGTGGGTGGCAGGGGGCTGGCGATTGGCGGCGCTTTCGGTCGGATTGCTCTGTACCATTCTTGTCTCGGGCCTGTGGGAACGCGCGCTGTTATCGCTGTATCTGAGCGGTGCTGCAGTGTTTTCTTGTGCCGTAGTCGGTGGTGTGATTGGTCTGGCCAGTGCAGTCTGGTTGCCTGTTTGGAAGGTGGTCCGCCCCGTCTGTGACATGTTGCAGACGATCCCACTGTTCGTGTTCCTGATTCCTGTGCTGATGGTGTTTCAGATCGGCGAGTTTTCGGCCTTTCTGGCAATCTGCGCCTATGCCGTTGTTCCGATGATCCGCTACACACGGCACGGGCTGGTCAATACACCGGATGAGATGATGGAGGCCGCCATCTCTAGTGGCGCGACCGAGTGGCAGATCATGCGTGACGTGCGCGCGCCTTATGCTGCCCCGACTATCTTACTGGGTCTGAACCAGACCATCCTTTACGCCTTTGCCATGCTGGTGATCGCTGCGCTGATCGGAACCACCGGTCTGGGCCAGTCGATCTATCTGGCGCTGGGGCAGGCGGATGTGGGATTGGGGATTTCAGCAGGGGCGGCGATGGCTATCCTTGCGCTGATAGCTGACCGCATCGTGCAGGGCTTTGCCGAGGAACGTCGCAAGGCGCTGGGCCTGTAAACATCGGCAGAAAGGCGGAACAACCGCCTCTCTGCCTCATTTGATTTCGGGCAAGGACGTTCCGGCGCAGGTGATTAAACCTGGCGCAAATGATCGGAGACTACCATGGCAGGCTGGCCCCTATTCTTTGCTGCACTGATAGCGTTTCTGGCGACCCATGCGATACCAGCGCGCCCCGCTGTGCGCGACCGCCTGATCACTACGTTCGGACTGCGCGGGTATTTCGTGGCTTATTCCATCTTGTCTCTGCTGGTTCTGGGTTGGTTGATCATCGCCGCAGCGCAAGCCCCGTATGTCGAGGTGATCCCACCCATTTGGATATTCCGCTGGATTCCCGTTCTGATGATGCCCGTAGTGTGCTGGCTCGCGGTTGCGGGCTTGACGATCCAGAACCCGTTTTCATTTGGTGGCTTGGGCCAGCGCCCGTTCGATCCGGAAAAGCCCGGCATTCTGCGCACCACGCGCCACCCGGTTTTGGTGGCGCTGTTGGTGTGGGCTGTCGCTCATCTGCTGGCCAATGGCAGCCTGTCCCACGTGATTTTGTTCGGTTTGTTTGCGGTATTTGCTGCGATGGGGCTGCCGCTGATTGATCGACGCAAATCCCGTCAGATGGGTGCTGAATGGGGTCGGCTGTCGCGCAACACTGCAAGGTTTTCTTTGCGTGCGCCACGCCCTTGGCCGCCTGTTTGGATCGGGCTTGTAGCGCTGGTGGCATTTGCAATCCTGCTTCACCTACACGAACCGGTGATCGGATTGTCTCCGCTGCCATAAGCTGAGTGGTGGTCGGGGCGGGTCGTGCGTGCTATTTGATGTTTCGAATTGTTGCGACAAGGGGATTTGCATGTACCTCGCCTATGTTACGACCACCGACCGCGGTGCAACCGACCGTCTGCTGAGCGCGGCTGCGGATCGCCTTTTGGCCGCAGATGCGCAGTTGGCGGGTGTGGTGCAAACCAACACCGAATGCGCCGACAGCAGCAAGTGCGACATGGACGTCCGTGTCCTGCCAGAGGGAGAGACCATCCGGATTTCGCAGTCTTTGGGTACACAGTCGCGCGGCTGCCGTCTGGACCCTGCGGCGCTTGAGCGGGCAGTTGGATATGTGACGGCATCGCTGGCAGAGAATCCCCATTTGCTGATCGTTAACAAGTTCGGCAAGCACGAGGCGGATGGGCGCGGTTTTCGCCCGGTCATCGCTGAAGCACTGGCGCAGGACATTCCGGTTCTTGTCGGGGTGAACGGTTTGAACACGGCCAAATTCGAAGAATTCACGGGCGGCGGCGCCGAGCAGATTGAGCCCGACCTTGAGGCGATCTTGGCCTGGTTTGACCGGGTCACTGCGCAACGTGAAGCTGCCGCCTGACAGAGCGGTCATAAGGCGGGGCCATCGGTCCTGCCAATTTCTGCTTGGTACGGTGTGATCATCCATTCATCACTCGCGCTGGCAAAGCTTGCTGGATGTCTGGAAGAAAATGGTGGGCGACCCTGGAATCGAACCAGGCGTGCGTCTCCGCGAGGGAGTTACAGTCCCCTGCCACACCTTGCGGCCTGTCGCCCACTGTCAGGCGTTGCACCTGACGTGGAGGCGTGATTACTAGCGCTCTAAAGGAGCGTCAACAGGAAAATACTGCTTTGACGCAGGAAACCGAATTCGCGGCCCGGAGGCCAAAGAAATGAAGAAACCCAAGTGGGTCGTCGAAAAAGAACAGGCGCGCAAAGCTGCCGCATCCGAAACTGTTTGGCTGTTTGGTCTGCATGCGGTGCGGGATGCGCTGATGAACCCAAACCGCACAAAATTGCACCTGATTGTGACGCGGAATGCGCGGGACAAGCTGGTGGAAGCCATTGAATTTGCAGGTATTGAGCCCGAGATGGTTGATCCACGCAAATTTACCGCTCCGATTGACCCGGGGTCGGTTCATCAGGGCGCGGCCCTTGAGGTTAAGCCTTTGGAATGGGGTGGTCTGGCGGAAAACTGCATCGGGCGCGAACACCCGCGCGTCATTTTGTTAGACCGCGTAACCGACCCCCATAATGTCGGAGCGATTCTACGGTCAGCTGAGGTTCTTGGAGCCAGCGCTGTAGTCGGTATGCGCCATCACGCGGCGCCGGAAACTGGCGCGCTAGCCAAGACCGCCAGCGGCGCACTGGAACGTCAACCCTATTTGCGGGTGCGTAACCTGGCTGATGCCATTGTCGAGTTGCAGGGAATGGGGTTTCTGGTTCTAGGACTGGACGGCGAGGCGGACGACACGATCGAGGCCGCCTTGAGAGGTAACCCGGACCAGCCAGTGGCATTGGTGTTGGGCGCAGAGGGGCCGGGCCTGAGGCAAAAAACCAAAGAAACCGTCGACAAGTTGGTCAAAATTGACGCTGTGGGCGGGTTTGGTTCTCTCAATGTCTCAAATGCGGCGGCGATTGCCCTATATGCTTCTAGGCAAAGATAACGACAGGAGAACGCCATTTCCACGCCATCCAAAATTGCGACCTGCTGTTACTGTGGGACCCGGGCAGCGCTTGTTCTAAAAGGCACGCAGCGCCAAGAGCTCAGTTGTTCAAGCTGCGGTGCCCCGCTGCATAACCTCAAGATGATGCCAAAGCGCAAACTGGACGATGCCAAGGCGAACCGTCAAACAGCCAAGCAGGATCGTCCCTACAAAGGCAAAAAGAAGAAGAAAAAAGGCGTTTTCTCACGGGTGCTGGATGAAGCCTGGGATGTGATCGAGGACATTTTCGACTAAAGGCTGGCGTTGCCGGTTCGAATGTTCACAAGCGCGTTAAAAGGGGTTTCAGTTGCGATAATAAATTGCATCTTGATACCCTGAGTTTCTATTTGTGATCCGATGACCATGAACAGACGTTTCCTTTTTGGCGCGATTGCCGCCAGTGTGATTGCTCTTCCTGCGTTTGCGCAGGATCTGCCCGTCTTCTATCGGACGGACGGTGCAGCCATGGCCGGATATGATGCGGTGTCCTATTTCAATGGCGAAACACCTGTTCGGGGTCAGCCTGAATATGCGGTTATGTGGAAAGGCGCTGAATGGCACTTTGCCACCGCTGAGAATCGGGATGCGTTTGAGATGAATCCGCGTGCCTATGCACCTCAGTTCGGCGGGTACTGCGCCTTTGCAATGGCGCAGGGAGAGCTTGTCAGCACCGACCCAACGACTTGGCAGGTGATTGACGGTCGGCTGTATCTTACCCACTCGCCTGAAATCGAGCGCATCTGGCAGACCGATACCGCCGCCTATATCCGCGAGGCCGAAGCGCATTGGCCGAGCGTTCTGTACAAATAATCGGCCGGCGACTGCTTTTTTCTGATCTGTCATCACAAAATTGCGCGCTACCTCTTTTTTTCTCCGAACTCATGCTTAAATGTCACAGTGACCGCGGAACGGAACTGCCGCGGGTCATTTCACTGTCCCTCGTTCCAACAACTGGCGCTCAGGTATTCCTGGGCGCTTTTTTCTTTTGGAAAGGGCGACTAGGGTGCCCAAATGACTGAATATTCCGATGATTTACTGACCCAGATTCTAAAGCGTACCAAAACCATTGCTGTGGCGGGCGTGTCGATGAATCCGGTGCGACCCAGCTATTATGTGGCGCGGTATTTGTCGCTTAAGGGATACAAAATGATCCCTGTTAACCCCGGCCATGCGGGCAAGATGCTGTTTGGCCAGACAATCCGTGCGTCGCTATCCGAGATTTCCGAACCGGTAGACATGGTCGATATCTTCCGCCGGTCCGAAGCCGTCCCGCCCATTGTCGATGAGGCGTTAGAGGCGTTCCCCAATCTGCGCACAATCTGGATGCAGATCGGGATTGAGCATGCCACGGCCGCGGCCACAGCGCAGGCGCGTGGGGTGGATGTGGTAATGAACCGCTGTCCCAAGATCGAATATCAACGCCTGTTTGGTGAGTTGCGCATGGGTGGTTTTGCCACCGGAATGATTTCGTCGAAACTCTGAGCGGTTATTCACCGAGATATGGTTGCAGTTCGCCGAATTGTTCCAAACGCCGCTTTTCCAGAACCACTTCGCGCGGAACCCAGTCATAGCGCGTGTCTTGTGGTAAGGGCGTCCAGTACAGCACGCCGCCATAGCGCCAGGGGTCCAGCACAACACCGTCATACATTGTCTCGCCTTTGCGGCTGATGATTGCCGTGCTGTGGTCGATCCGGAACGGGTTGTCGGCATTAGCGATGGCGCGGTGCATTTCCAGCGTCTGGAAGTTTTCCTGATCCAGCCGCCGTTCGATATCCTCGGCCCAGTGCCAACACAGTCCGCGCGGCTTCAGGCCCTTGTTGACTTTGGCATTGTGGATCAGTGGCGGGTCGGTGATCTGATATTCCTGAGCCAGTTGATCGGTGTAGGCATAGGCAATGCGCGCGGCGCGGTTGGCCTCTTCAGGGTCGATGTCAGGCCCGAGGTTGCGGATTTCAGACGCCAGGCGCTGAACTTCATCACTGGTGGACGGCGGGGCAATTGCGCAGGACCCCAGAACGGCTAGCGCCAGCCCAAATACCAAAGCTCTGATCATCTGCGCGCCCTTTGACCTGCGAACCTGTCAGGATCAGAATAATGGATCGACAACACCTGCGTCACCCCTTGGGTCGCGCGGCCTTTTCCGCGATGCCGCTGGTGCCCTGACGCCGGGCCAGTTCGGCCAGCACATCATCCAGCGCCACATCGCGCGCGGCCAGCATGACCAGCAGGTGATACAGTACATCCGCCGCCTCTGAGGTCAGCTTGGCCTGATCGCCCTTGACCGCCTCGATGATGGCCTCAACCGCCTCTTCGCCGAATTTCTCGGCGCATTTCTCGGGGCCTTTGGCCAACAGCTTGGCGGTCCAGCTGCCTTCAGGATCCGTCCCTTTGCGGGCCTCAATCGTTTGGGCCAGCTCGTGCAGAATGCTCATGTCAGCCTCATCGGGATGCCAGCGGCGGCCATGTGTTCCTTGGCCTCGCGGATGGTGAATTCGCCGAAGTGAAAGATCGATGCGGCAAGGACAGCGCTGGCACCGCCTTCGGTGACGCCTTCGACCAGATGATCCAGAGTTCCAACCCCGCCCGAGGCGATCACTGGTACATTCACAGCATCCGAAATGGCGCGTGTCAGCGGCAAGTTGAACCCGGCTTTGGTACCATCGCGATCCATCGAAGTCAGCAGAATCTCACCCGCGCCCTTGGCGACGACGGTTTTGGCGAACTCAACCGCGTCGATGCCAGTGGGCTTGCGTCCGCCATGAGTAAAAATTTCCCACTTGCCGGGGCTGACGGTCTTGGCGTCGATGGCACAGACGATGCACTGGCTGCCGAATTGATCGGCGGCTTGGGAGATCACATCCGGGTTTGCCACTGCCGCCGAGTTGAAGCTGACCTTGTCTGCACCGGCCAGCAACAGAGCGCGCACGTCTTCCTTGGTCCGCACGCCGCCGCCAACGGTCAGGGGTACAAAGCACTGTTCCGCTGTGCGCTGCACCACATCGAACATGGTCCCGCGGTTTTCATGGGTGGCATGGATGTCCAGAAAGCAAATCTCGTCAGCGCCTGCCGCATCATAGGCCTTGGCGGATTCCACCGGGTCACCCGCATCGCGCAGGCCAACAAAGTTAACACCTTTGACAACGCGGCCATCGGCGACATCCAGACAGGGTATGATACGGGTTTTCAGCATCTCTCGTCCTTTGTTGGCGCACCTCTAACGGCAAAGCCCCGCCGATGCCAGACTTGTGATTGTCACAACTCTGGAACCTGTGAAAACTGTCCCCAATTCATCAGGAGATCAATGAGATGCGTAGACTCTTTTTAGCAACCACTTTCATTTTCGCAGGAGCAGCTGCCGCAATGGCTGACGATATCATCAAGATGAAGACCGACAAATCGGTGACCCAGGCGCTGGACGCGCTTGAGACGGCGATTGGCAACGCGGGTGCAACGGTTTTTGCGCGGATCGACCACGCCGCCGGAGCTGAAAAGGTCGGAACGCCGATCCCGCCCAATCAGGTGCTGATTTTCGGCAATCCTGCGCTGGGTACGCCTGCAATGCAGATCGACCCCCGTGCCGGACTGTTCCTGCCGCTCAAGGTGCAAGCGTATGAAGATGCCGACGGTCAGGTTTGGCTGATCTATGAAGATCCAAAAGAGACGATGGATGAGTTCGACGCGGTTGAAAACTCTCCGATCATCGAGAAAATGCGCGGGGCGCTGGCAAAGCTGACTGCGGCTGCCGCGCAGTAAATCAGGTCAGGGCGCGAATGGCCTCTGCCAGGTCAATCGCGCCGTCATACAGCGCCCGGCCGGAAATCGCGCCGTTCAGTTCCACACCGCAATCACGCAGAGCAATCAGATCATCCAATGAGCTGACGCCGCCTGACGCGATCACCGGGATCGATACGGCACGGGCCAAGTCCGCGGTGGCCTCAATGTTAGGGCCCTGCATCGCGCCATCGCGGTTGATATCAGTATAGATGATTGCAGCAACGCCGGCATCCTCGAAGCTGCGCGCCAGATCAGTGACCTGCACATTCGTCTCTTCAGCCCAGCCTTTGGTCGCGACCATGCCGTTGCGGGCATCAATGCCAACGGCAACTTTGCCGGGAAAGGCTTTGGCCGCCTTGCGCACCAGATCCGGGTTCTCGACCGCGATTGTGCCCAGAATCACTCGGGCTAGACCTTTGTCGATCCAGGTTTCAATGGTGGCCATGTCGCGGATACCGCCGCCAAGCTGGGCGGGAACGTTGCATTCCTTCAGAATTGCCTCGACTGGGGCGGCGTTGACCGGCTCACCGGCAAAGGCACCGTTCAGGTCAACCAGATGTAGCCATTCGCAACCCGCGTCGACAAAGGCACGGGCCTGGGCGGCGGGGTCTTCATTGAACACGGTCGCTTTGTCCATTTCTCCGCGCAGCAGGCGCACGGCCTGTCCGTCTTTGAGGTCGATGGCAGGATAGAGGATCATGTTGTCAGGCCTTGAATCGCTGTTTTCCCGGCGGGATATCGCACAGGCAGGGCAGGGGATGCAACGCGACGCAAAGTCAATCTTGCCCCACGTCCACCAGCGCGCCAGAGTGCTGGTCAAATAGGGAGGATTTTATGAAGAAAACAACTTTTGCAGCAGCCTTGGGGCTGGCATCTCTGATTTCGGGAGCGGCGATGGCCGACCCGGTTGATGGTCTTTGGAAAACCCAACCCGGAGACACCGGCGGATATCTGCATGTTTCGATCGCCGAATGCGGAAGCGCGATTTGCGGTACCATCGATACCGCTTTTGACAAAGACGGGAATGAACAGCTGGAATATGAAAATCTCGGCAAGCAGATCATCTGGGATATGGTGTCCGATGGCGACGGCACCTATGGCGGGGGCAAGATCTGGGCTCCGGACAGAGACAAGACCTACAGCTCGAAAATGACCCTGGACAGCCAGAACAAGCTGACCGTCAAAGGTTGTGTTGCGGGTGGATTGGTGTGTCGCGGGCAGGACTGGACACGGGTTCAGTAACCGCTCAGGGCGTCCAGGTCAGGAAATTCCCGATCATGCGCAGGCCCACATCCTGGCTTTTCTCAGGATGGAACTGCATCCCGACCATAGTGTCACGGCCAATTACGGCCGTGACGTCCTGACCGTAATCCACATATGCCAGACGCTGTGCGGGATCGCTGACCCGGAAATGGTATGAGTGGACGAAATAGGCGTGATCGCCTGATGTGACCCCGGCAAAGACAGGGTGTTCGCTTTCCAACACCAGATCGTTCCAACCCATATGCGGCACTTTCAGCGACCGGTCTGACGGCGCAATTTGCACCACATCCCCGGCAATCCAGTCCAACCCATCGGTGTCAGTGTACTCATGACCTTTCGAGGCCATCAGCTGCATACCCACGCAGATACCCAGAAATGGGCGGGCTTTCTGCTCGACCGCTTCGACCATCGCGTCATAGATACCCTTGTGCCCGCGCAGCTCGGCCGCGCAGGCAGGGAAAGCGCCGTCACCGGGCAGTACCAGCCGGTCGGCTCGTGCAACGACATCCGCGTCTGAAGTTACTACGACCTCGCCGGCGTCCAGTTCACGCGCCATGCGCTGAAACGCCTTTTCAGCGGAATGCAGATTGCCGCTTTCATAGTCGACAATGGCGGTGAGCATTTACAACGCGCCCTTGGTCGACGGAATCGCATCTGCTTTGCGCGCATCGGTCTCAACCGCGTCGCGCAATGCGCGCGCGACAGCTTTGAACGCCGCTTCTGCGATGTGGTGGCTGTTGAACCCGTGCAACTGGTCGATATGCAGAGTGATGCCGCCATGAGTGGCCAGCGCCTGAAAGAACTCGCGCACCAGTTCAGTGTCGAAGGTGCCAATCTTGGGAGTCGGCAGGTCTACGTTCCAGATCAGAAACGGTCGCCCTGACAGATCCAGCGCACAGCGCACCTGTGCATCGTCCATCGGCAGGTGACATTCGCCATACCGCCGGATGCCCTTTTTGTCGCCCAAGGCCTGTGTCAACGCTTGCCCCAGTGCGATTCCGGTGTCCTCGACCGTGTGGTGGTCGTCGATGTGGTAATCGCCCTTGGCACGGATCGTCATGTCGATCAGAGAATGGCGCGCTAACTGATCCAGCATGTGGTCAAAGAAACCGACGCCGGTCTGGTTGTCATACTGGCCAGTCCCATCCAGATTGACCTCGACCGTGATCTCGGTTTCGGCGGTCTGACGGCTGATCTTTGCGCTGCGCATGGGCGAATTCCTTTTACTACAGGCGTGCTTATAGACGGGGTAGGGCGGGTTGATCCAGACCATCCGTCGCAATCGCCGCAAACTGTTGCAGGGGATTGCGCCCGGGCGCAGCCCATGTCAGCCTGCGGCCAACTCAACCAACAAGGCTCGGCCCATGTCCACCTGTGTTTTCATCCAGATCCGCTGCAAACCCGGCACCACTTACAAGGTGGCTGAAGAGATCGCGTTGCGCGAAATCCACTCGGAGCTCTACTCTACCAGCGGCGAATATGACCTGCTGCTGAAGCTTTACATCCCCGAGGCCGAGGATGTGGGACATTTCATCAATGAAAATCTGCTGGTGATCTCGGGTATAGAACGCTCGCTGACCACAATGACGTTCAAGGCCTTCTAGCCCTGCTCAAACGTGGTCACGCGGAAGATTCGGTCCGGGTCGTGATTGGAGTGCTTCGGCGCGGTGTCAAAGACGTTCTTACGCGCCGCCCGCGCGGCCAATGTGAAGGTGGCTTTGTTCGGTTGCGGCATATGAACATATACGCGGGTCATGCTTTTTCAGCAGGCCGCGCCATAAGAAAACAGCGTTGAGTGAGAGGGTTTGTATCTGGAGCGGGCGAGGCGATTCGAACGCCCGACCCTAACCTTGGCAAGGTTATGCTCTACCCCTGAGCTACGCCCGCATCAGATACATATTTGGTCCGGAGACCTCTCAATGGAGCGGGCGAGGCGATTCGAACGCCCGACCCTAACCTTGGCAAGGTTATGCTCTACCCCTGAGCTACGCCCGCGCCGTTGAGTGAGGCGTGAAGTATTAATTCTGGCGGAAAGCTGCAAGGGGAAAAACGCGACTTTTGCAAAAAATCTTCTCGTGCGGAGGAAATCCAGACAGACTTGACCTCGCGTAGCAGCAGCCCGGTTCAACTGGACCGGTCGAGATTCCGCGTTAAGCTTTGCCCAGAGCTTAGGAATATTAATAGACGGAGCCACCCATGCTGACAATTACACCGGTTTATGCGGCAATAGCCGCCTTTTTGTATCTGGCGCTGAGCCTTCGGGTCATTGGCCACCGACGGGGCGAAAAGGTTTCCTACGGGGATGGTGGCAAGGGGCAAATGATCAAGGCGATCCGGACTCATGGCAATTTCGCCGAATACGCGCCGTTTGCGCTGTTATTGATGGCAATGGTTGAATTGCAGGGCGCCAGCGGGTTGCTGTTGAACCTGTTGGGATTGGCCTTGCTGGGTGGTCGCCTGCTTCATGCATATGGGTTTGGCAGGTCTCCGCAGATCGTTATCCTCAGGCAAATCGGAATGCTGCTGACATTTGGTTCAATCCTCGTAGCTGCAATAGCCAATATTGTGTTGGCGGTGTGAGCGCGGTGGGTCGCTCACGCCGAAAAAGGCCACCGTTTTACCCAGATTCAATTATTAACTAACTGTCAACGTTGTCTCAGGTGCTTGATTTTGTGGTATCTGCTGCCACTGCTCAAGAAGGACAGGTGAATAATATGAAGCGGTTCTTGTTACTTTCGCGTGTAGTTGCACCTCATTTCTGCTGCTTGGCGCTGTAAGCTTTGTGGCAGTTGTTGCCGCACCTGATATGGCCATCGCCAAAAATGGTGGCGGCAAAGGCAATGGCGCTGGCAAAGGCAATGGTGGTGGAAATGGGAACGGCGCGGATAAGTCTGGCGACAAGTCCTCACAGGTGAAAGGTGGCAAGTCCTCGGGTAAAAAGGGGACGGGCAAAGGGTTGCTCGCCAGTCTTGGCCTAAAAAAGCAAAAAACTGCCAAAACGGGCGCTACGACTCAAAAGAAAAACGGGCTGGTCGCTTCGATTGGTAATCTGGTCAAGGGCAATAAGAAACCTGCCAAGATGACCAAAGTTACCACTGCTGTCGTTGATGAGAAGCTGGTTCACCCCAACAAGCACGGCAAATTGCATCGGAGCTTAAAGGTCTGAACGCGGCCCATGCCAGACAAACGGCTCTCATGAATGCGTCCCCGAACAGTATGCCAGGAAAGCTGTCCTCTTATCAGCAGAACATCCTTGGTCATACCGACGCGACGACAGATCTGCAGGATAAGAACGACGAACTGGAAGACCTGCAGGAACTGACCGCAGAAGAGATCGAAGAGGCCTATGAGCCGACCGAGGACGAGCTTGCCGAGGGCATCACCGCTCAGGACAAGTACGACGACGCGGTCGAAGCGGCTGAGCTGGCTGTAGAGGAGGCCGAGACAAACCTGGCCGGATCTTCTGACCCGCAAGAGGCTCTGGATACTCTGACCGGCGGTCGCGAGTTGTCTGACGACGCCCTGAACGAGCTGCACGACCTGCTGGGTCTGCCGGCGCTTGCGGATTATGATGTTTCTGATGATGAAACAGAAAAGGCATTGGTCGAAGATGAGGTTGAAGAAGAAACCGTAGACGGCTGAACCTTAACCCAATGAAATGGAAAAGGCGCGCCCCAGAGGCGCGCCTTTTTTTGCTATTCCAGCTCGATCAGCAGGTCCTTGGCGTCAATTTGACCGCCTGGCTGAACGTGGATGGCTTTGACTACGGCGTCCCTTTCGGCGTGAATGCCAGTCTCCATCTTCATGGCCTCGATGGTCAAAAGCATATCGCCTTCTTTGACCTCTTGTCCCGCAGTAACCGCAACGGTTGCCACGACACCCGGCATCGGTGCGCCGATATGTGCGAGGTTGCCGATTTCTGCTTTGGGTCGGGCCTGCGTGGTTGATGTCACCAAACGGTTTGGCACCCGGATCACACGGGGCTGACCGTTCAGTTCAAAGAACACTTTGACCTCACCATTTTCATCGGTTTCACCGATGGCCTGACAGCGAATTTCCAGAGTCTTGCCGGGATCGATTTCCGCGGCGATCTCTTCGCCGGGCTCCATTCCATAGAAGAATGTGCGCGTGGGCAGGGTGCGGACGGGGCCATAGATCCGATGGCGACCCATGTAATCAAGGAACACCTTGGGATACATCAGGTATCCGTTCAGATCCTCGTCGTCGACCTCTTTGCCGTCCAGTTGTTTGGATAGCTCGGCGCGCGTTTCCTCCAGATCGACCGGGGGTACGTCTTTGCCGGGGCGGTCAGTGTTGGGGCTTTCGCCCTTAAGCGCCTTGCTGATGATCGCATCAGGGAACCCGCCCGGAGGCTGCCCCAGATTGCCGCGCATCATGTCGATGACCGAATCCGGGAAGGCCACATCCGAGTCCGGGTTTTCGACATCGGCGCGCGTCAGCCCCTGGCTGACCATCATCAGCGCCATATCGCCAACCACTTTTGACGAAGGCGTGACTTTGACGATATCGCCGAACATCTGGTTCACGTCCGCATACATCTGCGCCACTTCATGCCAACGCTCTTCCAGGCCAAGGCTGCGCGCCTGAGCCTTGAGGTTGGTGAACTGGCCACCGGGCATCTCGTGCAGATATACCTCGGATGCAGGGGCCTGCAGGCTAGATTCAAAGGCCGCATACTGGCCTCGGACCACCTCGAAATAGTCGCTGATTTCGCGGATGGCCTTGATGTCCAGACTGGTGTCGCGTTCCGTATGGCGCAGCGCTTCGACCACAGTGCCCAATGTCGCCTGAGAAGTGTTGCCACTGAAGCTGTCCATCGCGCAATCCACTGCGTCCACACCCGCCTCGGAGGCGGCCAGAATGGTGGCGCTGGCGATACCGGCAGTGTCGTGCGTGTGGAAGTGGATTGGCAACCCGACCTCTTCTTTCAGCGCACGGATCAAAATCTTGGCCGAGGCTGGTTTCAGCAGGCCGGCCATGTCTTTCAGGCCCAGAATATGAGCCCCGGCATCGCGCAGCTCTTTCGCCATGCCAACATAGTATTTTAGGTCATATTTGGCACGGTTCGGGTCCAGAATATCGCCAGTATAGCAAACGGTGCCTTCACAGATTTTACCGTTCTCGACCACCGCATCCATCGCGACCCGCATATTTTCGACCCAGTTGAGAGAGTCGAAGACGCGAAACACGTCGATATTTTCTGACGCCTGACGAACGAATTCCTGTACCACGTTGTCGGGGTAGTTGGTGTATCCAACCCCGTTTGCACCGCGCAAAAGCATCTGGGTCATCAGGTTCGGCATCACCTCGCGCAGGTCACGCAGACGTTGCCATGGACATTCCTGCAAGAACCGATAAGCCACATCGAAAGTGGCGCCGCCCCAGCATTCGACGCTGAACAGCTGCGGCAGGTTGGCCGCATAGCTCGGGGCCACTTTGATCATGTCGATCGACCGCATCCGCGTCGCCAGCAGCGACTGGTGCCCGTCGCGCATCGTGGTGTCGGTGATCAGCAACTGGCGCTGAGCCTTCATCCAATCGGCCACCGCCTGCGGGCCCTTTTGTTCTAGCAGATTGCGGGTGCCCATCTGCGGTTCACTTTTCAGAGCCGGGGCCTTGGCCTCTTTCAGATCGGTACGCGGTTCGGGACGATCCTTGGTTTCGGGATGCCCATTCACGGTGATATCCGCAATATAGGTTAGAACCTTGGTGCCCCTGTCACGGCGTCGTTTAAAGGTGAACAGCTCGGGCGTCGTGTCAATGAACTTGGTGGTGTATTCATTCGACAGGAAGGTCGGGTGTTTCAGCAGGTTGATGACAAAGTCGATATTGGTGCTGACGCCACGAATACGGAACTCGCGCAGCGCTCGGTCCATTCGCGAAATCGCGGCCTGTGGCGTCGGGGCCCAGGCCGTGACCTTGGTCAGCAGCGAGTCGTAGTACCGCGTGATTACACCACCCGCATAGGCCGTGCCGCCATCCAGGCGAATACCCATGCCAGTAGCCGAGCGGTATGCGGTGATGCGACCGTAGTCGGGAATGAAGTTGTTCTGCGGGTCTTCGGTTGTGATCCGGGTCTGAAGGGCATGACCGTTCAGGTGCACATCCGCTTGGCTGGCGGCGCCGGTGGCTTCGGCCAACGATTTGCCCTCGGCGATCAGGATCTGTGCCTGCACAATGTCGATACCTGTGACTTCCTCGGTGACGGTATGTTCCACCTGAACGCGCGGGTTCACCTCGATGAAGTAGAACTTGCTGGTTTCCATATCCATCAGGAACTCGACGGTGCCTGCGCATTCATAATTTACATGGGCGCAAATCTTGCGGCCCAGTTCGCAGATTTCCGCGCGTTGTTCTTCGCTGAGATACGGGGCAGGCGCGCGTTCCACGACTTTCTGATTACGGCGCTGGACCGAGCAATCGCGCTCATACAGATGGTAAATTTCGCCATGTTTGTCGCCCAGAATCTGCACTTCGACATGGCGGGCGCGGATAATCATCTTTTCCAAATAGCCCTCGCCATTGCCAAAGGCAGCCTCGGCTTCGCGGCGGCCTTCCAGGACCTTTTCTTCCAGTTCGTCCTCGGATTCGATTGGGCGCATGCCGCGGCCACCTCCGCCCCAGGATGCTTTGAGCATCAGGGGATATCCGATCTCTTTGGCTTGTGACCGGATCGCGTCCATATCGTCGCCCAGCACTTCGGTCGCAGGGATCACCGGAACTCCGGCGGCGATGGCCACGCGGCGGGCGCTGGCCTTGTCGCCCAAGGCGCGCATGGTTTCGGCCTTTGGTCCAATGAAGGTGATCCCGTTCTGGACGCAGGCATCCACGAAATCTGGGTTTTCCGACAACAAGCCATAGCCCGGGTGGATGGCATCCGCACCACATTCCTTGGCCACGCGAATAATCTCGTCAATGCTGAGGTAAGCCGCAACCGGCCCCATCCCCTCGCCGATGCGATAGGCCTCGTCCGCCTTGAAACGGTGCAAGCCAAGCTTGTCCTCTTCCGCATATACGGCGACTGTGCGTTTGCCCATCTCATTCGCTGCGCGCATCACGCGAATGGCAATCTCGCCGCGGTTGGCGATCAGGATCTTGTCGAAATGTGTCATATCAGGTCCCGGTCCTGTTTGTTTGGCGAACTTCTAGGCGAACAATACGCGCAGGTATATCGGTGATTTGGGTAGAACCGGCATGTTAACGCTCGCAAACGCCTCCTGTTGGTGAATGCTTGATAGCCTTGCTGCGCTGCGGCATCAAGACTGGTGAATTGCGGCGTGATTTGGCGTGTTCATTATGGACTTTTTGGCCACGGTCGGCAGATGCTTTGCCAAGTTTCGACATAGCAGGCAAGTTGCGCGCATGGTCGTGCCGGGTGCCGAGCCGATTGACTTCAAGAACGTTGGGAACGAAAGGCCTGACCGTGTCCGGTTATCGTGGATGTGCAGCCCCGAGAGGTTTTGGGCAGATCGTTTGCGTGCTGCTTGCCTCAAATCATTGCGTTACTTCTTTATCCGATCCTCTGAAAGATCACCGACCGTTTAAGAGTCTAGGGATTGTGCCGCTCAAAAGCGATAGGGCTGGCTAGGACGGTTGGCAAGATCGCGATGTGGCCAAGATGTTGGTGAAAGCTAACAAGTATAGAAGTGGCTACCTTGCCCGCTCAGTCAGGCGCCGAGTAACTGAAGTTTTTGCTAAGTATTAGCTAGAGTTTCACGCCGCCGCGACTGGGCCTGAAGTCCGAACCTTTTGGCCGTTGCTATCAGCGGACCCGGTTTCGGTTGGCGTTCCCTTGGCGACTTGCACCTGATTGCGCCCTTTGTCTTTTGCCATATACAGCGCGTCATCGGCGGCGCGCATCAAATCTTGCGGCATGGTGCCATGCGCCGGGTAATGCGATACACCAACCGAAATCGTTATTCGCGGAAGCGACTTGTCACCGTATCGGACCGAAACCGCTTCGACCGACTGCCGTAATTTCTCGGCACGGCTCACCGCGTCATCCGGGGTGTTGTCCGGCAAGATCAGCATGAATTCCTCACCACCGATGCGGCAGGCAATTTCATCCCGATCACAGCCCTGCTCCAATGCGGCACCGACCGCGCGCAAGACCATGTCGCCTGCATCATGGCCATGGGTATCGTTGAACTTTTTGAAGTGGTCCACATCAACGGCGATCAGGCTAAGCGGTACACCGGTCTGCTGACTGCGCGAAATGGATTTGCGCAGGGTTTCCGTCATATGACGACGGTTGAACAGTCCGGTCAAAGGATCACGCACGGACTGGTCGTGCAGCTGATCGCGCATCCTCACATTTGCAATGGCCATGCTGATCTGTTCAGCGCAGAGCTGCGCCAGTTTCCTGCTGACGTGAAACTCTTCTTCGCGCTCTTCAAGCGCGCGCAGATGCAGCAGGCCGACTGTTTCGCCATGCGCCAGAATTGGAAAGCAGAAATACGGGCGGCCGTCATGCGGTTCCGCATGTTCGCAGATGAAATCAATCTCGGAGGCGCCGAATTCATAGGTACGCCCCCGGCGCAGACCCCAGCACCCCTCGGGGTGGATATGCGCTTTATGGGTGCCGCCGTTCCAGCTGGCACATCCATCCAGCACATCGCGCGAGTTCGAGTAGACGTAAACGCTGCCCTCTGCTTCGGGCAGGATATGGGTCATAAAACGTGAGACCATGTCGAACAGCTCATCCAGAGAACGGCTGGATTGCAGCCACTCGTTCAGCTCCCCTAGCAGCCGCACCTCGCGTGCCAGGCGGAGCTGGTCCGCCATCAGATCACGCTCTTTCTCGGATTGTTTGTGCAAAGAGCGCAGTTGCGCCCGGTTGGTCCTGTAGGTCACCAATGACACCATCGCCAGCGCCAACAGGGCCACACCGCTTAGAACGATCAGCGAAATTCTCAGCCGGGTTATGAAGGTCGCCCGCAAATCCGAGATATCGGTAAAAAACTCTATCGCACCGATGAAGCGACCGTTTTTGGTAACCGGCATAAAGACTTTGACTATGTGATGCGCACTGGAGTTCTGAATGTTGCCTGTGTGCAAGTCCAGGCCGTCAATCTCGGATAGGGGCACAACTTCTTGTAAATAGTACACCATTCCCCGGGCAACATCGGCGCGAAAGAACGCGCTGTCTTCGCGCAGGCCGACCTCACCTTGACGAGTGGACCAGACCACGCGTCCACTCGTGTCGAACAACCTGAACCGGTAGACATCCGATGCTTCGGGCATCGAGGTCAGAAACTCTGCGTCATGCCCATCTATATGGCCGGTTCGCAGCGTTGTTTCGGGGTCTTCAAGATGCAAAACAACGCGGCGTTTCCACAATTCTGACTGTTTGAGGATATCTGTCCGCAGCATCCGTTCCACCAAGGGCGCAGGAAGCCTATAGACACCCCAGCCCGCTCCAATGGCGAGGCTGATCAGCAATAGGGTGATCCCGGTCCATTTGAGTCGATGATTGATCGTCCCCCGCTCAGCCAATGCCATATCCATATGCTCCCAAACCTTTGGGCCAAGCATCTGACCTAAGGCTTTACAGAGAGTTAATGGCATCAGTCGAACACCGCTTCATTTGGTTAGAATTGAACGCGAGGAAAATCTTAAAAGCTTGTGAACAAGCCGTGAACAAAGCCTTTCCCTTTGCGCCCATCCGGCGTAGTTTAAGCGTATGAGCAGTTTTGACGAAATGGACGCCTTCGAGGACGCATCGCTGTCGGCGCGGGCGATGCCTGCGGTGGCTGCCGACTATTTGAACGACCTCAACCCGGCACAGCGCGAAGCGGTCGAGCGGCTGGACGGTCCGGTTTTGATGCTGGCAGGTGCCGGCACGGGCAAGACCAAGGCACTGACCGCGCGGATCACCCATCTGCTCAGATCGCATCGGGTACGCGAGAACGAGATTTTGGCCGTGACCTTCACCAACAAGGCCGCGCGCGAGATGAAAGAACGGGTCGGGCGCATGCTGGGCCGACCTGCCGAAGGGATGCCGTGGCTGGGAACGTTCCACGCGATCTGCGTCAAACTGTTGCGCCGCCATGCCGAACTGGCGGGCCTCAAGTCGAATTTTACCATTTTGGATACGGATGACCAAAAGCGCTTGCTCAAGCAACTGACTCAGGCAGCCAATATCGACGACAAACGCTGGCCTGCGCGGATGCTGGCCGGGATCATTGATGACTGGAAAAACCGCGCGCTGACACCAGATAGAGTGCCTGCTGCGGATGCCGGAGCTTATAATAACAAAGGCATTGAGCTTTATGCCCAATACCAGACCCGCCTGCGTGAGCTGAATGCGGTGGATTTCGGCGATCTGCTGTTGCACGTGGTGACGATCTTTCAAACCCACCCGGATGTGCTGGAGCAATACCAACGCTGGTTCCGCTACATCCTTGTCGACGAGTATCAGGATACCAATGTCGCCCAATATCTCTGGCTGCGTCTGCTGGCCGGGGGGCATAAGAATATCTGCTGTGTTGGCGATGACGATCAGTCGATCTATGGCTGGCGCGGGGCTGAGGTGGGTAACATCCTGCGGTTTGAAAAGGATTTCCCCGGCGCTTTCGTGGTGCGGTTGGAGCAGAACTATCGCTCGACCCCGCATATTCTGGCCGCCGCCTCGAATGTGATCCGTGGCAATGAAAAACGACTGGGTAAAGAGCTTTGGACCGACCGGGAAGAGGGCGAAAAGGTTCGCCTGATCGGCCATTGGGATGGCGAGGAAGAGGCGCGTTGGATCGGCGAAGAGCTTGACGCGATGCAGGTCGGGACGCGTGGCGTGCGCCCGATGAACTTGGACGAAATGGCTATCCTCGTGCGTGCGTCGCACCAGATGCGCGCGTTTGAGGATAGGTTCCTGACTATCGGGATGCCCTATAAGGTGATCGGCGGGCCGCGGTTTTACGAGCGGATGGAGGTTCGCGATGCCATGGCCTATTTCCGGTTGGTGGTCAGCCCCGAGGATGATCTGGCGTTCGAGAGGATCGTGAACACGCCCAAGCGCGGCCTTGGGGACAAGGCGCAGCAGACCATTCAGGTGGTGGCGCGTGAAAACGGAGTGTCTCTGGTCGAGGGCGCGCGGATCGTAGTCGAGCAGGGGTTGATCAAGGGCAAGGGCGGCAAGGCGCTGCGCGAGTTGATCGACGGGCTGGCTCGGTGGAATGCGATGACACGTGGACCACGGATTGAAGTGGATGATGACACCCTTATTGATGACGGGGTGTCTCCGATCCGCTATGGCGCGCCCGAGCACACGCATATCGAACTGGCGCAGATCGTGCTGGACGAGTCCGGCTATACCGCCCATTGGCAGAATGAGAAAACGCCCGAGGCGCCGGGGCGGCTGGAAAACCTCAAGGAACTGGTCAACCAGCTGGACAATTTCGAGAACCTGCAAGGGTTTTTGGAACATGTCAGCCTGGTCATGGACAATGAAAAGGAAACGGATGGGGCAAAGGTCTCGATCATGACGTTGCATGCGGCCAAAGGGCTTGAGTTTCCTGCTGTATTTCTGCCGGGGTGGGAGGATGGCTTGTTCCCGTCGCAGCGGTCGATGGACGAGACCGGAATCAAGGGGCTCGAAGAGGAACGGCGTCTAGCCTATGTGGGCATCACCCGTGCCGAAGAGGTCTGTACGATTTCCTTTGCCGCCAACCGCCGGGTGTTCGGGCAATGGCAGAATTCGATGCCATCACGGTTTATTGACGAACTGCCCGAGGAGCATGTCGAGGTTCTGACGCCTCCGGGGCTCTATGGCGGGGGGCAGCCCTCGGCCGGGATCGAAACCCGCGCGGCTGAGGCTAATGTCTATAACTCACCCGGCTGGAAACGGCTGCAGGCGCGGCAGGGACAATATGGCATGTCGCAACCGCGCGAAACCCGCAACACGGTGATCGACGCAACCGCAGTGGCAAGTTTCACACTGGGCGAGCGGGTGTTTCACAAGAAATTCGGCTATGGCGCAGTGGAGGGCATCGAGGGCGACAAGGTTGAGGTCGCGTTCGACAAGGCGGGCACCAAGAAGGTTGTTGCCCAGTATCTTTTTCCGAAGGACGACGTTCCGTTTTAACCAAAAGGAATGCGCCTGACGGCGCATGCTCAATGTTTTGAAAGGCGCCTGGGTGGGCGCCTTTTTCTTTGGGAGAAACGAAAAACGGCGGTTCCCAGGGAGGAGGAAGGAAACCGCCGTTCTTTTCAACACCAAGGCAGGGAGGAGGAGAGCCCCGATGTATCCGAACCCGGGTTTGATCCCGGTATGAGGAAGACGCGGCGACGTCAGGGAGGAGGAGAGACGTCGCCGCGTACTTTCAACATCAGGGCAGGGAGGAGGAGAGCCCCGATGTATCTGCTTCCGGCGTTCAGGGCCGGTATAAAAGGCGGCAACGTCAGGGAGGAGGAGAGACGTTGCCGCAGATTACAGACCCAAGGGAGGAGTAGGGTCTGATCTCTGTATTGCTGTGCGCTTAACGCGCGAATTGTTCTTCTGCGGCCTGCATTGCCAGCCGACGGATCATTGAGCGGTGCAGGCCCAGGTCGGCCAACTCGCGATCGGACAGCTCGGACAGTTCGTTAACCGTCTGGCGGTAGGCCCGATAGCGTGCAAACCGGGTCTTTGCGGTTTCGATCATCGAAGCCAGGCCGAATGCCGGAGCGCCTCTCAGAGCGGTTTGTTGTGTTGCTACACCCATCTGCGTAACCCGTTTCGTGTGTTGGTGCCGAAGTGTTTCGGCGTTTGCTTGAGGATGAAAATAAGCAAATGCTGCGATTGCACAATAGTTGACGTCGTCAATGCTGCTATGCAGCAAATGCATGGATATCAAAGAGTTGAACGTTGGCAATCGAATATGCCTTAAAAATATGGGTTTGAGTTGCGCCAAGGGTGTCGCTTCTAATGCGGTTCCACTGAAAACCATAGGATCGTGACGTAAGGTCCGATTGCTTCGGTACGGTTATCGAAGAAGCCGAATGGCTGTGGTCGTGCGTATATGGGAAATCGTGGGTTCAGGTGGTTTTTAGTAACTTGGGAGTGCGTGGGAACCGAGCCACCTTTGTTGATTCGTAGTTTGGAATGGAGGATTTGCTGGCTCTATCTACGGGGAATCGATGAAAGTGAAAAAATGTTGGGAATTCATGGGACGCTCATAATTTCTCTGATTTGTCTATATATGGTTGCTTTAAGGTATTTGTGTTCTAATTCTGGTGTAAAATAGAGTTTCCATTCATTTTATTATCGATTACATTGTGAGTTGGGACGTGAGTGCGAGAAATTTTCTATTGATTTCCATGAATTCCCATGCCATCCCTTAGTTATCCGATGAGGACGAGGCACATGGGGCGCTAAACGACCCCGAACCAATAAAATCAGGTTTCATACAGGCATCTCGCTTTCATCAATCAAGAGATCCGGCGCGCGGGCGAGCAGACATCCCCCCAGGTGGCGCGCGCAGCTGGACATCCCGCAAAGCGGGTCAATGCGGCGGGTTGATCAGTGGCAGCAGATCAACCCGCCGTTTTAATTCTGGGGGGAGTGAGAATTTCAAGTGGGGCGCAAGCGAAAGGGACAGTCGTCTTGGCGCGCAGGTTTAGAGGTGAAAGCCACCATAAGGTGGACACGAAGGGCAGGGTCTCGATCCCGGCCTCGTTTCGCCGTGTGCTTGAAGCTTCTGATCCCAACTGGCAGCCCGGTGACAATCCCGAACTTGTAATTGTTTATGGCGACCACCGGCGCAAATTCCTTGAATGCTATACTATGCAGGCGATTGACGAAGTTGACGCCAAGATTGATGCGCTTCCACGGGGTTCAATGCAGCGGAAGACATTGCAGCGCATGTTCCACGGACAATCCTTTCCGACAAACGTGGATGAGACAGGGCGTCTGGTTCTACCCGCCAAGCTGCGCAGCAAGATTGACTTAGAGGGTGAAGCCTTCTTTATTGCCGCTGGCGACACGTTCCAGATCTGGAAGCCTGAAACCTACGAGTCTGATGAATTGGCGGCCGCCGAGGAATGGCTGGATGATCAACCCGAGGATTTCGATCCTTTGGTGTTCCTAGATGGCGTCGGGGACGCGTGACGGCATGGCCGGTGCGCAAACCTCTTCTGACAAACCACATATTCCGGTATTATTGCGCCCTTTGCTGGCTGCGGTCTCTCCGGTGTCGGGTGTTTGGTTGGACGGAACCTTTGGTGCCGGAGGATATACCCGTGGCCTGCTCGAGGCAGGCGCGGACAAGGTCGTCGGCGTTGATCGTGATCCGCTGGCCTTTGAAATGGCTGCGGACTGGGCCAAGGGCTATGGTGATCGGCTGGTGATGCAGCCCGGCGTCTTTTCGCGTCTGGACGAATACGCGCAGGACTTGGACGGGGTGGTGCTGGACCTTGGGGTTTCCTCGATGCAGCTGGATTTGGCCGAGCGTGGCTTTTCCTTTATGAAGGACGGCCCGCTGGACATGCGCATGAGCCAGGACGGCGAAAGCGCGGCTGATCTGGTCAACACCGCAAGCGAAGCGCAGCTCGCCGACATCCTGTTTCACTATGGTGAAGAACGCGCCAGCAGGCGAATTGCCAGGGCTATCGTAAAGGCGCGGGCGGAAGAGCCGATCACAACCACTTTGCGGTTGGTGGGGCTTATCGAATCCTGTCTGCCCAGGCCCAAACCCGGTCAATCGCATCCCGCGACACGCAGCTTTCAGGGGCTGCGCATCGCGGTAAATGCAGAATATGAAGAATTGTTCCAGGGCCTGATGGCCGCTGAGCGTGCGCTGAAACCTGGCGGGCAGCTGGCTGTTGTGACGTTTCATTCGATCGAAGACCGCATGGTCAAGCGGTTCTTTCAGTCGCGGGCTGGCAAAACAGGTCGGGCAAATCGTTATGCGCCCGAAATTGCGCAGGACCAGCCGCAATTTGCGCTCAAAACCCGTAAGGCAGTGGGGCCGGACGATCAGGAATTGCAGGAAAATCCGCGTTCGCGCTCAGCCAAGCTGCGTGTTGCGGTGCGCACCGAGGCTCCGGCAGGGGAAATTGAAGCCCGCGCCATTGGGATGCCGCAACTAGGGGGAAGGGCAAAATGAAGAGTGTATTGTATGTGTTGACTGCCTTGGCCGTGTTCGGGGTGGCCCTTTGGGCGTATCAAGAGAACTACCGCACCCAGCAAGTTGTGAAAAAAACGCAAACACTGCAACGAGAGATCGGCGTGGCGCAGGTCCGACTGGCCGTTCTGAATGCGGAATGGGCTTATTTGAACCGTCCTGATCGTCTTCGAGAGCTGGCGGATCTGAATTTTGAACGTCTCGGCCTGCTGCCCTTGCGAGCAGAGCAGTTCGGACGCGCGGATCAGGTTGCCTACGCCGAGGATCCGGATCTTCCGATTGTCGATCCCATCGAATTGCAGGCGATAACCAACATTAAGGCGTTGGGAGAGGTGCAGTTCCCATGACGCGCACGCCCCTCCGCCCTCTGGCCCGTGTCCTGGATGCGCGCGCACGCGGTGAAAACCCCAAGGTTATCGAGCGCGAAAACATCCAGAAGCGCCATGAAGATATGAAGGACAGGGCCCGCGCTCGGGCCGAGGGCCGTTTGCTGGTGCTGGGTCTTTTCTTCTTTTGCGCCTTCTCGGTGGTTGGTGTTCGGATGGGGATGCTTGCGACATCCGAGGCGCAAGAGCCCTTGGCCAACGCCCCCGGTGCCACAATCGCGATGCAGCGCGCCAATATTGTTGACCGCGAAGGGCGCATTCTGGCCACCAACCTGGACACCTATTCCGTCTATGCCCAGCCGCCGTTGATGATCGACCCGATTGCCGCCGCGGATCAACTGGTGGCAATCTTCCCGGATTTGGAAAAAGACCGTCTGATCAAGGATTTCACCGGCAACCGCAAGTTCCTGTGGATCAAAAAGCGTATCTCGCCCGAGCAGAAGCAAGCCGTGCATGACATCGGTGATCCAGGTATTCTGTTTGGCCCCCGCGAAATGCGCCTTTACCCGAATGGCAAGCTGGCAGCACATATCCTTGGCGGGTCAGGTTTTGGGCGTGAAGGCGTGAGCGCTGCCGAGGTGATAGGCGTGGCCGGGATTGAAAAGCAATTCGACGATTATCTGCGGGACCCCGCCAACGGAAACAAGCCGCTGCAACTCTCGCTGGATCTGACCGTACAGGCCGCTGTCGAGCAGGTGCTTTTTGGTGGCATGAAGATCATGAACGCCAAAGGCGCCTCAGCCGTTTTGATGGATGCGCATACGGGCGAGGTCATCTCGGCGGCGTCGCTGCCATCCTTTGATCCCAATGATCGCCCGCGCCCCCCGACGTCGGGGTTCGATCCATCGGACAGCCCTTTGTTCAACCGCTATGTGCAGGGCGTTTACGAGCTGGGATCGGTGTTCAAGATATTCACCGCCGCGCAGGCAATTCAGCTTGGTCTGGTGAATTCTGAAACGATCATCGACACCTCGGGTCCGATGAAAATCGGTCGTTTTCCGATTGGTGAGTTCAACGGCAAGAATTACGGCAAGATCAGCGTGGCGGATGTGATCGTCCACAGCTCGAACCGGGGGACCGGGCGTCTGGCGCTGCAGATCGGTTCGCAGCGGCAACAGGAATTCCTGCGTTCGCTGGGCATGTTCGAACCGACCCCGTTTGAGATTGTCGAAGCCAAAGGCGGCGAACCGCTCAAGCCCAAAAAATGGGGCGAGCTGAGCACCGTGACCATTTCCTATGGCCATGGCCTGTCGACCAGCCCGATGCATCTGGCGGCGGGATATGCGGCGATTGCCAATGGCGGATATTATGTCAGCCCGACCATTTTGCGCCGGAGCGGGTCACAATATGGCCCGCGCGTGATGTCTCTGGGGGCGGCGACGCAGGCGCAGAAGATGCTGCGCAAGGTTGTCACCGATGGCACCGCCAGCTTTGGCGATGTCGTCGGCTATGACGTGGCAGGTAAAACCGGTACGGCAGACAAACCGAAACCGCGCGGTGGGTACTATGATGACAAAGTCATCGCCACTTTTGCGACGATCTTCCCGGCCTATGATCCGAAATACGTGCTGATCGTCACTCTGGATGAACCTTCCATCGTGGCCTATGGCGAAAAACGCCGTACAGCAGGGTGGACAGCCGTACCTGTGGCTGCGGAGCTGATCGGGCGTGTCGCGCCCTTGTTGGGATTGCGCCCCCGGCTTGAGCCTGAGGCGCGCGCTGCTATAACGCTGACCTCGAATTAGGCGTCCGGCGAAAGGTGGGTCATGGGCACTAGGACTAAGAAACTCAGCCAACTGGCCCTGACCGCACGTGCGGGTGCAAACCCTGAGATTACCGGGTTGGCCGTTGATAGCCGCGAGGTCAAAGACGGTTATCTGTTTGCGGCACTTCCGGGAACGCGGGTCCATGGCGCAGAGTTCATTCAATATGCTCTGCGCATGGGGGCCGCCGCAATCCTCACCGATGCCGAAGGGGCTGAGGTCGCAGCGGATGTGCTTGCGGGGTCGGATGCCGCGCTGGTGGTGGTTGAAGACCCAAGGCAGGCGCTGGCAGGATGCGCAGCACTGTGGTTCGGAAAGCAGCCTCAGACCATCGTGGCTGTGACGGGGACCAATGGTAAAACCTCTGTCGTGACCTTTGTCCGTCAGATTTGGATGGAGCTGGGCCATGCCGCCGTCAACCTGGGCACAACCGGGGTCGAAGGCGCATGGACGGCCCCTTTGGCGCATACAACGCCCGAACCGATCACCCTGCATCGGTGTTTGGCCGAAGCGGCTGAGAACGGTGTGACACATGCCGCGATGGAGGCATCCTCGCATGGTCTCGAGCAGCGCCGCCTCGACGGGGTACAGTTGGCAGCAGCGGGTTTCTCGAATTTCACCCAGGATCATCTGGATTATCACGAAACCTTCGAGGCGTATTTTGCCGCCAAAGCAGGACTTTTCGACCGCGTGTTGCCTCAGGACGGCACGGTTGTGGTCAACATGAGCGATCCAAAGGGTGGGCAGGTTCGTCGTATCGCTGAAACCCGTGGGCAAAATGTGCTGACCGTTGGATTGGGTGATGCAGATCTGTGTCTGCTCAATCAGCGCTTTGATGCAACCGGGCAGGATCTGCGGTTTTCGTGGCAGGGTAAGGTATATCAGACCCGATTGAACCTGATCGGTGGGTTCCAGGCTGAAAACATCCTGCTGGCATGTGGGCTGGTGATCGCTGGTGGCGAAGATCCCACGCGTGTTTTCGAGACCCTGCCGCACCTGACGACGGTCCGGGGACGGATGCAACTGGCTGCGACGCGTGAAAACGGGGCTGCTGTGTTTGTCGATTACGCCCATACGCCAGATGCTGTGGCCACGGCACTCAAGGCTTTGCGCCCTCATGTTATGGGCCGGCTGATCGCCGTCATCGGTGCCGGCGGAGATCGTGATGCGACCAAGCGCCCGCTGATGGGCAAGGCTGCGGCCAATAACGCTGATGTGGTATTTGTCACCGACGACAATCCCCGCACCGAAGACCCAGCTACTATCCGTACTGCGGTGATGCTGGGCGCGCCCGAGGCGACCGAGGTGGGTGATCGTGCCGAAGCCATCCTGCGCGGCATAGATGCCCTGCAACCGGGTGATGCGCTGCTGATCGCCGGTAAAGGGCACGAGACAGGACAGATCGTGGGCGATCAGGTTTTACCTTTCGACGACGTAGAACAGGCCAGCATCAGCGTGGCCGCCCTCGATGGGAGGGTGGCATGACGCTCTGGACTGCGGCTGAGGCTGTTGCGGCCACTGGCGGGCGTGCCACCGCCGATTGGCAGGTCAATGGCGTATCCATCGACACCCGCACATTGCAGCCCGGAGATCTGTTTGTTGCGCTGAAGGCGGCGCGCGACGGCCACGATTTTGTGGCGCAAGCGCTTGAGAAGGGCGCAGGCGCAGCGCTGGTCTCGCAGATACCCGAAGGCGTTTCCCCGGACGCGCCGTTACTGATCGTCGAGGACGTGCAGACCGGGCTTGAGGCGCTGGGGCAGGCGGCCCGCGCGCGGACAGAGGCGCGCGTGATTGGCGTGACCGGGAGTGTCGGCAAGACATCGACCAAGGAAATGCTGGCCAATATTCTGGAAACGCAGGGGAAGACCCATGCCAGCGTTGCCAGTTACAACAACCATTGGGGTGTGCCGCTGACGCTTGCCCGGATGCCGCGCGACACTGAATTTGCCGTGATAGAAATCGGGATGAACCACCCCGGAGAGATTGCTCCGCTGGCGCGTCAGGCCCGCCCGCATGTGGCCTTGGTTACCACCGTCGCGGCAGTCCATCTGGAAGCATTCGAGTCCGTCGCAGGTATAGCCCAAGAGAAAGCAGCGATATTTGAAGGGTTACTCCCAGGCGGCGCGGCCATCGTAAATGCGGATATCGAACATGCCGACATCCTGCGCCAATACGCAACTCAGGCTGGGGCAGGGATTGTCGACTTTGGACGCGCTGCGTCAGATTACGTGCTGACCGGAGTTGTGCAGAAACCGGACTCGGTCCATGCAACGGCCAGGGTCGACGGAAAAGCCATCTCCTTTGATGTGCAATCAGCAGGCACTCATTTTGCCATGAATGCACTTGGGGCATTGGCGGCCTGCGTTGAACTTGGTGTCGACCTGAACGAAGCCATCGCAGGCTTGGGCAACTGGTTGCCGGTAAAAGGTCGCGGCTTTCGCGAGCAGATTTCACTGGCGGATGGTGGTCAGGTCGAATTGCTGGACGACAGCTATAACGCCAATCCAACTTCGATGGAGGCTGCCTTGGAAGTTTTGGCCGCCTCACAGGGCAGGCGCCGGATCGCATTTCTGGGTGATATGAAAGAGCTGGGCGCACAAGAGATCCCCATGCATGCAGCGATGGCAAATGTCGCGGCTATGACGCAGATGGATCAGGTTCACTGCATTGGCCCGCTTATGAAAGCGCTTTACGATGCGTTGCCAGCGGAAAAGCGCGGACTTTGGTTTGAGACCAGCGTTGAGATGGCTGAACGGCTGCCAGAGCTGATCTGCGCAGGCGACACTGTTCTTGCCAAAGGATCACTCAGCATGGCGCTGGCGCGAATTGTTGACGGTTTGCGGGAAATGGGGCAAGGGGACGCGCTTGAGCCATGATCGCCGCACGGGAAAGGTATTGATATGCTCTATTGGTTGACCGGCCTGTCGGACGGAGGGGATTTTTTCAATCTCTTCCGGTACATCACGTTCCGGGCGGGCGGTGCCTTTATGACAGCGCTGATTTTCGGGTTTATCTTTGGCAAACCGCTGATCAATGTTCTGCGCCGCAAGCAGGGCAAAGGGCAACCGATCCGGGATGATGGCCCCGAGGGGCACTTCTCCAAAGCGGGCACGCCGACCATGGGCGGCTTGCTGATCGTAGGCGCGCTTGTCACATCGACACTGGTTTGGGCACGGTGGGACAACCCCTATGTCTGGATGGTCTTATTCGTGACGCTGGCCTATGCCGCCATTGGGTTTGCAGATGACTATGCCAAGGTCTCCAAGCAAAACACCAAAGGTGTTTCGGGGAAAATGCGGTTAGGACTTGGTGTGGTTATCGCAGTTCTTGCGTCTATTTGGGCCACGATGCACCACCCTGAGGCGCTGCAGAATCAGCTTGCTGTGCCGGTATTCAAAGACACGCTGCTCAATCTGGGGATATTCTACATTCCCTTCGCGATTGTCGTGATCGTTGGGTCAGCAAATGCGGTGAACCTGACCGATGGGCTGGACGGGCTGGCGATCATGCCCGCAATGATCGCCGCATCGACCCTGGGGATTATCGCCTATGCAGTGGGCCGGGTCGACTTCACTGAGTATCTGGATGTGCATTACGTGCCCGGAACCGGCGAAATCTTTATTTTCACCTCGGCCCTGTTCGGTGCTGGCCTTGGGTTTCTATGGTATAACGCGCCGCCTGCGGCCGTGTTCATGGGCGATACTGGATCGCTTGCCTTGGGCGGCGCTTTGGGAGCGATTGCGGTGGCCACCAAACACGAATTGGTGTTGGCTGTCGTCGGAGGTCTGTTCGTGGTCGAAGCGCTGAGCGTGATCATCCAAGTGCTGTATTTCAAACGCACAGGTCGTCGCGTGTTTCTGATGGCCCCGATCCATCATCACTATGAGAAGAAGGGCTGGGCCGAGCCCACCATCGTGATCCGGTTCTGGATCATCTCACTGATCCTGGCGATGATTGGGCTTGCGACGCTGAAGGTCCGGTAGGCTCCCGCCAAGTTCGGAGGACAGCCGGCCCGCCGCCTCCTGTTGGGCCGGGCTCGCGCTGCGCACGAACCTGCTGTCGATCTTGCCAATGGCAGGTTCATCTGTGCAGTGTGTCGGCGCATTTGAAGTCGAAAGAAGGTGGGAAATATGATCCCGGTCAAAGGGTTTTCAGGACAGAAAGTTGCGGTTCTGGGGCTGGGTCGGTCTGGCCTGACCACGGCGCGCGCCTTGCGGGCCGGTAAGGCCGAACCCGTCTGCTGGGATGATAATCCGGCTGCACGCGCGGCGGCCGAAGCCGAAGGGTTCACATGCTGCGATCTAGGCCGTCACGGGGCGTTTGATGATGTCGCCACTCTGATCGTGTCGCCGGGGATCCCCCATCTGTACCCAGAGCCTAACCCGGTTGTGGCGGCCGCGCTTGAGGCCGGGGTACCGGTGGATAACGATATCGGTTTGTTTTTCCGCTCGTTCGCCGGGCCAGAATGGGACAATCTCGATACTCCGCCCCGCGTGGTCGCGGTGACCGGGTCGAACGGGAAATCAACCACCGCCGCACTTATCCATCATATCCTGACCGAAGCTGGCCGTGAGGCACAGCTGGCGGGGAATATCGGCCGAGGCGTATTGGACATTGATCCAGGGGGCAATGGCTCGGTCGTGGTGTTGGAGTTGTCGAGTTATCAGACAGAGCTTGCGCGGTCGCTGACACCTGATGTGGCCGTTTTCACCAATCTGTCACCGGATCATCTGGATCGTCACGGCGGCATGGGGGGCTATTTCGCCGCCAAGCGCCGTTTGTTTGCCGAAGGCGGCCCTGACCGGGCCGTGATCGGTGTGGATGAGGACGAAGGCGCCTTTCTGGCCGGTCAACTGGCCGAAGCGCCAACGGATGACCGGGTGATCCGTATCTCGGTTGCCCGCAAGTTGACCGGACCCGGATGGCAGGTATTTGCGCGCAAAGGGTTCCTGTCGGAGTATCGCAAGGGGCGACAGGCGGGGTCGATTGACCTGCGCGAGATCAAAGGTCTGCCCGGTGCACATAATCACCAGAATGCCTGTGCCGCCTACGCCACGTGCCGCGCGTTGGGGTTGGCCCCTCGGATCATTCAGGATGCGTTGCACAGCTATCCGGGCCTGCCGCATCGCAGTCAGATCATCGCCGAAGCGGATGGGGTCACCTATGTGAACGATTCAAAGGCGACCAATGTCGACAGCGCAGTAAAGGCGTTGAATGCGTTCAAGAAGGTCCGCTGGATCTGTGGCGGGCTTGAGAAAGAGGGCGGGTTGTCTGCACTCAACTCAGCCAGTGAACATGTGCTCAAGGCTTATGTGATCGGGCGCGAAGCTGCCGGATTTGCAATGCAGTTACAGGCAGATACCCTGGTTTGCACCACAATGGCAGAAGCCGTTGAACAGGCAATGAACGACGCGCAGTCGGGCGAGACGATTTTGCTGGCCCCTGCCGCAGCCAGTTTTGATCAATATGACAATTTCGAACAACGCGGTGAGGATTTTGCAGAACAGGTTCGTAAACGGCTTTAGGACACGCCATTTGCAATAGATCGCCGGTTGGGCCAAGCTGAGATGCTATCAGCTTGACGCGCCATATTTTTTGGTTTTGCTACCCGTCAAATTCAACACGAGGTTATGACTATGCCATATCGTAAGTTTTCCCTGATCCTGCCTGCCATTCTGATTGCGGGTGCCTGCACCAACACTGGCGCAAACTACCAGCCGATCATCGATGGTCCGGTTGGCCCTAATTACAACGTTGATCTGCAGCAGTGCCAACAGCTTGCGGCATCGCAGGCATCTGTTGATGGCACCACGGCCGGGAATGCAGCCATCGGCGCCGTTGGCGCAGCCGCAGTGACCGGGATCGTACAGGACAGCAGCGATAATCTGGGCCGCGCTGCAGTTGCAGGTGCGTTGGTTGGCGCCGGTGCGGATGTGATCAACAAGAACCAGAACAAAGAAGTGTTGGTGCGTAACTGCATGCGTGGCCGTGGGTACAACGTCGTCGGCTAGTGCCACGCAAATACCGTGTCGGCTAACCACGACTGGCGATTGCAGTTCCAGCGGCATGGCCCGAGGACCATGCCCATTGGAAATTGTACCCGCCCAGCCAACCGGTGACATCCACCGCTTCACCTATCGCATAGAGGCCGGGGACATCCCTGGCCTCCAACGTTTTTGACGACAGATCATCGGTGTCGATGCCGCCCAGCGTGACCTCGGCGGTGCGATAGCCTTCGGTCCCGGACGGGGTCAGATGCCAGTTCGACAGGGCCTCGACCAGGTCCGAAAGGGCAGTGTCCGATTGGTCGGCCAGATTGCCCTGCATGGGAATGTGTTGGCTCAGGAAATCGACCAATCGCGCGGGTAACTGCCGGGAAAGTTCAGTAGTCAGGGCTTTGCGTCCGCTGTTTTGGCGCTGATCTCGCAGCAGGTCGAATAGTGGCATATCCTGGATCAGGTTGACCCGGATCGCCTCACCCTCGCGCCAGTATGAGGATAGTTGCAGCGCAGCTGGTCCGCTGAGGCCGCGATGGGTGAAAAGCAAAGCCTCGTCAAAGCTGGTCCGGTCGTTCGACAGCCGCGTCGGCAGCGAGACACCGGACAGGTCCTTGAACCTGCCGTCGGAAAAGGTGAACGGCACCAGAGCCGCGCGTGTCTCGGTCATCCGCAATCCAAACTGGTGCGCGATGTCATAAGCCAGACCCGTCGCCCCCATTTTAGGGATCGACTTACCACCCGTGGCCAGTACCAGATTGGTGCAGGTCAGGGCATGTCGCTGTCCCTCGCGTTCAACCGTCAGCGCGAAACCAGTGTCGGTTTTGCACAGGTCCTTCATCTCGGTCCTTACCCACAGCTCGGCCCCGGCGCGCTCTATTTCATCCAGCAACATTTGGATGATCTGTTTCGAGGAACCGTCGCAGAACAGCTGTCCCAGTGTTTTCTCGTGCCAAGCGATGTCATGACGCCCGACCATTTCAATGAAATCCCACTGCGTGTAGCGCGCCAATGCGGACTTACAGAAATGCGGGTTCTGAGACAGGAAGTTGCCCGGCCCCGCGTACATATTGGTGAAATTACACCGCCCGCCGCCCGAGATGCGGATTTTCTCACCCGGCGCCTTCGCGTGGTCGATCACCAGAACGCGCCCAACGCAATGGGCGGCACACATCAAGCCAGCAGCACCGGCGCCCAGGATGATCGTATCATAAGTCATGCGCGGGGGATGGCGTGGAATGGCTGGGATGGCAAGGGGGAGACGTAAACACGCGCTGCAATCGTCCGTCCGTGACTGTGGATCCGTCCTCTGATTGGTTTGGGAAAATGGAATGAAATTGGCAGTTGGAACATTTGTGATATTGGCCGGAATACCATGTGCCAGAATACGCCCGACAAGGAAGCTCAATATGACGCACTGCATAGGAGGGCGGTTCAGTGATCACGCGCATTTCCCAAGTCACAGTTCAACTGGGAAAAAAGGCTGAATTGGTCGAATCCAGGAGGATAAAGCACTACGATCTTGTTCCCTAGGTGTTCCGAACGCCCGGGACGGGAAGCCCTGAAGCGGATCACTGGCTTGAAGGCGCCAATTTCCCTCTGTTGCGGCGTCATTCCACTAGCCCAAACACTAAAACCCCTGTAGACTCGCTCGTAGACCCCGAAAACGGGGCGTTGACGAGGCAGATAGTGGCGGTATCTCATGACTGAGATGGTGTATGGCGCGGTTCAGGACCAGCGCGGAGAACCGATTCTACCAAAGTGGTGGCGGACGATTGATCGTTGGACGATGTCCTGCGTACTGATCCTGTTTGTCATCGGGCTGTTGCTGGGGCTGGCCTCATCGCCGCCGCTGGCTGGTCGCAACGGGTTCGACCCGTTCCATTACGTCGAACGCCAGGCGCTGTTCGGCGGATTGGCGCTTGTTGCGATGCTGCTGACCTCGATGATGTCGCCCACACTGGTTCGACGTCTGGCGGTGTTGGGGTTTCTTGCTGCTTTTGTCGCGCTGGTCTTCCTTCCCGTCTTTGGCACAGATTTTGGCAAAGGTGCGGTGCGCTGGTATTCGCTTGGCTTTGCCTCGCTGCAGCCGTCTGAATTTCTGAAACCCGGGTTTATCGTTGTGGCGGCCTGGTTGCTGGCCGCGTCACAACAGATCAACGGCCCGCCCGGTCGGCTATGGTCTTTTGCGCTGTGCATGGCGATTGTCGCCATGTTGGTTATGCAGCCCGATTTTGGTCAGGCCTGCCTGATCCTGTTTGGCTGGGGCGTGATGTATTTCGTTGCCGGTGCGCCGATGTTGTTGCTGGTTGGTATGGCGGGGTTTGTCGTGCTTGGCGGTATGTTCGCCTATTCCAACTCGGAACATTTCGCCCGACGCATTGACGGGTTCCTGAACCAAGAGGTCGATCCGACCACTCAGCTGGGCTATGCCACCAATGCGATCCGCGAGGGCGGGCTTTTCGGTGTCGGCGTGGGTGAAGGGCAGGTGAAATGGTCGCTGCCCGATGCCCATACGGATTTCATCATCGCTGTCGCGGCCGAGGAATATGGCCTGATCCTGGTGCTGATTATCATCGCACTGTATTCCCTGATCGTCGTGCGGTCATTGCTGCGGCTGATGCGCGAGCGCGACATGTTCATCCGTCTGGCGGGCACCGGTCTGGCCTGCATGTTCGGGGTTCAGGCGATGATCAATATGGGCGTCGCCGTGCGTCTTTTGCCTGCCAAAGGCATGACTTTGCCGTTCGTCAGCTATGGCGGCTCGTCCCTGATTGCAGGTGGTATTGCAATCGGCATGCTTCTGGCGTTTACCCGCACCCGCCCTCAGGGCGAACTTGGTGATATTCTACGCGGACGAGGCTGATGGGCAAACCCTACCTTCTGATTGCGGCTGGCGGGACCGGGGGCCACATGTTCCCGGCTCAGGCGCTGGCCGAGGCGATGCTGCACAGGGGCTGGCGTGTGCGCTTGTCCACCGATACGCGCGGCGCACGATATACGGGTGGCTTTCCGCATTCGACTGAAATTGTCGAGGCGTCCTCGGCAACCTTCGCTCGTGGCGGACTGCCCGCCAAACTGATGGTCGGTCCCAAGATCGCAGGTGGTGTCGCCGGTATGGCGTTTCAGATGCTGCGCGACCGACCGGACGTCGTGGTCGGCTTTGGCGGTTACCCCTCGATCCCAGCGCTGGGTGCTGCGACGATGTTGAAGATCCCGCGCATGATCCATGAACAGAACGGCGTTTTGGGCCGCGTGAATCAGCTGTTTGCGACCCGCGTGGCGCAGGTGGCTTGTGGTGTCTGGCCGACTGATCTGCCGGACGGTGCAAAGGGCATACATACCGGCAACCCGGTTCGGGCCGCCGTGCTGGACCGGGCTGCGGCGGGCTATATCCCACCGGGCGATTACCCGATGTCGATCCTGGTGATGGGTGGCTCGCAAGGTGCGCGCATCCTTAGTCAGATTGTGCCCGAAGCGATTGCCGCGCTGCCTGATGAGATGCGCCGCCATATTCGTGTCGCACATCAGGCCCGTGACGAAGACGGCGCCCGTGTTTCCGCGTTTTATGACGACCACGGTATCCGTGCCGAAGTGAAACCGTTCTTTCAGGATGTGCCCCGTCGTATGTCCGATGCGCAGCTGGTGATATCACGCTCAGGCGCGTCAAGTGTGGCGGATATATCCGTCATCGGACGGCCCTCGATCCTGATCCCGTATGCCGCCGCAGCGGGCGATCATCAGACCGCCAACGCACGCGGGCTGGTTCAGGCCGGAGGGGCAATCATGATCCCCGAGAACCTGCTTGACGTTCCTTCGCTGACACAGCAAATCACCGCAGTTCTGACAAACCCCGAAGCCGCGCAAAAGATGGCCCATGCTGCCTTATCGACCGGCGCACCGGACGCGACCGAGCGCTTGGTCGCCCAGGTCGAACAGTTGGCGCAGAAGGAGACCGCATGACCCCAGCAACCAAACTGCCGCAGGATGTCGGGCCGATCCATTTCGTGGGTATCGGCGGGATCGGGATGTCGGGCATTGCCGAGGTGCTTTTGAATCTGGGCTACCGGGTGCAGGGCTCGGACCTGAAAGCGTCGAAAATCACCGACCGCCTTGCTGGTCTGGGCGCCGAGATCTTTGTCGGTCAAAGTGCTGAAAACCTTGAGAACGCCGCCGTGGTTGTGGTGTCGACCGCGATCAAACCGGGCAACCCGGAGCTGGACGGCGCCCGTGCGCGGGGCCTGCCAGTGGTGCGTCGGGCCGATATGCTGGCCGAGTTGATGCGCTTGAAATCCAACATTGCCATTGCCGGAACCCACGGCAAGACCACCACCACCACGATGATGGCTGAACTGATGGTGGCAGGGGAATTTGACCCGACCGTGATCAATGGCGGTATCATTCACGCTTATGGCTCGAATGCGCGAATGGGGCAGGGCGAATGGATGGTGGTCGAGGCGGACGAATCCGACGGCTCGTTCAACCGTCTGCCTGCGACCATTGTCATTGTCACCAATATCGACCCCGAGCATATGGAGCATTGGGGCGATTTCGACCAGCTGCGCGACGGGTTCTACGAATTTGTCTCGAACCTGCCGTTTTACGGGCTTGCCGTCTGCTGCACCGACCACGCCGAAGTGCAAACACTGGTGGGTCGCATCACAGACCGGCGCGTGCGGACTTATGGTTTCAACGCGCAGGCGGATGTGCGGGCCGAGAACCTGACCTATAAGGGCGGCGTCGCACATTTCGACATTCACCTGCAATACGAAGACAAGAGGATCGAGGGCTGCACCCTGCCGATGCCAGGCGACCACAACGTCTCGAACGCGTTGTCTGCGGTTGCTGTTGCCCGCCATCTGGGCATGAAAGCCGCCGAAATCCGCGAAGCGTTGGCTAATTTCGGTGGCGTCAATCGTCGCTTTACCAAAGTGGGTGAGGTCGATGGTGTCACGATCATCGACGATTACGGTCACCACCCGGTTGAAATCGCAGCGGTTCTGAAAGCCGCACGCCAGGCCACCGAAGGCCGTGTGATCGCGGTCCATCAACCCCACAGGTATTCGCGTTTGTCTAATCTGTTCGATGATTTCTGTACCTGTTTCAATGACGCCGACGTTGTTGCCATCGCCGATATTTTCGCTGCCGGAGAGGACCCGATCGAAGGGGCGTCCCGCGATGACCTGGTTCAGGGGCTCATCCGGCATGGGCATCGACATGCCCGCGCTTTGATGGACGAATCCGATCTTGAACGTCTGGTTCGTGAACAGGCCCGCCCCGGAGACATGGTTGTCTGCCTTGGAGCCGGTACGATCAGCGCCTGGGCCAATGGCCTGCCTTCGCGCTTGCAGAAATAACAGGCGATGTGACGTAATGGACTCTTTTGCGGTGCAACCCTAAAGAGTGATCGTGCAACCGCAGAAAAAGCGGTCTCGGAGGCAAGATTTGGCGTACTCGGTATTATTTGCAGGGATGTGGGTCATAGCGTCGACTATCGTGGCCATGCTACCGATGCGCCTGCAATTTCCACCGGGGATTGTGTTGGTTATCGTTGCGCCGGCGCTGATTGTCTGGCTGGGTTACGATTTCGGCTGGTTCTTTTCGGTCCTGGGCTTTGCGGCTTTTGCATCCATGTTCCGAAACCCAATTCGCCACTATTGGCAACGTTGGACAGGCCGAGGGGACGACGAATGAATTGGTCCATTGCCCTTGCCGCCCTGTGGGGAGTTGTTGCGAATGTCCTGGCGATGATCCCCAGCAAGGATAATCACTGGACCCGCGCCTATTTCTTGATTGCTGCGGGTATTCCTATCGTTGGCTATGTCACGCTGCAGAACGGTCCGTGGATCGGGTTGATTGTTCTGGTTGCTGGGATCTCGGTACTGCGTTGGCCCGTGATTTATCTGGGCCGGTGGTTGCGTCGGATCCTGGGTGCCGCGCAATAGCGGATACAGCTTGCTTTGGCGGTTCGAATCCGCGAATTAGCGGCCATGACTTCTGTTCCCTCGCCACGCGGCAAGCTCACCCAGAACCGCCCGCTGAATGATCTGACCTGGTTGCGGGTCGGAGGACCGGCGGATTACCTCTTTCAACCCGCCGACCAGGAAGACCTGCAGCAGTTTCTGCGCGACTTACCTGACGATATCACGGTTTTCCCGATGGGCGTCGGCTCGAACCTGATTGTCCGGGACGGAGGGCTGCGCGCCGTAGTGATCCGGTTGGGCCGGGGATTTAATGGCATCTCGATTGAGGGCAACATTGTCACCGCAGGCGCGGCGGCGCTGGATGGGCATGTGGCGCGCAAGGCAGCTGATGCGGGCGTGGACCTGACGTTTTTGCGAACCATTCCGGGGTCGATTGGCGGCGCTGTGCGGATGAATGCGGGATGTTATGGCAGCTATACGGCGGATGTTCTGTGCAAGGCGACGATCATTACGCGGCAAGGGCAGGTCGTCGATCTGACGCCCGAAGAACTGAATTTTCGCTATCGTCAGTCGGATCTGCCTGAGGGTGCGGTGCTGATCTCGGCCACGTTCGAAGGCCCCCTAGATGATCCTGATGAACTGCATGCCCGCATGGACTCGCAGTTGAAAAAGCGGGATGAGACCCAGCCGACCAAAGATCGCAGCGCGGGCTCGACCTTCCGCAATCCGGCCGGGTTTTCCTCGACGGGCCGCGCAGATGATGTGCATGACCTCAAGGCCTGGAAGGTGATCGACGACGCGGGAATGCGGGGCGTGATGCGGGGCGGAGCGCAGATGAGCCCCAAGCATCCCAATTTTCTGATCAACACCGGCTCTGCCACCGCTGCCGACCTCGAAGGGTTGGGCGAAGATGTGCGAAAAAAGGTTTACGAAACAAGCGGCATCACGCTAGAGTGGGAAATCATGCGGGTCGGTGATCCGCTGACAGATTAAAGCTGCGACCGTCAGACCCAAAACAGGCAAAATAGGGCGACGGATCAAAGGCATAAAGCAGGACGGACCACCACATAAGGTCCGCAGGATTTGAGGCGCACGACGTGGGTAGTTCGAGCAGGACAAACCCCAAAGTGGCGGTATTGATGGGTGGACCCTCGGCGGAACGTGAGGTGTCTCTCAGCTCTGGGCGCGAATGCGCAGCCGCCCTAAGGGGAGAAGGCTTTGAAGTGGTCGAACTGGACGCAGGTCCGGACCTCTGTGCGCGCCTTTTGGATATCAAGCCGGATGTGGTCTTCAACGCTCTGCATGGTCGCTGGGGCGAGGATGGCTGCGTGCAGGGTCTGCTGGAGTGGTTGCGTATTCCCTATACCCATTCGGGTGTGCTGGCTTCGGCGTTGGCCATGGACAAGCAGCGCAGCAAAGCGGCGTTCCGTATCGCCGGTCTGCCAGTCGCCGAAAGTGTGATCGAGGCCAAATCCGAAGTTGCCGCGCGTCATACGATGGAACCGCCCTATGTGGTCAAGCCCAACAATGAGGGTTCCAGCGTCGGCATTTATCTGGTGCATGAGGGCGCCAATACTCCACCGAAACTGGCAGACGACATGCCCGAACTGGTAATGGTCGAACAATATGTGGCTGGCCGCGAGTTGACCGTCACAGTCATGGGCGACCGCGCCCTGACCGTGACAGAAATCATGACGGATGGCTGGTACGATTACGATGCCAAGTACAAGCCGGGCGGGTCGTGGCATGTGCTGCCTGCTGAAATCCCGCAGGACATTTTTGACCTGTGTATGGGCTTTGCCAAACAGGCGCATGATCTGTTGGGTTGCAAAGGCGTCAGCCGCACAGATTTTCGGTGGGATGACAGCAAGGGCGCAGAGGGCTTGTTCCTGCTGGAAACCAACACCCAGCCAGGAATGACGCCGACGTCACTGGCTCCGGAACAGGGCGCGCATTGCGGGATAACCTTCGGCCAGTTTTGCGCATGGATGGTGGAGGACGCATCATGCGACCGCTGACAGCCACCCGTGCGCCGGTTATCCATCGGTCAAAGCCACTTGCCGGTCCGGATGCCGATTTCGCTTCGGGGGACCGCAACAATGTAGAACCCAAGTTCCGCCTGCGGCGACTTTGGGGGCGTAAGTCATCGGCGTTTGATCCGGCGCCGTCCCGCCTAAGCTATCGGTTGCAGCGCTGGATGTTGACGCCTGGTGTTCGCCGTGGCCTGAAATACGGGCTGCCGGTCTTCGCTGTGTGTGCTGCGCTTGGCGGGTATTTCAGCTCTCAGGACCGGCGCGAAGCGATTGTGGCTCATGTCCATGATGTGAAAATCTCGATCCAGCAGCGACCAGAATTCATGGTCAACCTGATGGCGATTGATGGGGCGGGAACCAACCTTTCGGAAGACATTCGTGAAGTGGTGCCGCTGGACTTCCCAATCAGTTCCTGGGACCTGGATGTCGAACAGATGCGCGAAACGATCACAGGATTGGATCCGGTTAAATCAGCCTCTGTGCGCATCCGTCCAGGAGGTATCCTGCAGGTGGATGTTGTCGAACGGCAGCCCGCCATTGTCTGGCGTACCCGCCGAGGGGTCGAATTGCTGGATGAAACTGGCGCGCATGTTGAAATCATCGCATCGCGGCAGGATCACTCCAATCTGCCACTGATCGCGGGTGAGGGCGCGGATTCCTATGTACCCGAAGCGCTGCAACTGACGGCCACAGCCAGCAGTCTTGGCAATCGGGTGCGCGGTCTGGTGCGAATTGGCGAACGTCGCTGGGATCTGGTTCTGGATCGCGGTCAGCGCATCATGTTGCCGACAGAACGGCCAGTGCGCGCATTGGAACGCGTGTTGGCCGTGAACGAGGTTCAGGATCTTCTGGAACGCGATGTGGCCGTGGTGGATATGCGCCTGGGTCAGCGACCGACAATCCGAATGACCAAAGCCGCCAGCGAAGACTGGTGGAATACAAAAGTAGATGTGAGTAGTGGGCAGTAACGACAATGATGACCGATCTTTATCAGTCCCAACGGGCCATGCGGCAAATGCGCAGGCAGGCGATGCAACGCGGCGTTGTCGCTATTCTGGATGTCGGGAGCTCAAAGATTTCCTGCCTTGTGCTGCGGTTCGACGGCGCCGGGCGTTTGCACGAGGACAGTGGCATCGGGTCTCTGGCCGGACAATCCGGGTTTCGGGTGATCGGTGCCGCGACCACGCGTTCCCGTGGTGTGCAATTTGGCGAAGTCACTGCGATGCAGGAGACCGAGCGCGCCATTCGAACCGCGCTTCAGGCCGCGCAGAAAATGGCAGATATCCGGGTCGACCATGTGATCGCCTGTTTCTCGGGGGCAAACCCGCGGTCCTATGGTTTGGATGCCCAGGTGGATCTGGAAGGTCAGCTGGTAACCGAGGCCGAAGTCGGCCGGGTTCTGAATGCCTGTGACGTGCCCGACTATGGTGCGGGCCGCGAAGTCCTACATGCTCAGCCGGTGAATTTTGCGCTGGATAACCGATCGGGCCTGATCGACCCAAGGGGTCAGATGGGGCAATCGCTGGCCGTCGATATGCACATGCTGACCGTGGACGCGGTTGCAATCCAGAATATCGTGCGCTGTATCAAGCGTTGCGATCTCGAATTGGCCGGTATCGCAAATTCGGCCTATGTCTCGGGTATTTCGGCGCTGGTTGAGGATGAACAGGAACTGGGTGCGGCCTGTATCGACATGGGCGGTGGCACCACCAGCGTGTCAATCTTCATGAAGAAACACATGATCTATGCCGATTGCGTGCGCATGGGTGGGGATCATGTGACCAGTGACATCTCGATGGGGCTGGGCGTTCCGGCGTCTGTTGCCGAACGGATCAAAACATTCAATGGCGGCGTTCACGCGACCGGCGCGGATGATCGTGACCTGATCGACATCGGAGGGGATACCGGTGATTGGGAACATGACCGTCGTACGGTCAGCCGGGCCGAGCTGATCGGCATCATGCGCCCGCGTGTCGAAGAAATTCTGGAAGAAGTGCGTGTACGGCTGGATGCGGCTGGCTTTGAGCACATGCCCAGTCAGCAGATCGTCCTGACCGGAGGCGGTAGCCAAATCATGGGGCTGGACGGGTTGGCCTCTCGTATTCTGGGGCAGCGTGTTCGCCTTGGTCGCCCGCTGCGGGTCCATGGGTTGCCGCAATCGGCCACAGGGCCGGGGTTCTCTTCGGTTGTGGGGCTAAGCCTGTTTGCAGCCAACCCACAGGATGAATGGTGGGATTTTGAAATCCCCGTAGACACCTATTCCGCACGCCCGTTCAAGCGCGCTGTGCGGTGGTTCCGTGACAACTGGTAAGGCCGCGATCGCGGCGCTGGTCATGGCTGTGCCGTCAGCGATAGAGGCTCAGACCCGTATCACACCCGAAGCCTTCCTGGGGGCCGTTCAAGGAAAGACCGTAAAGTTTCACGTCTATGACAGCGGTATGCTGGTCGGCACCGAAGAGTTCCTGAGCCCGACTCTCTCGGTCTGGCGTATGGAGGGCAAGGGTTGTGTGTACGGGAAAATTACAACTCCTAATGGGCAGATTTGCTTTCTGTACGACGATGACGAGGATGGTCTGCCAGTTTGCTGGTGGCCGTTTTTGTATGAAGACCAGTTGATGGTGCGAATGGTCGGTTTCTCCAGGACAGAAATTCAAGAGGTCAGGGACATTTCTGAGAAAGGTCTTAACTGCCCAAGTGCCCCAATTAGCTAAAGAAAAATCTTGCAGGGGCTGTCAAAATCCCGCAAGATATCCACAGGGCCCGTCAGAGGCCTTGCGAGAGGGCTTGAGCAGTTTTCCGCAGACAGAATGTGAATGAATTGCAAGTGACGCGCCCGTCAACAGTGGCGCGAGCGTCGCATGTTTTGTGGTGCATTGAGATAATTCCGCAACATCTGGCAATATCTGCCAAATACTGTTTCCAGGTGCCTTATTTCCTCCATATTTTGTGGATTTTCGCGATTTTTGGCGTGACGTTTGCCGTTTGGATCGGTAGGATTGTTAGTGGATAGGTAAGAAAAACACCGCGTTGGCGGGTTATATAAACAGGCGGACAGAAGCATGACATTGAATCTTTCGATGCCCGGGCACGACGAGCTGAAGCCTCGGATTACAGTTTTTGGCGTTGGCGGAGCGGGCGGTAACGCCGTCAACAACATGATTGAAAAACAGTTGGACGGTGTCGATTTTGTCGTTGCCAACACCGATGCCCAGGCGCTGCAGCAAAGCCAGTCTTCGTCACGAGTTCAACTAGGCGTGAAAGTCACCGAAGGTCTGGGTGCGGGCGCGCGTCCGACAGTGGGTGCGGCAGCGGCCGAAGAAAGCATCGAGCAGATTGTAGACCATCTGGCAGGCGCGCATATGTGCTTCATCACGGCCGGTATGGGTGGTGGCACCGGCACGGGTGCCGCACCGATCATCGCGCAGGCAGCGCGTGAATTGGGTGTTTTGACCGTCGGTGTTGTGACCAAGCCTTTCCAGTTCGAAGGCGCCAAGCGGATGCGTCAGGCCGAAGACGGTGTTGAAGCCTTGCAGCGCGTTGTCGACACGCTGATCATCATTCCAAACCAGAACCTGTTCCGTCTGGCCAACGAAAAGACCACGTTTACCGAGGCGTTTTCGATGGCGGATGACGTTCTGTATCAGGGTGTCAAAGGCGTGACCGACCTGATGGTGCGTCCGGGCCTGATCAACCTCGACTTCGCGGATGTTCGCGCCGTTATGGACGAGATGGGCAAGGCGATGATGGGCACGGGCGAAGCCACCGGCGAAGATCGCGCGGTTCAGGCCGCCGAGAAGGCCATCGCGAACCCGCTGTTGGATGAAATCAGCCTCAAGGGCGCCAAGGGCGTTCTGATCAACATCACCGGCAGCCACGACCTGACCCTGTTCGAACTGGACGAAGCCGCAAACCGTATCCGTGAGGAAGTGGATCCTGAGGCGAATATCATCGTCGGCTCCACGCTGGATACCGCAATGGAAGGCGGCATGCGCGTTTCGGTTGTGGCAACAGGTATCGACGCCAGCGAAAAGCAGGATGATGTGCCTGTCGCACGTCGTTCGATGTCGGCACCGCTGACCCGTTCGGTTTCTGCAGAGGAAGCGGCCCTGGAAGAAATGTCAGTGGCGGCAAGCGCCGAACCTGAACCTCAGCCCGAACCAACGCGTGAACCTTCGCTGTTTGAAACAACTGAAGAGCCGATGGAACCGCAGTTCCAACCGCGCGCAGAACAGGATGATGACGGCCTGCCACCCCCGGCTTATCAGCCGCGCGTGGCCGAATTCGAGCCGACTCCCGAGCCGGTCGAATACGCCCCAGAAAGCTTTGTTGCACCTCAGCCGCAAGCACCCGCAGGATCGCCATCACCTGAAGCGCTGAGGCGCTTGCAGGCAGCCGTCCAGAATGTACCTCCGGCTGAAAGAGGTCATCCTGCGCCTCGGCCGCAGGAGGTCTCCGATAGTCATGGGGATGCCGACCGCCCGCGGTTTGGTTTTAACCGCCTGATTGATCGCATGACCGGCCACGCAGCCGATACTCCGGCGCAGCAACCGGCCCGCCAGCAGCCGGTATTGCGCCAATCTGACGCAACGGCACCTGCACATGTCGAGGACGACCCGGAGCAGGATCGGATCGAAATACCGGCCTTCCTTCGCCGTCAAGCCAACTGATCGCGGTAACAATATACTAAAGAGGGGCTGCCATTTGGCGGCCCTTTCTTATTTTAAAACAGTGCATTATCCCTATGTGAGCAGGGTTTTGCCGACCTGTCACATTCATGTTTCATTCGGTTGCAAAGAGTGAGTTGAGCCTTTTGACCTGCTTCCTTAGTTGAATGCCAACACGGCCATCACAGGTCGGACGCCACTCACCGAGGTCACACTTGCAACATACGCTCAAATCTCCGATCACGTTTACAGGCCTCGGGCTGCACAGCGGTAAGCCTGCGACGATGATCCTGAAGCCGGCTGCTGCTGGCCACGGCATCTGGTTCAAACGGACGGATATCGAGCTGGGCAATGCGTTGATCCCTGCAATCTACGATGTGGTCGATCGTACCCCGCTTTGTACCCGACTGGTCAATGAAGCGGGCGTTACGGTTTCCACCGTCGAGCATATCATGGCAGCTTTGGCTGGATGCGGTGTCCACAATGCGCTGATCGAGATTGATGGCCCCGAGGTGCCGATCATGGACGGGTCTTCGATTGAATTCGTTCGTGGCATCATGTTGAAAGGCGTGCGTCGTCAGGCAAGCCCGGTCCTGGCCTATGAGGTTCTTAAACCTGTGACCGCAACCCGTGAGGGTGCCAGTGCTTCGATTGCGCCTGCGGACGGTTTGATTATCGATTTTCATATCGATTTTGAAGACAGCGCCATTGGTCGTCAGACTAAGACGCTGGATATGTGCAATGGCTCTTTTGCACGCGAGCTTAGTGATTGCCGGACATTTTGCCGTCGTACCGACGTCGAAGCGATGCGCGAGAACGGCTTGGCTCTTGGCGGCACGCTTGAAAATGCTGTGGTCGTTCAGGGCGACGAAGTTCTGACCCCGGGTGGCCTTCGCCACGCAGACGAGGCAGTGCGTCACAAGATGCTAGATGCTCTGGGTGACTTGTATTTGGCGGGTGGACCGATTCTGGGTCATTTCACCGGCGACAAGTCTGGTCATGCGATGACAAACACGCTGCTGCGCAAGCTGTTTGAAACGCCCGGTGCTGTGCGTCCGATCCTGTGTACCCCCGAACAGGCCGCGCGTCTGCCCGGGCAGGGTCTGGTCTGGGACGAAATCCCCGAAGTCGCCTGATTGGTTCCACTCTGCTGACAAATCCGCCAAAGGGCCTACTAAGGCGTTTTGCACTGGAATTTTATGTGCTAGACCAAGGCCCAAACCGGGGTATTCCCATTAAGCAAGACGACAAGGATTGGCGGAATGATAGGCACCAAAGCGGCGGTCAGATTCGCAGGGGCGGTACTTCTGACAGCAGTTTTGACAGCGTGCAACAGCGGGGGCGCTGACCGCAATCAGAACCTAGAAGGGTTCACCCCCGAACAGATTTTCACGCGTGGGGAATTTGAGCTGTCGGAGAATCGTTCCGACGATGCGGCGTGGTACTTCTCAGAGGTTGAACGTCTTTACCCTTACTCTGACTGGGCAAAGCGCGCGCTGATCATGCAGGCGTTTTCGTACCATGCAGATGAGAATTACGAAGAAAGCCGTGCAGCGGCACAGCGCTATATAGATTTCTATCCAACCGACGAAGATGCGGCCTATGCCCAATATCTGTTGGCACTCAGCTATTATGACCAGATTGACGAGGTGGGCCGCGATCAGGGCCTGACGTTCCAGGCGCTTCAGTCATTGCGCACGGTGATCGAGGTCTATCCGGACAGCGAATATGCCACCTCCGCCGTGTTGAAATTCGATCTGGCCTTTGACCATCTGGCTGGCAAAGAAATGGAGATCGGACGTTATTATCTGCGTCAGGATCACTATACTGCCGCGATCAACCGGTTCCGCGTTGTGGTAGAGGATTTTCAGACAACTTCGCATACCGCTGAAGCGCTCTATCGCCTGATCGAGGCCTATCTCTCGTTGGGTCTGGTGGATGAGGCGCAATCGGCCGGTGCAATTCTGGGTTACAACTACCAATCCTCGGAATGGTATGACGCTGGCTATAAGCTGCTGACCTCTCGCGGGCTGAAACTCAAAAGCCGCGGCAACAACTGGCTCAGCACGATTTATCGCCAGACCGTCAAAGGTCAGTGGTTGTAATCGCCATGGCTAAAGGCGTGGGACGCTGAGACCCGATGCTGCGCGCCCTTGATATCCGCGATATGCTGATCATCGACCGGTTGGAACTGACGTTCCAGCCGGGATTGAACGCGTTGACCGGCGAGACCGGCGCAGGCAAGTCGATCCTACTGGATTCGCTTGGGTTCGTTCTGGGCTGGCGCGGGCGGGCAGAGCTGGTGCGTCAGGGGGCCGCTCAGGGCGAAGTTGTGGCCGAGTTCGAGCTGCACGAAAACCACCCCGCACATGCGATTTTGGCCGAAGCCGGATTGCCCGGAGGCGAAGAGCTGATCCTGCGCCGCGTGAACACAGCCGAGGGCCGGAAAACCGCATGGGTCAATGACCGGCGTTGCTCGGGCGAGGTGCTGCGGGCCTTGTCGGAAACCCTGGTGGAACTGCATGGCCAGCACGATGATCGCGGCCTGCTGAACCCACGTGGCCACCGCGCGATGCTGGATGATTTTGCCGAGGCAGGGGGGCAACTGGCCACTGTGCGCTCTGCATGGTCCGAGATGTCGCGTGCGCGCAAGCTTTTGTCTGAGGTCGAATCTGCCTTGGCTGCCATGCGGGCAGAGGAAGAATTTCTGCGCCATGCGGTCACTGAGCTTGATAAGCTTGATCCGCAGCCCGGCGAGGATGCCGAACTGGATGCAAGGCGCCGCATGATGCAGGGGGCAGAGCGGATTCGCGATGACGTCGCCCGTGCCTATGACTTGCTTGGCAGCGATGGGGCCGAGGGCGCGATGTCTGATGCTCTGCGCTGGTTGGAAGGCGTGTCCGATAATGCAGGCGGGCAGTTGGAAGAGCCTGTTGCCGCACTGGGGCGTGCACTGGTCGAATTGGGCGAGGCGCAAGATGGCGTTAATGCCAGTCTTCAGGTGCTGGACTTCAATCCGGCTGAACTGGAGGCAGTCGAGGAACGGCTTTTCGCCATTCGTGCGTTGGCCCGAAAGCATGACGTTGCCCCGGACGACTTGGGTGGGTTCGCGGAGACCCTGCGTGAGCGGCTGAACCGTTTGGATGCTGGTGACGCTGATCTGGCCGACAGGCGCTTTGCGGTTGAGACTGCGCAGGCAGTTTATCACAAGGCTGCGGAAGCACTCAGTAGCCTGCGCCAACGGGCAGCGGGTGAACTTGACACCGCTGTGATGGCCGAGCTTGCACCGCTGAAAATGGAACGCGCTGTGTTCCAGACCGAGATCACCCCGTCCGATCCCGGCCCCGAAGGTGCGGATGCTGTGGCGTTCACCGTTGCCACCAACCCCGGTGCACCGTCTGGACCGTTGAACAAAATCGCCTCGGGCGGTGAACTGAGCCGCTTCTTGCTGGCGCTCAAGGTCTGTCTGTCCGGCGATGACAGCGCGCGCACGATGATCTTTGATGAGATCGACAGGGGTGTTGGCGGCGCGACCGCGGATGCTGTTGGTAGGCGTCTGGCTGCGCTCGCGCAGGGCGGGCAGGTATTGGTCGTGACGCATTCCCCGCAGGTCGCCGCACGTGCCGCCTATCACTGGCGTGTTCAGAAACATGTGACCGATGGGCAAACTCTGTCGACCGTGGTGCCCTTGGCCCAGGCCGACCGGGTGGACGAGATCGCCAGGATGGTCGCCGGAGACACGATCACGGACGAAGCGCGCGCCGCTGCCCGTGCTCTTCTGGACGCATAGGCCCTCACAGACACGCGATCCGGCTTTTAACCGTGCCCTCCGTGGCTTAGTAAGGGGTGTATTCTGATCCCCCGAGGGCAAATGACCCAGTCAACCCGCACCGTTCTGCGCAACCAGCTCAACCAGGCTCTGGCCGCGATGAAGGACGCGTGGCGGGTGATGCGCAGGCGCGGGCCCAGCCAAATCCAGTTCTGGTTCATCGCGCTGGCGATTGGGATTGCCGCAGGCTTTATGGCATTGGGATTTCGTAAGGCAATTCAGGCATTGCAGGCCTATGTCTACGACACCGGGGATATCTCGTTACTGCACAGCCATGTGGAAAAGCTACCCTGGTTCCTGATCCTGATCACACCGATCATCGGCGGTCTTATCGTTGGCATCATCCTGCACCGGTATACCGATGACGGGCGCGTGCGTTCAGTTGCCGACGTAATCGAAGGCGCTGCCCTCACCGATGGTCGGGTCGAAGGCAAGGCGGGTATCGCGTCTTTTTTCTCCTCGCTGATTACGCTCAGCACAGGTGGGTCCACGGGTCGAGAAGGGCCGGTTGTGCATATGGCAGGCGTGATCTCGACCTGGGTCAGTAATCGTATCCATGCCGACGGAATTACCGGGCGTGATTTGCTGGGATGTGCGGTGGCGGCGGCAGTTTCGGCCAGTTTCAACTCACCCATTGCCGGTGCTTTGTTCGCACTTGAGGTGGTGTTGCGCCATTTCGCGGTGCATGCTTTTGCGCCCATCGTTATCGCTTCGGTCGCCGGGACGGTGATTAACCGGCTGGAATACGGCGACGTGACCGAATTCACTCTGGATACGCCCGGATCACTGCAATTCTATGTCGAGCTGCCCGCGTTTCTGATCCTTGGGTTGATCTGCGGGTTGGTGGCCTTGCTTCTGATGCGGTCGATCTTTTTTGCAGAAGATATTGGCAATCACATTCAAAGCCGGCTGTCCTTGCCCGGATGGCTGCGTCCTGCTGTATCAGGCGCAATGTTGGGACTGATCGCGATCTGGTTTCCCCACATCATCGGCGTTGGATACGAAACCACGATCCGGGCTCTGGCCGGAGATTTGGTTCTGACAACCGCCATCCTGTTCGCAATCATCAAAACTGTGGCTGTTGCGATCACGATGGGGGGACGTATGGGTGGCGGTGTGTTTTCACCCTCGCTGATGATAGGTGCGTTAACCGGGTTGGCATTCGGGTTGATTGCAACGGGTTTGCTGCCCGATGTATCGGGTACCCATACCCTCTACGCATTTGCCGGGATGGGCGCGGTGGCCGCTGCCGTGCTTGGTGCCCCGATTTCGACCACGATGATTGTCTTTGAACTGACCGGAGATTGGCAGATCGGTCTGGCGGTGATGGTGTCGGTTTCAATGTCCACGGCGCTGGCTTCGCGCCTCGTGGATCGATCCTTCTTCCTGACACAACTGGAACGGCGCAATGTGCATCTGGCCGCGGGGCCACAAGCCTATCTTCTGGCAATGTTGCGCGCAGGCGCAGTGATGCGACCGCTTGGCGATGCACGTTCAATCACCCGGGAAGAAGCACAGGTTTTGATTGATCAGGGTCTTTTTGTTCAAGCAAGCGCTACACTTGAGGCGGCGATGCCGTTCTTCGACCGAGACGAAATCCTCTGCATACCGGTGGTGGTGAGCGGTAATGACGGAGCTGAGACGCCAGTCGGTACGCTCTACCATATTGATGCGCTAAAGGCCTATAACCGCGCGTTGGCAGCCACGGCTGCAGAAGAACATTCATAACAGAGGCCCCTGGAACATTGGTCTTTGTCCATCTTGTTCCTTGAAACAGGCGAGGCATTGACGCGATACGATCTTTGGATCTGCACCTGCCGGGCGTGGCCAGTCGAAATCCCGAGGCTCATGTGTACGATTCTATTGCGGACTTTTGTCGGTATCTGGTCAAAGAACGGCAGTGTGGCACAGCCCAATTCCGCGGCGGCTGCGCCAATGTCTGATTTTGGAAGTTAGATTCAATTTCCGCAGAATCCGATTTGCACACTCTTTGTCTGTCATCGCGCTCTGAGGGCAACAATCCGAGCGAGTGATGAACTTTGCGCCAACACCGCTCCTTACGATCTGTTGGCATTCGCCGCTGGAAGGAGGCCATCCGGGCGTAACAGCAACAACAAGATGACTGAGGCCAGAACCATTGCATCCCGGTATGGGGCCAGACTGTCTGGCAGGAAAGCCTGTAGCAGAACCTCCAGCCCGCCGACGATGAACCCACCAAGGACAGCGCCGCCCAAGCTGCCCAAACCCCCAAGTACGGTCGCAATGAAGGCCTTGAGAACGGGGAAAAATCCCATCAGTGGATCCACTGACCCGCGTTGTGCCGTCCAGATGACAGCGGCAATACCCGCAAGTAGCCCTGACAGGGCAAAAGCCACAGCAACGACCCGGTTGGCCTTGATACCCAGCAGTTTGAGCATCTCGATATCTTCGGCAGCGGCGCGCATGGCCATGCCAATCGTTGTGCGCCGCAACACGAATGTCAGGCCTGCAAGGGCTGAAAATGTTACGATGATTGATACGGTCGGGATAATGCCAAATGTCGTCTGGCCGATATGATACGTGCCAGACCATGACGCTGGAAAAGAGATCGGGACGGGTCTGGCGGAAATTCCGTTCTGGAACAGAACTTTGAGGATCTCGGATACCGCGAAAGATGTGATCAAAAGTGCAACGACATCCGCGCCGCGCATGGCGCGAAACGCTGTACGCTCCATTGCCATGGCCATGAACACAGAAGCGCCAAGCCCGACAACAAGAGCGGCGATCGGCGGCAGGCCAAAGCTCATGGCCAGAAAGATGCCATAGCCCCCGAACGTCATGATTTCGCCATGCGCGAAATTGATCAATCGCACAATAGAGAACACAATCGCCAGCCCCAGGGCCAGCATCGCATAAATTCCCCCAAGGCTAAGCGCGTTGATCATTTGTTGAAGAAGAACATCCATCGCTCAAGCCGCCAGATATGCGGATTGCAAGACCGCGTCATTTGCTAGTTCCGACGGTGCACCGGCAGCGGCAACAGCGCCATTCGCCAGCACGACAGCATGATCGGCAATGTCCAGGGCAAGAGCCGCGTTTTGCTCGACCAGAAGCACTGAAATACCGTCGGCTTTCAATTCTTCTACGATGTCGAAAATCTGATCCACGACCTGCGGCGCAAGACCAAGCGACGGTTCGTCCAGCAACAGCAAGCGCGGTCCGCTCATCAAGGCACGTCCCACCGCCAGCATCTGTTGTTCGCCCCCCGACAAAAGCCCCGCCATCTGACGGCGGCGTTCGCCCAGGATCGGGAAACGCTCTTTCATCTCGGCCAAACGTTTGGCGCTGAGCTTCTCGTCGCCCAGAATTGATCCGGCCAGCACAAGATTTTCTTCGACCGTCAGCTGCGCAAACACGCGGCGTCCTTCCGGTGAGATGGCCACACCCGCCCGCACAATGGCGTCGGGTGCGGCCCCTGTCATATCCTTGCCAAAAAGGGAAACAGCGCCCGATACCACGGGCAAAGCACCTGCGATGGCCATGACTGTCGTTGTCTTGCCTGCGCCATTGGCCCCTAAAAGCGCCGTTATGCCGCCTTTGGGGACGATCAGGTCAATGCCCTGAACCGCGCGGATTGGGCCATAGCGGACGTGCAAGCCTTGGATATCGAGTGCTGTTTCCATTGGGTTCAGACCTTACGGCTGTGGCAGGATTGCGGGATCAGCTGAGGTGCGCAGGACAAACTCTTTTTCGCCTGCATCGGTAATCCGTGCGACCACAACATCACGCAGAGGCATCCGGTCGGTCCCCGCGAAAGTGAAGTTGGACATGATACCCTCACCATTCTCAATGCCGGCCATTGCGGCAGTCACGGCAGCAGGGTCTGTCGTGCCAGCCGCTGCGACAGCATCCTCGATCATATGCGCAATATCGCAGCCATTGACGTAGTAATTGTTGTCAGGCGTGATCCCCTTTGCAGCAGAGAACCGCGCGATGAAATCGGCATAGGCAGAGCCTTCGTCTGGGAAGCCACCAGATGTATGCGCTACGCCTGTGACGACATCACCAAGGCCGCGTACGGTTGGTGAATCGAGTACGTCACCTCCCATCACCTGGGTATCAACCCCGGCACCGCGCAGCGCACGGATGAAGGCAGGGAAATCAGGCTCCCACGCCCATGTGACGATCACGTCCGGGGTGGTATCCGCATTCTTGATGGTCGTCACGATGGCAGAAAAGTCCGGCTGGTTCAGCGAATAGTTGCTTTCCCCGACAACGGCACCACCAAGCGATGTGAAGGCCTCGCCAAAGTACTCGGGCCCACCCAATGTGTAGGCACTGTCTGGGGATTTCACGAGCCAGACACGTTCGAACCCTTGCTCGCGTGCGTGGCCTGCCAGTACGGCGGCCTGTTGGTTGTCCGCGGGGTAACTGCCAAAGACATGTTCACCGACTTGCGTCAGAACCGGGGCTGTTCCGGCAAAGGTCATTGTTGGGATGCTGTCAGCCGCTGTGATCTGGGCCGCGGCGATTGTCGGATCGGCATCGGCTGACGCCACGATGAACTGCGCGCCGTCATCGATCATTTCCTGTACAACTTTAACGCCTTCGGCGATGTCAGACCGGGTGTCGCGCACAATCAACTCAACAGGTGTTGTGCCGTTCAGGCCCCCCTTGGCGTTCATTTCGTCAATGCAGAACTGGAACCCGGCATAGGCGGGTCCGTCATAGGGGGCCAGATAGCCCGATTGCGCGGACATTACGCCGATTTTATAATTCTCAGCCATCGCTGTTCCAGCCAGGCCGGTGATAACTGCTGTTGAAAGAAGAAGGGCATTACGTATCATTTTATTGCTACCTCTGTTGGTTGACTTCGGTTGGTTTCGCTAATTTCTGCTTTTTGGGCTGTGCGCCCTTTGCCGATGTAAGCCTCGATGACTTTGGGATTTGCGCGCACGTCTTCAGGCGTGCCTTGCGCGATGACGCCACCTTGGTGCATCACCACGATCCAGTCCGACAGGCGGTTCACGAACCTCAGGTCATGATCGATCAGAAGGACACCGAGGCCGCGTGTTTTGCCGACCTTAATCAGCCGATCAGCCAGGTCATCTGTTTCGCCGGGATTCATGCCAGCGGCCGGTTCATCCAGTAAAAGAATCTTCGGGTCTTGTGCCAAAGCGCGGGCGATTTCCAGGCGCTTGCGGGCACCATATGGCAGGCTGTCGGCGCGATACCCGGCGACTTCCTCAAGATCAAAGGCATCCAGTTCACGCAGGGTGATAGCCGCGGCAGTCTTGCGGTCGTGACCTGCGGCCAAAGCGGCAACAAGAACATTTTCATAGGCTGTCAGACCGCTGAACAGGCGCAAGTTCTGGAAGCTACGCGAGACACCAAAGCCTGGCACTTTGTGATGCGAGACACGGGTCAGATCAACCTCGCCCATATGCGCAGAACCGGTGTCCGCCTGATAGGCGCGTGTCAGCAAGTTAACAAGCGTGGACTTGCCAGCACCGTTGGGGCCAATCAGGCCAGTGATGCGCCCAGTCGGAGCTTCGAAACTGACGTCTCTTACGGCTTTGACGCCTGCGAAACTTTTTGACAGGTTTGATGCTTTCAGCGTGGCTGGGACGACGGGCTCGGGCGTGCGCGCAGGAGTTACTCGGGACTTCAGGCGCCCGAGCAGATTTGCATCGGCGCCAGGGCCAAGTTCAAAGCCTCCGACCAGACCCTGAGGTCGCGCCCAGATCACCAGCAGGATGGCAAGCCCCAGGACAATCGTCGTCAGGCCAAAGACCTCGGGCAAGGTGACGCCAAGCACAGTTGAGCCGCCTTCGAACTGGCGCACAGTGTCCTGCAGCAGCGTCACCGCGATCACCCCGACCACTGCGCCGCCAACCGATGACATTCCGCCGACAATCATCATGACCACCTGCGCAAAGACGAGCCCAAGGTAGAAGGATGCGGGTGAAAATGCCCCTAGCATATGCCCGTAAAGTGCACCTGCGACTGTCGCCATGGTACCAGAGGCACACCAAGCGATGAATCTTGTGCGTCGGGCATTGATGCCAAGTGCTGTTGCGGCATCCTCATCGTCACGGGCCGCGCGGGAAAACAGGCCCAAACGGCTTTCGCGATACCAACGGGCCAGCAGGATTGCGACCGTGGCCGCGCCGAGGGCCAGAACCAGATCTGTCACCCTTGGCACACCGTAAAACGTCTGGCTGCCGCGTGTGATTTCGCGTGCGGCGATGGCCACGCCATGGGCGATGATCAGCAGGCCAAGCGTGGCAATCGTGGCAGACGCACCCACAAGCCGAGCGATGGCGCTTCCGGTTAAAGCTGCAAAGGCAAGTCCCGCAAGGGCGACCACCGGCAGCGACACCCAGATCGTTACTTCATGGCCTGCCAGAAATGACGGTAGATCCGGTAGGGCAGAACGTTGAAGAGCAGCAGGCATGGTGAGAATGCCTGACAGATAAGCGCCTAGCGCCAAAAACGCGCCATGCCCGAAAGACACAATGCCCGTGTTGCCGCAATAAATCGCAAGGGCCACTACGGCGACCACATTGACACACATCTGTACAGCAATCCGCTCGCCAGTGCGTCCAAAAATCAACGTCAGCCCAAGCACCACAGCCAGCAGCACAGCAACCGCCGCCGCCGTCCGGAGCAAGTTGGACGCCCGCAAGCGTCCGGGATGTGTATGAAGGGGGGCGATGCTCATGAGGGAATGTCCCCTACTGCTGTAAGGATTGCGTCTGCCAGCAGATCCGCCCACAGCCCGACTTGCGATTGTTCGCGGATTTGATCGTTTCGAATTTCAATCAGGCAATGCACAAGCTCACGGGGTTCTGCATGCGCTGGAATAAACCAATCGCCCTCAGTTTCGATCTGATAGGGCTTGTTCAACGCAAAGGTCATGTCAGGGCGGCGCTGCGCGATATGTGCCATCAATGCTTTGGCAGCACCGCCTGTACCGCGGCTTAAAAAGCCTGCCTGCCAAGGCCGGTCCTTGCCATCGAGATGCGGTGTAAAGGAATGGATCGAAAACGCGGCACGACGCGGACGGTTGGCAAAGAGCCGATTCAACTCTGCATCCATAGGTCGGAAGATTTCATCGACACGCATGGCCCGGCTCAATTCGGTGATCGCGCTGTTCCCCGGCACCTCAACCTGGTCGCTGATCGCAGGGACCGCCAAGGGGCTGTCAGGGGGACGGTTACAGTCAAATACCAGCCGTGAGTAATTTTGGACGACGAGAGGCGCGTTCAACTGTTCAGCCAACTGGCGCGCTACATTCTGAGCACCAATGTCCCAGCCGCGGTGGCTTTCAATGACGTCGCGGTGGACGCCCAAATCTCCAAGCATCTCGGGGACCGCATTGCCTGCATGCTCACACAGCAGCACGATCTCCGACGTGCTATCCGCATTAACGACGTCAATCGGCGCAGGATCGTTCGGCCCCAATAAGGTATGAGTACACAAATTCATGCAGCTTGGACCGCACGGTGTGTGTATCGTCTTATCATACCGAGCAGATCCTTGGGATCGTGCGGGTCGGCAATCAGATCCAGCATTTTGCTTGGGGCGCCGTCAGTCGCTTTTTGATGCAGCCAGCGTGTGGCCGAGAAATCCTCGACCACAAAGCCAACACCATCAAAAACCGTGATCTGATCTTCGGAGGTTCGTCCCTTTTTAGAACCGGTTAGAACCTGCCACAGTTCGTTGACCGCGTGATCCGGGTCGAGTTGCTGGATATCGCCCTCGATGCGCGCCTGTTTTGCGTACTCTACAGAAATGTCATTGCGCATCAGAATATCCTGTAGCCGATACTCGCAGCGGTTTTAGCTGATTTGGGGGCCAGTATACGCGTCACCATCGCCGATGTTGCCACCGTGCGAAGCGCCGTCAGAAGGGTCATTTCAGAAATGAGTCGTCGATAGCCGGTATCAACAGAGTCCAGCACACCAACGGCGGTTAGGGTTTGCAGGCCGACCTTGGTGTTCGATGGGTGCCCGTTCACGGATTTGAAGGTGTGATCCACACCATCAGAGGTTGGCATGAGTTCAATCACACCGACCTTAGAATGGGACGCAACGCGCGGTGTCTTGTCAAATACCGGCCAGCGTTTGAAATCGGCTTCGATCATATTGGCCAATTCCGCAAGGCAGTCCCGTAGGCCATGCTTGTGGACCAGGTCCCGCATGTTTTCGACGCTGACAAATGGAACCAATGCTCTGTCAGAGGGCGCACTCATCAGTATGTTCCTTCATACGCGGCGCATTTCTGTGCTGTGTCCATGTCTTTTACCGCGTCGATTTCTGCAGCCTTATGGGCGGCGTAGACGCTCGCGAAATCTGGTCCGAACCAACTGGTGACGGTCGTATCCGCCTGAAACGCCTCGAGGGCGGCCTCAAGCGTTTCGGGCAGGCGCACAAATCCACGCGCCGTGAGATCGTCCGCTGACAGAAGCGACAGGTCTTCCTCGGTCGGCGCAGGCGCTTTCAGCCCATCTTCGATCCCCTGAACACCAGCATGTACAACAGCGGCCAAAGCCAGGTAAGGCGACGCCGCTGCATCCGCCGCTCGGTATTCAATGTTGAATTGTCTGGCGATTGAAGCGGGGTCCTTTGCCGTCACAGGGCAGACCCTCAACGAGGCCTCGCGGTCTCGGAACCCGAGATTGTTATACGCAGCCGACCACCGGTGCGGAGTAAGGCGTTCGTATGACACGACAGACGGTGCCGTCAGCGCTAAAATGTTAGGCAGGTATTTTAGCACGCCAGCAGCGAACCCATCAGTAAGTCTGGACATCCCGCAGGGGCCGCTTGCATCAAATGTGACCGGCTCGCCGGCATCGTCGACAAAGCTCATGTGGATATGAACGCCATTGCCGACGCTCGCCACATCGCGGATTGGCGTAAAGGTTGCGGCCTCACCCAGATGACGCGCTGCCGAGCGAGTAAGCTCGCGCAGGATTACCGCCTCATCTGCCGAGCGCACACCCTTGGCAGGGCCGATAACGACCTCGTATTGATTGGGGCCGAATTCCTTCATGATACTGTCTGGTTCAAGCCCGTTTTCGGCGAGTGTCGCCATCAGCACTTCGCAAAGCTTCCGCTGAATCTCGAACCCTTCGCGTCCGTATCCCTGATTTTCCACCGCCGGTGGGCTTTTCAGTTGAAACTCGTGCTCGAACGCCGAGATCAGATGAATGCCCGCCACATCATGCAGGCGCTTCAGCGCGGATTTGAGGATAGCGCGCGTACAAAAGGCCCAAGGATCCCCGTCAAGCGTGACGACATCGCCCATCAGGAAATGCTCGGTCACATCTCCAAATGTCGCCCGGGCCTCTGCGTTTGCATCGGGAATCAAAAGCAAATCACCTAGCGCGCCGAACGGGCTGTCAGCGATTATGTCGAAACAGGTGATCTGCACATTGGTAGGGGTCCAGCCGACCCCCCGCACCAGCCGTTTTTCCAACTGATCAGCGGGAAAGGCTTTGCCGCGCACCTTTCCGGCAACATCGGATATGGCAGCAAAAATTAGCGGCAGGGTCATTTTTCATTTTCCTCTTGAGTAAAGCGCAAAGCATCCCAGGCCTTGATGCGGTCTCGGGTCTGTTCCCAGTTGTCCTCGGCAATCCGCGTCACGATGGCCTCGGTCACCGAGAGAGCCGCCGAGTAAGTATCCCACAAGGTGCCGCTATCAATTGGCACCGGCATGACCTCATGGGCGTGTTTGGCAATCGGTGAAATCCATTTGTCCGTCATCAGGATCACACGGGCATTCCGATCGCGTGAGGCAACAAGCGACAGCTGCTCCAGCGCCGGTTGGTAGCGGCGAAAATCAACAGCATAAAGGATATCCCCGGGCCGCATCCGCAACAGATATTCTGGCCAGCCTTCAGGCGTATCAGGCAGATGAAACACATCCTTGCGGATCTGACGCAGGTGGAACGAAAGATGCTTGGCGATCGTATCGCTGATCCGGCCACCCAGCACGTAAACGCTGCGTTTCGGGTCGGTCAGAAGGGTGCAGATCTGGTTAAACTGATCTTCGGTGATAGCATCAGCCGCCATGGCCATCTGGCTGGCCGATTTGGAAATAAAGTCCTTCAGATATCTCCCATGAACGGGCCGTTCCGCCTGGTGGAGTTGAACAGGCGAGCGGTGCCCTTCTTTCAATTCCGCGATAAGATCACGTTGGAAATCCTGATATCCATCAAGTCCAATCTTGGTAACAAACCGTGAGATTGAAGGCGGTGACACCTCGGCGTGTTTTGCCAGCTCCTGGATCGAGGAAAGGCCAGCAAATGGGTAATCCGACAGGATAGCTGCAGCAAGTTTGCGCTCTCCGCTGGTTAGCATATCGGCTGCGTTTTCGATGCGGTCTCTGATCAACATGCGCTATATGGTGGTGGAAAAATATTTTCTGTCAATCTAAATTGAATTGACTTTGGAATTTTATTTTCTTTTAGTATGGACGTCATGATCGCCCTCATTCATAAAATTAGACCTCTTGGGCAAACATTTGAAAGCAGAGACAGACATGGAATTGACCCGCGATCTTCCACTAGAATATGACCAATCGGGATTGCTGTTTATTGACGTGCAGAACTTTGCAGCCCACAGGGATGGTGCCGAATTCGAAGGGCTGACAAATGCCGAGTTTGACGCAAAGTTTGGCTGGTTTTTTGAGCAGCTGAAATCCAGTATCGTACCTAATATGCAAGCCTTGCAAAAGGGATTTCGCGCGGCGGGAATCGAGGTTCTTTACACAACGATTGAAAGTCTGACCAAAGACGGGCGCGACAGATCTCTGGATTACAAAATCACGGGCTTCAACGTGCCCAAAGGATCCTGGGACGGCAAGGTGATCGACGAACTGGCACCAGCCGATGATGAGATCGTGTTTCCAAAATCTTCGTCCTCAGTCTTTGTCTCGACCCACATAGATTACGTGCTGCGCAATCTCGGCATAAAGCAATTGGTGCTGGCAGGGATCGTGACCGATCAATGCGTCGAAAGCGCAATTCGCGATGCCTGTGATCTGGGCTATCTGGTCACCCAAGTGACGGATGCCTGCATGACCTACACGCAAGAGCGTCACGACAATTCCCTGCAAACGATCAAAGGCTACTGCCGTCAGGTGACGACAGCCGAATTGCTTGACGAAATCGGTCGTGGCTAGGTCGGTGAGGCGCCCAGCCGATCCGTTTGGCGGCGCGTCTCAGGCGTTATCCACACCCGTTTTCTCGCCAAATTCCGATTTTTCCCTGCGCGTCAGTTCAACCTGTCATCATCCAAAAAATCGCTCAGAAATATTTGGCGAGGCACACTCAAAACAGCATGTGAGATCAGAGACAAATCCACACTTTTCGGTAAAACGTCCGAGCATTATCTGCCCTCACCACATGTTTTCCTTGATGCAGCGAATGCCAGTTTCAGAGTGACATACTAAAAAGGCTACATAAGTGGTCACGGATTTGCCGATACACAAAGCAAATGCCAGGTTGAAACCAATTTATTGATCGGTATCGGGGCCTTGGGAACAGCGGTAGGGCCACGAGCGTTGTAATTGCGTCTCCAAGTGGTTACATAGGGAACACTAAAGTTCTGGTTTTCTGCAGCCCAGGCGTATCGCCTGCTAGAGTGAACTAAGTTCTTCCATCATGAAAATTCAGCTGTCACGTCCTCTACTTGGATTTGATGTTTGGGAAAGTTGCCGATGTTTTCGCGCACGACCACATCGCTTGTGACGTTAGTTGATCCGTTTGTGGTGATCAGACGCACCGATGGCTTGCCAATAAACCACAACGCAACCGTTGATCAAATGAGCTTCCGATAGGCAAAAACTGCGCCTATCGACCATCGCGTCCTGGGATTGGCCCGGGCGCAAGATCAAGATTGCGCAGAAAGACATAAAACAGCGAGGCGGCGCTTTCTCCGCCAGAGGAACTAAAATGACATTTCCAGAATGGACGAAACCAGGCATCTACGGTGCTTTGTGTGGTGCGGTGGCGGTCTCAATCCTTGGCTTTACCTGGGGCGGATGGACAACCAGCGGCAGCGCTCAAGAGTTGGCGAAAGACCATGCTAGCGAAGAAGTAACGCTTGCGATGGTGCCGGTCTGCCTGAACAGGTCAACCGCTGACCCCAAGCGCGAAGAAATAATCGAAACACTGCAAGAGGCCTCTGGCTTCAACCGCCGCAAGGCCATGATGGATACAGGTTGGGCAACACTGCCGGGGTCAGATTCGCCAAGCCGCGACCTCGCAGATGCCTGTATCGCGGGGCTTGAGTTGGATGGATCATAAGGCAAAGGCAATGCCGCAACTCTTTCGGACGACTTGGCGCGCAAATCTGTCACTAGGCATTCAGATGAGTGCGGCGCTGCTTGGGTTTACACTCTGTGCTTTGCTTTTATTTTCGATGCCTGCATTCGCTCAATCTACATCGCAATCGGTGCCAGACAATGCCACCGCAACGAGTTACGGTGACGGTTGGAAATGCAACGCCGGGTATAGGTTGAGTGGCGACGTCTGCGCAGCTGTCGTAGTGCCAGAAAATGCCTATCCGACCAACCGTACCTATGGTTTAGGTTGGGAATGTCTTCATGGTTTTCGCGAGAACGATGAAGCGACCTGTGTTGCGGTGATTGTACCCGATGGCGGATTCCTTGATTCATCAGGTGAACGTTGGCATTGCTCTCGCGGTTTTCTCAAAATCGACGATACGTGCCAAGAAATTGTCGTACCCGCAAACGCTTATCTGGCTGATACGACCTATGGACCCGCGTGGGAATGCAAACGTGGGTTCGAAGCATTGGACGACCGTTGCGTCGCCATTGTGGTCCCGGCCAACGCGTATCTGAATTCATCAGGATACGGCCAACCCTGGACATGTGAACGTGGATATTTTGTACAGGATGGCACGTGCGCGGCCGTCGTGATCCCTGAACATGCCTACTTGGACGATGCAACGTACGGCACGGGATGGAAGTGCGAGCGGGGATACGCGACCTCAGGTGTGAATTGCGAAACAATAGAGCTTCCTGCGAATGCCCATCTTGACAGGTCCGGAAACCGTTGGAACTGCAACAAGAATTTCAAGTCATCTAAAGGCCTGTGCGTTCTCGATAACTGAGCGCGCGGCGCGACTATTTCGACTTTGGTATCCGATGGTGACGACCGTGTTGCCTTGGGTGTCGACCACACAAAGGAAACATCATGAAAACCGACTTTAACGTGGCAAACACGATCCGTCGTCCTGTTAGCGGGGCGCAGGCGCCGCCATTGACCAGCGACGAACCCATAAGATCAACTTCTGCCACTCAGATCATCTTACCGCCAACTGCGATTGTCTATTGCCAAGGTAACTTTGCCAAGGCGGATGGCAAAACTGCAAATGGCCTCGTTCGCCATTCAGAGGCCTACAGGATCCTGTCTGTCATAGATAGCGATCACGACGGCAGAGACAGCGGACTGGTTCTTGACGATACTGTAAACCACATTCCGGTCTTCAGAAGTCTGGACGCTGCTGTTGTCCATGAAGCCGTAATCCCAGATACCCTCATTTACGGGATGGCACCATCTACGGGCAGGCTCTCATCGACAGATCGTGACGTTGTTCTCGACGCGATATCACTTGGTATGAACATCGTCAGTGGATTGCATGAGTATCTGGGCGATGATCCAGAAATCGCCTCTTTTGCGGCCGAACGCAAAGTCACCATCCGAGATATTCGCAAACCTAAACCCAGCAAGGATATGCGCCTGTTCGATGGAAGTATTGCAGGTGTGAAAGCACTGCGCATAGCGGTTCTTGGGACCGACTGCGCCATTGGAAAGCGGACAACAGCGACTGTTTTGGCCCGTGCCTTGAACTCAAGAGGCATCAAGACCGTCCTTGTTGGTACGGGCCAGACAGGTTTGATGCAGGGTGCAAAATATGGGGTGGCAATGGATGCCGTACCACCGCAGTTCTGTTGCGGCGAACTTGAAGGCGCGATCGTTGACGCTTCCGAGTCTGAACGACCCGATGTCATATTGATCGAAGGTCAAGGGGCGTTGAGCCATCCGGCATTCTGCACATCCGCCTTTATCCTGCGGGGCAGCCAGCCGGACGCCGTAATCCTCCAGCACGCTCCAAAGCGCGCGCATCGCTGTGACTTTCCCAATATGCCGATGCCCAAGCCTGCAAGTGAGATTGCCCTTATCGAAGCATTTGCTGACACAAAGGTCATTGGTGTCACGCTCAATCATGAGGGGATGTCCGAGGCCGAGGTAACCGACACGATCGCCGCACAGTCACAAATACTCGGGCTGCCGGTAACGGATGTACTCAGCCGGCCGGCTTCGCATTTGCTTGCAATGGTTGTTGCCGCTTACCCTGGGTTACATCACTCCACACCCGTGGCTGCGATATGAGTACCCCTCGCATTGAGGTGCATCTGAGCAAGATACGTCACAATGCGAAGACTGTTGTCGAGCGCCTCAAGACACGCGGCATCGGTGTCACCGGTGTGACCAAGGCGGTGTGCGGGCATCCAGCCATCGCTCAGGCTATGCTCGACGGCGGCGCTGTGGGGCTTGCGGAAGCGCGGCTTAGTAACGTGCGAAGGTTACGCAACGCGGGCATGACATGCCCGATCACATTGATCCGTACACCAATGCTGAGTCAGGTCGATCAGGTCATCCAATACTGTGAGGCGAGCTACAATACAGAAATCCTCGTGATTACCGCTCTGGCCGCCGCCGCGATCCGGAAAGACTGCATTCACGGCATTATCCTGATGGTTGAGATGGGCGATCTGCGCGAAGGGATCATGCCAAAGGACCTCGGCTCGGTTGCACAGCAAGTGGTGGACATGCCCGGCGTTACGCTGAAAGGCATCGGAGCGAACTTTGCATGTCTGGGGGGAATTGCCCCGAATGCTGCAGATATGGAGGCCCTATCTGAACTGGCGAATGAAACAGAGGGGCAGTGTGGTCCCTTCCTTCACACGGTATCTGGCGGAAACTCGGCCAACCTTCCTTGGGCCCTCGGCGGACACCCAGCTTGTCGCATCAATGATCTAAGGCTGGGGGAAGCAATGCTTCTGGGCGTTGATCCGGTATCCGGAGATCAGATAGGCGGGATGTATACGGATGCATTTACGCTTGTCGCTGAGGTAATTGAAACAGGGTCCAAACCTGCATCTCACCCTCAGAGTATCTGCGATCCGGTATTCAAAAGACTTCACCTCGTCCCGAAAAGCGGACAGAGCACACAAATAATTCTGGCCGTTGGTCAGCAAGACACGAACATTTTGGGGCTTTCGATGCCCCCTGGATACAGGTTTATCGGTGCAACAAGCGATCATCTTGTCGTTGGCACTTACCATTCGACGCAAAGCGTAGGATCGGAAATGAAGTTCCAAATGAACTATAGTGCATTGATGAATGCTATGTCCGCTCCTGACGTTAAGACAAAGCTGCTCCGTGGCAGTCATTCACGACACGCGCATGTCTCTCAAGGATCAGGCAATCACCTGGCATCGATTTGAACACTCAACTGATAAATGCACCGTTGAAAACGGTTAGGAGAATAACCATTGGCAAAGCTGACAAAAAAAACTGTCTTCAATGCACACGTTCCCAAGGCGGAAACACCGATGGACAAAACAACGCGGATCGTTAGAGAAATGGTCAACGAAGAAGCAGAGCAAAGACAGATCAAGAATGCCCGGCTCCGCAAAACTCGGCTCGAAAGGGATGCGAATACATTATCTGAAGCCTGTCCGCCGAAGCCCGTCAAAAAGCGGTGACAGGATTGTCGCCCCTTCTTTTTGCCCGACTTGAATGATCGAAACACGAACAAAGCGGCTAGCGAGCATTGTTTTTCCCATGCATCAATCGCACCCATACTCATTTTACGGATACTGCCATGACAATCTCAGATGAGAGCTCAGAAAAAATTCACTATATCTGCCAGACATACGTAGAAAATAAGCCCGGTCGCGGAGGGCAAGGAAGCTTGAAAATTGGCAAGCAATTTGAATACTCCACGGCGGCGGAAGCACAAAACAGAGCAGAAAGGGAAGCGCTATCCGACGATTGCGCTGGCGCTGATGCCTACATGGTCAGTGAGGACCCGAACAGTGGCGAGGTCGGGGCGCCAAGCTTCATCATTAGGCTTGGAAATGTTCCGGAATTTGATGAGTTTTAGATCTTGAGCAGGCTTCAGTTTAACTCTCTAAACTCACCTTGATTGCGGCATTAGATCGACAAAAAGCAAATCTATTTGGTGCCAGAAAAACAGACCATTTTGGGCGTGGGTTTTGCCAAGAAACTGCGCCATGAATACCGGAAAAAGCAGATATTAGTGTAGGCGCAGCGAGAAATCCCAAGGTGCAGGTCGGGCTCGTATGCTACTTTCGTGGTATCCAGCGAAAAGGATCGTTCACTTACTTCGAGCCAGATTTTGACGTGAAGGCCAAAGCGATCTGGCCTTTCATATTGTGCAACAACTAGATTGAGTAGAGGTATTGCGCATCTGGGACATACGTCAGATTTGTTCGACCTTCACGGAATCAAGCGGGTAGAAGGCGACATGGCCTTTGATGTCTAAGGCAGAATGGATCGGGTCTTCATAGCTCCAAGCAGCGTTTTCAGTGACCGAGGATTTGTTGACGATCGAAAAATGCGTGGCTTGGCCCTTGTGTTTGCACTGCGTGACCTTGTCGGTAACATCCAGAAATGCCATCGCGATATCGGTACGAGGGAAATAGATGACCGGATCAAGATCGCCCTCGAGCAATTCCAGAGCATTTGTGGTTTCACCCAGAATGGCGCCTCCTGAACGGACGCTCCATTTGCCTGGTGTCTTGCGAATGGTGATCTCGGTCATCTTTGCTCTTTCCTCTGGTCCGGTTTCCCGCTTGTCCACTGCCCGGTATATGTAACGATGCGGTGTCAGATCGGTGCGGTTGCGGCATCCAACCACAGTTGGGCGTCATCTCCCAGCCTTGGTCGAACTTTTTCGGCAACTTCGCGGTGATATGCGTTCAGCCAGTCGCGTTCGACTGCCGTCAGCATATCGGTCAGAACCAAGCGTCGGTCGATAGGGACATAGGTCAATGTGCGCCATTCCAACATGGGACGTTCCGCGTCACCACTGGGCAGGGTAGGGGCAGATTGCACCACCAAAAGGTTTTCAATCCGGATTCCAAAGGCACCTTCGCGGTAATAACCCGGCTCATTCGACAAGATCATGCCCGGCAGCAAGGGCTCATGGCTGGCTTTGGACAGACGCTGAGGACCCTCATGCACACTCAGATAGGCACCGACGCCGTGCCCGACACCGTGATTAAAGTCCTGACCCGCTGCCCATAGGGGCACACGCGCCACGGATTCGATATCACGTCCAGCCAACCCGGCAGGCCAGCGCAGCATAGACATGGCGATCATGCCTTTCAGCACGCGAGTAAAGCAGGCTTTTTCTTCTTCACCCACATTGCCGATAGCAATGGTCCGGGTAATATCAGTCGTGCCATCCAAATATTGTCCGCCGCTGTCCAGCACCAGGATATGACCGTCTTGCAGCAGGCTGTCGGTTTCCTCGGTCACCCGGTAATGCATGATCGCGCCATTGGGTCCTGTCCCTGCAATCGTATCGAACGAGATATCCTGCAGGGCATTATCCTTGCGCCGGTTCTCCTCAAGCCGAGTGACCACCTGCGTTTCCGTAACATTGCCAGCGGCTTGCGCATCCAGCCAGCATAGCGTTTCGATCACAGCGACAGCATCGCGCAGATGTGCCTCGGCACTGCCTGCGATTTCGGCAGGGTTCTTGCAGGCTTTGGGCAGCGCACAAGGGTCGCCGCCATCGACCATCTGCCCTTCTAGCACATCGGCCACTGCCTGTGGCAGCGTACCAAGATCAACCTGAACCTTACCGTCAAGCGCTGCGACAGCCGTCACAAACGTGTCCGGCGCATGAACTGTGACTGAATCGGCCATCGCCACGTTCAGCTTTTGGTGCGCCATGAACAGATCCACGCGGCCATCCGCATGCAGTATAGCAAACCCATGCGCCACCGGGTTGTACCCGATATCGGAGCCCCGAATATTCAACAACCACATGATCGAGTCGGGCAGGGTAATCACCGCTGCGCCACAGCCCGCGTCCTGCAGGGACTGCGCCAGACGCGCGATTTTGCTGTCTGCGCTTTCGCCCGCGAATTCGATCGGGTGCAGCTTTACCGGGTTCAGTGGTGGATCGGGTTGATCCCGCCAAACCCGGTCCACCAGATTGTCGCTGTGCACCAGTGTAATATCTCGGCCTTCAAGGTCGGTCTGCGTTTTCGCGATCTGACCCGCCGAATGTAGCCACGGATCAAAGCCAACCCGACCACCCTGCGGGAGTTGTTCCTTTAGCCACGCGGCAAGGCTGACCTCGGGCCATGGAACAGGTGTGTAATCGGCGGCGACCTGCGCTTTGACCTGAGTGCGATAACGTCCGTCAATGAAGACGCCGGCCTTATCTGCCAAAACCACGCAAAACCCGGCCGAACCTGTGAACCCGGTCAGCCAGGCAAGCCGTTCGTCGCGCGGGGCCACATACTCGCCTTGATGCACATCCGCGCGCGGGACCAAGAAACCGTCCAACCCGTCGCGTGCCAATTCGGTCCGCAGATCGGCCAGCCGGGGCGGGCCCTGTTCCGGCCGTGCGGTCACGGCGAAGGACTGAAACATGTCATACCTCTATCAGTTTGGAGCGCGCGACGCCATGTTATGGAAAAGGCGATTCAGCCTACTCTCTTCATTCCCATCACCCGTGCTCGTGCGCGCGGATCACTGTCAAACAGAGCGGCCAGTTGCTCAGTCATGGCTCCGGCCAGTTGCTCGACATCCGTGATGGTCACGGCGCGGTCGTAATACCGGGTCACGTCATGGCCGATGCCGATGGCAAGCAATTCCACCATCTTGCGCTTTTCGACCATCCCGATCACATCGCGCAGGTGCTTTTCCAGATAGTTTGCTGGGTTCACGCTGAGCGTTGAATCATCGACCGGCGCCCCGTCCGAGATTACCATCAAAATCTTGCGCTGCTCGCGCCTTGCCGTCATCCGGCGATGCGCCCATTCCAGCGCCTCGCCGTCGATATTTTCCTTCAGCAGACCTTCTTTCATCATCAGCCCCAGATTGGGCCGGGCGCGTCGCCACGGGGCATCTGCGCCTTTGTAGATGATATGGCGAAGGTCGTTCAGGCGACCGGGCTGCTGTGGACGGCCATCGTTCAGCCAGGCCTCACGCGCCAGTCCGCCTTTCCACGCTCGCGTGGTAAAGCCCAGAATCTCAACCTTGACGTTGCAGCGTTCCAGCGTGCGTGCCAGAACATCCGCGCAGATCGCCGCGATCGAAATAGGTCGCCCGCGCATCGAGCCCGAATTATCCAACAGCAGCGTCACCACCGTATCGCGGAACTCAGTGTCCTTCTCGACCTTAAAGCTCAGCGGTGTGGTTGGGCTTGCAACAACACGCGCCAGACGGCCCGCGTCCAGTATGCCTTCTTCGCGGTCGAACTCCCAGCTGCGGTTCTGTTGCGCCTGCAACCGGCGCTGCAATTTGTTGGCCAAACGGCTGACGGCGCCTTTCAACGGTTCTAGCTGTTGATCCAGATAGGCCCGAAGGCGTTCCAGCTCAGCGGGCTCCGCCAGATCCTCGGCGGCGATCTCTTCGTCATGGGTGCTCAGGTAGACCTTATAGTCGGGATCAGCATCGGATGCAGGCGGAGGGGCAGGCGGCTCCAGCGGGGCCTCGCCCTCGGGCATCTCGGCCTCTTCTCCCATTTCATCCTCGGCCATCTCATCCATGGAGACTTGGGCCTGAGACTGATCCTGCTGTTCTTCCTGTGACTGCTCAGGGGTCGCATCCGCGTCCTGTTCGTCCTGATCATCCTGGCCAGTGCTGTCGGGGTCGGGCTGTTCTTCGGCGTCGTCTTCGGCCTGATCTTCCTGATCTTCGTCCAGCTCATCCGGGTCATCGCCCAGCTGATCGCCATAGCCCAGATCCTTGATCATCTGGCGTGCAAACTTGGCGAATTCGGCCTGGTCCGAAAGCACCTCGTCAAGGTTCTCCAGTACGCCCCCCGCCTGATCTTCGATAAACCCGCGCCACAGGTTCATGACATTGTCAGCCGCAGGCGGCAGGTCGCGACCAGTGGCCAGATGCCGGATCAGATAGCCGGCGGCCACCGAAAGAGGCGCGTCAGCTGGCTGTTTGCACTGATCATACCCACGCCGGATCGCTTCGTGCCCGATCTTGACGTCGATGTTGGACGCAGTGCCTGGCATGTCCCGCGCACCCATCGCTTCGCACCGGGCAACCTCCATCGCCTCGTACAGATCGCGGGCCATGTCACCCGGAGGCGCATAGCGATTATGAGTAGCATCATCGTGATAGCGTCGCTGCAAAGCCAAAGCATCCGCGGTCCCGCGCGCCAACAGAACCTCTTCCCGCGTCATGCGCCGCGAGACCTGAGGCAACCGCATCGACTCACCCGACAGGCCCGACGGGTCGACCGTATAGCTCACCGTAAGTTCCGGATCGTCGGCCATCACTTTGGTGGCTTCGGCCAGAGCTTTCTTGAACGGATCAGCGGGGTTGTCTTTGGGTTTGCTCATCGGTGGCAGGTCCGGTCTTGTTCTACTCGGGCAACCTAGAGCCAATCATAGGTCTTGACCATAGGGTCGGCTTTGTTTTCCGGGTAATCAGCGGCACGCCCGAATTGCAAAAACGCCGGACCTGTAGAAAAGAGGCAACGCCCGGCTTCTGCGTGGCCTGTGATTCTAACTGGGGGTGACTTTTCCGTCAGTACAATGCAAAACGAACGGTACACGAACGCGTGATATAGTTATTTGTTTGGGACGGTTTTATGGGACTCAGAAGACAATTTCGAAAATTGTTCGGGATCAAAAGACAGACCATAGAATTACAGCCCTCCGGCTGGCTAGCCGAGAATGTTTTCTGTCAGTCACCCTCAACGCCGCTGAGTGAGATAGTTCACGTTTTCGATCCCAAATACAAAGATCCTGACCCAATCAACCTGGTGCATATCGTAAATTTCTTTTCTGTCGACGGAGCGATGAATGATGTGCAGCGCGCTACGTTGGATAGCATGGTGACTGCCAAATCAGATCCGTTGGCTGGTGAAGGTGAAACAACTTTGGTGCAGGTTCCGGTGCATGGGGACGAAGATCTGATTCAGGCCCATTACGGCCTGCAAGTTGCGACAAAACTGGAACGCACGGTTCTGGATGTCGGAACGTTTCGAATTCCTCGGCCTTTGCCACTTTTGTTTGATATTCTGGAAAAGGGTGCATCCGTTGCTAAACCCGGAGATTTTGTAATCTACACTAATGCAGATATTTGTCTTCAGCCCTATTTTTATGGCGCGGTACGTCAGCTTATTGCGGGTGGTTTCGATGCCATCACGATCAATCGCCGGACATTTGGCGATGCGCATGGGTTTTCCCATGACCCCCTGTCTATGGGCGAGGTTGGTATGCAGCATCCGGGTTTCGACTGCTTTGTTTTTTCCAAAGAAGTTTTCGATCAATTTGTTCGCACAGATTCCTGCCTCGGGATGTCTGGGGTCATACAGCCAATGCTATTCAATCTCGCTGCGCACTCGAAACGAATGCTGATGCTCAAGAATGTCAGTCTGACGTTTCATTTCGGCGATGATCGGCCGTGGAAAACCCAGGACTTTGATGATTATGCCATGCATAACTTCACAGAGGCGGCGGATAGTTTAACCAAATTGGCGGAAGACGTCAGTAAACGCGGTCATCTTCGCGAATTCTGTGACAATCACATTGGAATCTGGAAACTTGACGACGACGGATTGTTGGCTCCAGATGCGGCTCGAGAAGTTGCACAGGCACATTTGGCCAATAATGCATAAAGGCTAGCTTTCGTAGCTTTTGATGATGTGGCCCTACCAGAGCTTCCGAAAGCCTGTGCCACGCACAAGCCCCCGGAAATTCCGTATATTTTGTTATCCCAAGCTGGTGCTTGCAGCGCTTTCCGGGAGTTCCTCGTCAAAACACCGCTGATAGAACTCGGCCACTGTCTGGCGCTCCAGCTCGTCGCATTTGTTCAGAAAGGATAGGCGGAAAGCATAGCCGACATTGCGGAAAATCTCGGCGTTTTGGGCCCAGTTGATTACCGTTCGGGGGCTCATCACGGTCGAAAGATCACCGTTCATGAACGCGGTCCGAGTCAGATCGGCAACGGTGACCATCTGAGCGACGATCTTGCGGCCCTCGGCCGTGTTGTAGTGCGGCGCTTTGGACAGAACGATCATCGTTTCTGCGTCATGGCTAAGGTAGTTCAGCGTCGCGACCAGAGACCAACGGTCCATCTGGGCTTGGTTGATCTGTTGTGTGCCGTGATACAGGCCGGTTGTGTCACCCAGGCCAACAGTATTGGCGGTGGCAAACAGGCGGAAATACTTGTGCGGGGTCAGAATCTCGTTCTGGTCCAGCAGGGTCAGGCTGCCATTGGTTTCCAGAACGCGCTGGATCACAAACATCACGTCTGCGCGCCCGGCGTCGTATTCGTCAAAGACGATCGCAACAGGGTTACGCAGAGCCCAGGGCAGAATTCCTTCGTGGAAATCCGTAACCTGCTTGCCGTCGCGCAGTTTGATCGCGTCCTTGCCGATCAGGTCGATCCGGCTGATATGGCTGTCGAGGTTCACACGCACAGCCGGCCAATTCAGGCGTGCGGCAACCTGTTCGATATGGGTCGATTTACCGGTGCCGTGATAACCCTGAATCATCACGCGGCGGTTATGGGTAAACCCTGCGAGGATTGCCAGCGTCGTATCTGGGTCGAACTTATATGTCGGGTCGATCTCGGGAACCCGTTCTGTCTGTTCGTAAAAGCGTTTGACCTGCATGTCAGAATCGATGCCGAACACATCTCGGACCGAAATCTCTTCTGTTGGTTTTGCGTTTGCGTCAATCGGCCAATCCATGCCTGTCGTCCTTATCCTGATACCGCGGCCCCCGCGCGGGCTTCTGAACCCGTGTGTGGTGCAACATATTGCGGGTAAGGGCAAGGGGAAGCGGCGAGGCTAAAAGACTGAGGCGCAGTTTCATTCGTATTGACGCGCTCGGCATACCGCCTCCGTTCGTTTCAGATAAAGGCACAGTGCCCAATCGGATTACACATAAGGAGATGGTCTTGGTGAAATTGCACTTTTACATCAGGCGATATTGTTGGCCAGCAGGCAACAATATGCATTCAAATATGAAAATATCACTTAGTTTGGGGGTAACTGTGTTTTAGACTGAACATATTGGTGAGTTTTGATGGGTTCCGAGTGAGGTAGTTTATGAGAAGCTTGGTTAAGGCTGCTTTTAGTTCTGTACTTTCCATGGTCATTTGTTGGCGCATTCGGTCGTCAGCATCCTGGGCCTGACCAATGGCTTTTGATGCCCTTCTCCATACTGTCAACAGCACTGGCCGCGGAGACCTGATCGTTCAGGACACGACCGTTCCTGCCATTATCTCTGGCTCTACGATCTCGTTCGATGGTGGGGCAACGTTCCAGACCTACACATATCTTGGCCAAGGCAATTACCGTGGCACAGGGGAATCTGGCGAGTTCATTCGGGTGGGCGGCCAGGTTTATGCCTGGGACACGGCGAACCCGACGGGCCCGATGACATTGGGGAACTGGAAGATCACGACCTCGGATCTTGATCCAACAGACCCGCCCTGTTTTGTTTCCGGGACTTTGATTGATACCGACAACGGACCGGTCCCGGTCGAGAAATTGGTTGTTGGCGACAGGGTGCTCGTCTCGAATGGCGGGGCACTGCCTATTGTCTGGACCGGCAAAAGGGCTCTTAGCACTATGGCTTTGCACAGCAGGCCAAAGTTCAGACCTGTCTGCATCCGGAGAAATGCCCTGGGCAAAGGGATGCCGGATCAGGATTTGTACGTGTCGCCTCAGCATCGGATCGTGCTGGAAGGCTGGCGGGCCGAGTTATTGTTTGGCGAAGCAAAGGTTTTTTCGGCTGCCATCCATTTGGTCAATGGCGATACGGTCTATCAAGTGTCGCCCGATAAGCCGGTAGAATATTTTCACATTGCCTGCGAACGGCACGAGATTTTGACATCCAATGGCGTGCGCAGCGAAAGCCTGTTTCTGGGCGACAGGGCGCTGCAATCCTTTCACCGCGAAGACGTCGACGAATTGCGCGCGCTATTCCCTGAACTGTGTGCTGAGGCGTCGGTTCCTCGAACGCGGTTACGTTGCTTGAAACGCCCCGAAGTGCTGGCGCTGCAGGGTATGGCCAGCAATTAAAACGCCTATTTAAAGTTCCGGCTGTCTTTGATCTGGTCCCAGGCCCAGACAACTTCTTGCAGCTGCTCTTCCTGCGAGCGGTCGCCGCCGTTCATATCGGGGTGCAACACCTTGATCAGCTTTTTATAGGTCTTTCGGATTTCGGCCTTGGACCAGCTGTCATTGGCTTCCAGAATCTCGATAGCGCGACGTTCGGTCGGGGGCAGGCGGCGGCCGCCTCCGCCTGTAGTGCGCCCTTTGTTCTGGGTACTGTTCGCGCCCAGCACCTGGTGCGGGTCTTCGATTCCCAAACGGGCCCAGGCACGTGCCTCGGGATCGCCCATGGGTTTGGTTTCACGCTCCCAGACTTTGTCCTTAGACTGTTGAGCATTCATTTCGGCCTCGGTCGTGCCGTCGAAGAAATTCCATTTCTGGTTATACTCGCGCACATGCTGCTGGCAGAACCAGAAGAAATCATCCAAAACATCCGGTGCTTTCGGGGCCCGAAATTTACCAGGCTCTTCACAGCCCTCATGGTCACAGATTCGCACCGAAGTTTCAGACGCGCCAGACATACCACGCCGTCCACGCGGGTTTTTTTTCTTCGCGCTGGAGACGGACATATCGAATCCAAATGGGTCTGATTTCGTCATGCTATGATCCTTAAGAACGCATCTTCTCGACTCGGAGGCAGCAGTTTAGTCTAAGCAGCCGAAAGTAGAAGAGGGGGGCGGTAATATTTTTGCCGCTGAGCGTAAAAATGACCGTGACCGAAGAAATGCGAAGCCGCCTGCAATCGGCGTTTGATCCACATGAGCTTGAAATCGTTGACGACAGCGAAAGCCACCGCGGGCATGCCGGATTCCAAGACGGTGGTGAAAGCCATTTCAACATCCGAATCCGCGCGGCTGCATTCGAGGGGCAATCTCGCGTTGCCCGCCACCGCGCAGTTCACAGGGCGCTTGGAGATATCGTGCCGCGGATCCATGCTTTGGCATTGGATATCGGTGTTTAGGCAGGCTTTTGTAACGCGGCCCGGAACGGTCGCACCCCTGCAGCGAAGACAATTCGCGGGTTTTGCCGTGATCGTTCAGAGATTGGCACAGGGTCGCGGGTTGGATAGGTGAAAGCCGGCCGGTAATTTTTCGGTGTTTTGGTGATTTCGACCGGTTTCTTGCACTGATTGCAACAAATCAGGAAATTCAGCCTGAATGTGAAAACATTCCATGCATAACAGTTGCTCGAACGCGGGCCCTAATCTACCCTCCTTTGACGGGATGTTTTTCAGGTATTTGGTTTTGAGAGTTCTTTTTGTGCAGGCTGGATTTGGGCCTGGGGGGGCAGAGAAAGTAATCGCGATGCTTTCAGGGCATTTTGCCCGGCGCGGTTGTGCTGTCCACGTCACCGGTTTTCAGATGCCGACCGATGGTCCCTATTTCCCGATGCATCTCGATGTTGAACTCAGCGTTGCAGAAAAGGCGACGGGACAGGCGTCACGTATTACGCATATCCGCTCTGTCATAAAGAAATTCCGACCGGACGTTGTAATCTCATTCCTGACCAAGGTGAATGTTCAGACTCTTCTGGCAAGCGTTGGAACTGGGATTCCCGTTATCATTTCTGAACGCAATAATCCGCTGCGACAGGACGCACATCCCCTTTGGGCACCGCTTCAGGGGATTGCGGGGATAAAGGCAGCAAAGGTTGTCGGGCTGACACATCGCGGATTGGCGGATCTTCCCTTCACTTTGCGCAAGAAGGGGATGGTTATTCCGAACCCGATCCTCCCCTTTGAGCGAGTTGAATCCTCTGGCACGAGGCAGGGTGTGCAACTGGTCGCGGTTGGCCGCCTCGTTCGGCAAAAGGGGTTCGACATGCTGCTGCAGGCGATGCAGCGCATTCATTCCCAAGCTCCAGATACCAGGTTGATTATCTATGGTGAGGGCAGCGAGCGGGAAAATCTGCAGAAACTGCGCGATGATCTGGGGCTACAGTCGGTTGCTCGGCTGCCCGGCAATACGATCGAGGTCGGGGAATGGGCGCAGCGTGCGGACATTCTGGTAGCCACCTCGCGGTTCGAAGGGTTTCACAATGTCGTCGCTGAGGCGGCGGTCAGCGGGATACCGGTCGTGTCTTTCGATTGCGATTACGGTCCGTCAGAGTTCATTCAAAACGGACGGAACGGATATCTGGTTCCCGTCAACGATGTCAGTGGTTTGGAACAGGCAGTGCTGAAGCTGATCCATGAACCCGACCTCAGGGCGCAGATGTCCAAGGTGTCACCTACGCTAAAGGCCGATCTGTCCCCAGATCAGGTCTTTGCCCAATGGGACACGCTAATTCGCGACGTCACGAGCTGAGATTCAAAACGCTACTCCTGACAGCCGTTTTTTTTGACAGGCCCGGTTAGGGCAATCAGGTTTTTTGACCTTCAGTCTCTGCAGTTTCGTCTTCCGATTTTTCTGTTTCAGCACCTTTCAGCGACAAAGGCGGCTCTTTGGCCTGTTCCGCAATGGGGGCCGGGGCCTGAACGGTATCGGGACCAGGAACAGGTTGAGCAAGAGCAACGCCATCCTTTGTTTCGGTCGGGCCAGGTGTCGGGGCAACAGGCACATCAATTTCACGGCGGAATATCAGCACATTGCGCCAGTTCACGGTGCTGCCGGTCAGGCCGGAGCGTTCCTCGCTGGGCAACAACTCGGCGCGTTGATATTCCCAGCCATCCTGCCCCATCTGGTTTAGCACCTGTTCAATAGAAGCAGCGAAACGTCCCTCGGCTGACTTTTCACCCTTGGTCTTGGCAGACTTTTGGGGGGAAGGGACAACTTTGTATTCGTAGCGGGGCATCGGAATTCCTACCTGTAAGTTCCGGGTAATCTAGCAGGTTGATCACAATGGGAAAGTCATCATAGCGCAGCGGGCGAATTCCGGCACATCTGCTGGTGCGGGCCTGGTGCCACAAATGACAAGCGGCGGGACTTTGCGCAAAGGCTAAAGTCCCGCCGCCGAAATCAGTAAAACCGAAAGATCTACGATCCCAGTTTCTTGGCAATCAGCTCGTTAACGGCCTTGGGATTGGCCTTGCCGCCAGTCGCCTTCATTACCTGACCAACGAACCAGCCGGCCAGTTTCGGGTTTACCTTGGCCTTCTCGACCTGTGCCGGATTGGCGGCTATGATCTCGTCCAAAGCGGCCTCGATCGCGCCCGTGTCCGTCACCTGCTTCATGCCGCGGTCTTCGACGATCTGCGCCGGATCTCCGCCTTCGGTATAGACGATTTCGAACAGGTCCTTGGCGATCTTGCCCGAGATCGCGTCCGAGGAAATCAGGTCGATGATGCCGCCAAGCTGTGCAGGTGAAACCGGCGAGTCGGTGATCTCGTGATCTTCCTTTTTCAGGCGGCCAAACAGTTCGTTAATGACCCAGTTTGCAGCCAGTTTGCCATTGCGACCCTGCGCGACCTCTTCGAAATAGGCAGCCGATTCAACATCAGCAGTCAGCACCGATGCGTCATAGTCCGTCAGTCCGAACGTGCTGATAAAACGCGCTTTTTTATCGTCAGGCAGCTCGGGCAGGTTGGCGGCGATGTCGTCAACCCAGGCCTGCTCGATCTCTAGCGGCAGCAGGTCAGGGTCAGGGAAGTAGCGATAGTCATGCGCTTCTTCCTTGGACCGCATCGAACGCGTCTCGCACTTGTCCGGGTCATACAGGCGGGTTTCCTGATCGACCTTGCCACCACCTTCGACGATCGCGATCTGGCGGCGGGCTTCGACCTCAATGGCTTGCTGGATGAAGCGCATCGAGTTCATGTTCTTGATCTCACAACGGGTGCCCAGATGCGAGAAATCCTGTGTTTCCTGATACTTTTCATAGGCCCCCGGCAAACAGATCGAGACGTTCACGTCTGCCCGCAAATTGCCGTTCTGCATGTTGCCATCACAGGTGCCCAGATAGCGCAGGATCTGACGCAACTTGGCGATATAGGCGGCGGCCTCTTCCGGGCCGCGAATGTCGGGGCGGCTGACGATCTCCATCAGGCAAACACCGGTTCGGTTCAGGTCGACGAAGGACATATGCGGGTCCATGTCGTGGATCGACTTGCCCGCGTCCTGTTCCATGTGGATGCGTTCGATCCGCACCATGCGCGCGGTGCCGTCGCCCATCTCGACCAAAACTTCACCTTCGCCGACAATGGGCTGATAAAGCTGGGAAATCTGATAACCCTGCGGAAGGTCGGGGTAGAAATAATTCTTGCGGTCAAAAGCCGATTTCAGGTTGATATCGGCTTTCAGGCCCAACCCGGTGCGCACGGCCTGTTCGACGCAATATTCGTTGATCACCGGCAGCATCCCCGGCATTGCCGCGTCCACAAAGGCCACGTTCGAGTTCGGCTCGGCCCCGAATTGGGTCGATGCGCCAGAGAACAGCTTGGCATTGGACGAGACCTGCGCATGCACCTCCATCCCGATTACCAGTTCCCAATCGTGCTTGGCCCCGGCAATGGTTTTGGGCTTAGGCATTTCGTATGTCAGGTCGAGCATGGCGCGCCTCATTTCCGCAGAAGTCTAAGCCTGCGTATTAGGCCCGGCGCGCCAAAGGGGCAAGGGGGAATCAGTGTCCGGACAGGTGCAACCCTGTCGGAGTAAAGGTCACATCCATGCCGCTGCGCAGTTCCTCACGAAACAGGTCGCCGATTGCCCGCAACGCATCGCGGTGCCCGCGGGCTGCAAACCGTTCGGGCGAGTTGATGCGGACCGAGTTATTGAACCCTTGTGCCGCATGGGCCCAGATCAGCGGATGTAGTTCGGTCAGGTGATCACGGATCAGCCAGTTGGCCGCGTCGTGGATCTGAGCGCGCACCGCGTCGGCCTTTTCATTACCCCCAAGGCCGTTCTGGATGGTTATCGCACAATAGGCAGCCAGCATATTGACCATCTGCTGGTCGGGGCGGTTGCGCAGAATATCGTGCAAACCCTGCAGGAAATACTCGATATCCAGCCGTGCGCAGGCTTCGTCGTCCAGGGCGATGGCATCAAACTGGACCCACGTGTAGCCACCGGCGCCCCAAAGGTCATGGGTACGGGCTGCATTGCGCAGGGCCTGAACCTCAAGCTCTTCATAGCTGCCGAACCAGCGTGGCAGCAGATGAGTGCCCATTGCACGCATATGGCGTTGGTTATGCGGGTCCAACGTAATCAACTGTTCATACTGATCAGCCACGCGCAGATTGGACTTGCGCTGACCTGCCAGCAGAGCACAGCCAACAGCCGCAACCAGCGCATTGTTGGGCGCGGCTTCGCGGCATTTTGGCAGGATATCGGCCGCGCGGTCGAAATGGGCGGTGCAGCGAGACCGGTGCAAGGGGGGAAGAACTGCGTTTGTCGCAGTGCCGCGCCACGCCCAGGCCAGGTCAATATGCGCCATAGCCACAACAAGGGCGATCATCGGATCATCCTCATGCGCCCGCATTTCATCCTCAAGCTCAGAAATTCCGCCAAGAAGATCATAGTCTGACAATGCCCGATAATCGGACAGAGCGTGTTCGACCGCCAGCACTACATCGGACCGAGCGCCGAATGCCAGCAAATCCGCGATTGGCATCCCATCGGGCGCAGTTTCGCGCGCGTCATCGGCGGCACGCATCTTTGCAGAAAGGTCTGCCCACCGATCCTGACGGGCCAGATCGCGGCCAAGCTCTATGACGTCCTGACCGATCAGTTCATCGGCCGAGACATTTGCGACGGGGATATTTACCGAACCCTGATCTGGCAGAGCAGCGGCCAGCACTGCATCGGCGGCGTCGAAATCTGACGCAATTTTCAAGGATGGATGTGGAACGCGGGCCTTTTGGGCCATCAGAAACCGGAACATGCTTACACTCGAAACAAAAAAAATCGTAACCTAGCTTTAGAGACTGGCCTCTATTTGGCTCAAATTCAAGCTACAACCGTCTTATTGTCGCTTTGTTCCGGTCAATGCACCCTGAGCCTCGGGATCGTTTCAAAATGGGCCGAAATGATGCCGTTCAACCTTTAGGCCAGCCTCTTTCAGGCGGGACTCGAGTTCCTTATGCGGAGGGGTCGACTCATCGGGCAGGCGAATCCGCTTTTCCGAGGTCAGCACCAGCGACATGCGCACCGAGAAATCCCAGCGTGTATCCAGACGCACATGGTCGATTTCGCTCAATCTTACGCCAGCCTCGCGCCGCCCCGAGAACCACCGCAGCCCATCCTGTTCCAGCCGGAGCCCCGAACGAGTGTTTTGTGCAAAGTCCCATAATGCGGGCAGGGTGAACAGGGCCAGCAGGCCAATCAGCCACCAGACGGCATCAAAGGCGATGACCAACACAGCCAGCGCGGCATAGACCGACAGCAGAATGGCGATGACCTGCGGTGACCTGTTATGCCGTGTATAGGAATAGGGGGTCATGCGTTCAGGATGCGCGTCACCATTTCGGTCGTGTCCCGTGAAAGGTCTGGCGTTTCGGCGATGCGGGTCAGCTGGTTGCGGATAAGGGCCTGGCGATCTGCGTCATACCGCTTCCACGTCTGGAATGCAGAACACATCCGCGCCGTGGTCTGCGGATTGACCGGATCCAGTTTGATCAGCCAGTCCGCCAGCAGAGAATAACCAGCTCCATCAGCACGGTGGAAACCGGCGTGATTCGTCGCCAATGCCCCTAGAACAGCCCGGAAACGGTTCGGGTTCTTCCAGTTGAAATCCGGGTGCCCGGTCAGGTGGCTTACGTTATCTGCAGTTTCTGCCGGGGCTGACATCGCCACCTGCAGGCCGAACCATTTGTCCATCACCAGCCGGTCATCTTGCCACCGGTCATAAAACGCGTTCAGTTCCTGTTCCCCTTTGCCCGCACGCAACAGGCAGGACAAAGCCGAAAGCTGAAGGGTCATGTTATCGGCGCGCTGATAATCCTCGGCCGCTTTTGCACCCCCGTCCAGCCGTGAGGTCAACGCCAGTGCGGCCCCACCCAGAGCCCGCTGGCCGGCTTGTTCTGCGTCCGGGCTAAAGGCTGCTTCGATGCTGGTTTCGCTGTGCAGGCGGGGCAGCAGATCCTGAACGTGCTGGGCCGTTACCTGCCGCAGCGTTTCAACAGCGGTCCAAATGGCCATCGGGTCGGGCGTGACACCCTGTTCATGCATCATCGCAGCAAGTTCAGATTGGGACGGCAACCCCAGCATCAAGGCGCGATAAGACGGGTCAAGATCGCTGTCGCGCAATACGGCGAGGATGCCATCGAGATAATCCGTTTCCGGTGCCGCATCCGTCAAGATCATCTTGATCAGCGTGTCTTCGGCTAAAGATCGCCCCGCCTGCCAGCGGTTGAACGGGTCGCTGTCATGAGCCAGCAAAAAGGCCCGCTCAGCGCTGCTCTGGTCATGTTCCAGAATCACAGGGGCCGAGAAATCGCGCAGGATTGAGGCCGTGGGTTTGGGCGGATTGGCACCGGCCACGCGTTCCGGTCCTTCGCAACCCTGCAAGCGCCAGCCTTCTACTGTGTATTCGAAAGCAAAGCTTTGGGTTTCCTGCGTGAACTCCAGAATGGTTGTGGGCATGGTTTCATCCCCGTTCGCGCCGATCAGCCCGACCGCAACGGGGATAACCTGCGGCAGTTTTTCTGACTGTCCGGGGGTCGGGTCGGTGCGCTGTCTCAGCGTCAAGGTGTAGATGCCATCAGTCCATTCTTCGGTCACCGATACGCGCGGGGTGCCAGACTGGCTGTACCAGCGTTTGAACTGGGTCAGGTCGCGACCTGTGGTGTCTTCAAACACCTTGATCCAGTCCTCGATGGTGCAGGCCTGACCGTCATGCCGATCAAAATACAGCTCCAGCGCCTGCGCATAGGCCTCGTCACCTACCAGACGTTTCAGCATGCCGATCACCTCGGCGCCTTTTTCGTAGACCGTCGCGGTGTAGAAGTTGTTGATCTCCTGAAAGCTCTCTGGCCTTACCGGATGTGAAAGCGGGCCGTTATCCTCGGCGAATTGGCGCGCCCGCAGGTCGATGGCATCGTGGATACGTTTGACCGGGGCCGAGCGCATGTCCGAGGTGAACTGCGCATCGCGGTACACCGTCAGACCTTCTTTCAAGCACAGCTGAAACCAGTCGCGGCAGGTGATGCGGTTGCCAGTCCAGTTGTGGAAATACTCATGCGCGATGATCGCCTCGATCCGTTCGAAATTCATATCGGTGGATGTCTCAGGGCTGGCCAGCACGGCGGACGAGTTGAAAATGTTCAGACCCTTGTTTTCCATCGCCCCCATGTTGAAATCATCGACGGCGACGATGTTAAAGACATCCAGGTCGTATTCGCGGCCATAGACGTCCTCGTCCCATTTCATCGACTTCTTCAGCGCCTCCATACCGAAGGCGCATTTTCCCTCATCGCCGGGGCGCACCCACAGGTTCAGTTCAACCTCGCGGCCCGATTTGGTTGTGAACTGACCGGGATGTGTAATCAGGTCGCCTGCGACAAGGGCGAACAGATAGGCGGGTTTGGGCCAGGGGTCATTCCATTCGGCCCAACCATCCCCCTTGCCGGTCGGGTTGCCGTTCGAGAGCAGAACCGGCAACGCGCCAATAATGCGTACGGTGAAGATCGACATCACGTCGGGTCGGTCGGGATAGAAGGTGATCTTGCGAAACCCCTCGGCCTCGCATTGGGTGCAATACATGCCGTTCGACATGTAGAGCCCCTCAAGCGCAGTGTTATTGCCTGGGTCGATTTCGACCTCGGCTTCCCAGACAAATGCCGCGTCGGGAACAACCGCCGTCAGGCCGGTCTCTGTGACGTCTGGAGTGATCTCAACCCCGTCAACAGTAGCACGGATCAGTTTCAGTTGCTCACCATGCAGGAAAAACTGACGGTCTAAGGCATCAGGATTGGGCCGGAAGGCGATGCGCGAAGTCACTCGGGTCGCATTTGGGGCCAGATCAAAGGTCAGATGTACGCTGTCCACCAGATAACCAAACGGAGTGTAGTCTTTCAGATAGATCGTCGTGGGGGCTGCGTCGCGCATCGGTGGCCTCGAATGGGGGTTGGTATCAGGCGCGACGTTATGGGTTGCTGCGATGGGCTGCAAGCGGTGCAAGTAAGCTTGTTCAATAGGCGATAAGCATCTGTCGATGTCGACGTGGCCTGACGACCAAAGACCCAAACTGACCAAGACATGTTGCCTATCGGAAATATCCGCCCTAATTGGGGCCTGTATACAACGGCGTACATACGAGGGAATGTGGCATGAGCAGCAGAAAGATGCGGAGCGGACTCAAGGTCGACGGGATTCTGACCGAATTCATAGAAGGGCGTGCTCTGTCTGGAACAGGCGTTGCGGCTGACACCTTCTGGAACGGGCTTGCGCAGATGGTTCACGAGTTGGGCCCAAAGAACCGTACACTTTTGGCAAAGCGGGCCGATATCCAGGGGCGCGTCGATGCCTGGCATCTGGAAAACAATGGCCAGCCGCATAATGCTGCCGCCTATCAGGATTTCCTGCGCGAGATCGGTTATTTGGTGGCTGAAGGCACGGATTTTCAGATCGAAACTGACAATGTGGATCCCGAGATCGCGTTGATTCCCGGTCCTCAGCTGGTGGTTCCTATTACCAATGCGCGTTTTGCACTGAACGCTGCGAATGCGCGCTGGGGCAGCTTGTATGACGCGCTTTATGGCACCGACGCAATGGGCGATCTTCCCGTCGGTGGTGGTTATGATGATGCGCGCGGAGCACGCGTGATTGCTTGGGCCAAAGCGTTTCTGGACGATGCCGCCCCGCTGGCCAGCGGATCATGGGCTGAAATGTCAGAACTGCGCGTTGAAAATGGGGTTCTGGTGCCCGCGCTGGCAGATGCAGCGCAGTTTGTGGGTTTTGGCGGTGCTGCTGAAAACCCGGACTTTGTTCTGCTGAAGAACAACGGTCTGCATGTCAAAGTCGTGATTGACGCTTCCAGCACCATTGGCGCCACCGACCCGGCCGGTATTGCTGACGTGCATCTTGAATCGGCGCTGTCGACGATCATGGACTGCGAAGATTCAGTCGCCTGTGTGGATGCCGAGGACAAGGTGGTTGCCTATGGCAACTGGCTGGGCCTGATGAAGGGTGATCTGACCGAAGAGGTCTGCAAAGGCGGCACGACTTTTACACGCAAACTGTCCGATGACCTGACTTTTACCGCGGCGGACGGTGGCGCTGGTGTTCTTAAGGGCCGGTCGCTGATGCTGGTCCGCAATGTGGGGCACCTGATGACCAACCCCGCCGTTCTGGATGCCGAAGGGCGCGAGATCGGCGAAGGTCTGATGGACGCGCTGTGCACCACTCTGATTGCGATGCACGACCTGCAGCGCGATGGCGGCAACTCGGTCACTGGTTCGGTCTACGTGGTAAAGCCCAAGATGCACGGACCTGAAGAGGTTGCCTTTGCCGTAGAAATTTTCGATATGGTTGAAGACATCCTCGGCCTGCCGCGGAATACCGTAAAGCTCGGTATTATGGATGAAGAGCGCCGCACCTCGGCGAACCTCAAGGAATGTATCCGCGCCGCCAAATCGCGCGTGGCCTTCATCAACACCGGCTTTCTGGACCGGACCGGGGATGAAATCCACACTTCGATGGAGGCAGGACCAATGCTGCCCAAGGGCGACATCAAGAACACGCCGTGGATTGCGTCTTATGAAGATCGCAATGTTGATATCGGTCTGGCATGTGGCTTGAAGGGCAAGGCACAGATTGGCAAAGGCATGTGGGCGATGCCCGACCGTATGGGTGACATGCTGGACGCCAAGACCGGTCATCCGAAATCGGGCGCAACTTGCGCCTGGGTGCCGTCGCCGACTGCCGCGACGCTGCACGCAACACATTACCATAAGGTCAACGTCCTAGAGCGCCAGGACGAATTGGCTGCCGGTGGCGCACGTGGTACGCTGGATGATCTGCTGACTGTGCCTTTGCTGGGCGGCCGCAATCTCAGCGATGATGAGATTGCGCGTGAGATCGAAAACAACGCGCAAGGCATCCTAGGCTATGTGGTTCGCTGGGTCGATCAGGGCGTTGGCTGTTCGAAAGTGCTGGACATCAATGATGTTGGCCTGATGGAAGACCGTGCCACGTGCCGGATTTCGTCTCAGGCCTTGGCCAACTGGCTGCATCATGGCACTGTCGATGAGGCGCAAGTCATGGCCGCGATGCGGAAAATGGCCGTAGTGGTCGATCGGCAGAATGATAACGATCCGGCGTATCGCCCAATGGCTCCCGGTTTCGACGGCATCGCCTTCCAGGCGGCCTGTGATCTGGTTTTCAAAGGTCGTGTTCAGCCCTCGGGTTATACTGAACCTGTCTTGCACGCCCGCCGTCTGGAGATGAAAGCCAGCCTTTAACCCAACAGAAATGACTGGATCGAATATGGTAATTTCTTTGCGCAAAGCGCGTACCCTTATCCGCAAAGCCCTTGAAAAAGGGCGCGAGTTGGGGCTGAAACCCCTCTCGGTCATCGTTCTTGATGCTGGTGGCCACGTCATCGCGTTTGAGCGTGAAGACGGTGCTGCCCCTGGTCGTTTTGCGATTGCGCAGGGCAAGGCCTACGGCTCGGTCATGCTGGGGATGGCGGGCACAGCCCAGATGCAACGCGCCGAGGCGCAGGCCTATTTCATGGCCGCCGTAAACGGTGTTTATGGCGGTCAGGTCGTGCCGGTTCCGGGCGGTGTCCTGCTGCGTGACCGAAAAGGTGCCGTAATTGGCGCAGTCGGTGTGACCGGCGACACGTCGGATAACGACGCCATCGCTGCCATGGCCGGGATCGAAGCGGCCGGGTTGACTGGCGAAGTTTGACCTTTGGTGAACTCGGAGAGCCGGCAAAAGCTCTCCGATCTTTACGAGGCACAAGCGGCGCGCAAAGCGAATAGGGCCTATTCGGCGGTGGTCCGATCAGACCCCTTGTTGTGCAGGAGTGAACAGAGACTTGCGCTGACACACAGGCTATGTGCTATTGCGCGCCTGTGACCCTGTCGATACCTTTCCCGGAACGTGCGGAAAGAACTAGGAAAGAATAATGGCTCGACCTGTCGTCGGTATCATCGGCAATTCATATTTGATGAACGATCAATATCCGACTCATGCTGGCGGCACGATGAACTCGGACGCGGTGGCCAATGTCTCGGGTTGCTTGCCGATGCTGATCCCTGCCGACCCGCGGTATGTCTGTGTTGAGGAACTGTTGCAAGTCTGTGATGGCTTCCTGCTGACAGGAGGACGCCCCAATGTACATCCCGAGGAATATGGCGAACCCGCAACCGAAGCGCACGGTGATTTCGACCGGGCTCGCGATGCGATCACGTTACCTTTGGTGCGGGCCTGTGTCGAAAGGGGGCAGCCCTTTTTCGGTATCTGCCGCGGCTTTCAAGAAGTTAACGTGGCCATGGGCGGAACACTTTATCCGGAAATCCGGAATTTGCCGGGGCGAATGAACCACCGGATGCCACCCGACGGCACGTTGGAAGAAAAATTTGCCCTGCGCCATGTGGTCAACCTGACCGAGGGGGGCGTGTTTCATCGGTTGATGGGCGCTGCCGAGGTGATGACCAACACGCTGCACGGGCAGGGGATCAAAACTGTTGGACATCGCATTGTGATTGACGGCGCTGCACCAGACGGTACGCCCGAGGCGATTTATGTGCAGGACGCGCCCGGTTTCACCCTGTCGGTGCAATGGCACCCGGAATGGGACGCGGTCAATGACCCTGTCTCGCGGCCGCTTTTTGAGGCGTTTGGCGATGCGGCACGCGACTGGTCCGCAGGAGTGCGATCGGGATTGGTTAAACAAACCGCCTGAGTCCCTGCGCCAGCCCTGATTGAAGGGACCGGCGCTTTGCTATCAAACCAGCAGATTGAATTGATTGATCAATGGCAAGCTGCGGGCGCGCTTGCCGGTAAGGTCGAACAGGGCGTTGCCAAGCGCTGGCATCGACGGAGGCGTTCCCGGCTCGCCCACACCACCCAGATGGCGGTTGGTTTCCAGAATACGAACCTCGGTCACCGGGGCGTTATGCATTCGCAGCGCGTCATAGTCGGGGAAGTTAAATTGCTCGACCTCACCGTTGGCGAAGGTGATCTCACCCATCACGGCTGCTGACAGGCCATAGATCATGCCACCGAACATCTGCGCTTCGACCGTTCCCGGATCCAAAGCAAGACCCACATCACAGGCAATCCACGCTTTTGCGATGCGAACGGTGCCGTCCTCATCGACCACCTCGATCACCTGCGCTACCGGGGTGCCAAAGCTGTAGGTCATTGCTACGCCACGACCAAAACCGGCAGGCGTTTCACCCGTCCAACCTGACATTTCCTTGACGGCTTGCAGGACAGCTGCCGACGGCGCGTGCTCGGTTTGGGCCAGCTCAAGACGGAACTCCAGCGGGTCGCGACCGGCGGCCAGGGCCAGCTCGTCCATGAATGTCTCGTGGAAGAACCCGTTATGGCTATTGCCGACCGAACGCCAGAACCCGACAGGTACATCCAGATCGGCGATGTGGCCGCTGACGCGGTAGTTCGGCACGGCATAGGGCTGGTTAAAAAGACCTTCGACCAGGACCTTGTCGGGGCCAGCGCCGGGCAGGCCCGAGATGCGTTCCACGGCCTGTTGCGTGCAGGATTGCGATGCAACTCTGGCGTCGATCAGAACCGCCTTGCCGTCTTTGACCGCGCCACGCATCCGCGCCAGTGCACCGGGCCGGTAGAAGTCATGGCGCATGTCCTCCTCGCGGCTCCAGGTGGTCTGGACCGGAGTATTGGGCATGGCCATGGCGACTTTGGTGGCGATTTCGATGAAATCCAGCTCTCCACGACGACCAAATCCGCCCCCAAGATAGGTGGTGTGAATCTCGACCGCTTCTTTATCCAAATTCGCCGTGTTTGCAGCGCGGGTCAGAAGGAAGGTCGGCGCCTGGTTGCCACACCACAGCTCGAGGTTGGAACCAGTGAACAGCGCGGTGGCGTTCATCGGTTCCATCGTGGAATGCGCCAGATAGGGTACCTGATATTCAGCGGTAATTTCGGTGGCCCCTTCGGGCAAGGTTTCAACATCGCCATCGTCACGCATGGTCGAATTTGGCGAGTCGTCAAACGCCTCGGCAATTTTTGCGAATATACCGTCAGTATCCGGCGGGTATGGGGCGTCGGCCCAATCGACGTCTATTGCCTCAACCGCTTGAATGGCCAGCCAGGTGTTATTGGCAATAACGGCCACGCCGTTGCCCAGATCGACCACCTTCTCTACGCCGGGCATGGATTCCGCAGCGCTGGCGTCAAAGCCGTTCATCGCACCGCCCAGTTTCGGGTTCATCCGAACCGACGCGAATTTCAGACCCTCGGGGCGCACGTCAATGCCGAACTCAGCCGTGCCCGTGGATTTTCCAACCATGTCGACTCGTGGCAGGTTCTGTCCCAGCAAACGCCAGTCTGAGGGATCGCGCAGCTCGACCTGCATGGGCTCGATCTGTCCGGCGGCCTCAGCCAGTTCAGTATAGGGAATGCGCGTCCCGTCCGGCGCGATCACGGCGCCGTTTTCGGTCTTCAACTGGTCACGCTCCAGGCCCAGACGATCAGCCGCTGCTTGTTTCAGCGTTTCCCGGGCTGTGGCCCCGGCTTCCCGCATGCGTTCGAACCCATCGCGCATCGAGGTCGAGCCGCCTGTGACCTGCAGACTGACAACCTTGCCCAGAACGCCCAGCGACTGTGCCAGATTGTGCTGGAAATTCGAGATGTCATATCCCTTGTTCGGCAGGCTCTCACCCAAAATGGCCGAGTTGTAATAGGCGGCTGCCGCAGGCCCGTGAAGGACCCGGATATCGTCCAATTCGACGTCCAGTTCTTCGGCAATCAGGGCTGCCCAAGTGGTCATTACGCCCTGTCCCATCTCGGCACGTGGCGCGAACAGGGTTACGCCCTGCTGATCAATCAGGATGAACGGGCTAAGCGCGGTTTCCCCATCGCCAGGCTTCAGCGGGTTGGCTGCCGGGCGGCTGACATAATAGGCGCCAAACGCGACGCCGCCAACAATGGCGGCTGAGCCGATAAGAAACGTGCGGCGAAGAATTTTTCCTACGGAAGCCATCGCTTATGCCTCCTTCAGTCTGGAGGCTGCGTCATGGATCGCGGCACGGATACGGGGATAGGTGCCGCAGCGGCACAGATTGCCCTGCATCGCATCGTCTATGTCCTGATCCGTGGGGCTGGGGTTCTCGGCCAATAGCGCGGCGGCTTGCATGACCTGACCCGATTGGCAATAACCGCATTGCGCAACCTGATGGTCAACCCAGGCCTGCTGTATCTTGGCCATCGCATCCGGGCTGCCCAGACCTTCGATTGTGGTGACGTCACCCCAGACATCGGACAAGGCAACCTGGCAAGAGCGCACGGCTTCTCCGTCTATATGAACGGTACAGGCGCCGCATGCCGCAACCCCGCAGCCAAACTTGGTGCCGGTCAGTCCGATCTCGTCGCGCAGAACCCATAAAAGGGGGACATCCTCGGGTAGATCGACCTTATATGACGTCCCATTTATCTTTAAGCTGGCCGTCATAGCTGCGTCTCCCTCTTGGCATTTAGTGACGTTCTGACATAAATGGGTGTGAGTGTCAGAGTGTCAACTGACAAATTGAGTGAAAAGTGTCAAAAGGTTCAGATGAGAGATTTCGTGCTAGACGCAAAGTGCCTTGCCATACTGGATTCGGCGCGTAAGGCATTCGCGGCTTACGGCTTTAAAAAGACGTCGATGGATGAAATCGCAAAGGGCGTGGGGATCTCGCGCCCGGCATTGTATCTGTATTTCGACAACAAAGAGGCAATCCTGCGCAGACTCACCGAGTTGCACTATGAGGAGAAGATCGAAGCCGTTGCGAAAGCCCTGCAGGCAGACGGCTCGGTTTCGCAGATCATCGGCCAGGCAATCCACGTGCAGACCGATGGTATGGCTCAGATCATGTCCTCTCCACACGGGATGGAACTGTTAGATGCAGGAAAGTCGCTGGCCTCGGATATCATCACGCAGGGCGAGGCCCGGCTGCAATCTTTATATACCGGGTGGCTACAGAAAGAAGCGTCGAATGATCGTGCCCGTTTGTTTGATGGCGCAAGAGAAACTGCGGAGACCATTGCCTCTGCGCTGCGGGGAAACAAAATCAGCGCGACGGATTTTCAAGAATTCGACCGGATGAACTCGAACCTTGCCGCCATGATTGGTGCAGCGTTGGAAATCAGGTAACCCGCTGTCTGACTTTGAATTCCGGTGCGTCCCATAACCGGTTGGTCATGATGTCGGCCAGAATGTCCACCGCGCCGTTTACATCCTGCTCATCGATATAGAGCGGGGTGAACCCAAAGCGCATGATGTCCGGGGCGCGGAAATCACCGATCACGCCGCGCGCGATCAAGGCCTGCATTGCGGCATAGCCATCGGCGAAACGGAATGAAACCTGACTGCCACGCTGCGCAGGGTCGCGGGGGCTGGCCAGTTTCAGGTCAGGGCAGGTGGCCTCGACGCCCGAAATAAACAGCTCGGTCAGTTCGATTGACTTGGCGCGCACGTCCATGATGTTGGCCATGTCCCAGATGTCCATCGCCGCAGACAGCGCGGTCATCTGGATGATCGGAGGTGTGCCGACACGCATCCGTTCGATACCCTGTCCGGGGCGGTAATCTAGATCAAACGTGAACGGGGCTTCATGGCCCAGCCACCCGGATAATGCAGGGCGCACGCGATCCGCATGGCGGGGCGCCACATAGATGAACGCCGGCGCGCCAGGGCCTCCGTTCAGATACTTATAGCTGCAGCCAACGGCAAAATCCGCATTGCAGCTGGACAGATCAACCGGGATCGCCCCTGCGGAATGGGCCAAATCCCAAACGGTTATTGTGCCGTTCGCATGGGCCTGTTCCGTCAGCGCCTTCATGTCATGGATCCGGCCAGACCGGTAATCGACCTCGGTCAGCATCAGAACCGCGACGTCTTTGGTGATGTTTTCGGCAACATCCTCGGGTGCGACCACCCGTAATTCGTACTCCGATCCGAGTGAACGCAGCAGACCGTCGACCATATAAAGGTCCGAAGGGAAATTGCCGTTATCAGACAGCACAACCTTGCGGTCGGGGCAAAGCTCCAGCGCCGAGGCAACAGCCTGATAGACCTTGATCGACAGGGTATCGCCGGTCACGATGGTACCCGGTTCCGCCCCGATCAACCGTCCGATACGGTCGCCAAGCCCGGTCGGAAGCCCCATCCACCCGGCCTTGTTCCAACCGGTGATCAGCATTTGACCCCATTCGTGTGTCATCATTCCACTCACCCGTTCGGCGGCAGCACGTGGCAATGGGCCAAGCGAGTTGCCGTCCAGATAAATGGTTCCATTCGGCAGATCGAACATGGCTTTGGTTGCAGCGAAATCAGTCATGGAGGTCCTGTGCAGAATTCTGACAAATGTCTGACTAAAGGGCTATCTGATCAGTTCTGCCGTGTCTACGCGTTCGGCCGAAAATGCACAGATGCGACTAACTGTGGTTTTGCTTTCGTGGATGCAAAGCGGTACATACCCCGACAAATGCGACATCCATACCGCAGGACCAAAGGAGCAAGCATGAAGCGCAAACTCGACATCCCGCCCGCTTGGTTGGCGGCCTTTGCCGTTCTCGCCTGGCTGCAGGCGAACTATGCGTCCTTCGGTCTGTCGCTGGCCAGCGGGTTTACCGACCTGCTCAGCGGCCTTCTGATCGGGGGCGGCGTCGTTCTTGTCGTGCTGGCGATTGCCGAGTTTCGTCGACATCGAACAACCGTCCTGCCGCATGAAACTCCATCGAGTCTGGTTCAAACAGGTATCTTCAAGCGCAGCCGCAATCCGATCTACGTTGGCGATGTACTTATTCTGGCCGGCTTGATTCTGCGTTTCGACGCGGTGCTGTCCTTGGTGTTGATGCCTGTTTTTGTCTGGATTTTGGAACGCAGGTTTATTGTGCCGGAAGAAAACCGTATGCGCCGTGCCTTTCGCACGGATTTCGCCAGATATGAAAGGCAAACCCGCCGCTGGATCTGAGGTGGACGGGATTTTACACGACGTAACAATGCTGCGCTTGCGAAATAATCTTGCGCAGTTAAAACTGGTTCTTCAGATAGAATGCCAACTATCCTTGCGAACTGACCGAAAATTAGGGGGACGCGCCGTTGAAGATTGGAACGCCAAAGGAAACATTTGACGGTGAGAACCGGGTCGCGATGACTCCGGATTCAGCCCGTCAACTGCAAAAGCTCGGGTATGAGTGCCTGATCGAGAAAGGGGCCGGCGCTGCGGCCGGGTTCTCGGACGCCACATATAAAGAGGCGGGTGTCGAGGTTATCGGAACCGCGGCGGCGCTGTGGAAAGCCGCCGACATCGTCGCCAAGGTACGTCAGCCAAATGAAACCGAGCTGAAGCGTCTTGCCAAGGGCAAGACATTGATCTCGTTCTTCAACCCCGCAGGGAATGAAAAGGGCATGGAGGCCGCCAAGTCCAAGGGCGCCAACGTGATCGCCATGGAAATGGTGCCGCGTATCAGTCGTGCCCAGAAGATGGACGCTCTGTCGTCGATGGCCAACATAGCGGGCTACCGCGCGGTGATCGAAGCGGGTAACAACTTTGGCCGGTTCTTCACCGGTCAGGTGACGGCTGCTGGTAAAGTACCGCCTGCCAAGGTTCTGATCGTAGGTGCCGGTGTGGCCGGTCTGGCCGCCATTGGCACCTCGACCTCTCTGGGTGCGATCACCTATGCGTTCGACGTACGCCCCGAAGTGGCGGAGCAGGTTGAATCCATGGGCGCCGAATTCGTCTATCTGGACTTCGAAGAAGACCAGCAGGACGGCGCGGCAACCGGCGGTTACGCGAGTGTTCAGTCCGATGAATTCCGCGAGGCACAGCTGGCCAAGTTCCGCGAGCTTGCTCCGGAAATGGACATCGTGATCACCACCGCGTTGATCCCCAACCGCGAAGCGCCCGAGCTTTGGACCAAGGACATGGTCGAAGCGATGAAACCGGGTTCGGTGATCGTGGACCTTGCGGCGGAAAAAGGCGGCAACTGCAAGCTGACCGTTGCTGACGAGAAGATCGTGACCGATAATGGCGTGACCATCATCGGCTATACCGATTTCCCAAGCCGGATGGCGGCACAGTCTTCGTCGCTTTACGCAACCAACATCCGTCACATGATGACAGACCTGACGCCTGAAAAGGACGGTCAGATCAACCATGACATGGAAGACGACGTGATCCGCGGCGCAACCGTGACGCATGCAGGTGAAATCACCTTCCCGCCACCGCCGCCGAAAGTTCAGGCGATTGCCGCTCAGAAAAAGCCTGAGGTCAGGGAGCTGACCCCGGAGGAGAAAAAGGCGCAGGAAGTTGCGGCCTTCAAGGCGCAAACCAAACAGCAGTTCACCTTGCTGGGTATCGGCGGTGCGCTAATGCTGTTGATCGGTCTGATTGCTCCGGCCAGCTTCATGCAGCACTTCATCGTCTTTGTGCTGGCGATCTTCGTGGGATTCCAGGTGATCTGGGGCGTCGCGCACAGCCTGCACACGCCTCTGATGGCGATTACCAACGCGATCTCGTCGATCATCATCGTTGGCGCAGTGATGCAGATCGGATCCGGGTCGTTCCTGGTTATTCTGCTGGCGGCTCTGTCCGTATTCATGGCCGGGATCAACATCTTCGGTGGCTTCCTCGTAACTCGGCGCATGCTTGCCATGTTCCAGAAATCTTAAGGAGGCCGGGCACATGGATTATGGCTTCACCACTGCCGCCTACGTTGTTGCGGCTGTTCTGTTCATCCTCTCGCTTGGCGGCCTGTCGAACCAGGAAAGCGCCAAGCGCGCTGTCTGGTATGGCATCGTCGGTATGGCGCTGGCGGTTTTCGCTACGCTGGTCGGCCCCGGTTCGGGCTTGTGGCTGCTGTCACTGCTGCTGATCATAGGTGGTGGTCTGATCGGTCAATATGTGGCGCAGCGCGTCCAGATGACCGAGATGCCACAGCTTGTGGCTGCGATGCATTCGCTGGTTGGTTTGGCGGCTGTGTTCGTGGGTTTCAACGCGCATTTTGAAATCAAGAATGTCGCCGAAGTTTTTGCGGTTGTTGATGCCGCCAAAGACGTCGACCTGTCCGACCTGGGCGCGTTTGCCAAGCTGATCGCCAAGAAGACAGCGGCAGAGCTGGCAATCCTGCACGTGGAACTGTTCCTGGGCATCTTCATCGGCGCGATCACCTTTACCGGTTCGGTCGTGGCTTATGGCAAGCTGGCTGGCAAGGTTACATCGACGGCAACCAAACTGCCCGGTGGTCACGCGCTGAATGCGTCTGCGGCGGGGCTCTCGCTGATCTGTCTGGTTTGGTACACGTCCACGGGCGGATTCCTGCCCCTGTTCCTGATGACGCTGGCCGCCTTGTTTATTGGTTATCACCTGATCATGGGCATCGGCGGTGCCGACATGCCGGTGGTTGTGTCGATGCTGAACAGCTATTCAGGCTGGGCGGCTGCGGCCATCGGCTTTTCGCTGGGCAACGACCTGCTGATCGTGGTCGGTGCGCTGGTGGGCTCGTCCGGTGCGATCCTCTCCTACATCATGTGTAAGGCGATGAACCGGCACTTTGTCAGTGTGATCCTGGGTGGCTTTGGTGGTCCGCAAGGTGAGCAGATGGCTGTCGAAGGCGAGCAGATTGCAATCGAGGCCGACGGTGTTGCCGCAGCCCTGAATGACGCCGACAGCGTGGTGATCATTCCGGGCTATGGCATGGCCGTGGCGCAGGCACAGCAATCGGTGTCCGAACTGGTTCGCAAGCTGCGGGCGCAGGGCAAGAATGTGCGCTTTGCGATCCACCCGGTTGCCGGTCGTTTGCCGGGCCACATGAACGTTCTGCTGGCCGAGGCCAAGGTGCCGTATGACATCGTTCTGGAAATGGACGAGATCAACGAGGACTTCCCGGAAACGGATGTTGCCATCGTCATCGGTTCGAACGACATCGTGAACCCTGCAGCGCAGGAAGACCCCAACAGCCCGATCGCCGGTATGCCGGTTCTGGAATGCTGGAAGGCCAAGCAGGTGTTCGTGTCCAAACGTGGTCAGGGTACGGGGTATTCGGGTATCGAAAATCCGCTGTTCTTCAAAGAGAACACCCGCATGTTCTATGGCGACGCGAAACAGTCGCTGGACAAGCTGCTGCCGATGATCGATTGATCTAAAGCCTCAACCAAAATGCAAAGGGCGCCTTCGGGCGCCCTTTTCTTGTTTGTCATGTTGGGGGCTTTGCCCCCAAGCCTCCAGGAAATTTCTGGCCAGATGAGGCGGACGGAATGTGGTATCCTTGGGCTATTATAGAGAGACTAGGAGGTGCCCCATGGAAAAGGTCAACGGCATAGGTGGCGTGTTTTTTCGCGCCAGAGATCCGGAAGCGCTGCGGGATTGGTACGAGACCCATCTTGGCGTTCATCATTACGATCCCGTCCCCTGGAAACAGCGCGAAGGCTATACGGTCTTTGCCCCGTTTGCGCAGGACACCGATTATTTTGGCCGCGCCGAGCAGCAGTGGATGATCAATTTTCGGGTCGACGATCTGTCTGCCATGACGACCCAGTTGCAAGCCGCAGGCATTGCCGTCGAGACCAATCCGGAATGGGATAGCGAGGTTGGAAAATTCGCACGTATTCACGACCCTGAGGGCAACCCAATCGAACTGTGGCAGCCAAATCAATGACATAAGGGGTTTGTATACCGTAGTATCCATGTAAGCTATTGAAATAAAAAGATAATTGATGTATTTTTGAACTGTCGTATAGTGCGCCGGACAACGCCGGAGCATTCAATGACGCCGATCGACGATCATCCATTGCGCTATTCGCTGGCCAACGAGTTGCATGCGCGCCCGTTTCCCGTGGCCTCGACGCCATGCACCGTTGCGTTTTTGGCCATCAAGAAACCCGTGGCGGCGGTAGCGCGGGACCGGAGCGAAGACATTGCCCATCTGGTCAATCTTTTGGACCGACACGGTGCGCAGCACCCGCAGCCGGACGCGACGCATTACGCTGGTCAGATCGGGCGTCACTGGCTCAAGTGGGAGCAGCACACGGAATTTGTGACCTATACGGCGATCACCCGGAATGTCAGTGACCGGGCCTTCAACCCCGCTGATTTTGAGGCTTTCCCACCTGATTGGCTGATGGCCAGCCCGGGCCAGAGGATAACCTCGGCCATGGTTCGGGTGACTGAAAGACCAGATGATGAGGCGGTAAAAGCCGCGCTGGCCGAATGGTTCGAACCCGAAAGCCTTGCGGTTGCGCGCGTGCTGGATGATGCTGCGATTTGTGCCAGTGACTTTCGGATTGATCCGGCTGGGCATATGCGCTTCGCGCTCTTCGTGACCAAGGGAACAGGACAGCGCCGAACCGGGCGCATCATCCAGCGCCTGTGCGAGATCGAAACCTACAAAGCCATGTCCATGTTGGGCTTTGCTCGAATCAAGCAACTGATGCCGAAAATCGGAGAGCTGGATGGAAAGCTGACCCGGCTTATGGGGCAGATGACAGATAACTCGGCGCATCCTGACGAACTACTGCCGGATCTGCTGTCAACATCCATCGAATTGGAAACACTTTCTGCCCGATGCGCATTTCGCTTTGGGGCTACCGGGGCCTATGAGGCCATCGTGAACCAACGGATCGAGGTATTGCGCGAGGAAAGGTTCGAGGGCCGTCAGTCCTTTGCTGATTTCATGATGCGCAGGTATGAGCCCGCAATTCGGACAGTGAAAGCCACGGAAAGTCGGCTGCAGACCTTGTCCGACCGGGCGATCCGGGGGGGTGAGTTGCTGCGGACCCGGGTAGATGTGGAACGCAGCGCCCAGAATCAGGCCTTGCTGGAAAGTATGGACCGCCGTGCTGATCTGGCCCTGAGGTTGCAGCACACAGTCGAGGGGCTTTCCGTGGTGGCGATTAGCTATTATGCGGTCTCACTGGCCAGCTATCTGTTGTACCCGTTGACCGCCACCGGGATCAGCAAGGGGATGCTGACCGCGGCGGCAACCTTGCCGGTTGTCCTGTGTGTCTGGCTGGGTATCAGGCATATACGAAAGCGGTTGGCCTAATCCGCGTTTGCTAAACCTTCCCTAGGCTGTAGAACTGACAGGTGCGGGCGCGGAGCAAAGGAAAATACGTGATCGGAATTATGGCCGCTTGGCGGGCCGTGGCGGCCATGTTCATTTTGAACGGCGCTTTGTTCGGGATCTGGGCCTCGCGTATTCCCGCAGTCAGGGATCACCTGGACCTGTCGCACGAAGCGCTTGGCTACGGCTTGCTGTTCATGGCGGCTGGGGCTGTGTGTTCGTTCCCGGTTACCGGACGTCTGACAGATCGGTTCGGGGCTGTGGTGATCACACGGATCATCGCCATTCTTTATACCGCCTCCCTTATCCTGCTGGCCTTTGCCGGAAGCTTTTGGGCGCTGGCGTTTTTCCTGTTCGTATTCGGGGCCTTCCACGGCTCGATGGATGTGGCGATGAACGCCTGGGCCGCCGAGGTTGAGCGCGCCTATGACAGGCCCGTCATGTCGTCGTTCCACGCCATGTGGAGCTTGGGGGCGGGTTTGGGCGCGTTGAGCGGATTTGGCGCGGTGCAAGCGGACCTGACGGTGATGCAGCACTTTTTGCTGGCCGGTGGCCTCGTGGTTGGGCTGACATTGGCCCTGTCCCGGGTGCAGTGGAATTCGCGCCGTGTTGCGCCCTCGGGCGGGGCGGTTTTTGCCCTCCCGTCGGGTGGGTTGATACTTGTCGGGTTCTTTGCCCTGTGCGGGGCGTTGGGTGAAGGGGCCGTCGCAGATTGGAGCGCGATCTTCCTGCGGGATGTGACCGGTGCGCCCGAAAGTGTCGCGGCGCTGGGATTTGCGGTGTTTTCGGTCACGATGGTCGCCTTCCGTCTTGCAGGCGGCGTCGTGATCGCGCGGTTCGGACCAACCGCAACGGCCCGTTTCGGAGGGGTATGCGCCGCCTTGGGGGTGCTGGCTGTGGTCTCGGCCGATGGCCCCGGGATTGCTCTGGTTGGGTTTGGACTGATGGGGCTTGGATATGCAGTGATCATGCCGGTTGCGTTCAGCAGGGCGGCAAATGATCCGCATGTCCCGCCTGGTCAAGCCATCGCCAGCGTGGCCACATTAGGGTATGGCGGGTTGTTGATTGGCCCGCCCCTTATTGGGTTTCTGGCAGAGATGCTTACATTGCGTGTTGCATTCATGGCCTTGCTGCCGCTGGCTGTTTTCATTGTCCTGTTGTCAGGCGCGTTGCGTCCCGGTGACAGCGACGAACGATGATTTTGGGAGATACACATGCCGATCAAAAACCGGTTCGCAGAACTGCAGAGTGAAATCACGGAATGGCGGCGTGATATCCACCAAAATCCAGAGATCCTGTTTGAAACCCATCGCACCAGTGCGCTGGTGGCGGAAAAGCTGAAAGAGTTCGGTTGCGATGAGGTGGTCACCGGAATTGGCCGAACGGGCGTGGTGGGTATGATCAAGGGCAAGGCGGACACGGGCGGCAAGGTTATCGGTTTGCGTGCCGATATGGATGCGCTGCCGATCCATGAGGCGACCGGATTGGACTATGCCTCGAATACCGATGGGGCGATGCACGCCTGCGGCCATGATGGTCATACTGCGATGTTGTTGGGGGCGGCGAAATACCTTTCGGAAACACGGAATTTTGACGGGACAGTGGTGGTCATTTTCCAACCTGCCGAAGAAGGTGGCGGCGGTGGTCGTGAGATGTGTGAAGACGGGATGATGGATCGCTGGGGCATTCAGGAAGTATACGGAATGCATAACTGGCCCGGCCGTCCGGTGGGCAGTTTCGCCATCCGTCCTGGCGCATTTTTCGCAGCTACTGATCAGTTCGACATCGTTTTTGAAGGCAAAGGCGGCCACGCAGCCAAGCCGCATGAAACCGTGGATACAACGGTGATGGCGGCGCAGGCGGTTCTGGCGCTCCAGACCATCGCGGCGCGAAACGCTGACCCGGTGGATCAGGTGGTTGTTTCGGTGACCTCGTTCGAAACCTCTTCAACCGCATTCAACGTGATCCCTCAGACTGTAAAGCTGCGCGGTACGGTCCGTACAATGAGCCGGGACATGCGAGACATGGCTGAAAAGCGCGTGACCGAGATCTGCACCGGAGTGGCCGCCACATTCGGAGGAGCTGTTGAGGTGACCTATTACCGGGGATATCCGGTAATGGTGAACAGCGATGATCAAACCGATTTCGCAGCCCAGGTGGCGCGGTCTGTCTCGGGCGATTGTGACCAGGCTCCGCTGATCATGGGCGGCGAGGATTTCGCCTTTATGCTCGAAGAACGCCCCGGCGCTTATATTCTGGTGGGCAATGGGGACACCGCTGCAGTGCATCACCCTGAATACAACTTCAATGATGAGGCCATCCCTGCAGGATGCAGTTGGTGGGCCGAAATCGTTGAACAAAGGATGCCAGCGGCGTGATCCCAAGGGGCAGGCAGATGCTCTGTCCCTAAACGCCGGTGGTCTTCAGATTTAGCCGGTCGCACAGGGTCTCGACAATGGAATCGAGCGCGGATTTCTGCGTGTTGACGCAGGATTTTGCGGCATCGCGCGCAGTATCCAGCGCGTCCTGATCGCTGAGCCAGGTCGTGACCGCGTCTGCCAGGGCCTGCGCCGAGTTCACCTCAACCGCGCCGCCGGCCTCGATGAGCGGCGCAAAGGTTTCGGCAAAGTTGAAGTATCCGGGACCGGTTATTACTGCCGCCCCGGCCTGAGCGGGTTCGAACGGGTTATGTCCGCCGATCTCATGCAGCGAACCGCCCAGAAATACGATCGGGCAAAGCGCGTACCACGTGCCAGTCTCGCCCAGTGTGTCGGCAACATAGACCTGTGTTTCGGTGTCGATACGCCCTTCGGATGTTCGGAATACGGCAGTTTGAACAGCCTGTTTCAACAGCGCAGCCACATCCTGCCTGCGTTCGGGGTGGCGCGGGATCAACAGCAGCAGAAGGTTGGGCCAGCGCTCCAACAATTTCGCATGGGCGGCCAGAACAATCTCTTCTTCTCCGGCATGGGTCGAGCTGGCGATCCACACAGGACGCCCTGCAATCTGGGTCTGAATATCTTCCAACACAAAATTATCGACCGGAAGCGGATCGGACATCGCTTTGAGGTTGGTTCCCGGTTGCACGCGGTCCGCCACAGCCCCCATGTCCACCAGATTAGCGGCGGTTTTGCCATTCTGGGTCAGGAACAGGCTGAAATTGTCCAAAATGAATCGTGCGGTTTGCGGCCGTTTTTTCCAACCTTCGACGGATTTCTCTGACAGGCGGGCATTCAACAGGGCCAGAGGGATTCCCCGTCCAGCCGCGTCAACGATCAGGCGTGGCCAGATTTCGCTTTCGACAAATACTCCGGCTTCGGGGCGCCAGTGATCCAGAAATCGCCGGACCGGCCCTGCGGTGTCCAGCGGCGGATACTGGTGTCGCGTACGGGGTGGCATCCGTTTTTCGATCAGCGCCGCCGAAGTTGGGGTGCCCGAGGTCACCAGGAACTGGGCATCCGGCAGGCGTTCACCCAGCCGTTTGATCAGGCTGATGACCGACAGGGTTTCCCCCACACTTGCAGCGTGGAACCAGATCAATCGGCCCTTGGGGCGTGGTAGGCTGGCATGGCCGAGCCTTTCATGCTGACGAATTGTCGGGACATCTGCCGCCAGGAGTTTCTTGCGCACGGTGCGCCAAGCCAAAGGTGCAGCAACGGCGGTCAGGCTGCAATACAAACGGTAAAGCAGCGTCGGCTGGCCAGAGGGGGCGGTCATGTCAGCCGCCCGTATGGCTCATGTGGCGGCTCATCTTGCCGTCGACCGCCTGGCGGGAATAGTCGAAGTCGTGACCTTTGGGCTTAAGATTTATCGCCGCGCGGACGGCCTGTTCCAGCGGCACCTCGGTATCGAGATGATCTCGCAGGGGGGCACGCAGATCGGCCATGTCCTCTTGCCCCAGACACATATACAGCTCACCCGTACAGGTCAGGCGGACGCGATTGCAGCTTTCGCAGAAATTATGCGACAGCGGTGTGATAAAGCCGATCTTCTGGCCCGTTTCTTCAAGCCGCGCATATCGCGCGGGTCCACCAGTGCGTTCTGCCAGATCGGACACGGTATAGTGGCTTTCGTATTCCTTGCGGACATCCTTGAGCGACCAGTACTGATCCAGACGGTTCTCGTTCCCTATATCGCCCATCGGCATTACCTCGATCCAGGTCAGATCCATGTCGCGCTCAGCGCACCATTGGGTGATTGTTGGAAGTTCGGCCTCGTTGAACCCCTTCAGGGCCACAGCGTTGATCTTGACCCGCAGGCCAGCCTTTTGGGCAGTATCAATTCCGTTCAGAACCTGTTTCAACCGGCCCCAACGGGTGATCTGGCTGAATTTCTCATCATCCAACGTGTCCAGCGACACATTCACCCGGCGCACGCCCGCCGCATAGAGATCGTCAGCAAAGCGGTGCAGTTGCGAGCCATTGGTTGTCAGCGTCAGCTCTTTCAACGCGCCGCTGTCCAGATGCCGGGTCATGGCATTGAAGAATGACATGATGTTTCGGCGGACCAGCGGCTCGCCCCCGGTGATGCGCAGCTTTTCCACGCCCATCTTCACGAAGGTCGTGCACATACGGTCCAGCTCTTCCAGCGTCAGCAGGTCCTTTTTCGGCAGGAACTTCATGTCTTCGGACATGCAGTAAACACAGCGAAAATCACAGCGATCCGTAACGGAGACGCGGAGATAGGTGATGGCACGTGCGAACGGGTCGATAAGCGGAGCTGTCATGCGTCATACGTAAAGCGGCGACTGGCCTGCGACAAGCCTGAACTGTGCTTTGTGCTGGCACAGTCCTGTGAGGGGGGCTAAGTTCAGGCCATGAAATACGCTCTGCTGACCATTTGTATCCTTGTTGCGGGCTGTGACACTGTCCGCTCGACAACTGATCGGGTTTTCGGTCGCGACAAACCTGCGGCTGAACCAGAGGTTGCCGCGGAAGCAGACGTCACCGAATCCGTTCGGGTCCCCGCAACCGCCGCAGGTTGGGTTGGCGCCAAGACCACCATTGCCAGCTTAGGTGACCCGACAACGCCGGGACGCTGGATGGAAACGCCTTTGGTCGAGACAGAGTTCACGGGTCGCGTTGTCGTGCCCAGAACAGGGGCGCAGGCCTATATCACGCTGGTCCCGGCCCGTGGGCCCCAAGGCAGTGGAAGCAGGCTGTCGCTGGATGCGATGCGGGCGCTGCTTTTGCCTTATGACGAACTTGTCGAGCTGGAAGTTTATTCCAACTGACCTTTCAGATATTTGCCAGCTTCACGCCGAGCAAAGGGCTTCATGGCCGCACTATGGTCGCGCAGAAAGTTAACCACTCGGTCCGCGTCATGTTTCGACAACTCACGCAGCCACCAGGCAACGGCTTTCTGGATGAACCAGTCGCGGTCAGACACATAACCCGCTGCCCAGCCAAGAATACGGTCGCGCCGGTTCAGGTCTTCTGGCTTAGGGTGGTTCTGCTTGGTCCAGGGCAGGGTGGCGACCAGCGCGGCGCGCCGTGTCCACATATGGTCTGACGCTGTCCAGCTTTCGACCTGATCCAACCGCGCCGGGTCCGCAGACAAGCGTTTCTGCATCGCCATACAGGCGTGATCTGCCACCGCCCAGGCATCGAAATCTGGCAACCAGCTTTGCAGCAGGTCCCAAGCAGCCTCATCGGGGCGGATACGGGCTTGGGTCAGCAACTTGGCTGCGGCCAGACGGCCCTCATGGATATCGGTCTGCCAGAGGGCGTCAGCCAGATCCACCCGCGCAGCAACGTCCAGTTCCTGTCGCCATAGTTTGGTCAGGTCGTTCAGAACCGGATTTGCAACGCCCAGATAGAGGCGTTCGACCTTGTGATAAGCCGCCATCTGCACGGCGCGCTCGGGGTCGGCATGGGCCCGGATCTGGTCAAGATAGGTGACGGGCGTCATTGGTCCGCAGCGCGTGTTGGCTTGCCGTCGATCGTCTGATGGTTCCGCTCAACCCAATAATCGCGGATATCGTCATCGGACTTACCGTCGACCCATTTCTGCATCGTGTCCCGTTCGGACTGGTATTCCATGAACGGTACGGCATACCCGCAAGAGGTCTGAACCATGTCAATCGCAATGTCATAGATCTGGCGGGCGCTGCGGTGGTCGGGAAACAGCCCGGCCAACGCGTCCCAGCCCTCGTCCCCGGCATGCAATGTACGCGCGGTGCCATAGGTCCTCAGGATCAGCGGGCGTGTGGTGAAGGAACACCACATGAGGGTCATGCGATTGACCTCAAGCAAATGCCCGGCGGTTTCATTGCCACTGCCGGTCAGGTTCATCCAGACAATCCGATTGGGCCCCAGTACCCGCAGCGAGTCCATCCCTTTGGGAGAGATATTGACCCGTCCTTCAGGTCCGGCGGTGCCGACGAAGAACAGATGCTGATCCTCGATAAACTTGCGATGGGCGTCATCCAGCGCCGGAAATTGCTTGGACATGCGTCACTCCACCGTTACGGATTTCGCCAGATTGCGCGGCTGGTCCACATCCGTGCCCTTGGCCACCGCCGTATGATAGGCCAGCAGCTGAGCGGGCACCGAATAGAGGATCGGCGCAAGGCTGGGGTGCACATGCGGCATGCGGATCGTGCTCCAGACCCCGTCTTCGGCCTCGGCGATGCCGTCATCATCGGACACCAGGATGACTTTACCCTTGCGTGCCATGACCTCTTGCATATTCGACACGGTTTTGTCGAACACCGTGTCTCGCGGGGCCAGAACCACCACGGGCATGTGTTTGTCAATCAGGGCAATGGGGCCGTGCTTTAGCTCACCCGAAGCATAACCTTCGGCATGGATATAGCTGATTTCCTTGAGTTTCAGCGCCCCTTCCATCGCCAGCGGGTACATCAGGCCGCGTCCCAGAAACAGAACATCGCGCGCCTCGGACAAGCGCTGGGCGGATTTCCTGATGGCCCGGTTCTGATCCAACGCGGTGTTCAGCACCGAAGGCAGCCCGCGCAATGCGGCGGCGTGATCGGCAAGTTCCTCGTCGCTCAACGTGCCACGGTCCGCGGCAGCCTTGAGCGCCAGCATCAGCAACACGCTCAGCTGACAGGTGAAGGCTTTGGTCGAGGCGACGCCTATCTCGACCCCGGCATGGATCGGCAGGGCGATGTCACTTTCACGTGCGATCGAGCTTTCTGGAACATTGACGACTGAGACGACCTTGTCCGCTTTGCCGTCGCAATACCGCAGGGCGGCCAGCGTATCGGCGGTTTCACCCGATTGGCTGACAAACAGCGCCATAGTGCGTTCCGGGATCGGAGGTTCACGATAGCGAAATTCGCTGGCGATATCGACTTCGACCGGTATTCTGGCAAGTTGCTCGAACCAGTATTTGGCGGTCAAACAGGCGTAGAAAGCAGTCCCGCAAGCGACCATCGTCAGACGGTCCAGCTTGGTGAAATCCAGATCCCCCGGCAGAACGACCTGATCCCCGGCAGAGGGCAGGTAGGACCGGATCGCCTCGGCAACCACAATCGGCTGTTCCGCGATTTCCTTGGCCATGAAATGCTTGTGCCCGGCCTTGTCGGCGCGGCTGTGATCCACTTTGATCTTGCGGGTTTCGCGATTGGCAAGCTCACCTGCTTCGTTGCGGATTTCCAGCGATGTGCGGGTCACAACCGCACGGTCACCTTCTTCCAGATAGGTGATGCGATCCGTCAGCGGCGCTAGCGCGATGGCGTCCGAGCCGACAAACATCTCTCCGTCCCCGTGCCCGATTGCCAGTGGCGAGCCTTTGCGCGCGGCCACGATCAGGTCATCTTCGCCGTCAAACAGAAAGGCCAAGGCAAATGCGCCGACCAGCCGGTCGATGGTTTTATAGGCGGCTTCAACCGGGGGCAGCCCTGATTTGAGGTAATGTTCAGCCATCAGGGCGACGGTTTCCGTATCGGTTTCGGTTTCGAACCCGATCCCGTGTTCCGCCAGCTCTGTCCGCAGCTCTCGATAGTTTTCAACGATGCCGTTGTGAACAACGGCAACCGGCCCGGCCCGGTGGGGATGCGCATTCGAAACTGTCGGCGCGCCATGGGTGGCCCAGCGGGTATGGCCGATACCGGATTTACCGGGAAGCGGGTCATGCACCAGCAGGTCGCTGAGGTTTACCAGCTTGCCTACAGCCCGACGCCGACCCAGGGATCCGCCATTGACCGTAGCAATGCCTGCACTGTCATACCCCCTGTATTCCAGCCGTTTTAGGGCCTCGACCAGGATGGGGGCAGCTTCGTGCTTGCCCAATACGCCTACAATCCCACACATCTGTCAGGCTCCTTTGTCGCGACGAGCCTTCTTCGCCGTCAACATGTCAAACAATTTACGCGCATAACCGGGCTTGTTGTCCTGCTTGGCGCGCGCAACGGCCAAAGCATCCGCTTCCACATCGCGCGTCACCACGGTTCCGGTGGCCGTCATCGCGCCGTCACCAATGGTGACAGGTGCCACCAACATGGTGTTCGATCCGACAAAGACGTTCTGGCCGATGGTCGTTTGGTGCTTCATCACGCCATCATAGTTGCAGGTGATCGTGCCCGCGCCGATATTTGTCGCCGCCCCAACCGTTGCGTCCCCGATATAGCTGAGATGGTTGACCTTGGCGCCTTCGGCGATTTCAGCATTCTTGATTTCAACAAAATTTCCGACGCGGGTGTTTTCTGCCAGCTCAGCGCCGGGGCGCAGGCGGGCATAGGGGCCGACGATGGCGCCGCGGCTGACATGGCAGCCCTCAAGATGCGAAAACGCGCGGATCGTTGCACCGCTTTCCACCGTGACACCGGGGCCAAAGACCACGTTGGGTTCGATCACCGTATCGCGGCCAATGACGGTATCAGCGGCCAGATAGACGGTTTCCGGCGCCATCAGCGTGACCCCCAAATCCAGCAGTTCGGCGCGGGCACGGGCCTGAAAAACCGCATCCGCAGCGGCCAGGTCAACGCGTGAGTTCACACCCAGCGTCTGTGCCTCGTCACAGGCGACTGCGGTGACATTCAGGCCACGGGATCGGGCGATTGCCACGACATCCGGCAGGTAATATTCACCGGCGGCATTGTCATTTCCCACGCTGTCGATCAGCGAAAACAGTAATTCAGCGTCACAGGCCAAAAGACCAGAGTTACAAAGTGTTATATCGCGCTCTTTATCCGAGGCGTCTTTGTATTCGACGATGCGTTCAAGGGCCTGTCCGTTCATGACCAACCGGCCATAGCGTGCAGGATCTGCGGCCTCAAAACCCAGAATAACCAGATCGTTCTTGGCCCGCGCTTCGATCATACGTTCCAACGTATCGGGTTGCAAAAAGGGCGTGTCTCCGTACAGAACAACCACGTCGCCGTTGAAACCCTGCAGCGCTTCGCGCGCCTGTGCGACAGCATGGGCGGTGCCCAGCTGTTCGGCCTGAATGGCGATTTGTGCGGTCTCGTCCTCGGCCAGGGTTGCTTTGGCAACGGCTTCGGACCCGTGCCCGGTGACAATGACGGTCCGCTCGGGCGACAGAACAGCACCAGCGCGCATGGCATGGACCAGCATAGGCGCCTGAGCAATCGGGTGCAGGACTTTCGGGATATCCGAATTCATCCTGGTGCCTTTACCGGCAGCAAGGATGACAAGGGCGATACTCATGAAATCGTTTTCTCTTTGTGTTTTGTTGCAGTCCGTTTTATCCGCTGAGGGTAAAGTCGCAAGCGGTTCAGCCATCAAACTAGATTGCCGTTTGCAACAAGACGTGGCGAAAACCCGCCGAGGCAGGAGGCGTAATGCGAACAGTCATCTTTGATCTGGACGGGACACTGGCGGATACTTCCGGGGATTTGCTGGAGGCCGCAAACCATTGTTTTCGCGATATGGGGCACGGCGATGTGCTGGTCCACGGGCAGGATGCTGGCATCGCTTTGCGTGGTGGGCGGATGATGCTGACCCACGGTTTGAAGCGGGTTGGGGCCTATGACGAGCAGGCTGTTCACGCTTATTACCCGATGCTTTTAGAAGCGTACTCGGAGGCGATTGACACCCATACCCGGTTTTATCCAGGCGCGCTGGACGCGGTTGGAAAGTTGAAAGAGGCCGGCTATGGCGTTGGTATCTGCACTAATAAACCCGAGGCTCTGGCACATCAGCTGCTGACCCAAATGGGTGTGCGCGACCGGTTCGGCTCACTCGTCGGCGCGGATACTTTGCCGGTTCGCAAACCCGATCCGGAGCCCCTGCGTGAAGCTGCCCGCCGGGCCGGCGGACACCCGGATCTGTGCGTTCTGATCGGGGATTCCGACACCGACCGGAATACGGCGCGTGCTGCAGGTGTACCATCGGTGCTTGTAACATTCGGGCCATCTGGCGACGACATGGCTGCGCTGAAACCCGAAGCGCTGTTGCATCATTTTGATGACCTGCCGAAACTTGTTTTTGATTTGGTCGGAGCTGCAGCCTGACCCCTTGACCCCGGCCCATCGCGGCCTCAAGAGCGAAAAGATGACTGAGAAGTTTACTGGCAATTTCACCCAGCAGGAACCAATCCCGGATGAGGCGATCGAGGCGGCTCTGGCCGTTTTGCGTCATGGCCGGCTGCACAGATATAACGTCTCGCCCGGCGAACTGGCCGAGACCGCCCTGTTAGAACAGGAATTTGCCGCGCAGACCGGCGCAAAATACTGTCTGGCGGTCTCTTCGGGCGGCTATGCACTGGCGACAGCATTGCGCGCGATAGGGGTGCAGCCCGGAGATACTGTTCTGACCAACGCTTTCACCCTGGCGCCGGTGCCGGGGGCGATTGCCTCGATCGGAGCCAAGCCGGTATTTGTCGGTGTGACCGAAGCGCTGACGATTGATCTGGATGATCTCGAAAGCAAACTGGATCAGTCAGATGTGCTGATGCTCAGCCATATGCGCGGGCATCTGTGCGACATGGATCGGTTGATGCAAATCTGCGATGCCGCCGGTGTGGCCGTGATCGAAGATTGCGCGCACACGATGGGCGCCGCATGGCGCGGGCAAAAATCCGGACGGCAGGGCATTATCGGGTGTTATTCCTGCCAGACCTACAAGCACATAAATTCCGGTGAAGGCGGGTTGTTGATCACCGATGACGAGGAACTGGCTGCCAAGGCGACGGTCCTTTCAGGATCCTACATGCTGTATGAGCGCCACCTTGCAGCGCCGGGCCCAGAGGTGTTCGAGCGGATCAAGTACACCACGCCCAATGTCTCAGGGCGCATGGACAATTTGAGGGCCGCGATCCTTAGGCCGCAACTTCGCAACCTGGAACAACAGATTGACCGGTGGAATGAGCGCTATGTCGAGATCGAAAAAGGGCTGCGCGGCACGCCGGGTCTTACCATTGTCGAACGACCCGAGGCGGAAACTTATGTGGGCTCGTCTATTCAGTTCTTGCTGCTGGACTGGTCACCCGAACGGATTGCTCTTGTGATGCAGCGCTGCGCGGCGCGTGGTGTGGATCTGAAATGGTTCGGCGGAGCAGAGCCCACCGGGTTTACCTCGCGCTATGACAGTTGGCGATATGTGGAAAGCGCGCCTCTGCCTGCGAGTGACCGCATTTTGACCGGGATCATGGATATGCGGGTGCCATTGACTTTTTCACTGGATGATTGCCGGTTGATCGCACGGATCATTCGCTCCGAGGTCGGCGCGGTGTTCCAGTCCTGATCACATTGCCTGTGATTCGAGCGGGGATTTTTGGTTCTTCCGCAGCCGCTCGACCAGTCGTTTTTGCAGCCGATTTTCAGGGATCGGATAAGACGGCACCGTATTTTTGGCTTCCAGCAGATTTGGAAAGATCATTTGGATTTCTTCGCGGGCCTGCGCCGTAACGGATGCCAGTGACGTGTCGGTCAGCAACAGGCTTTCGCTCGGGGCGCCATTTGCAAAAACGATTTCATGGTTGTCGAACAGCAGGTGGTAATACACAACCTGATCAAGGCTGTTTTCTATCTCGATCCCCGGCAATTCCGACAGCTTGATGGCCGCGACCAGCACATCCGGCGATCCGAACATGCGCTGCGCCACCGCCGAAGAGATTTGCATTCTGTGCTGCCGGGAAACCAATAGATCCTGTTTCGGCAAACCGTCCCCCAATGCGGATTTCGCGATTCGAACCGGATTCAGGTTTGGATTGATTGCCAGATCGGTTGCCGAAAGATGCCGCTGTCCGATCCATCTGACAGGTTTCAGCCCCGATCGGGTCAGCACAAGATCACCTTCACGCAAGGTTTCAACGGGACGTTCCCCGAGTTCCGTCTCGATCAAGGTGCCCTGACAAAAACACACCAGTAACTCGATGTTATCGACAATGGCGCCAAGGCTATCATTAAGGCCAAGTTCGGTAAGGCGCAGGGTATAGTCACCGGCGGAAGGGAAATCGACCTGCATGGTGAATGTGGAAAAGCTGTTCGCAGTCGGCAGAACAGTCATCGAGGCGATAACGACGCCGTTGCTGTCCAGAATCTCGACGGTAAATCCTTCGCTGCCTGCATTTGAGTTAGATGCCGTCCTAAGTGCGGAATCCAGGCTAAGCTCGCCGGATTTGGGGTCATCCAGCGTAAAGGTTTGCTCCATCACCGTGACTTGGCTTGCGTTGCCATCCATTTCGGCCACACGATTCGATGAACCATTCCCGAGATAGGCACCCTCAGTGTGGTCAGCTTCGATATCCGTACCAGACCAATTTGCGGAACCGCTATTAAAAGTACCATTTACGATGACATTGGTTGGGGCCATTCGCAGAATCCTTGAAGCAAAAACCTTAACGGCTTTGGCGATCTAATCGTCGAGTATGGTGAATTTGTGACGCTCCGGATCGGCTCGCGGGTGAACCTTTTTCGGTCAGCGCTTGACCCGGGTTCATGGTCATGGCAGATTATTTGAACAATCGTTCATTTACTGGGAGAGTTCGATGTTCACGGCGGCCATGCAATTCGATCTGGGTGAAGATGTGAACGCACTGCGTGAAATGGTGCATCGCTGGGCGCAAGAGCGGGTGAAGCCGATGGCCGCGAAGGTCGATGCCTCGAACGCGTTTCCCAATGAGCTTTGGCGCGAGATGGGCGAATTGGGCCTGCTGGGAATTACAGTGTCCGAGGAATATGGTGGCGCGGCCATGTCCTATCTGGCCCATACCGTCGCGGTCGAAGAAGTGGCCCGGGCCTCTGCCTCAATCTCATTGTCATACGGGGCGCATTCAAACCTGTGCGTCAATCAGATCAAGCTGAACGGCAGCGCAGAGCAAAAGGCGAAATATCTGCCTCGGTTGATTTCCGGCGAACATGTGGGCGCGCTGGCCATGTCTGAGGCGTCCGCCGGATCAGACGTCGTTTCGATGAAGCTGAAGGCGGAAAAGCGCAACGACCACTACCGGCTGAACGGAAGCAAGTACTGGATCACGAACGGGCCGGACGCGGATACTCTGGTCGTTTACGCCAAGACGGATCCTGATGCTGGATCCAAAGGGATCACCGCCTTTCTGGTCGAAAAAGAGATGACGGGCTTTTCCACGTCGCCCCATTTCGACAAGCTGGGCATGCGCGGATCAAACACGGCGGAATTGATTTTCGATGACGTCGAGGTGCCCTTTGAAAATGTACTGGGCGAGGAGGGTAAGGGTGTAGCGGTTCTGATGTCAGGGCTGGATTACGAACGCGTCGTGCTCGCCGGGATCGGAACCGGAATCATGGCCGCCTGTCTGGACGAAGTCATGCCGTATTTGGCCGAGCGCAAACAGTTCGGCAAACCGATTGGCAGCTTTCAGCTGATGCAGGGCAAGATTGCTGACATGTACACGGCCATGAATTCAGCCCGGGCTTATGTCTACGAGGTCGCCAAGGCCTGTGACCGCGGGGATGTGACCCGGCAAGATGCGGCAGCGTGCTGTCTGTATGCTTCGGAACAGGCCATGACGCAGGCCCATCAGGCAGTTCAGGCTATGGGCGGCGCGGGGTTCCTGTCGGATTCGCCGGTCAGCCGCATATTCCGCGACGCCAAGCTGATGGAAATCGGCGCCGGTACCAGCGAAATCCGCCGGATGCTGATCGGACGGGAACTGATGAACGAAATGCTCTGAGCAAAAAAAAACGCCCCGCCGACGAGGTAACGGCAGGGCGTTCTGTGTAAAGGATCAGAAGCGGTGAACGTAGGATACGCCGACCAGCCAAGGATCGATTTCAGCGGTGCCGATATCGGCACCGTTCAGTGTGACATCCGAGTCGATATCGAACCAGCGAACGTTCAGACGCACGGCGCCTTTTTCGGTGACCATATAGTCCAGACCGGCCTGCAGTGCGAGGCCGACCGAGTTGTCGAGTTCGAGATCACCCAGAGCCGATTTTTCGTCGAAGAAGATGGTATAGTTGATGCCCGCGCCGACATAGGGTTTCCAGACCGAGTTGGTCGGGAAGTGATAGTTCAGCGACAGTGTGGGCGGCAGGTGTTTGACGGTCCCTGCGTCGAGGCTGCCACCCAGAGTGACCTCATGGCTGAACGGTGTGGCGGCCAGCAGCTCGATACCCAGATTATCCCGAACGAAATACTCGGCAGTAAAGATCGGGCGTGTGTCGGAATCGACATCTGCATCCAGCCCGGCGAGGGACCCATTGTCGGATTTCGGGTCGAGATAGCCGACACCGACACCAACGGTCCAGTCGCCCTGATTTTGGGCGAAAACGGGCGCAGCAAACGCGACGAGCGCGGTCGAAAGAGTCAAAGCGGCGAGTTTCTTGGTCATTTTACGGCCTTTGGATTTGTTGATGACCGGGTTTTGCATGAAGCAGAGCCCGCCGACTCTGATCTGCATCAAATTCCCGTGACCGTCTTTGGTGGCTCGATTCAGAAAAGACATAGAAAAACAAAGGGTTTCGGTAATGTGTCCCGCTGAAGGCATACCTGGTTTGCATCAGGGTGGGGGCTGGGATCTGCCGGACCGGTTGAACATGGCGCGGCAATGCTTGGAACAGCCCCCAGAGCAGACGGCGATCATCGACCTGACCGGGGGTGAGGGCAAGGTCGTCACGTTTGCACAACTCGGACGCTTGGCCGATGACATCGCACTCGCCTTGCTCGATCGGGTGCGGCCTGGGGATCGCGTTGGAGTACTGCTCAGCCAGTCACCCGGCTGCGCGGCTGCGCATCTTGCGATCTGGAAGATCGGCGCGATTTCGGTGCCTTTGTTTAAATTGTTCAAACATGACGCGCTGGCCTCGCGTGTCGCGGATGCAGGGGCGCAACTGGTGTTGACAGACGCAGAGGGTGCTGCGCTGCTGGGGGATTTGGCCGTACCGGTTCGGGTCGATCAGATAGCTCCGTCTGATGATCCGGTGCCCTTTGCGGATACCGGCCCCGAGGATCCGGCAGTTCTGATCTATACTTCCGGCACCACGGGCAGCCCCAAAGGCGCGCTGCATGGGCATCGGGTTTTGACCGGCCATTTGCCGGGGGTCTCGATCAGCCACAACCATCTGCGCGAAGGTGACTTTCTGTGGACGCCCGCCGACTGGGCATGGATTGGCGGGTTGTTCGATGTGTTGATGCCAGGGCTGGCGCTGGGCATTCCGGTGGTCGCGGCCCGGCTCGAGAAATTCACCCCCGAGGCCTGTGCGGATGTGATCGCACGTGGCGGGGTACGGAACGTGTTCTTTCCGCCTACCGCATTGCGGATGCTCAAGGCCACGGATCAGGCGATCCCCGGTCTGCGCTCGGTCGCTTCCGGAGGGGAGCCGCTGGGTGCCGAGATGTTGGAATGGGGGAAGCAGGCGTTCGGCCTGACGATCAACGAATTCTACGGTCAGACCGAATGCAACATGGTCGTGTCTTCCTGCGCTGAGGATTTTCCGGTGCGCCCGGGTTGCATCGGTAAACCGGTTCCTGGGCATGAAGTTGCAGTGATCGACCAGGATGGCCAGCCCACAGATCAAGAGGGCGACGTGGCCATCCGCCGAGGCTCGGCCTCGATGCTGCTGGAATACTGGAACCGACCTGAGGCCACGGCCGAGAAGTTCCGCGGCGATTGGCTGATCACCGGAGATCGCGGCATGTGGGAGGGTGAGTACTTACGCTTTGTTGGCCGCGATGACGATGTGATCACTTCCGCCGGGTATCGCATCGGCCCTGCTGAGATCGAGGATTGCCTGTTGACCCATCCGGCGGTGGCGACAGTTGGTGTGGTCGGTAAACCTGATCCTTTGCGGACTGAGATTGTGAAGGCCTATGTCGTGTTGAAACCGGGAGCCACGGTTGCGGAGCGAGAGTTGCAGGATTGGGTCAAGGATCGTCTGGCGCAGTATTCCTATCCGCGCGAAGTGGCGTTTCTGGAAGAATTGCCGATGACGGTGACGGGGAAGGTGATCCGGAAGGATTTGAAGGCGCGTGCGGTGGGTGAGGTAAGGCAATGAGTCGAATGTTAGTCAGCATCGCATTTTTCTTTGCAACATTTCCGTCTTTCGTTGCAGCTGGAGATTTTCGCCTTGCTGATGCGTTGATGAAATCATGCCTTCAAACCTTTTCGGAGGTCCTAATTGAGACACTGGAAAAAGTGACCGATGAAAGCACATTGATTGACGTTCGTGGTGCAGCGTCTCAGGATGTGGCGCTTTGTGCGGGGCTCGCAATCGATGTTTGTTCTGTTGGTATTCTGGAAAGTCAGGACCAGTGCTTTTCTAAACTCGAAATGAGTATCGACGAAATTCGACAAAAAACGATCACGAATCTTCCCGAGACCATCTCTGGCACATTTCGATCCCGAAGTTACCGATTCGCATTTGCCCGCGCAAAAGAACCGGCAATACGCCTTGATCCAAGCCCTACGGTTCCACCGCAACTGACCAGTGTGCTGTCCGAGGCGATGCGCCTCGCAGACGCGCGTACGGCGCAGCGACTCCAGATTTACGCTCAAAGAGAGGTTCAGGAATGAAACTCACATCCAAATCCATGCCCGCCTCCGAGGGTTTCAAAGCAAACCGCGCGGCCCATCTCGACGCGCTGGCGCAAATCTCTGCCGCTGCGGAAGCGGCCCGTCTGGGCGGGGGTGAGAAATCCCGCGCGCGGCATGAATCGCGGGGCAAGATGCTGCCCCGGCGCCGGGTTGCGAACCTGCTGGACCCAGGGTCCCCGTTTCTGGAAATCGGCGCGACGGCGGCGCATGGGATGTATGGCGATGCCGCGCCAAGCGCTGGTGTGATTGCGGGCATTGGCCGGGTGCAGGGGCGCGAGGTCATGGTGGTTTGCAACGACGCCACCGTGAAGGGCGGCACTTATTATCCGATGTCGGTCAAGAAACACCTGCGCGCGCAGGAGATTGCCGAGGAAAGCCAACTCCCCTGTATCTATCTGGTCGACAGCGGCGGGGCGAACCTGCCCAACCAGGATGAGGTCTTTCCCGACCGCGACCACTTTGGCCGCATCTTCTATAATCAGGCCCGGATGAGCGCGAAGGGTATCCCTCAGATCGCGGTGGTCATGGGTTCGTGTACGGCGGGCGGGGCCTATGTGCCCGCGATGTCGGATGTGACGATCATCGTCAAAGATCAGGGCACGATCTTTCTGGCAGGTCCGCCTTTGGTCAAGGCCGCGACCGGGGAGGTTGTCAGCGCCGAGGATCTGGGCGGTGGCGACGTCCATACCCGTCTGTCCGGCGTGGCCGATTACCTGGCTGAGGACGACGCCCACGCGCTGGCCTTGGCGCGGCAGGCGGTGCGTTCTCTGAATCTGCGCAAGCCGCGGACCGTGGATTGGGCCAGCCCCGAAGATCCGGCCTATGACCCCGAGGAAATTCTGGGCGTTGTCCCCGCCGATCTACGCACGCCCTATGATATCCGCGAGGTGATCGCGCGGCTGGTCGATGGCTCGCGCTTCGACGAATTCAAACCGCGCTTCGGTGAGACATTGGTGACCGGATTTGCCCATGTAAAAGGTTGCCCCGTCGGGATCATCGCCAACAACGGCGTGCTGTTCTCGGAGGCGGCCCAAAAGGGCGCGCATTTTGTCGAGCTGTGTTCGCAACGCAAAATCCCGCTGGTCTTCCTGCAAAATATCACCGGCTTTATGGTGGGCCGCAAATACGAAAACGAAGGCATCGCGCGGCACGGGGCAAAGATGGTGACAGCCGTTGCCACAACTTCGGTGCCCAAGATCACCATGCTTGTCGGGGGCTCTTTCGGGGCCGGGAACTATGGCATGGCGGGGCGGGCCTATCAGCCCAGGTTCCTGTGGACTTGGCCGAACTCGCGTATTTCCGTAATGGGGGGCGAGCAGGCGGCGGGCGTGCTGGCCACCGTCAAACGAGACGGGATCGAGCGGCAGGGTGGCAGTTGGTCGGCTGAGGAAGAGATCGAATTCAAGCGCCCAACATTGGATATGTTCGAGGAACAATCTCACCCACTCTATGCCTCGGCGCGCCTATGGGACGACGGCATCATCGACCCGCGCAAAAGTCGCGATGTTCTGGCCTTGTCGCTGAGTGCCGCCCTGAATGCCCCGATTGAGGAGACACGTTTCGGCGTGTTCAGGATGTAGATACGATGAATCTAAAAAAGAAAATTCTTGATACCATGCCTGAGGTCAAAGTGCCGGACCTCACTAAAAGAGCCGAGATTTCTGTTTTTCTGGTGCACAACTCTCGCGATCCGGAGGACTACTTTTTTCTCTTTGATTTCGAGGAATTTGTTGATCGGTCGAATGGCGGCTACTTCGTTCGCCCGGCGTTAAAGATATTCTCTGGGCGAGACGATTTCAGTCGCGTTCGGTTTGCGCGCGAATTTCGCCAGGTTTTTGCGCGTGAATTTGATCGGATGCGTGCAGAACTCGCAGCCGAGAAGGGTAAGCGTGGTTGGTTGAATTGGAGTTTCGGATTGAACTCGGCTGTGGATATCGTTGGCGGATTGGTCGGTAATTTAATTTTGGCAATCGCCCTATCCGTAGGGAAGAAAGTGTTCGGTGACATCGCTTTGCCACGCATCTTGATGGGTAAAAGCGATGAAGCCAAGCTTGCGGACGAAATTGACAGAACAAAGACTAAGGTCGAAGGCGCGCTGGCTGAGATCGAGATCACTATTCACCCCGAACTTTATCACCACGCATATCGCGATGGTCATCTTGGCAAGATTAGCGGCATGGATCGGGATGCATGGCCGTTGCCGAACTTTGTTCGCGTGCATTTGACAGACGAAAAGAGTGGGTCATGGTGGTAGGAGGCGATCAATGTTCGACAAAATCCTGATTGCTAACCGGGGCGAGATTGCCTGTCGGGTGATGGAAACGGCTCAGAAAATGGGTGTGTCCTGTGTTGCAGTGTATTCGGACGCGGACGCCTCGGCCAAGCATGTGCAAATGGCGGATGAGGCGGTGCATATCGGTGGAGCGGCCCCGGCGGACAGCTATTTAAAGGGTGATGTGATCATTCAGGCAGCGTTGGATACAGGCGCGCAGGCGATCCACCCCGGCTATGGGTTTCTGTCTGAAAACCCCGGTTTCGTTGACGCGGTTGAGGCTGCGGGTCTGATCTTTATCGGGCCCTCGGCGGATGCGATCCGCAAGATGGGCCTCAAAGACGCGGCAAAAGTGTTGATGGAGCAGGCGGGCGTGCCCGTGGTTCCGGGTTATCACGGCGATAACCAAGACCCTGATCATCTGGCGGGCGCGGCCCAGACTATCGGCTATCCAGTGCTGATCAAAGCCGTTGCGGGGGGCGGCGGCAAGGGGATGCGGCTGGTAGAGCACCCCGAAGACTTTACTGAGGCTCTAGACAGTGCGCGGGGAGAGGCGAAAACCGCCTTTGGCAACGATGCCGTTCTGGTCGAAAAATTCGTTTCCAAGCCTCGGCATATCGAGGTGCAGGTGTTCGGCGATGGCACCCAAGCGGTACATTTGTTCGAACGCGATTGTTCGCTGCAACGGCGGCACCAGAAAGTGATCGAAGAGGCCCCGGCTCCTGGAATGACAACTGAAATGCGCGAGGCCATGGGGCAGGCGGGCGTGCGGGCCGCCGAGGCGATTGGCTACAAAGGCGCAGGTACGGTTGAGTTCATCGTTGATGCATCGGACGGGCTGCGCCCGGATCGGTTCTGGTTCATGGAGATGAACACGCGCTTGCAGGTGGAACACCCCGTGACCGAGGCGATTACCGGCGTTGATCTGGTCGAATGGCAGTTGCGAGTCGCTTCGGGTGAGGCGTTGCCAAAAACGCAGGATGACCTGACGATCAACGGGCATGCGTTCGAAGCCCGGCTTTACGCCGAGGACGTGCCCAAAGGGTTTCTGCCCGCAACAGGTACGCTGACACATCTGCGCTTTCCTGCGGAATGCCGCGCCGATAGCGGAGTGCGGTCCGGCGATACAATCAGCCCCTGGTACGATCCGATGATTGCCAAGGTCGTGGTGTATGGCCCGACGCGTGCGGTGGCGCTGGAAAACCTGCACCGGGTTCTGCGGCGGACCGAGGTTGCCGGGACGGTCACGAATCTCTCGTTTCTTGGCGCGCTGACCCGGCACCCTGGATTTGCGGCGGGCGATGTCGATACCGGGCTGATCGGTCGGGATATCGACGGGCTGGTCCGAACTTCTGATGCGCGCGCGGGCTTGATTGTTGCAGCAGCCATGACGGCGCTTGATCTGGTCGAGACCGGGCCCGACACGGGTTTCAGCCTGTGGGCGCCGCTGCACCGGGCCGTCCAGTTGAAGTACGATAGCGAGCTCATTGATCTAGACGTACAGGTCGAAGGACCTGACCGGCAGGTCTGGCAGATCAAGGACACAACGGTTCTGGCGCAACGGCGCAATGGAGGCTGGTACATTGATGACCGCCCGATGCCGCCCGTGGCACTGGCTGGTGCGACAATCACAGTATTCGATGACTATGGGCAAGTGTTTGAGCATGTCGATCCGCTGGATCGCGATGCAAGCGCCTTGGGCGATACCAATGTGGTCGAGGCGCCGATGCCCGGTCTGGTCAAGGCCATGTTCGCCACCGTAGGGCAAGCCGTTTCAGAAGGTGATCGACTGGCCATTCTGGAAGCGATGAAAATGGAACATTCCTTGCTGGCTGCCCGTGATGGTGTGATCGCCGAGGTGCTGGCCGAAACGGGCGCTCAGGTCGAGGCCGGCGCGGCGCTGGTCCGGCTGGAGGAGGAATGATCTGTCCCGCTGCACCGCAACGTGGCACAGTCGGGACAACACGGCATAACGGGAGGCGAAAGCTATGGGTGAACGGGTCGACATTTTTGAAGTAGGGCCACGTGATGGGCTGCAGAACGAACAGCGGGAAATTCCTGTTGCCGAGAAGGTCGCTCTGATCGATTGCCTGAGCAAGGCGGGCTTCAATCGGATCGAAGTTGCCAGTTTTGTGTCTCCGAAATGGGTGCCCCAGATGGCTGGCAGTGCCGATGTTCTGGCCGGGATCCAGCGGGTTGGTAAGGTGCGCTATGCGGCGCTGACGCCAAATATGCGCGGGTACGAGGACGCCTTGTCTGCCAAAGCGGATGAGATTGCCGTATTCGCATCTGCCTCGGAAGGGTTCTCGAAGGCCAATCTCAACGCGACCATCGCCGAATCCATTGAGAGGTTCAAACCGATCCTAGAGGCTGCGCGCCATATTGACCTGCCAGTGCGCGGTTACGTGTCCTGCGTGACCGACTGCCCCTATGATGGTCCGACCCCACCCGAGAAGGTGGCCGAGATTGCGGACACACTATTTGCGTTGGGTTGCTATGAGGTATCGCTGGGAGATACGATCGGGCAAGGAACACCGGACACTATCGCCCATATGCTTCTGGCGGTGCGTGAGACGGTGCCTGTTACCCGCTTGGCGGGACATTTCCACGACACCAATGGTCGGGCCATCGACAATATCGACGCTGCATTGGCGCTGGGCGTGCGGACATTTGACTCAGCAGTCGGGGGGCTGGGCGGTTGCCCCTACGCACCTGGCGCAGCAGGGAACGTGGCCACCGAAGCCGTGGTCGCGCATCTAGAGCGTCTTGGATACGAAATGGGGCTTGATCTGGGGATCGTGGAACAAGCGGCACAAATGGCACTGGCCATGAGGGCGGAGTAGGCGATGTTAGAAACGATCTCGGTCACGGTTGATCCACGTGGCGTTGCAACCCTGACGCTGAACCGCCCGGAGAAGCATAATGCGATGTCCGCGCAGATGATCCGGGAACTGACACAAGCGGCGGTGCAGTTGGGCGGCGATGGCACTGTGCGCGTCGTCGTTCTGACCGGAGCAGGCAAAAGCTTTTGTGCCGGTGGGGATCTGGGCTGGATGCAGGACCAGATGGCAGCGGATCCTCAGACACGCTTTGTCGAAGCACGCAAACTGGCCGAGATGTTGCAGGCGTTGAATGTGATGCTCAAACCGCTGATCGGAGCGTTACAGGGCAACGCCTTTGGTGGCGGCGTGGGCCTTGCCGCCGTCTGCGACGTGGCAATAGGTGTCGAGACCCTGAAAATGGGCCTGACCGAGACGCGACTGGGTCTGATCCCGGCCACCATCGGCCCCTATGTTGTCGCTCGGATGGGGGCGGCACGTGCGCGGCGGGTCTTTATGTCGGCCCGATTGTTTGACGCGGCCGAGGCCGTCGATTTGGGCCTATTGGCCAAAACGGTCTCAGCAGAAGATCTGGCGGACGCTGTCGAGGCCGAGGTTGAACCCTATCTGTCATGTGCGCCTGGTGCGGTGGCCTCGGCCAAGGCCTTGGTTCATGGTTTGGGGCCGCGTGTTGACGATCCCGTTATCGACCAAACGATCCGGGCGCTTGTTGCGCGCTGGGAAACCGACGAGGCGCATGAGGGAATCAGCGCATTCTTCGACAAGCGAAAACCTGTATGGAATAGTTAGGTTTACGTTCTGTCGGTCTGGGCGTTTCACGGATCGAAGTTCGGCTGGAATGAAACGGAATATTAGGGTGCCATGCGGTTGTGTTTGGTTGACCCTCTGACCCCGCGCGGATAGAGAATGTCCAATCAACACGCTAATTGACGGCGCTCCCCTACGGGGCACGCGCAGGAAAGGAGCTATTCGTGGAAGACCTGCTGCGGGAGTACCTCCCGATCCTGGTGTTTCTGGTCGTCGCTGCGGGCCTTGGAATCGTCTTGATTCTTGCCGCTGTGGTGCTGGCCGTCCGCAATCCCGACCCTGAAAAGGTCAGCGCTTATGAATGCGGCTTCAACGCCTTCGACGATGCGCGGATGAAATTCGACGTCCGATTCTATCTGGTCGCGATTCTTTTCATCATCTTCGATCTGGAAATTGCGTTCCTGTTCCCTTGGGCCGTGGCTTTCAAAGACATCAGCGATGTCGGATTCTGGTCCATGATGGTGTTCCTGGGCGTTCTGACCATCGGCTTTGCCTATGAATGGAAGAAGGGGGCCCTGGAATGGGAGTGATGACGGGTGCAAACACCGCCGGCGTCGACAAAGAAGTCGCCACCCAGGCCCTGAATGCCGAGCTGCAGGACAAAGGCTTTCTGCTGACCTCGACGGAGGACATCATCAACTGGGCCCGAACCGGGTCGTTGCACTGGATGACCTTCGGGCTGGCCTGTTGCGCAGTTGAGATGATGCACACCTCGATGCCGCGTTATGATGCAGAACGGTTTGGTATCGCGCCACGCGCGTCCCCACGTCAGTCGGATGTGATGATTGTGGCCGGAACGCTGACCAACAAAATGGCGCCTGCGCTGCGTAAGGTCTATGACCAGATGCCCGAGCCGCGCTATGTGATCTCGATGGGATCCTGCGCCAACGGCGGCGGGTATTACCATTATTCCTATTCTGTTGTGCGCGGCTGTGACCGCATTGTGCCGGTCGATATCTACGTGCCCGGTTGCCCTCCGACGGCTGAGGCGCTGTTGTATGGTCTGATGCAGCTGCAGCGCAAAATCCGCCGCACCGGCACCATTGTACGCTGAGGAGAGGGCAATGAGCGAAGCACTCAAAGAACTCGGCGCGCAGCTGGAACTCAAACGGACCGATTGCGTTCTGTCCTGGGATGTCACCCATGATGAGTTGAACGTGGACGTGGCCCCGTCGAACCTTGTGGAATTTATCGAATTTCTGAAGGGCGATGCCAGTTGCAAGTTCTCGACCCTGGTGGACATCACAGCCGTTGACTATCCCGAGCGGGCCAAGCGGTTCGATGTGGTCTATCACTTTCTGTCGATGTACCAGAACCAGCGTATCCGCCTGCGCGTGTCGATCCGTGAGGATGACATGGTGCCGTCGATTGTCGACGTTCACCCCTCGGCCAACTGGTTCGAGCGCGAGGTGTTCGATATGTTCGGCATCCTTTTCTCGGGCCATCCTGATCTGCGGCGAATCCTGACCGACTATGGCTTTCGTGGCTATCCGCTGCGCAAGGATTTCCCGACCACCGGTTATACCGAGGTCCGTTATGACGAGGCGCAAAAGCGTGTGGTCTATGAGCCGGTCAATCTGGTGCAGGAATACCGTCAGTTTGATTTCATGTCTCCGTGGGAGGGTGCGAATTACATCCTGCCCGGCGATGAGAAACAGGAGAGCGAATAATGGGTGGCATCTGGTGGCTGATCCTATCTGCACTGACCATCATCCCGATGGTAAAGATTTTGCCGTTCTTCGGGATTAACAAATACTGGTGCCTGCTCTGTCTGATCCCCTTTGGCACGATCGCGTTGCTGTGGTGGGTCGGGCTGAAACTGCAAGAGCTGGAGCGCCGCTGAGATGATGATGCTGGGGGAACTGATCGTGCTGGGTGCGCTGGGGGTCCTTCTGGCGGGGGCTGCAGCCAAGGCGGCCGAGGCCGAAAAGGTCCGGGTTCGGGCTGATGCAAAAAAGAATAAGCGGGGGCGTTGATGGACGGCTCAAGATATGATGACGGCAGCACGGACGCGCTGAGCGGAGAACAGAAGATCCGCAATTTCAACATTAACTTCGGCCCGCAACACCCTGCGGCGCACGGAGTTTTGCGTCTGGTGCTTGAGCTGGACGGCGAAATTGTCGAGCGTTGCGACCCGCATATTGGTCTGCTGCATCGTGGCACCGAAAAGCTGATGGAAAGCCGGACGTATCTGCAGAACCTGCCGTATTTCGACCGTCTGGACTACGTGGCGCCGATGAACCAGGAACATGCCTGGTGTCTGGCCATCGAAAAGCTGACCGGGGTCGAGGTTCCGCGCCGCGGTTCGCTGATCCGGGTTCTGTATTCCGAGATCGGGCGCATTCTGAACCACTTGCTGAACGTGACCACCCAGGCGATGGATGTGGGCGCGTTGACCCCGCCGCTCTGGGGCTTTGAAGAGCGCGAAAAGCTGATGGTGTTCTATGAACGCGCCTGCGGTGCCCGCCTGCACGCGGCCTATTTCCGCCCCGGCGGCGTACATCAGGACCTGCCGCCGGAACTGCTGGACGATATCGAGGCGTGGAGCCACGAATTCCCCACCATTCTCGACGATATTGACGGTCTGCTGACCGAAAACCGCATCTTCAAACAGCGCAACGCCGATATTGGCGTGGTGACCGAGGATGACATCCAGAAATACGGTTTCTCGGGTGTCATGGTACGCGGATCGGGGCTGGCCTGGGATTTGCGCCGCGCGCAACCCTATGAATGCTATGACGAATTCGAGTTCCAGATTCCGGTCGGCAAGAACGGCGACTGCTATGACCGCTATCTCTGCCGCATGGAAGAGATGCGCCAGTCCTTGCTGATCATCCGTCAGGCCATCGCCAAAATCCGCGAATGCCCCGGAGATGTGCTGGCCCGCGGCAAGATCACCCCGCCGAAACGCTCGGATATGAAAACCTCGATGGAAAGCCTGATCCATCACTTCAAGCTGTATACCGAAGGCTTCCACGTGCCCGCGGGCGAGGTCTATGCCGCCGTCGAGGCCCCGAAGGGCGAATTCGGCGTCTATCTGGTCGCCGATGGCACCAACAAGCCTTACAGAGCCAAACTGCGCGCGCCGGGCTTCCTGCACCTGCAAGCCATGGACCACATTGCCGGAGGCCACCAACTGGCCGACGTCGCCGCCATCATCGGGACGATGGATGTCGTGTTCGGGGAGATTGATCGGTGAGACGGTGTTTCAATTCGTTCGCCGCAATAGGTTTGTCCGTGGTTTGCGGGGCAGAGCTTTCGGCGGGCCAAGCCGTCGAGGGCAACTTAAATGATCTTCTGGCCGAGGGCTTTAAGATTGTTTCGACAGTTGGGACACCAAGATCAACTGGCATGGATTTGCTAGTTATCGTGCAAAAAGAAGAGGTTGCCGCATTCTGTCAAGTTGGGCTGCAAGAGGTAACCAAATCGCACGAAAGCACCCCAGTGTACGTTTCCGGGCCTTGGAATAATTCCTTGCTTTGCTTGCCCTTGGTAAATGGAGCGTACGAAGGGATTGTGCCGGAAGGTCAATATCAGCCGAATTCAGTGCAGGAGAGTAAGAACTAATGCTCCGCCGTCTCTATCCTGAACAACCCGATAGCTTTGCCTTCACCGCTGCCAACCGGCAATGGGCCGAAGCGCAGATCACCAAATACCCCGAAGGCCGTCAGGCCAGCGCGGTGATCCCTCTGCTGTGGCGCGCGCAAGAACAAGAGGGCTGGCTGAGCCGTCCGGCGATTGAATCCGTCGCTGACATGCTGGGAATGGCCTATATCCGTGTGCTCGAAGTCGCCTCGTTCTATTTCATGTTCCAGCTGCAGCCGGTTGGCTCGGTGGCGCATATTCAGGTCTGCGGCACCACCTCCTGCATGATCTGCGGGGCCGAGGATTTGATTGCGGTCTGCAAGGATAAGATCGCCGCCAAGCCGCATGCTTTGTCCGCCGATGGCAAGCTGAGTTGGGAAGAGGTCGAATGCCTGGGCTCTTGCACCAACGCGCCGATGGCGCAGATCGGCAAGGACTATTACGAAGACCTGACCGCCGAGGGTTTTGGCAAGATCATCGACGATCTGGCCGCTGGCAAGGTGCCGACACCGGGCCCTCAGAACGGGCGCTATGCGGCAGAGCCTTTGAAGGGGCTGACCAGCCTGTCAGAATATGACAGCGGCCGAACCCAGTATAACGCCAGCGTTCAGTTGGCGACTGATCTGGGGGATACCGTCAAGCGCATCGACGGGACCGAGGTTCCGATCCTGACGCCATGGCTGGGCAAGGATGGCAAGGCGGCGGCGACAAAGGCTGCTCCGAATCCTCCCAAGGCCCCCGCACCGGCCAAACCCGCGGTGAAACAAGCGGCTGAGGCGAAGGCGGTCAAAGAAGACCAGCCCGACACGCTTTCGGGTGCGCGGGACGGCAAGTCGGACGATCTGAAGCTGCTTAAAGGTGTCGGGCCTAAGCTTGAGAAGACGCTGAACGAGCTGGGCTTCTATCATTATGATCAGATCGCCAAATGGACGCCCGAGCAGGTTGCCTGGGTTGATGCGCGGTTGAAGTTCAAAGGCCGGATCGAGAGAGACGGCTGGATTGATCAGGCCACCAAGCTGGCGGCGGGTGAAGAAACCGAGTTCGCCAAGCGGGCCAAGGACGACGGTACATACGAAGACTAGGATGTGTGCCCGCTCTGGGCATTTAGGACAAGATGGACAAGGACAAGGAACAGGCCATGGCCCGCAAGGGTCGACATATCGGAGTGGTCATCGCCGTGACCATGCTGGTCTGGCTTGCCATGACCATGTTCATTGGCCCTGCGATGGAACTGCCGGGACGCTATGCGCTGCTGTTTGATTTTGCCGCGCTGGCCGGGTTCATCTATGCGGGCGTCAACATTTTTCAACTCTGGCGCATGCGTCAGGACAGCTGAAGGTAACACATGATGCTGAAGGATCAGGACAGGATCTTTACCAACATCTACGGGATGCATGAGCGTACATTGCGCGGTGCACAGGCCCGGGGGCATTGGGACGGCACCGCTGGCCTGATCGGCAACGGGCGCGACTGGATCATCCAGACGATGAAGGATTCAGGGCTGCGCGGCCGGGGCGGCGCGGGTTTTCCAACCGGTCTGAAGTGGTCCTTCATGCCCAAGGAAAGTGACGGTCGCCCGTCCTATCTGGTGGTGAATGCGGATGAATCCGAGCCTGGCACCTGCAAAGACCGTGAAATTATGCGCCACGATCCGCATACGCTGATCGAAGGCTGCCTGATAGCCTCTTTCGCGATGAATGCGCATACTTGCTATATCTACCTGCGCGGGGAATACATCCGCGAGCGTGAGGCGCTGCAGGCGGCGATTGACGAAGCCTATGACGCCGGTTTGTTGGGCAAGAACGCCGCTGGGTCAGGATGGGACTTCGATCTGTTCCTGCATCACGGGGCGGGTGCCTATATCTGTGGCGAGGAAACTGCCCTGATCGAAAGCCTTGAGGGCAAAAAGGGCATGCCGCGGATGAAGCCACCGTTCCCGGCGGGCGCAGGTCTGTATGGGTGCCCAACCACGGTGAACAATGTGGAATCCATTGCGGTCGTGCCGACGATCTTGCGTCGCGGGGCCGACTGGTTCGCAGGCTTTGGCCGTCAGAACAACGCGGGCACCAAGCTGTTTGCGATCTCGGGCCATGTGAACAATCCTTGCGTCGTTGAAGAGGCGATGTCGATTCCGTTTGAACAGCTGATCGAAACCCATTGCGGCGGCATTCGCGGCGGCTGGGACAATTTGCTGGCGGTTATTCCGGGTGGTTCGTCGGTGCCCTGTGTGCGCGGTGAGAACATGCGCGACGCGATCATGGACTTTGACCACCTGCGCAACGATCTGGGCTCGGGCCTGGGTACGGCTGCAGTGATCGTGATGGATAAATCCACCGATATAATCAAAGCGATCTGGCGATTGTCGAAGTTTTACAAACATGAAAGCTGCGGTCAGTGCACACCGTGTCGTGAAGGCACCGGATGGATGATGCGCGTCATGGATCGCCTTGTGCGCGGTGAGGCCGAGTTGGAAGAGATCGACATGCTGTTTGACGTAACCAAACAGGTGGAAGGCCACACGATCTGTGCCCTCGGTGATGCGGCAGCCTGGCCAATCCAGGGCCTGATCCGCAATTTCCGGGAAGAAATCGAAGACCGCATCAAGGCCCAGAAATCGGGCCGCACGGGTGCGATGGCAGCGGAGTGATTCAAATGGAAGTATTCTCGGACTATGGCCATGCACTTGCATCGGTGATGATCTTCACCCTCGTCGTCCTGTTCCTAGCCCCATTTTCGGCAATGGCCAAACAGGGTAAGGGGCTGGCGCCAGGCGCCACGCCCGAGCAAGATTATTCAGACAGGGCCTATCGGTTGAACCGTGCCTATCTGAACGGCACTGAAACGCTTCCTGCTTTTGTGGCGGTGACGATCGCGGCAATTTTGTTGGGGGTCAGCCCGTTTTGGGTAAACTTGCTCGCCTCGGTGGCACTGGTTTCGCGTCTGGCAATGCTGTTTGTTCATCTGCGTGGACTGGGTAAGCCGAACTCTGGCTTGCGCTCGGTTCTTTACGTGGTTGCCTGGCTTTGCATGTTCGTGATGGGGATCATGGCATTGGTGGCGGCGTTTTAATGATTGAACGAACTGTTGATCTTGTGACCAGAACCAAGAATGTTTCCCTCATCGGCGCAGTTTTACTGCTGGCGGCGGTTTCGGCCTGCGGGCTGATTAAGCCTTCGGAAGATCGTATTCTATTCGATGGCAAGTCGTTCAGAGCCAAAGCAAAGCACATCAACAAAAAAGCGTCTCCTTCGGATTTCACCGTTGTGATCAAAGGAGTATCTGCCTCATTGGATGGTGCACGCGAGGCCGGCCGTTATGAGGGCACCAAGTTTTGCATCGCGAATTTCGGATCCTCCAGGATCGACTGGAAGGTCGGGCCGGATACCGAACCACAAAACCTTCAGATCAACGATGACAGACTAACCTTTGCCGGGAGCTGCCGCCGTCCATGAAGCGGGTTTTTGCATATCACGCCGTGACAGGCCCATTGCTATTGCATAGCAATGCTGGCCTCCGTCGTCTTGGTCTTTCCAAGACGAAAGGATTTGTCATGTCTGGTATCAAAATGCTTGCCGTTGCAACGGCGCTGACACTGCCTGCGGTTGCTTTGGCTAAACCTCCCTTGCGCGAAGTCAAAGAGATCGACAACGAACTCTATTACATCGCTATCGCGAACGAAATTTCGGAATACTGCCCCTCCATCAGCGGGCGGCGTATGAAGGCGATTGGTGTGATGTGGGGCTTGCGGTCGAAGGCGAACCAGTTGGGCTATTCCGACAGTGAAATCCGCTCCTATGTCGATTCGGATGCAGAAAAAGACCGGATGCGCGCCAAGGGCGAGGCCTATCTGGCCCAAAATGGCGTGTCGTATGACCGGCCGAATTCCTTCTGTACGCTTGGTCGTGCGGAAATTGAAAGAAACAGCGCCATCGGCGTGTATTTGAGGGCGAATTGAGTATGGGTTTCAGAGCTTTGATGACGGGCTTTGCTGGTGTTTTGCTTTTGGTCTTAGCTGGATGCGAGTCAACATCCAGCCAAGCTTTGGACGCTGACACATCTCGCGCTCAGTTTCGTACACAGGTTCCGCAGAGCCTCTATGATGTGGCCTTTGCCAACGCTATGGCAGAGCAGATTGCAGGCGGTTGTCCGAATTTGTCGCTCAATCGATCGCAGATCAGGCAAAGCATGAAAACGGTAGCTGACGACCTAGAAGCCAAGGGGTATCGGGAAAGTGATTTTGTCTATCTCGAAAGAAATTTGCCGCGGAAGCGGATACAGGACGACGCTATTCGTTATATCCAAGGAAACGGCATCGTGATTGGCGTTCCAGATACGATGTGCTCGGCAGGGCGAAGCGAAATCGCCAAAAAATCTGCTATCGGCACATTCCTGAAAGGGTAGTTTAAATCATGTCTGACCTCCGCAAAGTTAACATCGACGGACAGGAAATCGAAGTCGATGGTGCGATGACCCTGATTCAGGCCTGCGAACAGGCCGGGGTCGAAGTGCCGCGCTTTTGCTATCACGAGCGTCTGTCGATTGCCGGGAACTGCCGGATGTGTCTGGTCGAAGTTGTTGGGGGGCCGCCCAAACCTGCGGCCTCTTGTGCCATGCAGGTGCGCGATCTTCGTCCAGGGCCGGAAGGGCAGGCACCGGTGGTCAAAACCAACTCGCCCATGGTCAAGAAGGCCCGCGAAGGAGTGATGGAGTTCTTGCTGATCAACCATCCACTGGATTGCCCGATCTGCGATCAGGGTGGCGAGTGCGATCTGCAGGATCAGGCGATGGCATATGGCATGTCGGGCACGCGGTTTAAGGAAGCCAAGCGCGCGGTCGATGATCTGGATCTGGGTCCGCTGGTTGGTACCGCGATGACCCGCTGCATCAGTTGCACCCGCTGCGTGCGCTTTACAACCGAAGTGGCCGGGATCACTCAGATGGGTCAAACCGGGCGGGGCGAAGACGCCGAGATCACGTCATATCTGAACCAGACGCTAGATTCGAATCTGCAAGGTAATATCATCGACTTGTGCCCCGTCGGGGCGCTGACCTCGAAACCCTATGCTTTCACCGCGCGCCCTTGGGAACTGACCAAGACCGAAAGCATCGACGTGATGGATGCCTTGGGCTCGAACATTCGCGTGGATACCAAAGGGCGCGAAGTCATGCGCTTTTTGCCGCGCAATCATGATGGCGTGAACGAAGAATGGATCAGTGATAAGACGCGGTTTGTGTGGGACGGCCTGCGTCGTCAGCGGCTGGACAAGCCATACCTGCGTGAAAACGGTAAGCTGCGCCCGGCGACGTGGCCCGAGGCGTTGACCAAAGCGGCCGAGGCGTTGAAAGGGGCTGAAAAGCCCGCCGGTATCGTGGGCGATCTGGCCCCGGTTGAGGCTGCGTTTGCGCTCAAGCAGATGATTGAAGGGCAGGGCGGGGTTGTCGAATGCCGCACCGATGGCGCCAAGCTGCCTGCGGGCAACCGCGCGGCCTATGCCGGGACTGCCGCGATTGAAGACATTGATACCGCCGAGCGTATCCTGCTGATCGGCACCAACCCACGCGATGAGGCTGCCGTACTGAATGCTCGTATCCGCAAGGCCTGGGCGCATGGGGCCGAGATTGCTTTGGTCGGCCCGGCCGTCGACCTGACCTATGAGTACCACCACATGGGCGATGACCGTGCAGCGCTGCAAAAGGTTGTCGACATGGGCGGCGATGATGAGATCAAGGGCAAACGCTCGCTTGTCATCATCGGGCAAGGCGCGTTGCAAGAGGCGGACGGTGCTGCGGTTCTGGCCGCCGCGCAAGCCATCGCGGCGAATACCGAAAGCGGTTTGATTGTCCTGCACACAGCCGCCTCACGTGTTGGTTCTATGGATGTCGATGCAACCAACGAAGGTGGCATGGATACAATCAGCGCGGCGGATGTGATCTATAATCTCGGTGCCGATGAAGTTGAAATCGGCGACGGCGCCTTTGTCATCTATCAGGGCAGCCATGGCGATCGAGGTGCGCACCGCGCCGACGTGATCCTGCCGGGCGCAGCCTATACCGAGGAAAACGGCCTGTTCGTGAACACCGAAGGCCGCCCGCAACTGGCGATGCGTGCCGGGTTTGCACCAGGTGAGGCTAAGGAAAACTGGGCGATCCTGCGCGCTTTGTCTGCCGAACTGGGTGCGACGCTGCCTTATGACTCACTGGCGCAACTGCGCACCGCGCTGATCGAGGCGGTGCCGCATCTGGCCCGTATCGACGAGGTGATCGAAAACGAGGTTCAGGCGCTGAAGCTCGGCCCTCTGGGCAAGGCGAGCTTCCGTCACACCGTCAAGGACTTCTACCTGAGCAACCCGATTGCACGGGCCTCGCAGTTGATGGCTGAGCTATCGGCGCAGACGCAGGCACGCAAAGGCGAAAAGATCGCGGCGGAATGAACCGAAACTCTGTCATATCGCATCTCGACCCTGTGCTGGTCGGACAGGGGCTCGCCCCTGTTTTGCCTATGAAACGGAATAAAAAGGGTGGCGTAGCGGCTGCAGATGCTGTTTACACCAACGCGCCGACCCAGACGCACTTTGCGCAGGCACATGGCCTTAGCATTTCGTGCGGAATACGGAATACCCACGGTGTGAGGACCAATGGCTGAATTCTTTAACACCCCAGGCGGAATAGCCCTCATCATTCTGGCACAAGTGCTTGCCGTTGTGGCCTTTGTGATGATTTCGCTGTTGTTCCTTGTCTATGGAGACCGCAAGATCTGGGCGGCGGTTCAGATGCGCCGTGGCCCCAATGTGGTGGGCGTCTATGGCCTGCTGCAAACGGTGGCCGACGCGCTGAAATATGTGGTTAAAGAGGTGGTTATCCCAGCGGGTGCAGACCGCACCGTCTTTATCCTCGCGCCGTTGACCTCATTTGTTCTGGCGATGATCGCCTGGGCCGTGATTCCGTTCAACGACGGCTGGGTGCTGTCGGATATAAATGTCGCCATCCTGTATGTCTTCGCCGTGTCCTCGTTGGAGGTTTATGGCGTGATCATGGGGGGGTGGGCGTCGAACTCAAAGTACCCTTTCCTTGGCTCATTGCGCTCTGCCGCTCAGATGATTTCCTACGAGGTCTCGATTGGTCTGATCATCATCGGTGTGATCCTGTCGACCGGGTCGATGAACTTCGGTGACATCGTGCATGCGCAAGACGGGCGCTTTGGGTTCTTCAGCTGGTACTGGTTGCCGCATTTCCCAATGGTCTTCCTGTTCTTCATCTCGGCGCTGGCCGAAACCAACCGCCCACCGTTTGACCTGCCAGAGGCGGAATCCGAACTGGTCGCGGGCTATCAGGTCGAATACTCGGCCACGCCTTTCCTGTTGTTCATGGCTGGCGAATATATCGCCATTTTCCTGATGTGCGCGCTGACCACGCTGCTGTTTTTCGGCGGCTGGCTGTCCCCGATCCCGGGCCTGCCCGACGGCGTGTTGTGGATGGTCGCTAAGATGGCGTTCTTCTTCTTCCTCTTCGCAATGGTCAAGGCGATCACGCCGCGCTACCGCTATGACCAGCTGATGCGGCTGGGTTGGAAAGTCTTCCTGCCCTTCTCGCTGGCTTGGGTAGTCTTCGTGGCCTTTGCGGCGAAATTCGACTGGTTCTGGGGGGCATTCGCCCGCTGGAGCGTAGGAGGCTGACATGACCCAAATCGACTACACCCGCGCCGCCAAGTACTTCCTGCTACAGGACTTCTGGGTCGGCATGAAGCTGGGACTGAAGTACTTCTTCGCACCGAAGGCCACCCTGAACTACCCGCATGAAAAGGGTCCTCTGTCTCCGCGTTTTCGCGGTGAACACGCCCTGCGTCGTTACCCCAACGGTGAAGAACGCTGTATTGCCTGCAAACTCTGCGAGGCGATCTGCCCTGCACAGGCCATTACAATCGACGCCGAACCGCGCGAAGATGGCAGCCGCCGTACCACGCGCTATGACATCGACATGACCAAGTGCATCTATTGCGGTTTCTGCCAAGAGGCCTGCCCGGTCGATGCCATCGTCGAAGGTCCGAATTTCGAATTCGCCACGGAAACCCGCGAAGAGTTGTTCTACGACAAGGAAAAACTGCTCGACAACGGCGAGCGCTGGGAAGCCGAGATCGCCCGCAATCTGGAAATGGACGCGCCGTACCGATGACTGACAGCCCGACAAATCCGTTTGAGCTGATGATGAAGCAGGCGCAGGACATGGCCAAGGCGATGAACCCTGCGATGGAGAGCTTCTCGCCCAAAGGGTTCGAAACTCTATGGCCGACCATGCCGAAAGAAGTCATGGAGATGATGTTCGGCAACACCGTCAACAAGGACGGGTTGGATGCCAAGACCCGCCTGTTGCTGACACTGGCCGGGCTGACCTGTCAGGGCGCGCAGGCGGATGCGGCGGTGCGTCAGACCGTGCGCCACGCTGTGGAAGCCGGTGCCAAGAAACAAGAGATCGTGGAAACGATCGGTCAGATGTCGGTCTTTGCCGGCATCCCGGCCATGACCCGCGCGCTGGAATTGGCGCAAGAGGTCATGGGCGATAACGAGGATGAGGATCAATGACCGTCTTTGCCTTCTATCTGTTCGCCATCAGCGCCATCACCGGCGGGCTGTTCACGGTGATCAGCCGCCAGCCGGTGCATTCCGTGCTGTGGTTGATCCTGTCCTTCCTGTCCGCGGCAGGATTGTTTGTGCTGCTGGGGGCTGAGTTCGTGGCGATGCTGCTGATCATCGTCTATGTCGGCGCGGTCGCGGTTCTGTTCCTGTTCGTCGTGATGATGCTGGACGTGGATTTTGCTGAGCTCAAGGCCGAGATGGCGCGCTATATGCCGCTGGCCTTGCTGATCGGTCTGGTCATCCTGATGCAGTTTGTCATGGCCTTTGGGGCTTGGGACAGCGCGCAGGGTGCTTCCGCCAATCTGGCACAGCCGGTTCCAGTGGATCGTCACAATACCGAGGCACTGGGTGTCATCCTTTACGACCAATACTTCCTTCTTTTCCAACTGGCGGGCCTGATCCTGCTGGTGGCCATGATCGGTGCCATCGTGCTGACGCTGCGCCACCGTCAGGACATCAAGCGTCAGGACATCATCGGCCAGATGATGCGCGACCCGGCCAAGGCGATGGAGTTGAAGGACGTGAAACCGGGGCAGGGGTTGTGAACCGCGCTTTGCAAATAGTCGCAGCGCTAGCGCCAATGCTGTGGTCGGTGGGTCCAGCTTTGGCGGAGGATTGCAACGTTATTGTTTGTGAAATGGCCTCCAAACCTTTTTGGCATGTCGATAAGAGGATTCGTGTTTCGACAGACTGTTCGTTCAAGAACGCTGGTGATGAATGGGGACACTTCTTGGAGGCTAGCTCTGCTGTCGACATAGGAGGCGGTCGGGTTGGTCAGCGTTGGATATCAAGCGGTTGTGGTACTTACGAAAGTGTAGTCATTACCGACTGTAATTCGAAAGAGGTCGTCGAAGTCAGTGGAGTATGTCCGGCAAACAAAAACAATCACCCTGGCATCGATCTTAAAGGAAAATCGACGTCGGCAGATTTGTTGTTTCCTCCATACGGAAATCTAAAATTGACCTCCAAGTCTACGATTCCTGAAATCCAAGAATTGGCAAACAAAAACGGATACGGGATTTCGACCAACCGGCTGGAGCTAATAGGTAGCATGAAAAAGCGAAATCAGATGGACGCTTTTTGCGGCTGCAAACTCTACTACCCCGACTCGCCAGGAGCGAAGCTATGATCGGACTTGAACACTATCTTACGGTCGCGGCGACGCTGTTCGTCATCGGCATCTTCGGTCTCTTCCTGAACCGCAAGAACGTCATCATCCTGCTGATGAGCATCGAACTGATGCTGCTAGCGGTGAATATCAACCTTGTGGCGTTTTCCAGCTTCCTGGGCGATCTGGTCGGGCAGGTGTTTACGCTGTTCGTGTTGACCGTGGCGGCGGCCGAGGCGGCGATCGGGCTGGCTATTCTGGTCTGCTTCTTCCGCAACCGCGGCTCGATCGCGGTTGAAGACGTCAATATGATGAAGGGGTAAGGGCACATGGAAACCACCATCCTCTTTGCCCCGCTGGTGGGCGCGATCCTGTGCGGGTTCGGCTGGAAGTTCATTGGCGAGAAAGCCGCCATGTGGACCGCCACGGGCCTGCTGTTTCTGGCCTGTCTGCTGTCGTGGATCGTGTTCCTGACATTCGACGGTCACACCCAGCAGATCGAGATCATGCGCTGGATCGAAAGCGGATCATTGTCGACAAGCTGGGCCATTCGTCTGGACCGGCTGACCGCGATTATGTTGATCGTGGTGACGACCGTCTCGGCGCTGGTGCACCTGTATTCCTTTGGCTACATGGATCACGATCCACAATGGCGCGAGGGCGAAAGCTATAAGCCGCGCTTCTTCGCCTATCTGTCCTTCTTTACCTTCGCCATGCTGATGCTGGTGACGGCAGACAATCTGGTTCAGATGTTCTTTGGCTGGGAAGGCGTGGGCGTCGCGTCTTATCTGCTGATCGGGTTCTACTATCGCAAGCCCACCGCCAACGCCGCTGCGATGAAGGCGTTTATCGTCAACCGGGTTGGGGATTTCGGCTTTGCGCTGGGTATCTTTGCGCTGTTCCTGCTGACCGACAGCATCAATTTCTCGGACATCTTTGCCTCGGCCCCGGCGCTGGCCGAAGAGAAGCTGCACTTCCTGTGGGGGGAGTGGACCGCGATTGAAGTGATCTGTGTCCTGCTGTTCATCGGTGCGATGGGCAAATCGGCACAGTTGTTCCTGCACACCTGGTTGCCGGATGCGATGGAAGGTCCGACGCCTGTATCAGCCCTGATCCACGCCGCGACCATGGTGACTGCGGGTGTATTTTTGATCTGCCGCATGTCTCCGCTGATGGAGTTTGCGCCGGGTGCGACCGGGTTCATCACCTTCCTCGGCGCTTCGACGGCTTTCTTTGCAGCGACCGTGGGTCTGGTGCAGACCGATATCAAACGCGTCATCGCCTATTCGACCTGCTCGCAGCTGGGTTACATGTTCGTGGCCGCAGGCGTTGGCATGTATTCGGCGGCGATGTTCCACCTGCTGACCCATGCGTTCTTCAAGGCGCTGCTGTTCCTTGGGGCCGGTTCTGTGATCCACGCGATGCATCACGAGCAAGAGATGACGGAATATGGCGGGTTACGGAAGAAAATCCCCTACACGTTTTGGGCGATGATGATCGGTACGCTGGCTATTACCGGGGTTGGCATTCCGCTGACCACATTCGGTTTTGCCGGGTTCTTGTCCAAGGATGCCATCATCGAAAGCGCCTTTGCCGGAGGCACCGGCTATGCGTTCTGGATGCTGGTGATTGCGGCGGCCTTTACCTCATTCTACAGCTGGCGGCTGATCTTCCTGACCTTCTATGGCGAAGAGCGTGGCGACAAACACACGCATGAGCACGCGCATGAAAGCCCGTTGGTCATGCTGGTTCCGCTGGGCGTTCTGTCGCTGGGTGCGGTTTTCGCCGGGATGATCTGGTATGGCAACTTTTTTGGCCACACCGACAAGGTCGGCCAGTTCTATGGCATTCCGGTTGCAGAGGCTTCGGTGGATGGCCACGCGGCAGAGGGCGCGCATGGGGACGATACCCATGCCGAAGATGATCACGGCGACGATACGCATGCGGATGCTGGTCACGCGGAGGACAGCCATGGTGAGAAGGACGCGCAGGGCGGCGATCACCATTATGCCTTTGTTGGAACGCCCGGAGAAGGCGCGCTCTACATCGCACCGGACAATCATGTGCTGGACGATGCGCATGCTGTTCCGAAATGGGTCAAGGTCTCACCCTTCGTTGCGATGCTGCTTGGTTTCATCGTGGCCTATTGGTTTTATATCGTGAATACGACGTTGCCCGCGCGCTTGGCAGCAAACCAGCGTCCGCTTTATCTGTTCCTGCTGAACAAATGGTACTTTGATGAGATCTATGACGCGATCTTCGTCAAACCTTTCTTGGCACTTGGGCGGTTCCTGTGGAAACGCGGCGACGGCAACACGATTGACGGTTTCCTGAACGGGGTAGCAATGGGCATCGTGCCATTCTTCACTCGCCTCGCAGGCAAGGCGCAGACTGGTTACATATTTACCTATGCCTTCTGGATGGTCCTGGGAATTGCTGCCCTGGTCACCTGGATGTCGATCGGCGGAGGCGCACACTAATGGACAATATCCTCTCGATCGTCACCTTCATCCCCGCAGCGGCGGCCGCCATACTGGCGCTGTTTCTGCAGGGCGACGACGCAGCCGCGCAACGCAATGCCAAATGGGTGGCCATGGTTGCGACGACGGTGACCTTCCTGGTCTCGGTTGGCATCTATACTGGCTTTGATCCTGAAAACACCGGCTTCCAGATGGTGGAAGAGGGCCAGTGGCTGATGGGTCTGAAATACAAGATGGGTGTGGATGGCATCAGCGTCCTGTTCGTGTTGCTGACCACTTTCATTATGCCGCTGACAATTCTGGCCAGCTGGAATGTGACAGACCGCGTCAAGGAATACATGATTGCTTTCCTGCTGCTGGAAACGCTGATGCTTGGCGTGTTCATGGCGCTGGACCTGGTGCTGTTCTACCTGTTCTTCGAAGCGGGTCTGATCCCGATGTTCCTGATCATCGGCATCTGGGGTGGTAAAGAGCGCATCTATGCCAGCTTCAAGTTCTTCCTCTACACGTTCCTTGGCTCTGTGCTGATGCTGGTGGCTATGGTTGCGATGTATGCGGATGCAGGCACGACGGATATCGAAGCGCTGATGGCGCATCATTTCTCGTCCGACAGCTTTACCGTTCTGGGCATCCATATCGTAGGCGGTATGCAGACGCTGATGTTCCTGGCGTTCTTTGCCTCATTTGCGGTGAAGATGCCGATGTGGCCGGTCCACACCTGGCTGCCGGATGCACACGTGCAGGCGCCGACCGCAGGGTCGGTCGTGCTGGCGGCGATCCTGTTGAAGATGGGTGGCTATGGCTTCCTGCGGTTCAGCCTGCCGATGTTCCCGGTGGGGTCGGCGGTGATGACCGATCTGGTGCTGTGGATGTCGGCCATCGCTGTGGTTTACACATCGCTGGTTGCTCTGGTGCAGGAGGATATGAAAAAGCTGATTGCTTATTCCTCGGTCGCACATATGGGCTTTGTCACCATGGGCATCTTTGCGGCAAACCAGCAGGGTGTCGACGGAGCCATCTTCCAGATGCTCAGCCACGGGTTCATCTCGGCGGCGCTCTTCCTGTGTGTCGGCGTGATCTATGACCGGATGCACACCCGCGATATCGAGGCCTATGGCGGTCTGGTAATCCGGATGCCGGCCTACGCGCTAGTCTTCATGCTGTTCACCATGGCCAATGTTGGCCTGCCGGGCACCAGTGGGTTCATCGGAGAGTTCCTGACCCTGATGGGCGCATTCCAGGTCAATACCTGGGTGACTGCTGTGGCCGCGACCGGTGTTATCTTCTCGGCGGGATATGCTTTGTGGCTGTATCGTCGGGTCGTATTTGGGGATCTTATCAAAGAAAGCCTCAAGGCGATGACTGATATGAGCTCGCGCGAGCGGTTGATATTTGCCCCCCTGATCGTCATGACGATCCTGTTGGGTGTGTATCCATCGCTGGTAACAGATGTGATTGGCAACTCGACTGCCGCGCTGATTTCGAACTATGATACGGCTCTGGCCGCGGCTGAGACCGCGACCCAGACAGCCGCCTCGCATTAAGGAGGCTTTGGAGACATGATCCAGGCTGATCTGACAATTATCCTGCCAGAGATCGTTCTGGCACTATATGCGATGGCGGCATTGCTTGCGGCTGTTTACACCACCAAGGACGGGCTAGCGCCGACGCTGGTTTGGGTGACCGCCGGGCTGATGGCGCTGCTGGCGTTCTGGATCGCAACAAATGGCGACGGAACAAACATCGCGTTTAACGGCATGTTTGTTGATGACGGGTTCTCGCGCTTTGCCAAAGTGGCGATTCTGCTGTCTGCTGCTGCGGTTTTGATGATGAGCCAGGACTATATGACCCGCCGCGGGTTGTTGCGGTTCGAATACCCTTTGCTGGTGGCACTGGCTGCTGTTGGCATGATGATGATGGTCAGCGCGGGCGATCTGATGTCCCTTTATATGGGGCTCGAACTGCAGTCGCTGGCGCTTTATGTTGTCGCCGCGCTGCGCCGTGACAGCGCCAAATCCACCGAGGCTGGACTGAAGTATTTCGTTCTGGGCGCGCTTAGCTCGGGTTTGCTGCTCTATGGGGCGTCGCTTGTATACGGCTTTACCGGGACCACGCTGTTCTCGGGCATCATTCAGACCGTTCATCACGGCGATGTGAATCTTGGGTTGCTGTTCGGGATGATCTTCCTGATCTCGGGGCTTGCGTTCAAGGTTTCGGCTGTTCCGTTCCACATGTGGACGCCGGATGTCTATGAAGGATCGCCCACACCAGTCACTGCCTTCTTCGCCACGGCGCCCAAAGTGGCCGCCATGGCCCTGTTTGCCCGCGTGTTGCACGACGCATTTGGAGGTGTCGTAAAGGACTGGCAGCAGGTGATCGTACTCTTGTCTGTTCTGTCTATGCTGTTGGGGGCCGTAGCTGCCATCGGACAACGCGACATTAAACGGCTGATGGCGTTCTCGTCGATTGCCCATATGGGGTATGCGCTGATCGGACTGGCGGCTGGGAGCGAGCTGGGTATCAAGGCGATGCTGATGTATCTGGCGATTTACGTGACCATGAATGTCGGAACTTTCGCCTTTATCCTGATGATGGAACGGGACGGTAAACCTGTTACCGACATTGACGCTTTGCGCCAGTATTCCAAATGCGATCCGGGTAAGGCTCTGGCCGTGCTGGTCCTGATGTTCAGCCTTGCCGGTGTTCCACCGATGCTTGGGTTCTTTGCGAAATTCGGCGTCTGGCAAGCGGGTATTGAGGCTGGCCTGACCGGTCTGGTGATCATGTCTGCCATCGCCTCGGTGATCGGTGCATTCTATTACCTACGGATCGTATACTATATGTATTTCGGTGCCGAGAATGACGACCCGATCGACGCAAATTCGTCTCCGGTTCTGTGGGTTGCTCTGATGGGGTCAGCTGCATTGATGTTGGTTGGCGTATTCTATCAGTTTGGGATTGAGGGCGCAGCGGCAGCTGCAGCGGCGACGCTTGTTAACTGATTTCGACCATTGCCCGCGGCCTATTGTTCTTGTGACATGAGTGATTGGCCGGATGGATATGGCCTGCATGTATTGCAAGAGGTCGATAGCACTCTGAACGAAGCCGCCCGGATCGCGCCGATGGCTCAGGGTCCGGTCTGGATACTGGCGCACCGCCAGACACAGGCGCGCGGTCGGCGCGGACGGGTCTGGACCAACCCCGAGGGAAATCTTGCCGCAACGCTGCTGATGCGGCCCGCAGGCCGCCCGGAACAAGCCGCTCTGCGCAGTTTTGTCGCCGCCTTGGCCCTGTTTGATGCATGTGTGGCGGTCACCGGACGCATCTCGGGCTTGTCGCTAAAATGGCCCAATGATGTGTTGCTGAACGGTGGTAAGCTTGCGGGGATTCTGCTGGAAAGTACCGGGCAGGGGCGGGACGTCTCGCATTTGGCAATCGGCATCGGCGTCAATCTCTCGCAGGCACCGACTGCAGATAAAGTCGAACCAGGTGCGCTAAGGCCGGTTTCGCTGTTGTCCGAGACAGGGGCAGATGTCACCACCGAAGATTTTTTGACCGAGCTTGCATCGGCCTATGCGCGTTTTGAGGCCCAGTTTGTAACCTACGGGTTCGAACCCATCCGCGCTGCTTGGTTGTCCCGCGCAGCTAAGCTGGGCGAGGTCATCACCGCGCGTACTGTCACCACTGAGACGGTCGGGACCTTCGAAACGGTGGACGCAGGCGGTAACCTTGTCCTAAACACCGCGAAGGGCCGCGTCAGCATACCTGCGGCAGACGTATTTTTCTGAAAGGGGCACCAATGCTTCTAGCCATCGACTGCGGCAACACTAATACCGTTTTCTCGATCTGGGACGGTGAGGAATTCGTCTGCACGCTGCGCACTTCTACGCACCATGCCCGTACGGCAGATGCCTATTTCACCTGGTACTCTACGCTGGTCAAACATTATGAGATCCAAGCTGATATCACCGATGTGATTATCGCCTCGACCGTGCCGCGTGTGGTTTTCAATCTGCGCGTCTTTGCGGACCGGTTCTTTGGCTGTCGCCCATTGGTCGTGGGCAAGCCGGAATGTCGGCTGCCTGTCAGCCCGCGCATAGACGAGGGTACGGTCCCTGGCCCGGATCGCCTGGCCAATGCTGCCGGGGCATTTGAACGGCATGGCGGGGATGTGGTTGTTGTCGATTTTGGAACGGCCACCAACTTTGACGTGGTGTCTTCGGATGGAGCATATGTCGGCGGCATCATCGCCCCAGGTGTAAACCTGAGCCTTGAGGCGTTGCACCAGGGGGCCGCCGCGTTGCCGCATATCGACATCACACGTCCCGAAAAAGTGATTGGAACAAATACGGTTGGCTGCATTCAATCTGGCGTGTATTGGGGCTATTCCGGTCTGATCGAAGGGCTGATTGCCCGGATAAAGGCGGAATATGGCATGCCGATGAAAGTCGTGGGAACCGGGGGGCTTGCGCCTCTGTTCGATCAGGCAGATGTTGGGTTTGACGCTATAGAAGACGATTTGACGATGCACGGACTGACCGTGATCCATCGCTATAACAAGGAAAATGGCTCAACATGAGCAGTGAACGACTGATCTATCTGCCCCTGGGCGGAGCGGGCGAAATTGGCATGAATGCCTATGTCTATGGCTATGGCAAACCGGGGAAGGAACGGCTGATCCTTGTCGATCTTGGCGTGACCTTTCCGGATATGGACACAACACCCGGTGTCGACCTGATCCATGCCGATATCAACTGGCTGAAAGAACGTGCCGACCGGCTTGAGGCGGTTTTTGTCACCCATGCGCACGAAGATCACGTCGGCGCTGTGGCGCATTGCTATGACGACTTGGGCGCCCCGATTTATGCGCGCGCCTTCACCGCAAATCTCGCACGTCGCAAGATGGAAGAGAAAGCCCATCCGACAGACGCGGTTCAGACCCTTTCGGCCTGGCCTGAGCAGGTGACGGTTGGCCCATTTACAGTCGGGTTTTTGCCGGTATCGCACTCGATCCCCGAAAGTGCGGCGCTTGTCATAGACTCGCCTGCGGGGCGGATCGTGCATACAGGGGATTTCAAGCTGGATGCCAACCCTGTGGTAGGTGAACCGTTTGATCAGGACCTGTGGGCCGAGGTTGCCAAGGACGGCGTGAAAGCATTGGTCTGCGACAGCACGAACGTGTTTTCAACGCATGCGGGCCGCTCGGAATCCGAGGTCGGGCCTGAGATCACCAAATTGGTCGAAAATGCCAAATCAATGGTGGTTGCGACGACTTTTGCCTCGAATGTCGCCCGGGTGAAGACGCTGGCCGAGGCTGGGCAGCGCGCGGGACGCTCGGTCGTTCTGTTGGGTCGTGCGATGCGGCGGATGATTGAGGCCGCGACGGAAACCGGTATTCTCACGGATTTTCCCAAGGTTATCAGCGCCGAAGAGGCCGTAGATATCCCGCGCCAGAACCTGATGCTGATCGTAACCGGCAGCCAGGGTGAACGCCGTGCGGCCAGTGCCCAGCTTGCACGCGGTAAATACCGCGGGATCGAATTGAAGGAAGGCGATCTGTTCCTGTTCTCGTCGAAGACGATACCGGGCAATGAGAAGGGCGTAATCTTCATCATGAACCAGCTCAGCGAAAAAGGCGTTGATGTGGTGGATGACAGCTCGGGTCTGTATCACGTCTCTGGCCATGCCAACCGGCCTGATCTGGAAATAGTGCACGCCATAGTCAACCCGCAGATGGTTATTCCCATGCATGGTGAACACCGACATCTGCGAGAACATGCTAAACTGGCCGAAGCGGGTGGTCGTACCGGGGTTGTGGCAGTCAATGGCACGATGCTGGATCTCAGCGGCAATGCCCCCAAGGTCGTCGACTACGTTGAGACAGGCCGAACTTATCTGGATGGATCCGTAAAGGTCGGAGCCTTGGATGGAGTTGTCCGCGACCGCATTCGCATGGCCTTGAACGGGCATGTAACCGTGACGGTTATTTTAGACGAAGAAGACGAACCGTTGGGTGAACCCTGGTGCGATACGATGGGCTTGGCCGAGACCGGAACATCGCGCGCAGCACTGGTCGAAGTTCTGGAAGAGGACCTGAACCAATTCCTCATGCGGGCGGATACCAAAACCCGGCGCGACGATGACAAGCTGGAAGAGGCATTGCGCCGGATCGTGCGTCAGACAGCAAAGACCGAGATCGGCAAAAAGCCCGAGGTGACCACGGTGATCAGCCGAATGAAGTAGGTTCGGCTAGAAGTCCTGTTCGGACATTGGATAGCCTTTGATCTGTAAGAACAGGCTTTGTTCTTCTTGATTGAGGAAGAACGGAACGCTTTGGGGTGGTTCGGGTCGTGTGACCCGGGCTGCAACTTCGGCCAGAACAACTTCGGTTATGAAGGGAAGATCAAGCTCGCGCGCCTTGTTCAACGGAACCCATTGCAGGTGAGACAACTCATCCGAAGCGCGGCCAAAGTCATCCAGATCGCCTTGCAGGGCGTCTGCATCTACCAAAAAGAATCGTGCATCAAACCGGCGCGTACGGCCGGGCGGGGTGACGGCGCGAAAAACAAACTGCAATGCCTGTGCAGAGGGCAGAAATCCTGCCTCTGCATAGCTTTGCCAGTCAATCGGCACCTCACCTGTCCAAGCGCCGGGAACTCCAAGCACCAGGCCGGTTTCCTCCCAGAGCTCGCGGATTGCGGCGGCCGCCAAAGCATTCTGCAGCCCGGGCGGAGACTGTTCAGTAAGCCGATCGCGGCAGAGCTGGGACATGTCAGCCGATAGCGGGACCAGAGCGTCCTCTGCGTCTACCGCGCCACCTGGAAACACGAATTTGTTCGGCATAAAAACGGCTTTTGCGCCCCTTTGACCCATCAAAATGGAAGGGTTCGTCATCCGGTCCCGCAACACGATAACTGTTGCAGCGTCCCGTATAGCCGTTTTGTCTGTACTCATCTCAGGGCCGACCCAATCATTCCAGTCATCGGTCCGTTTCGAACCCATGCATCCGTCGTGCCCACTGATAGGCGACAACGGCCCCTTTCATTCGCGGTAGCAGGAACAGTGTCAAGGCTGTACATCCGAATGCAAAAATCAGGAACATGTTCAGCGGGTCAGGGCGCCACTGGACATAAGAGATGTGCAAAGCGGGCGCCAGCAGGTGACCGACCAACAGGATTGTCAGATAGGCTGGACCGTCATCCGCACGGTGATGAAACAGTTCCTGACCACAGCTGCTGCAGCTGTCATTCACCTTCAGGTAGCTGTGCAACAGCTTGCCTTCACCGCATTTTGGGCAGCGGCAACGGAAGCCTTTGATTAGCGCAGGCCGGGTTGGACGGTCGTTCTCGGATATTGTGTCGATCGTTTGATCTGTCATTTTGAAACTCGCGCATTCAGATTGCCCTGATATTGCGCTTGTTTTGCCCCACAGAAAAGGGGGGTGCGTCGCTTTGTGCCGCGATGAGATGTCCGGAAATTATGTGGTCGATGGCAGTGAGCGACAGAATAAAATTCAAATTGGGCGACGGAAACCGAAAACTGCACCGTTTTAACCTATGTGAGCAGCGACAAACCGGTCGCGAGAAACAAAGGAAAACGATATGAAAAGCGCGAAACTTATCCCGGCCATTCTGGTATCGGCCATTGCATTGACAGGCACAACCGCCTTGGCTGTCGGTCCGAAAGGCCGAGAGGATGTGACCTTTCAAGAGCTGGACCTGAACAATGATGGTCAGGTCACGCAGGAAGAAATGCAAACCTATAGGCAACAGCGTTTCGCCAATGCCGACACCAATGGCGACGGCATGCTGAGCGTCGACGAGATGCAAGCGGCTAGCCAGAAGAAGGCGAATGAGCGTGTGAATCAAATGTTCGAAAAGCACGATGCCAATCAGGATGGCCTCTTATCCGATGATGAGTTGCCCAAGCCGCGCCGTGCTGGCAAGATGTTTGACCGCATCGACGCGGACAAAAATGGCACGATCTCGGAACAGGAATTTGCCGATGCGAAAAACCGGATGGGCTGGCATCACAAAAAACGTGACAAAGCTGGCACCGACGACAGCTAATGAAGGATGCGGGACCTGAGTACCTCATCAACGGGGGCTCGCAGCCAAAGTCAGGCTGCGGGCGACCCCGGAGACGATGCATTGTTGCGGCGGTTCGCCGAGGGTGACGCTGATGCGGCACGCATTTTGACCGATCGGCTTGGGCCGCGCAGTTTTTCGGTGGCGCTCAGGCTGTTGAACGACCGGGCCGAAGCCGAAGATGTCACACAGGAAGCCATGATGCGCCTATGGACGATGGCGCCGGATTGGGTTGCTGGACAGGCAAAGGTATCGACTTGGCTTTACCGGGTCACTCTGAACCTGTGTGTCGATATTCGGCGGAAGAAATCGGCGGACAGTCTTTCTGATGTTGCCGAACCTGAAAGCGATGCGATCAGTGCAACCGAACACCTTCAGGATGCCGCTAGGTTGGACGCACTGCAGTTCGCGTTGGCGCAACTTCCGGATCGGCAACGTCAGGCTGTTGTCTTGCGCCACATCGAAGAGTTGCCCAATCCCGAAATCGCGGGAATTATGGATATTTCCATCGAAGCTGTAGAGAGTCTGACAGCTCGGGGAAAGCGGGCACTGGCACAGCAGTTAGCCGCAAGAAGAGACGAGTTGGGATATGCCGATGGATGAAAATAGCGACCTGAATCACCTGTTTTTACGTGCTCGTCAAGAAAATGAGCCGTTACCCGATGCACTCGCCCTTCGTATTCTGGCCGATGCGGAAACCGTTCGTTTGCAAAGGCTTCAGAAATCACCCCAAGGGTTCTGGGCACAGGCATTGGATAGTTTCTTTGGCTGGCAGGGGATGGGAGGTCTGGCGGCCGCGGGCATTGCTGGCATCTGGATTGGATTGACTGCCCCGGCTTTTTTGCCCGATCCGGCGACGTTGCTTTATTCGCAATCCTCTGGATTTGAGGTTGCGGATATGGATCTGAATACAATCTTCCTGGAGGAAGGCGAATGAGCGAACAGTCAAAACCTAAACGCCGGTGGATGCCTGTCCTGCTGATCGTGTCCCTTGCTATCAATCTGCTAGTCATCGGTGCGGTTGTTGGCACGGCGCTGCGCGTCAGAAACAATGACCACGTCAAAACCCCTCCGGGATTTGGATCGGCGCTTTATCGCGCGCTTCCCAAGCATGAACGCCAGGCGATGCGGGCCGAGCTTTCGGGCCTGCACCGCCAAGGTGTCGATCATCGGACGGCGGATTTTCAAGCCCTTGGCGACGCACTTCGCGCCGAACCCTTCGCAGCTGACGCTGTAGAGGCTTTGTTGGGTCAGCAGGCGCAGGTGATGTCAGAGATGCAGTCTGCTTTGCAGGAGCAGTGGCTGATCCGTGTGTCAGCCATGAGCCCGAAAGAACGCGTCGAATACGCTGATCGTCTGGAAGATGTGGTGCACCGAAAATCGAAAGCGGGCAGAAAACACGACTGACCGGATCAGGCTGCGTGATTCTGGACCATGACCTGATTGCGTCCCGCCTTTTTCGCAGCATACAGGGCCGTATCCGCAGATTTTATCATGTTGTCCAATGGTGCGGGTGGGATGCCCTGGCGAAACGTGTTGTCATCGGCCGTAATGAGGCCGATACTGATTGTCACTGCGATTGGTTCGGCGGCCTCGGATAGGTCAAATGGACACTGGCAGATGTCGTCGCAGACGGTTCGTGCGATCCCCAATGCTCGAGGCCCCGTAGTTTCAGGCAGACCGATCAAGAATTCTTCGCCCCCGATCCGTGCCACAAAGCCGTCAGAACCAATGGAATTGCGCATGCGCTTGGCTGTTTCGATCAAGACCTGATCGCCTCCGGCATGGCCAAACTTGTCGTTGATTGATTTGAAATGGTCCAGATCGGCCACCATCACGGTAAACCCGAGCCCGGTCAGCGCAGACTGCCGGGCGATTTGCTTCAATGCTCGCATTGCATAGCGGCGGTTATGCAGGCCGGTCAGTGGATCCACCCAGGATTCCGCGATGCCACGCCGCAAAGAATCCCGCATCTGGTCAATTCGGCTTTTGCGGGCAAGCTGGTTATCAAGCCGCAACAGAGTTTCACGGGGGCAGAACCCCGCCATACAGATGGCATCCGCGCCACGATCCAGCGCTTCGGCAGCCAGAGACGCGTCATCCTTTCTCAAGATGCCGATCAGCACCGTGTGCCGTGTTGCCCCACGCGATTTCAAATCCGCCAGAATACTCAGGCCTGAAGATTCGCCATCAATTTCGACAATAATCGCGTCCGGGATGGGGCCGGAAAGCAGGCGGTGAAGGTTCGATATCGTGTGAATCGACAGACTGTGATGCGTATGTTCGGACAGCGCCTTCTGCCAAAGCGCCCCGGTTTTAGCGGATTGCGTCAGTAGGGCGGCGCGCGCAGCTTTGGGTGGCGTAGCAAAGGCGCTTGTTGCTTCGGCAAATCCCAAACATGGCGATCCGCTATTGTCTTGCAATTCCTGCGTATCGGCGCGTGCCCTTAGCAAGCTGCGAACCCGAGCTAGCAACAACGTGTCCTTGAACGGGTGCGCCAATACATCGTCCAACCCATCTGACAATGCCCTCAACCTTGCGGATTTGTCGTTTTGCGGCGCGATAGCGACAATGGGTATATCCGCCAGATCCGGGTCGGCCATTACCACTTTCTTGACATCTGCCGCCGTTCCATCCGGCAATGACTGCGCGGTTAAGATCAAATCGGGGCGCACACGTTTCAACAGCCCATCAAGACCCCGCAGATTTTCCCCCTGTGCGACGTGATACCAGGCCGCGGTAAGCTGTACCTTCAGCATAATTCGATTGGTTGAGGTCCCGTCCAGGACAAGGATCGTGCCTTGCACCGACATATCAGTCACCGTTGATTGCATGCGTTGCTAAAGTGTTTATGACTCTGGTTAACAAACCCTTTCCAATATCAGATCAGGGGCTTCTTTATGCCAATTTCCGCTCAATCCGCCGAAACGCTGGCGCTGAATGCCCTTGCTTGGCTTGTGGGCAATGATGACCTGCTGCCTGTATTTCTGGGTTCGACGGGGGCTTCGGTGCAGGACATAAAAGACAGGGCAGCAGAGCCGGAGTTTCTGGGTTCAGTTCTGGATTTTCTAATGCTTGACGATTCGTGGGTAGTCGAGTTTTGTGACGTCAATTCTGTGCCGTATGATCAGCCGGGCCAGGCCCGCGCCTTATTGTCCGGCGGCGCGGAAGTTCATTGGACCTGAAAGCCTACCGGGCAGGAGTTTCACAATGCCAATCCAAGCCATCCTGTTCGACAAAGACGGTACCTTGTTTGATTTCGCGGAAACCTGGGGCACGTTCGGGCGCAATTTTTTACTGCGAGTGACGAACGGAGATCATGCCCGTGCGGCCGAGCTTGGGCAGGTGATCGGCTTTGACCTCGAACAGGTTGCCTATTCTGAGGACAGTGTTGTCATCGCGGGCACCGTCGAAGAAATCGCCGAGGTTCTAGAGCCGCACCTCCCGGAAATGCCGCGCGAAGAGTTGGTGGACCTGTTGAATGCCGAGTCGGCCTCATCTCCGCAAGCCCAGGCCGTTCCGCTTATCCCTTTCCTTGAGGGGCTGCGTGAGGCAGGGCTGAAACTGGGTGTTGCGACCAATGACGGAGAAATGCCCGCATCCGAGCATCTTTCGTCCGCAGGAATCCGCGAACATTTCGATTTTGTCGCCGGTTATGACAGTGGGCACGGATTCAAGCCAGGCCCGGGTCAACTCTTCGCCTTTGCGCAGCATGTGGGGGTTAACCCAGAAAACATAGCAATGGTGGGCGACAGCCTGCATGATCTGCAGGCCGGACGGGCAGCAGGTATGAAGACGATCGGGGTTCTGACGGGTATGGCGCGTGCAGAAACGCTCGAAGCGATGGCGGATGTCGTCTTGCCAAACATCGGACATATACCTGCTTGGTTGTACGAAAAGGCGTGATCGGGCTGTGAATTCGGCGGTTCAGACGCCGAAACCGACATAGCCTGTCGCAGACAGAGCGGCCAACAGTACGCGTTCGGGGCTTGCTTCTAGAAAGCCAAGTTCCGAGGAGTGTCCAATGGCCGACAAGAAAGCACGCAGAGGTCGCAGCGGAGGACGGGCCGGTGCCGCCGAGAGACGGGGCGCAGCGGTTATTGATCAGATGCCGTGGAGCCCTCCGATCAACACCGACAAACCAACCGAACCGTTGGACGAGATTGGCGTCGCGGCGATCCACGAGGGCGCAATGCGGATTCTCGAAGAGATCGGGATCGAGTTCTACAACGAAGAGGCAATCGGAATCCTGCGTGAGGCCGGATGTACGATCAACGGTGACAACGTTCGAATGGGCCGGGACTTTGTCATGGAAATGGTGCGTAAAGCCCCATCCACCTTTACCATCACACCGCGTAATCCCGACCGCGCAATCGAGATCGGGGGCAAGAACCTGCTGTTCGGAAATGTGTCGTCCCCGCCGAACTACTGGGATATGGAGATTGGCACCAAGGTACCGGGAAATCGCGAGATGTGCCGGAACCTGTTGAAGTTGACGCAGTATTTCAACTGTATCCATTTTGCCGGCGGATACCCGGTCGAGCCAGTGGATATACATGCCAGCGTCCGGCATCTGGATGTTCTCTACGACAAGCTGACTCTGACCGATAAGGCGATGCATGCCTATTCGCTGGGCAAGGAACGCGTCGAAGACGTCATGGAAATGGTGCGGATCGCAGGGGGTCTGAGCCATGAAGAATTCGAAGCCAAGCCGAGGATGTATACCAACATCAACTCGACCTCGCCGTTGAAGCACGATCAGCCCATGATCGACGGTTGCCTGAGGTTGGCGCGGCGCGGGCAGGCGATTGTTGTGACGCCGTTCACCTTGGCCGGGGCGATGGCCCCCGTCACAATGGCCGGTGCAGTAGCGCAATCCCTGGCTGAGGCGCTGTGCGCGATTGCATTGTTCCAATATGTGCGACCAGGGATTCCTTGTGTCATTGGTACGTTCACCTCGAATGTGGATATGAAATCTGGTGCTCCGGCTTTTGGAACGCCGGAATACATGCGGGCGACACAGATGACCGGCCAGATGGCCCGATTTTATGACCTGCCCCTGCGGTCTTCGGGTGTCTGCGCGGCAAACGTTCCGGATGGCCAATCTGTGTGGGAGACCTCGAACTCATTATGGGCGGCGGTGCAATCGGGCACCAACATGGTCTATCACGCTGCAGGTTGGCTTGAGGGTGGCCTGATCGCAAGCCCTGAAAAGTTCATTATGGATTGCGAGATATTGCAGCAAATTCAGCGGTATATGCAGCCGGAATTGACGGCAACCGGCCCTGACGAGATTGCTCTGGATGCGATCCGGTCAGTCGGCAATGACGGGCATTTCTTTGGCATTCAGCACACTCAGGATCGCTATACCACAGCGTTTTATCAGCCGTTTCTGAGTGACTGGAAGAACTATGAGGGTTGGGAAGTCGCAGGAGGCGTCTGGACCGCTGAGCGCGCGCATCACATGTTCAAGGAAATCATCACCAGCTTTGAAGCTCCGGCAATGGATGAGGGCATCCGGGAAGAGCTTGCCGACTTTGTCGCACGACGCAAAACCGAAGGCGGAGCGCCGACAGATTTCTAGCGTAATCTCAGTCACTTCCACTTCGATACTTGCGTGAATTCTATGTGGTGACGCCCGCGTGTTGGGTGTTTGTTAACAAATTTCAGAGCACACTGCGTGAGAAACCAATTTGAGGTCTCTCATGCATGGTCTGATCAACCGGGCGATTCAATCCTTTGTTGCGGTGACCTACGGGCAGCCGTGCTGGATGCGCGTGATGGATTCAGCCGAACTGGGCTTTGCCGAGTTCGAGGCCATGCTTGTTTACGACGATGATATTACCGAGCAGGTATTGGATGAGGTATGCACGGTCCTGAAACGTTCACGCAGTGACGTTCTTGAAGACTTGGGAACGTACCTTGTGTCTCATCCCAACATGGAAGACCTGCGCCGTCTGTTGCGATTTGGCGGTGTCAGCTATCTGGAATTTCTCCATTCGCTTGATGATCTGTCTGACCGGGTCAGATTGGCCGTATCGGATCTAAATCTTCCGGCACTTGAATTGCACGAGCTTTCACCGACGGAATACAGATTGTCCTGCCATCCAGGTCTGCCTGGGTTTTCAAGCGTCATGGTTGGCGTATTGCGCGCGATGGCTGATGATTACGGGGCTCTGGCCATGTTGTCGCATGAGGGCCAGCAGGGTGAGATCGAGTTTATCTCAATCGTTCTGGTAGAAAGCGCTTTTTCAGAAGGTCGGCATTTTGATTTAGGGGCGCGAAAAGCATGATGAACGCGAATAATCTGGCAGAGCTTTTACAAACCCTGTGCCCGATGTTTTTGCTGGTGAACGAGGATGGGAAAGTGACCCGCGTCGGATCAACCTTGCAAAAGCTGCGCCCTGAAAAGCCGATGGAAGGTCAAAGCTTTCTGGATATCTTTGAGCTGCTTCGCCCCAGAGCGGTGACTACGGTTTCAGGCTTGATGTCCCAAGCGGGCACCAAATTGCACCTCAGGTTTCACGACGCCCCGCGCACCGCATTGAAGGGCCTTATCGCTCCGCTGCCCGAAGGTAAGGGGGCGGTCATCAATCTGTCTTTCGGAATATCGATTTTGGATGCGGTCCGGGACTATGCCCTGACCAGTGCGGATTTCTCGGGCACTGATCTGGCGATCGAATTATTGTATCTGGTCGAGGCGAAATCGGCAGCGATGGAGGCGTCCAGATCTCTGAACCTGCGCCTTCAAGGGGCGATGCTTGCCGCCGAGGAAAAGGCATTTACAGATACACTGACAGGGCTGAAAAATCGCCGGGCGATGGATGTTCTATTGGATCACATGATCTCGTCCAAATCTCCATTCGCGCTGATGCATCTGGATCTTGATTTTTTCAAATCGGTCAATGACCAATTCGGGCATGCCGCAGGCGACTATGTGTTGCAACAGGCGGCGCGGATCATGGGTGAGGAAACCCGCGGAGACGATACAGTGGCGCGTGTCGGCGGGGACGAATTTGTAATTATATACAAAGGATTGACGGACGAGGGTGTTCTCTCTGCAATCGCCAGCAGGCTGATCGAACGGCTGCGGGAACCGATGATGTTCGACAACGTGTCGTGCCAGGTTTCAGCCAGTATAGGCACGGCGCTTTCGACCCAGTTTCCATCGCTTAAACCGGCTGAGATTTTGCATGCGGCAGACCTTGCCCTGTATGCGGCCAAGCGAAATGGCCGGTCTCGCCACTGTCTATATTCGCAGCTTGTGGATCACTCACACAGATAGGTTTCCCCCTAAAGGAACCGGCAAAGTGTATGTGGTCAGACGACTCTATTTCGATGAAGAAAAAGCTTTGAGAACGGACGCTATGTGTTGCTGCACCAGTGGCAGTTCACCCACAACCGGTAAAACCTGTCCCTTGAACTTGGCCTTGCTTAATTCTTGCGGCACATCCTCAAGAACATGGCCACCCGTGCAGGCAAAAAATGGCAAACACAGGGTTTGGGCGCCGGTTCCTGCAGCGGCCACAGAAATCGAAGGGGCCTCTTCGACAAACCCAAGGCGCAGGGATCCAAGTGGAATTAGTTGCAACAAAGCGTCGCCGAATGCCGTTGCAACGGCGGAAGGGTTTCTGCTGCGGCCCGATCCATGCGCAGCGATCACAAGGTCCGTTTCTTGTGACCGCCAGTCTTTGTCCTGCAGCGTTCCCTCAAGGGATTGCGCGACCAACTGGGGCAATTTCGGGTCCGCGCCTAAGGGATCCAGAATAGGGTTTCGGCGGTCACCAATACGTTTCGGCAGCACATCTGTGACAAACCACCCTTTGGCCATGAATAGGGGATAGATGACGGCGTTGCCGGGAATCTTGTCCAGTGCGCTGTCAAGTGCCCCAGGGGCTGCCAGCGTTGCAGAATGAACCGAAACACCGGCACACAGGGCATTTACATCGGCCGCATAAGCCGCCAAGACCGCTTCGGCTGGTTCTGGGTCAGAAGGTTGGCCATGGGTAACGATAAGGGCGTGTGTCATAAATCTGTCCTGTCCACTTTAGCGATAGGTGCGCCGCGTCGTGTAAAAGTCAATCCGCCTGCCGCACCGTCAGCCCAATAGGGTCAGCCAAAACCAGACGCTCAGGATAGATACTGCCGTCCCCAACAGAACAGAGGATGCAGCAACCCGTTTGGCGCGGCCATAGATGTTTGCAAAGATATAGGCGTTGAAACCAGGGGCCATGGCGGCTGTCATCACTCCGGACCGGAATAGATCCTGTGGCAGTCCAAGGGTGGATCCGAAAAGCCAGAAAAGGCTCGGGTGCAGCAGCAGAGAAACGCCGCAGACAAAGGCGATCGCCCTTAGGTCACCTTCGGGTCTGTATTTAACCAGAACGCCCCCAAGCGCGAATAGCGCGCCGGGAAGGGCCGCGCGGGTCACCAGGCCAAGGGCATCATCCACAACGGCTGGCACGCCGAGCCCGGACAGATTTACGATGAAACCCAGTGAGATTCCGACAATCAGAGCGTTGCGAAACATCGCGGTCAGGACCGAGCGAACCATTCGCGATCCTCCGTGGCCCCGGTTCCGGATCACCTCCATTACCGTGATGCCTAGGCCGTAACAAAACGGCGAGTGAAAGGCGATGACGGCATAATTGCCCGTAAGGCTTTCAGGGCCATAAGCCCGTTCAGTAATCGGCAATCCCAGCAGGACGGAATTGGAGAACAGGCAGCAAAAACCGATTGCGACGCAATCTTCCCATTCGCGGTTGAAGATCAGTCGCGCGCCGAACAGGCCGGCACAAAAGCAAAGCGCAGCAGCAGAGTAAAAGCTGATCAACAGCTTGGGATCAAAACTGACACTGAGGTCGAGATGTGAAATCGCAAGAAACAGAAGGCAGGGGATTGCAAAACCCTGAGTGAACTTCATCAGGCCATCAATGTGGTTTTCCTTGAAGTATCCAAGAAGAGTGGAGACGTAACCGGCTCCAATAACAAGAAAAACTGGAAGGATGACTTCAATGAGATTTTGCAGCATGTCAGCGTTCCGCAACAGTTATTCGCGCGGGAAAGGATATCTGCATGATCTCGGCCAGGGCTCTACAGAGCCTGATGTATCACCATGCCGTCATAAGCAGGGGTGATGTTGTCTGCGGTTTCTGCGTCGACCGTGGCATAGTCAAGATCGATATGCATGTTGGTCAGAACCGCGGTTTTTGGTTGCAACAGGTCGATCCAGCCAAGGGTCTTTTCCAGATGCGCATGGGTCGGGTGCGGGGACCGGCGCAGCGCGTCGATCACCAGACAGTCCAGACCCTCTAATGTGGTCCAGGCATCGTCATATATCTCTGCCACGTCCGGCAGGTAGGCCAGATTGCCCATTTTGAAACCAAGCGCGTCGATTGATCCGTGGTTCACCTTGAAGGGGTGAAACGGGATAGGGCCTCCGGGGCCAGTGATCTCGAACGGGCCGTCGATTGTCTTGAGGTTGAGGATCGGCGGGTAGGGTGAGTTTTCGGGTTGGATGAAGGCATAGCCAAATCGGCCCAAAAGATCATTCTGGGTGTCGCCATCAGCCCAGACCGGCACCCGTTCGCGCATGTTGAAGACAATCATGCGCAAGTCGTCAATGCCGTGGACGTGGTCGGCATGGGAATGGGTATAGACCACCCCGTCCAACCGCCCGGTGCCGGTGTCCAGCAGCTGGCTGCGCATATCCGGGGTTGTGTCGATCAGAACAGAGGTGGTGCCTTCGGGCCCGTTACGTTCGACCAGCATCGAGCAGCGGCGGCGGATGTTCCTGGGGTTTTCGGGGTCGCAGTCGCCCCAGTGACCGCCAAGACGTGGCACTCCACCTGACGAGCCGCAGCCCAAAATGGTGCAGCGCAGCGTGGTCATGCCGCCGCCTTGTAAGAGGCGACCTTGGTGAAGAGTCTTTCGAAATTGGCCTGGGTCTGCGCCGCGAAATCGGCATAGCCCATGCCAAAGACCTCGGCGCCTTTGCGGGCGGTGTGGGCGGTATAGGCCGGTTCATTCCGTTTGCCGCGAAACGGGGGCGGCGCCAGATAGGGCGCGTCGGTTTCAACCAGGATGCGGTCTACTGGCGCATTTGCGAAAATATCGCGCAATTCCTGGCTTTTGGGAAAAGCGGCGATGCCCGACATGGACAGGTAAAACCCAAGATCCAGGGCGGACTGTGCCAGTTCGGCCGAAGACGAAAAACAATGCATCACACATGAATAGGGGGCATTGCCGTATTCTTCGGCCAGAATGCGGGCCATGTCTTCGTCCGCCGCGCGCGCATGAATGATCAAAGGCAGTCCGGTACGCTGAGCGGCCTCGATATGAACGCGCAGGGATTGCTGCTGAACCTGCGCACTGTCGGCGGTATAGTGATAATCCAGCCCGGTTTCACCGATACCAACAAACTTGGGGTGCTGTGACAGTGCCACCAGCTCGTCCACAGTTGCCATCGGTTCATCGGCTGCACTCATCGGGTGCGTGCCTGCCGCGTAGAATACCGGCGCGTGAGCCTCAGCTATGGCGCGCACAGTGGGTTCGTTCCTCAACCTGGTGCAGATCGTCACCATCCGGGTCACACCGGATTCGGCCGCATTTGCGACGATCAGGTCCAACTGTCCTTCAAAATCGGGGAAGTCCAGATGGCAATGGCTGTCGGTGATTTGGGGGGTGTCGCTCATCTGTTCTGACCGGCGGTTTCCTGTATCTTGAACACCGTATCTAGGACCAGAGCGGCAGGGTCAAGGTTCACCACCTGCCCGTGGCGGGCGCGGGCGGTGATCTGGGCTGCGGTTTCCGCCCAAAGGCGTGCCTGCTCCGGCGATCTGGACAAACGGGACAGGATATCACCTTCGTTTGGCGCGGCCTCTGGCGATGGCGGAGCACCAGTCGCACCGGTCACAGCAAGACGTGACAAGGCAATGTCGATCAGCGTCAACAGCAACTCGAACCGTTCGGCTGCTCCGCGCTGTGCGGCAGCCTCGGCCAGAGCCAGAGCGCGTTGTCTGTCCAGCCGGGGCAGGGTGCTCAGGATCGCGATGAGCTCGGCATATATTTCGAGTCCGCTCAGATTTATCAGGCGGACGGCGTCCCCAACGGACCCGCTGGCCAGAGCGGCCAGATGGTCGGGGTTTCCAGTCAGCTCAACCCCGGTCTGGGTCAGTGCGGCGTTCATATCTTCCGCGTTCAGCGGCGAAAGGCGCAAGGTACGGCACCGGGATCGGATCGTGGGCAAAAGGCGGGACGGTTGATGCGATATCAACAGCAGCGTTGTCCGCGCAGGCGGTTCTTCGAGCATTTTCAGCAATGCGTTGGCGGCGCTGATGTTCATTTCATCCGCAGAATCTACGATGACGACACGGCGGCCCCCATCGGCCGAGGACAGGCCGAAGAACTTCCCAAGTTTGCGAATGTCGTCCACAACGATTTCATTTCGCAACCTGCCCTGATCGTTCACGGATCGTTTGATGGCGGCCAGGCCAGGCTCGGCACCAGCCAGAATTCGATGAACAACCGGGTGATCTGGTGGAATCTCAAGCGTTTTAGGGGGAGGTGGCGCGCCAAACAGTCCGTCCTCTTCGACCGGCGGGGTTGCCAGCAGAAACCGCGCGATCCGCCAGGCCAGCGTTGCCTTGCCCACACCTCGGGGGCCGGTCAGCAGCCAGCCATGGTGCAGGCGATCTGAAGCATAAGCGCTAAGAAAGGCCTGCTCGGCCTCTGCCTGCCCAAACAGATGTGGCGTTTCGCGCGGATGAAGGGCACCGGGTGCCTGATCCGGGATCGGGATGTCGTTGTTCATCAATCGTCCGTCACAAGGCTTGCATGACGATATCTGTCACATCGCGGGCAACGCTGTCCATGTCCCTATTGCCATCGACCAGGCGAAACCGGTCGGAAAATTCATCCGCCAGTTCAAGAAAACCGGCCCGCATCTTCTGTTGTAGGTGAATGCCGAAATCCTCGAACCGTTCTTCGGTGCCCTGTCGCCCCTTGGCCCGAGACAGGCCGGTTTCAGGGTCCATGTCGATCAACACGGTCAGGTCCGGTTCACGTTTGATCATCAGCCTATGCAACTGATCGACCAATCCCCGCAAGTCGCCGCGCGACAGGCCCTGATACATGCGGGTGCTATCGGCAAACCGGTCACAGATCACGATCTTGCCCGCCGCCAGAGCGGGTTCGATGGTGCGTTCCAGATGGTCGCGGCGCGCAGCGGTGAACAACAGGATTTCCGTCTCGGCGGACCAGCGATCGGGATCGCCTTCAAGAACCAGTCTGCGGATTTCCTCGGCCCCGTCAGAGCCGCCAGGTTCACGCGTCAGAACGACATCATGCCCGAGCCCGCGCAAATGCTCGGCCAGCATACGCGCTTGCGAGGATTTGCCCGATCCGTCAATGCCTTCGAAGGTTAGAAACAACCCGCCCGCCGTCACATCGCGCCCAACGGGTTACCGATGACATCTTTCGCAACAATGCCGCCAACTGTCATAATCCGCACGAAGAAACCGCCCTTTTCGACGCTTTCCGCTGCAACCAGGGGTCTACGGATCTCGGGCAGGCCATCGGGTTTGATGACAAGCTCAGCGATTTCCTGTCCTTTGGCGATGGGGGCCTCAAGCGGACCGTCATAGACGATTTCTGCCTCAACATTCTTATCCCCGAGAACAGGCAGCAGCAGTGTCAAATCCTCTTGCGGGACAAGATCAACCGTTTTCGAAGTGCCCATCCAGATATCGGCTTGTCCTATCGGTTTTTCTGCTTCGGCAAGCTGCCTCTCGACAAAATTGCGAAACGACCAGTTAACGACGGCCTCAGCCTCCTCTGCGCGGCGGGCGACGCTGTCGAGCCCCGACAAAACGAATATGACCCTGCGATCGCCCTGTTGGGCCGATCCTACAAGGCCATAGCCCGCTTCTTGCGTGTGGCCAGTCTTTAGCCCATCCGCACCAATCCCAAGTTTCAGCAAGGGGTTCCGGTTACGCGAATTTGACGGCACCCGGTTGTCGAATTCGAACTCTTCCTCGGCGAACAGAGGGTAATATTCGGGAAAGTCGCTGATCAGATGGTCGGCCAGAATGGCGAGGTCATGCACAGACATCATGTGGCCTGCGGCTGGCCAACCGTTCGAATTCGCAAAGTTCGAATTATTCATACCCAGCTGTTGCGCGCGTTGGGTCATGAACCGGGCAAACCCAGCTTCGGTTCCGTCCGGGCTGAGGGCTTCGGCGATAACAACACATGCGTCATTTCCTGACAGGACTATGATCCCGCGCAGCAGGTCTTCGACCCGGACACGGTCCTGCGTGTTCAGGAACATGCTCGAGCCCTTATAGCTGGTCGCATGTTCGGAAACCGGAAGTTCCTCGTTCAGTTCCAGGCGACCGTCCCGCAGCGCTTCGAATGCTACAAACAGGGTCATGAGTTTGGACATGGACGCGGGCGGCAACGGCTGGTCTGCGTCTTTGGACAAAAGAACGGTTCCTGTCGTTTGGTCCATGACATAGGCAGCACGGGCTTGCGTATCGAAAGCTTGTGCGGGCAGGGCAAACATAGCCAAACCGAGGGTCAGTACAGATGATCGAAATGAGGACAGCACGAGGGGGACCTCCTTTTGCTTAATTCTTCACGGTATAGGCGTCAGAAAAGCCCAGATCTTTGACGTCGCTTTGCATTGCGTTTCGTTCCGCCCGCGTCAAAGCAGGACCAACGATCACCCTCCAAACAGTTTTGCCATTGGCTTCGAGTTTTTGAACTTTCGCAGGCAACCCGTTTCGCCGAATTTTCTCGGCAGCACCTTCGGCATTTTCTTCAACTGTGAAGGTGCCCACCTGAATAAACGGTTTTGAAAGCGATGAAACGGAGGTTGCCTCAGTGCTGGCTGCGGTTGCTGCCGGGGTAGGGGCGGCCTCTTCGATGGCCGCTGCAGCACCCTCAATCGGGTCCAGAGGTGTTTCGGTGATTTCGTCGGCAGGCTTCTTTTGCCACCATTTCCGCTTCGGTGCAGCCTCGGTTGGCGGCGCGACAGTGGGATCGGTCAGATTTGCGGTTGGTGCTGGCTCAGGCGCCGCCTCGATAATCTCTGTTGCCACCTCATCGGTCTTTTCTGCGGTTTCAGCCACGGCTGAAGCTGTCGCAGCACCAGCTGCAGCAACTGGAGCCTTCTTTTGCCACCATTTACGCTTGGCTGGTTTATCAACGTCTTCGGACACATCTGCTGTGGTCTGGCTATCGGTTTTCTTGTCCTGAGGTTCAACCGCCTCAGCCGTTGGGGTCTCTTCGGGTTCAGCGACCTCTTCGGGCTCAGGAGCTTTTTCTTCTACTTTCTCGGCAGGCTTGCGCCGCAGGGCAACTACTTCAACCCGAGTCGGTGCGCCTGCGAGGATACCCAGTTTCGCGGCGGCAGTCGAAGACAGTTGCAGCGCAGGGCCCGGCAAGTTGCGTTCGCGGCGGAAAAGTGCGCCGGTTACGGATTTGTTGTTCTTTGTATTCGTTATCCGAACACGTTCAGGCTGTGTAACGTCCGGGTGCGCGACCCAGATTCCGCCCAACGAGGGGCGCCCATCCCACAAACCGGCTTCGGTGACCTTGAAGACATCAGGAGCTTCAACATCATCACGCGCGTTCCCTGTCGTTTTGGGAAACAGCTCTAATTTGCCGTCGTCCTGCACGCTTTCGTCCGCCTGCTCGGTGGATGTTCCACCCGATGTCAGGGCCTCGTCGCACCCTGACAGAGCCGCAACTGTTATTACCAGAACCGCCAGTGCCCGCGGTTTTGCGCGTGTCGTGGTCGCTCGATCCATATTTGCAATCCCTTGCCTGTAAGGGGCCTCTTTCATCGTACCCCGCCGCCGATCGCTGGTTCTGAACTGCCAGCCTGTCACGGTCTTTCACGCAAAGCATAGCCTGCACGTTCGGCCATGGAAAGTCTGCTGCACAGGCTTCGGCAAGATTTCCCTATTTGGTCTTGCCACCGTTTAAAGATAGCCTTAGACCCGGCCCCACGCGGGGAGGTGGCAGAGTGGTCGAATGCGGCGGTCTTGAAAACCGTTGGGCGTGAGAGCGTCCCCAGGGTTCGAATCCCTGTCTCCCCGCCACTCATACTTGTCTCACTTCAGTTGTGTTTTCTGATCCGGAATTGCGCCGCAATTCCCGCGAGTTGGCGCATGCGCTTTCAATCAGAGATGGAGCAAACCATACACTCAGAACGCAATTCAGGCCTCAGTCTCAGTGGCGCATTTTGGCGGGGTCGCTTTGGGAGGGATTTCCCTGATACCCGGCAACTTACAGGGAATTTTCGTGAGATGGGTCTGGAATCCAGAGTTTCTCCTCTCAGAAATGTATGTTTTTCAGAGGTCTATGCTGCAAATTCCCAAAAAGGTGGAGTAGGGAATTGTTCCCACAGATCAAGGAGGGCGAACCCTGTATCTGGGAGGCTGGTTCTTGAGGTGTCAAAAGTCGAACGACATTCCTGTTCGGCCCAATCAAGTGCGTGGGTAACGCTGACCAGACGCTTGAGTGTGAGTTCGGGCGGCCGGGTGCCGTCGAGAATCGCGGCCTGAATTTTCGGTGAGAGAAAGGCAGTCAGGTCGCAACTCCCGATGAAGCGAGAGAAATCCTGGACTTGAAAGGAGGGGACCGCGTAGCGTTTTGAGGATAAAATGACTGACATCAACTCCCATCGCGCAACATATTTTTGGATTTCTGAGAACCCTAAGGAGATCGAACCATGCGAGTGAGTGTTTTGACATTCAGCGCGCTTCTTACAGGATTTACTGCCGTTCAAACTCATGCTCAGAACGCGGCTCAGGACATCACCAATCTTCTGCTCAGCAACCGGTCTGGAGACTGCGCGGACTATGCTGGAGTATATTCCGCTTCAGTGGAAGACGTCACGCGACAACAATAATTTAGGCCCATTGATTTCCGTTTGGCTGCGTGATTCATCGCGTTCAAAATGAGCGGTGTACATGTCTGACCGGGCGCACCAAGGGCGGCATGAACACAAAGTTGCATGCGGTTTGTGACAGATGAGCCCTTTTGCGCTATTGGTTAAAGCACAATGGCGAATGAAACCCCTGGGATCTGTCTGTCACTGCCGGTTAGTTCAGCAACTACATTAGCGCGAGGGCATTGGTCAGCAGCCCGCCAAATGTCGAATGGTTGCTGGGTGAGCGCGGATATGATGCCGATTGGTTTAGAGACGCGTTGAAAGATAAAGGGATACGCGCGTGCATCCCAGGCCGCAAACAGCGCAAGACAACTGTCCGATACGACAAGTGCCGCTACAAACGTCGCAATCGGATTGAGATCATGTTTGGCAGATTGAAGGACTGGCGACGCGGTTCGACAGGTGTCTCAAAGTCTTCCTCTCAGAAATCGCTCTCGCCGCTTTGGTCATCTATTCGCTATGTGTCCTGAGCCTAATGCTTCCTATCTCGACCTCCCTATTGCGTTTAGACGAAGCAACCGCGGCGAGAACGATGGCCAATGATTTTAGGTTGGTTCTTGCAGATGTTGAGGGCTCTCGGTCGTCTTCAATTGAACAAAGAAGCTCCCCCATGGCGCCACGAAACCCGTCGTTGAACCATTGTCCTTCGAGTGCAGGCCGCGCAATGCCATGCGCTGTCTCAAGTGTCACAGATTGCGTCGACAGATCCGGTCCAACTGATGTCAGGCTACCGGTCTTACCTGCAACGTATGTTGTATCGCGAGGCCCATAGGGAACGCCCCCGTCAAAAACCAGGCTTGCTTGGCCTTGGTCCAAACGAACCAGAGCCTGCGACATCAGAGGCACTTTGTTGGCCTGGCCGCGTGCAGATGTAGCAGTTGCAAAGACGCTTTCTGCTCTATCTCCGACAAGAGACGCAAGAAAGTCGAACCAGTGAATTCCAAAGTCGTAAAGTATCAGCTGGTCGATTTCGTCAAACGGGGTACCTGCAGTCCAGCTGTGATCCCAGTGAATTGAGATATGGGCCGACAGAACATCACCGATCAATCCGGCTGAAACCGCCTCACGCATCCAGGACAGGTGCGGGGCCCAACGACCGTTTTGGTTTACCGCTAGTTTAACGCCTTGATCATCTGCCAGCTTCACAAGGTCATTACCCAGATCGAGGTCGGTGACAAAAGGCTTCTGGCTGAGCACGTGTTTGCCCGCTTGCAAGGCAGCTCTGATGATTGGCACGCGATGTTCAGGGTGCAGCGTGACATCGACAACGTCGATCTCGCTATCGGCAAGAAGCGCCTCCCAGTCATTTTCGATGCGGGCAGACGGGCAGTAAACAGCAGCTTTCTCTTCAGCCTTCGCGCGCGTACGGTTCCAGATTGCGGCGACGTCCCAGCCTGCTGTTCGGTAGGCATCAAGATGGCTTGCAGAAATCCCACCAGTACCAATAACCCCGATCCGGGGTCTATAGCGTCGAGGCATTGGTGGAAGATATTGCAGATCCGGCGCATCGATTTCGTGCCGATGCGCAGATTTTAGTGCGTACTGGTCTGTATTGGCACTGTCTGAGGTCATGCGAGTAACCGAAGTGTTCGTTTTTCATATGCCGAGCGGAGCGCCGTATCGACGATCCGTTGCGCTGTCAGGCAAAGTGCTGGATCCAGTGGCCCTTTGACCGGGATTTCTCTGGATATGCAGTCAAGGACGTACTCAATCGCATTTCGTTCACCTAACGGTAGCGGAGTCACTGGTATCTCGTGCCGGTCAGGTCGTGTGCGGGTTTGAACCGTTATGTGATCGGCATAATCGGGCGATGAAATGGTGCCGTCTGTGCCCACAAAGACGAATCCGCAAGTTGGTTGAGGTTGCGTTGTCCACGGGTCGGTGAAGGTGCCCCAGCGCGTTTCCATTTTTGAGAGCCCGGTTTCATAACGGCAAACGGCAATGGCATGTTGATCGACCTCAATCCCCGGTGTCTCATCGACTGTGCATGTCACCTCGATCGGCTCCTTTCCCCCTAAATACCAGGTTCCAAGCGTCGCGCCGTAGCCAAGGTAATCCAACAGTGACCCACCGCCCGATGCCCGCTTATACCACCATGAATTCGGTTTCTGACGCTCAACCTCGTCCGGGGTGACTTCGACCTTGTCGGCCAGATGGTATAGAGGCCCGCGATTTCCATCGTAGAAATGCACTTCGCGCAGGTTGCCGATCATCCCCTCATCAATCAACCGTTTGGCCGTGACGTGGCTTTCGACCCATCGTAATGGCCAGTTGATGATCAACTGCTTGTCGGTCCTATCCATTGCAGCCATCATGCGGCGCGCATCATCAGAAGATGCGGCAAAGGGCTTTTCGACAAAAACATGCAGGTCGTAAGAGGCCAGACGTTCGGTATATTCCGCATGCTGAGCCGTTGCCACACAAAGAATTGCCATGTCGTAGGGTCCCGCAGCCATGCATGTGTCGAAGTCGGTAAAGATCCGATCTTCGGGAACGCTGAAGGCCGTTGCCGCTGCTTTCATCTTGTCCCAATCAGGATCGAATATACCGGCGATTTCAGCGTCAGGGTGATCGTGCACCATCCGAAGCAAGTCACCCATATGCATGTGATCGAAACTGATGCCGACGATCCGGAATTTGGCCATTGGAAACTCCCTTTAGCGCGTGCCGGTGATCCTGACGTAGAGTGCGGTAACTGCAAGAATGATCAGCCCAAACAGGGCCGTGCGCGCACCTTCCGGCATTTGCATCAATGTTAGCATAGTATCCAGCACACGCAGAATAAGTGCGCCCACAATCGCACCTGCGAAACTGCCACGACCTCCGAAGATTGATGTGCCGCCAATCACCGCCGCAGCGACAGAGGGTAACAATAAGGGGTTGGCAAGGCTCAGCGAAGTTTGACGGATCATGCCGAGATAGAGCAAGCCAGCCAGCGCAGCGATCAAACTTGAAAGCACGTAGAGCCCCAGATAGACCTGCCATGCTCGGACCCCGGACAGCTTAGCGGCCTGCTCATTGGAGCCTAGGGCGAACAGCAGCCGACCAAATCCTGTATAGCGCATAAGCCACAGGATAAAGAGCGCAAACGGGATGAATACAAAAAGGCCATTCGGCATTCCAGCGGTGCGGCCGGTTCCGAGCCAGGCAAGGAAGGCGGGGATTTCGGTGCCAGCATTGATAACGAGGCGTTGATAGACCTGCAGACATCCGGTGGCGATTAACCCCGATCCCAGTGTCATGATCAATGGATGGACCCGGACCAATCCCACACCGATGCCATTTACAACGCCCACAACTAGGCCAGCTGACAGCGCGATCAATACTGCAGGTGTCACGCCCCAAATCGCACTAAGTGTTGCGCAAACGAAGGCTGACACGGTGGCAACTACCCCGACCGAGAGATCAATTCCTGCGGTTAGCATTGTCAGCACCTGACAAGCCGCAAGCATCGCCAATGGAATTGCGAACTTGATCAGGTTGCCAACCCAAAAGGTTGAAATCAGCCCATCCCGACCTGCTCGGACCGGGGTAACGATACCTGGCCGCAATACTTCGAGCACAGCGATCATCAAGACAAGGAAGACCAATAGCGGGATGATCGGGTTGTCGCGCAGATAACGGCCAAAGCGGACCATCGGTGGATCTATGGTGTCCATGCTCATCGGCGGGCTCCTTTTAGTGAAGCCGCCGTGCCCAGCATAACGACGAGAACCATAATAGTGCCTTCGATAATCGTGGTCACGTTTGGATCGACGGCCAGCAATGTCAGGATCGTCCGAATGATCCGCAAAATGAACACCGCGATGATCGGTCCAAGCAGACCGCCTTTGCCACCGCCCAGCACGACACCGCCCAAAACGACGGCCGCGACCGAGGCCATAAGATATGGCCCCGGAACCGGCTCTCCAATCCCGGTCAGCGCAGCGAGGCTTAGACCGCCCATGGCGCAAAACAGCCCGCATAGCGCATAGGCCGTTATCTTTGTTCTTCCCACTGAAACGCCAGAGCGGAAGGCGGCAAGCTCGTCTGATCCGGTGGCGTAGATCGATAGTCCGAGTTTGGAGCGCCGGATTGGCATCCAGACAACAGCGATGCCCAAGGCAATGACAAGCAGTGCCTTGGGCAGCCCGGCGAATAGAAAGTGACCGCGTATTGCCTGTTCCAGCCAATCTGCAGTCGCGCCGCCCGGTGTCTCAAGGATCAACAGCGCGACGCCTTCCCACACAAACAGCATGGCGAGTGTCACAACGATATCGGGCACGCGCGTTACAACGATCAAAAGACCATTGATCAACCCCATCAATAACCCGACCCCCAACACGATAAACAAGGCCGGTACACCGGCCATGCGCTCCATCAGAACGGCTGCAGTCACAGCACAGACAGCCATCATAGACGCAACAGACAGGTCGATACCGCCGACGATTACGACGATGGCCATACCGGCGGTTGCGAAAGCAAAGGGCAGGGCGGCGCGGGCAATACTCTCCAGTCCTGACGCACCGAAAGTTGGTTGTATCAATTTTGTGATGGTCAAAAGGACCATGAGAAGAATCGCTAACCCCATGACCCATGCGTGTTTTCGGATGGCCACGCTCACGCCGCGCCCTCCGTCTCAGTCAGGCCATAGGCAGCACGCATCAGTGTTTGTTCATCCGCGTCGGCCGCATCTATCACATCAACCACGCGACCGTTGAAGATTACGACCGCGCGGTCACAGGCAAGTGGGATTTCTTCCAACTCGGACGTGTAGAATAGAACCGCCGCTCCTTGATCTGCCAACTCACGGACAAGCGGGTAAATCTGGCGTTTTGTGCGCACATCGATGCCACGGGTCGGATCGAATAGAAGCAGGGTTTCGACACCTGTCGCGAGCCAGCGACCAATGGTGACTTTCTGTTGGTTGCCACCTGAAAGCCTTTGCACCTCGCCCTGCGCGCGTGTGTCGATCTGCAGCTTCTCGACCGCGTAAGCGACCCGATCGCGCTCATGCCGCAATTTTATTGGTCCCCAGTTCTTGAGCCGGGCTGAAAATGGCAGAGCGATGTTTTCTTTAACTGACCTTTGCGCCAGCAGAGCGTCTGAACGATCGCCCGGAACGAAAGTTATCCCGACGGCAATGGCGTCGGCGGGGTGGGCGAAGTTTACGGGCTTTCCATCAACTTCCATCGATCCTGAAGATGGGCGATCAAAGCCCGCCAGAACCTCAAACAGTTCATCTTGCCCCTGACCTTCAAGCGCGACCACCCCTAGGACCTCGCCGGGGAATAAGTCGAACGAAACATCCGAGAAACTGGGCTCAAAAGCCAGTGACTTAATGCCTAGGCGCGGTGTCTTGGCCTGTGGTTCATTTGCTCGAAGGATCTGACGTGTTCCAATGTCAATCTTCTGACCCAGCATCAATTCGACCACGCGTTCTTCTACGCCGGGTTCAATGTCGAGATCTCCGACAGACATGCCATCCCGCAACACAGTGGCCCGATCGCACAGTTCCGAAATCTCGGTGAAACGGTGAGAAACATAGATCACACCCATCCCGTCATTTGCTTTGCGCCTTACGGTCTTCAATACGCGTTCAACCAGATCCGTCGGCAGCGCCGCGGTCATTTCGTCCAGCAAGAGGACATCTGGTTCAACTGCCAGCGCGCGTGCCAGATCGAGGATGCGCAGTGTAGCAAGTGGCAGGTCGCCAATCATTGCCGATAGTTTCAGGCCTTCGATGCCAAGTTCTGTAACCCAGTTTTGAAACTGATCGACAGGTGTGTCTGTCAGCCGAAGATTGTCGGATACGTCGAGATCAGGAATGAGTGAGGGTTCTTGATAAACCGGCACCAAACCGGAACGGCGCGCCTCGGCGGGGCTTCCGACAAACGCTTGTTTGCCTCTGATCAATACCTGACCAGCGTCGGGTTTAAGGGCACCGGTAATGATCTTGACGAAAGTGGACTTGCCAGCGCCATTTGCGCCCATCAAGGCGACGATCTCGCCTTCGGCAACCGTGAGGTGCGCATTGGTCAACGCCCGTACGGCGCCATAACTTTTGGCCACGTCAGACGCGTCGAGAAGTGGTGTGCTGCTCATGGAAGTCCTTGAATGCCGAGTGGGTTGGATTTGCCTTCCACCCAGCTAAAGGCGGAAGGCCAGTCAATTCGGATCAGCCCTCGCCGGGTCCCTTACAGTCGATGATTTGTTCCATCGTGTAATCGGTCCAGCCGGGAACGGTCACTGATACGGGCCACTCTGGGTCAAGGTTAGGATTCTGAGCCGCTGTGATCGTTTCACGGCCTGCGTCCGTCGCATTCTCCCAAAGCACAGGATCTACAAGAACGGTTTTGTTCTCAGGTGCCTTGCCGTTCAGAATGTCGACAGCCAAAGCAATGCCTGCGCCGCCGACTGAGCCAGGATTTGTCACTGCCGCGCCGTTCAATCCCTCAACCTCGGTCAGATATTGAACAAATCCTGCGTTGTCTGCGCCAACGATCGGAACCAGGGGAGCGCCGGATTCAGTGAAAGCGTCGACGATTACATTGTCGATGCCGCTGGTCCAGACACCGTCAAACGGGATGCCGGTGGCCAGGTAATCAAAGATCTGTTGCTTGCCCTGATCTTGCTGCCAGCCGGTGAAAACCTCGTGCACCACATTGACATCGGGGTGTTCTGCCAACGCGCGTTTAAAGCCGTTGTCGCGGTCAGTATCCGCCGAAACCCCAGCAATGCCACGCATATAGACAACGTCACCTTTGCCACCAAGCTGTTCAAACAACCACTTGGCGCCAAGATAGGCGTATTCTTCTTGATTGTTCGAAAGAATGTAGGCGCCTTCAGCCGAAACGCCGGCATCCACGGCAACAACTACGATGTCCTGAGATATCGCCTTTTCCAGTGCCGAGTTTAAAGCATCGGGGTTGGATGGGTTCAGCACGATGGCGTCTACACCCGCTTCAATGAGGTTGTTGATGTCTTCCAGTTGCCCGGCTGAATCGGTGTTGCGATGCGCAACGATTAGGTTCGTCACATCGGCTTCGACCAGAGCTTGCGCACGCATGGCGCAGATCATCTGTTCGCGCCAACCATTACCTTGAACGGTGTTGGACACTCCGATTGTGTATTGCTTGTGCCCGTCAGCCAACGCCACAGTTGAAAGAGACGCTGAAACTGCAAGAGCAGCAACACCATAAAGTAGGTTCTTCATTTTAGTTTCCTCCCAGTTTTAGTCATTTCAAATTTGATAATTTCTTCACTTGATGAATGGTGACAGGACATCCCGGGCCAGCAGAAAACCCCGCTTGACCTTTTCGTCAGTCCCTTCGAACAATCTGTCTTCATGTTCGATAATGATCGGACCGTCGTATCCGGCGCGGTACAGGCCGGAAAAGAAACCGGACCAGTCCACATCGCCCAGCCCGCATAGCCGTGGGATTTGCCATCCCATGCCGGTAGACATCACACCGTTCTCATAAAGCCCGTCCTCATCAACCATCACGTCTTTGGCATGGACATGAGCCATGTGAGGACCGAACTCCTTGATGAACCGTGTCTGATCGATGAACTGCCAGATCAGATGTGAAGGATCGAAGTTCATGCCAACCGCATCGCCCCATTCTTCAAAAATCCGCCGCCAGATTCTTGGCGAGTAAGCAATGTTGTGACCCCCGGGCCATTCGTCATAGCTGAAGATCATCGGGCAGTTCTCAAAGCACAGACGCACACCAGAGTTTTGTGCATGCCTCACGATCGGATCGAAAATTTCGGTGGCACGCTCCCAGTTCGCGTCTAGATGCAGAGTGCGATCTCCGCCGACGAATGTGTTGACAACTTTGATGCCCATAACACCGGCGGCGGTGATTACTTTGTTAAGATGTCCAATAACTTCAACCCGATGCTCTTCATCGGCGTGGAGCGGGTTGGGATAGTACCCCAGACCCGAAATCTCGATCCCCTGATCGCCGAGTTGCCCGACAATTTCATTGCCCTGATCCGCGGAAAGGCCATCTACGTTGATGTGGCTGGTTCCCGCATAGCGCCGTTGTTCGCCACCTGACGATGGCCAGCAGGCGACCTCCGTCGCCGAAAACCCATTGGAACCGGCCCAGGCCGCCACCTCAGTCAATTGAGAGTTTTCGAATGGTGCAGTCAGTAAGCCCAGTTTCATGTCATCGCCCTCAAATCTCGCTCAAATCGACCCAGCGGCTCTCACTCGCCGACTTGACGACGGCTTCGCAGAACTGCATCTCGTAGTGGCCGTCCTCAAATGTGGCCCATGTGCTGCCTTGTTGCCGCCCGCCCGCGATGACGTCGGCATAGACCGCCCGGAAAAAGTTGAAGAATGAATCTGCGAACCCTTCGACATGCCCGGGCGGCAAGGTGGCGGCTGCGATCCCCGGACCGTTCATCAAGGTGAAGTCACGCATCAGGGTTTGGTTGGGCGCGTCACGATGCCCAATGAACAGATGATCAGGAGTTTCACTGTCCCAAGCCGCACTGGCATTTGCTCCGGCGATGTCCCATTGCAATGAGTTCTTTCGCCCCATGTTGACCTGAGATGTGCTCATCACGGCCCGTGCTCCGCTCTCATATCGGATAAGGATCATGGCAGCATCGTCGGTATCGATGCGCACAGTCTCGGTTTCACCGGTTCCGCTGGTAAATGTCTCAATTGGGCCAAGAGGTTTCTGGCGTTCCGGAAGGAAGGTTGTCAGCTCTGCAAAGACGGAGGTCGCCTTCAACCCGGTGACAAAGCTCGTCAGGTCAACCCAGTGCGTTCCAATGTCACCGACCGAACGCAACACACCACCCATTTCGCTTTCCAACCGCCAATTCCAGTCGTTGGGCTTGGCAAGCCAGTCCTGATGGTAGTGCCCGGTAACAAAACGGATATCACCCAGATCCCCGGCCATTACCATGCCGTGGGCTTGTTGGTTCAGCGGATAAAAGCGAATGTTGTAACAAACCGCTGCAACCTTGCCAGAAGCCTTGGCTAGGTCGACCATCTCGGCGCTTTCTACGGACGTCATGGCAAGTGGTTTCTCGCAGATGACGTGTTTGCCCGCAGCTAGGATCGATTTCACTTGCGGATAGTGTGCGTGGTTAGGGGTCGTTACGTGCACTATATCGATGTTTTCATCCGCCAACAGATCCTCCAGAGAGTCATAAGCCCGGGCTACGCTCATTGCCCGCGCTCGTTCCCTTCCGCGCTCTGGCGATGACCCAAGAACACCTCTTACGTCCACGCCCAGACGCCGAAGCGCCTGAACGTGCACTGTTCCTATGAAGCCGGTCCCGATCACCGCAGCGCGGATTTTTGCGAAGTCACTCATCGTGCGCTCCTGTCAAACAACCGAATACCCTCCGTCCACGATCACGCAGGCACCGGTCACAAAGGCTGCCGCATCGGATGCGAGAAACAAGGCTGTTCCAGCGATATCTTCTGGGTGACCCCAGCGTGCCAAGGGTGTGCGTGCTTCTACAGCGGTTGAGAAACTGGCGTCTTTTCGGGCTTTCGCCGATTGCTCGGTCACGATGAACCCGGGCGCGATCGCGTTCACCCGAATACCGTCTTTGGCCCACGCAATCGCCAGTGATTTTGTTAGTTGTTCCACGCCGGCTTTTGACGCGCCATAGGCTGGGTTTAGAGGTGACCCAAAACGCGCATACATAGAGGCAACATTTATGACGCGCCCTTTCGCAACCGAAAGGGCAGGGTGCAGCGCTTCGGCGCAGCGAAAAGACCCGGTCAGATTTACGTCCAGCACGTGGGAAAAGAACTCAGGTGCCATTTCTTCACCGCGTCGAGTCACCGCCGCACAGTTTACCAAGACGTCAATATGGTCCCGTTCACCTGCAAATTTGTAGACTTCGTCGGTGTTGGTTACATCCAGTTGAATGTAGTCAAACCGGGCAGCGTCCTCTTCGGCGCATTGCGGTTCCACACCGGTAATCTCCACTGTGGCACCCGAGTCCTGGAATTCTCTTGCAATAGCGGCACCAATTCCGGCTCGGCTGGCACCGATCACCAGGACCTGTGCCCCGGCAAAGTCGAATGTGACCTTCGAAACCATCAAAGAACCCGGCTTTTGTTGCGTTTGACTTCGGATGCCATCAGGTTCCCTCGTTTGGCGAAATCGTTACTGCAATCGATTACATTTTGGGAAAAACCTACTTTCCAAATTGTGTAATCGATTACATAATCGGCATCACATGAGATTCGAGTCAAGCCAGAAATCGACTGCCAAGCAATGAGCAAGATACCCAAACCCGCCACAATACAGGACGTCGCACGTGTTTCGCAGGTGTCGACAGCCACTGTCAGTCGTGTTCTGTCCAATCCCGATCTGGTGTCAAAATCAACACGTGTTGCTGTTTTGGAAGCTATTCGCGAGACGGGATATCGCGTTAATCAGGCAGCCCGAAACCTGCGGATGAAAAGGGCGGGGGCCGTACTGATCCTTGTTCCCAACCTCGGCAAACCTTTCTATTCGGGCATACTTGCCGGTATCAGCGAAGGGTTTGCGGGCTCGGACTATGCAGTTCTGATTGCCGATACCGAAAGTAATCCGCTGCAGGAAGAAACTCTTGCCGGGTACTTTCGAGACGGCCGGATAGATGGCGCAATTTCTTTGGATGGTGGCATTCCTTCGACCGCACTTCAGCAATGCGTCACATACGGCGCCGGCGACCGCATAGTATTTTTGTGTGAATGGGTGGAAGGCGAGGCCTTTCCGGTGATTTCCAGCGACAACGCCGAAGGTGCGCGATTGGCGATCAGGCACCTGCATGATTTGGGCCACAAAAAAATCGCGCATGTTACCGGTCCCGACGGGAATGTTCTGACGACCGCTCGGCGTAAGGGCGTGGTCGAAGAACGGACACGCTTGGGGCTTCCAGCGCGGCCCGAGTGGATTATCAGGGGAGACTTCTCGCTGGAATCCGGACATGAGGCCGCCAGACGAATACTTGCGATGGATGAGCGCCCAACGGCGGTGTTCTGCGCTGCGGATATGGTTGCCTTTGGGTTGATTTCTGGGCTGGTCGCGGGTGGGTTGAAGGTGCCCGGTGACATTTCGGTTGTTGGTTTCGACGATATCGAAATGTCAGGATCTTATGTTCCGGCTCTGACAACAATCCGACAGGACCGACACCAACTGGGACGCCGTGCGGCAGAGGTTTTGCTGGGCCAGTTGGCGAACACTGGCAAAGCGCTTCCAATGAAATCAGCGCTCCCCGTAGAGCTTGTAACACGGGCGAGCTCTGCGCCGCCCAATTAGCGAAGTCAAAATTCAGGCGCCTTTGCTATAGTCAACGAAGAAGCGGGTGGCGCTGTGAGCGATGGAGAAAGGGGAAATGAGTAAGTCGACCATACCCATTGGCTCTGAACTCACTGTTCGGGATTATTCCCTGACTGGTGCGAATACGCGTCAAGCGATAGAAAACGGTCTGTCGGCCGCAGAGTGGTACCACAGCGATGTTCCTCGTAAGAAGCTGAAATCGCTTATGAAGCGCAGGGATGCGCCGGCCATTCGTGACACAGTGATCTGGATCGCTTTGCACTTTGTATTTGCGGCTGGCGGGCTGTACTTCTGGGGCAGCTGGCTTTGCGTGCCATTCTGGTTTGCTTACGGTGTCGTGTATGGTTCGGCCTGCGACAGCCGTTGGCACGAATGCGGACACGGAACAGCCTTTCGAACCCGATGGATGAACGACGTCGTGTACCACATCGCGTCCTTCCAGATTATGCGAAACCCGGTCAATTGGCGCTGGAGCCATGCGCGGCATCACACCGATACACTCATTGTTGGCCGCGATCCGGAAATAGCGTGGATGCACCCGATCAGCCTGATCCTGAAGGCGCTTGCATTTGTAGGGATTTTTGAGACCTGGACTTCACTCAAAGTTCTAATGCGAAATGCCATGGGGAACTTGTCGCAAGAAGAGCAGGATTACATTCCGGAAAGCCAATGGCCCAAAGCGGTCCTTTGGGCGCGGATTAACATTGCGATCTACGCCGCTGTTTTGTTGATTTCATTTGTTTTGCTTGTCTCCGGGGCCGCATGGAAATCCCTGATCCCCATACTCTTGATCGGAGGTCCTCGGGTCTATGGGTGTTGGCATTTTGTAATGACGGGGTTGCTTCAGCATGGAGGGCTTGCGGAGAACGTTCTTGATCACCGTTTAAATTCACGTACACTTTATATGAACCCGATAAGCCGTTGGGTTTACTGGAACATGAATTACCATATTGAGCATCACATGTTCCCGATGGTTCCGTATTACTCTCTTCCAGCGCTTCATGATCTGATCAAGGATGATCTGCCGCCGCCGAATACTTCGATTTGGGACGGCTACAAAGAAATGATGGGTTCTGTCATGAAGCAGCGTGTTGACCCGAGTTACGCCATACGAAAGTCTCTCCCACCGACGGCCCGCCCATATCGGGAACATTTTCACTTGGCAGTTCCGGAGAGAAACACGGGGTTAGAAATTGGTGATCGAGGAGGAACGTAATGCCTTGGGTTGACGCATGCGCCGTAGACGATGTTGAGGAAGAAGATCTCATTCGTTGGGACCACGACGGTAGAACCTACGTGATTGTTCGCAGTTTGGACAATGAGTTCTATTGCACCGACGGCCTCTGTACACACGAACAAGTGCACTTGTCGGACGGGCTGGTGATGGACAACGAGATAGAGTGCCCCAAGCATAATGGGCTATTCGACTATCGCACGGGCAAAGCTTTGAGGGCGCCCGTATGCGAAGATCTTCGCACCTACGAAACCAGAGTAGGAAATGGTCGCGTCATGGTATTGGTGGAATGATTTTTTGGGCTAGGAGTGGTTTGTGATCGAGCTGTCCGCAACAGGCATCCGGCTTTCATTCGATTTGCAGTTGGGGTTGATCGAGAGTTTCAGTGTGTACGACGGTAACGCTGAGATTTCACCACTACATCGCGCACCTTGGGTCGGCACAGACGAAGTTATGCCCGAAGGTATAGCACCTCATTTGGAAAAACTCGGCGGTGATTTCTTCTGCGCCCCATTCGGGTCAACTGAGGGGACATCGCCGCTGCATGGGTGGCCAGCTAACTCTCGTTGGAGACTAGAAGAAAAGACCGACAGCTATTTGCGCGCTGAGCTCGACAGAACGGTCTATGGAGCTAGGCTGCAAAAAGAGATTACACTGCATCCTGAGCATCCATTCGTCTACCAGCGTCACACTTTCATTGGTGGCGACGGCACGATGCCGGTTGCAAATCACGCAAATGTATCCTTGCCCAATGGTGGGATCATTCAAACCTCTCGAAAGCAGTGTTGGAGAACGCCTAAGGTTGAACAGGAAGTTGATCCGGCCTTAGGCTATTCAGCGCTTAGATATCCGGCTGAAAGCCAAACGTTGGCGTCTTTTCCCGGGAAAGACCGCGAAGTGAATCTGTCAAACTACCCATGGTCTCCACAGAGTGAAGACTTTGTTGTTGGATTGGATTCGCCTGATGAGAAATTGGGTTGGACCGCGGTAACTCGCCCCGTGGAGGGCGACATGTTCCTGTCGCTTAAATCGGCTCAGGCTTTGCCGATGACGATGTTGTGGCATTCGAACGGTGGTCGATATTATGCTCCTTGGTCGAGCCGCCACTTCGCCTGCCTTGGGGTTGAGGAGGGGGCCGCTTCGCCCATCCTGGGAAAGGTCGAAAACAGTTTCCCGAACGATCACGGCGTCATTCATCTAAACCCCGATCGCCAAGTTGAGGTTACACATGTCATCGGGGCGCTTCGTTGGCGTAGTGGAGCCAGGGTGATTGCAGTTGAAACTCTGGGAAACCAACTTTTGATCCGAGGTACAGAAAATCAGGAGATTCTTGTGCCATTCGATCCGCAAGCCCTGAACATTTGAACGGGTGGTGCAGGGGAAATTGGTTTGAGACAGGCAGGGCAGTTTCGTAGCTTCGCTTGATGACAAAAACGCTCACTTTTTTGCTGCTTCAAAACCAACCCTGAGATCATTCGTCTAGCAGTGATCGTGTACGTTCGATTCTGGTTGAATAGGTTTGGCCCTATCTGTGCTGCAGAAATTAGCCGAAAACACATAAATCGGATGCGATGTTCCGCGAACTGTTAGCGGCATCTCAAAAAGGTTATTATTGAAGATCAACGGCAAGCAATATTACCTGTGACGGGCAGCCGACCATGAAGGCGAGGTCTTGGAAAGCTATGTCACGAACCGCCGGGATCGTGTTGCGGCCCTCGAAGAAAGCGATGAAACGATACGGCCAGCCAGGTTTCGTCGTCACTGACAAATTGCACTCTTACGACGCGGCGATGAAAGTCATAGGGAATGCGTTAGGACAAGAAACTGGCCGTAGGAAGAACAATCTTGCTGAGTATTCACATCTTCCGTCGGCGAAAAGAACGTGCGATGCTCTGCCTCCGGCAAATGTGATGTTTGCAAAATTTTGCCGCAGACGACACTTCCGTCCATAGTCACTTCAATCATGAACGGCAGCTTTACTCACGCGACAAGTTCAAACTCAGTTGAACTGCCGCCCTTTCGGCGTGGAGCCAATTTAGTTTCGCCTAATTTTTAGCTTTCTGAGGTAGACTGAGACTGGTTCGAATTTACCTGACAGCACCGCCACTCAGCCTGTTTCACCAAGCAACCTGCGATTTCTTTCTTCTGCAAACGCAGATTGGCTTCGCTGCAAGAATGTGCGTCGCGCTGCAGATCCTTCGAGAATATTTCCCACGAATAAGGGTCAGTTGCCCTGATTGCGGGCTTCCAACCGTTCAAGGTTCACAACGGTCGACAACATCAACCTGTCATGGCTCCAGTCGTCTACAGGCTGCAATGACGCAGCGCCTAACGCCAATGTCACAGCAAAAGCTGCGCTTAAGGCAAAGAACAGAGGAGGCATTGTGGGTTGGATTGCAGGGGCATCTGCCAGGGCAATCACACGTTGACGCAAGACGCGTTTGGCCTTGCCCCCTTTAACCAAAGCCACATTCAATACACGCGGGCTGCCGCGCATTACTGTATTGGAGCAATAGTTCAGCAGGCAGGAGGTGTATTCGACCGCGTTGATTCCACGGCGCGAAACGACGGATTGATCACAGGCCAGCTCGCGCAGCCGATCGAATTGAAACTTGAGAATCAGATATGCCGGGTTCCAGAACAGGAACGGCCGCAAAAGCTCGAACCCCAGTTCCCATTCAACATCGGCAGCCCTGACATGTTGCAGCTCGTGTGCAAGGGCAAACCGCATATCGCTGGGGGTGTTGAGCAGATGGCTGGGCAATACCACATGCCGGCGCCACAAACCGCGAACGGCGAAGGGGACTGTGACCCGGTCGGACAGGCGGATATCGACCTTCTCCGAGCTTCGCCACAGGTAGCTGGAGCGAACAATGCCTCGGATTGCCAACCCGTCACGGATAATGCGCAGGATGCAGACCGCAGAATAGAGCGCCATTACCACCAAGATTGCCGATATAATCGGGTTTTCTCCTGCAAGGGTCTGTTCGATCCACCTTTGCCGGGTATTGAGCAGGGCCTCGAACTGGGTAGCGGGCATGGCGATATCGCCACGCAGATAGGCTGCAACCGCAAGATCCCCAATGGCGACCCCGCCTTCAACGGAATACAGCGCCATGACCAAACCAGCCACGATTGCCAAAAGGGGGCTGAGCAGGACGCAAAGACACAGAATTTTCAATGCGCGCAGCTGTGCAACAAACCCGTGTCGCATCTGCGTCATTGAAACCACGTATCTTGCCGCGATCCATACAATAGCCGCTAGGGCAAGAACCAGATTCAGTTCGAGAAATGCGTCGAGAACCGGTTTAACCGCTGTCATTTTGCAGTCTCCTCTCTACCAGTGCCCGAATATCCTCAAGATCTGCCTCGCTCAGACCGGCGTCATCTACCAACCGTGCAACCAGCGTGGCTGGTGTGTCATCGAACAGGGTTCGTGACAGGTTCTGCAGTGATCGCGCCTGATACCTATCCTTCTCCAGAAGCGGCGTATAACTCAGGGTCTTGCCGTTTTTGCGACTTTCTACAAAGCCTTTTTCGTCAAGAATGCGAAGGATTGTTGCCCCTGACGTATAGGCCAGGTTCCGATCTGGTGGCAGCCGGTCCAGTACATCACGCACCGAGCCCTGACCCAGAGCCCAGAGTTCGTTCATGAACTCCAGTTCGACCTCGGTCAGCAGGTTTGTCGTCTTTTTCTTTCGCATTGATCCCGGTGCCGTCATTTTTCCTGTGCCTGACAGACAAGCATCCTTTGATGGTTTCGCAAAGCTTAAACTTTCCAGAACACGAAAACGCCCCAGCCGATGGACAGGAACAGCGGTGTCCAGACCGGTTGCCCGACTAGCCCTAACCAGGCCAGAAAAATGTAAGCTGCCCCAAGCAAAGTGATGAACAGCCGGTCGCCCAATGTGGTGGTCAAGCCCAGAACGCCGCGCCGTTCAATCCCGTCGCGGAATTTGAACCCTTCCAGCAGACCGATCAGCGCGATGGCTGAAAAGATGCCGACAAATACGGCCAGGGTCGCCGGTGTCCACGCCATCCAGAAATCCGGCCACAAGGGCGCAGTCCAGGAAAACTCTTTTTCTTCGGGCTGACCCACACTTCCCCACCCGGCCTGTGCTTGCGCCAAGGCCGAACCGGGGATCAGAAAGGGGATCAAAAGCAGTTTACGCATATCGAACCTCATACACGCCCCATCGCGAAACCACGCGCGATGTAGTTGCGGACAAACCAGATGACGATGGCGCCGGGGATGATGGTCAGCGTCCCGGCGGCGGCCAGCAGGCCCAATTCGTACCCGGCGCTGGACGCGGTTCGGGTCATTACGGCAGCGATGGGTTTGGCCTCGACCGCTGTCAGGGTCTTGGCCAACAGCATTTCGACCCATGAGAACATGAAGCAGAAGAATGCCGCGACGCCTACACCCGCTTTGATATTTGGCAGGAATATCGTGACGAAAAAGCGCGGGAAGGAATACCCGTCCACATAAGCGGTTTCGTCCAACTCCTTGGGGATGCCACGCATGAACCCTTCCAAAATCCACACCGCTAGCGGCACGTTGAACAGCGTATGCGCCAGCGCCACCGCCAGATAGGTGTCAAACAACTGGATTGACGAATAGAGCTGAAAGAACGGTAAGGCGAACACCGCAGCCGGTGCCATCCGGTTGGTCAGCAGCCAGAAGAACAACTGCTTGTCCCCTAGGAACCGATAGCGTGAGAACGCATAGGCCGCTGGCAGGGCGACACAGACGGAAAGTACCGTGTTCAGCGTCACATAGGTGATCGAGTTGATGTAGCCCCAATACCACGTCGGGTCTGTGAAGATCGTGATGTAATTTTCCAGCGTAAAGGTCTGCGGGAACAGAGAAAAGCCCGACAGGATCTCGTTCGTGGTCTTGAAGGACATCGCCACCAGCCAATAGATCGGCAACATCAGGAACGCGATATAGAGGATCGGGATGAGGGAGCGCTTTTTCATTCGGCGTCATCCTTTGTCATCAGAGTGTAGAAGACCCATGAGACCAGCAGTGTGATGGCGAAATAGATCAAGCTCATCGCAGCCGCAGGGCCAAGGTCGAACTGTCCCAGTGCGATCTTTACAAGATCGATCGACAGTAAGGTGGTCGAGTTTCCGGGACCCCCGCCAGTCAAAACGAAGGGTTCGGTGTAGATGTTGAAACTGTCCATGAACCGCAGCAGGATGGCGATTGTCAGAACCGTCTTCATCTTGGGTAACTGGATATACCGGAACACTGACCACGGGCTGGCACCGTCGATCTTGGCCGCCTGATAATAGGCGTCCGGGATCGAAACCAGACCCGCATAGCACAGTAGAACCACCAGCGAAGTCCAGTGCCAGACATCCATGATGATGACAGTGATCCAGGCCGACAATGGTTGCTGTGTCATGTCATAATTGATGCCCAGCACGTCATTCAGAAAATACCCCAGCAGGCCGATTTTGGGCAGGGTAAAGATGTTCCACATCGAGCCGACGACGTTCCAGGGGATGAGCATCGGCAGAGCCATCAGCACCAGACAGACCGGCACCCAAAAGCCTTTGCGCGGCATCGACAGGGCAACAATGATGCCCAGCGGCACCTCGATGATCAGGATCATGAAGGTAAACAGGAACTGTCGCCCCAAAGCGGCCTGAAAACGGTCGGAGCGCAGGATTTGTTCGAACCATCCCAGCCCTTCCCAGAAGAACTGGTTATTGCCGAAGGTCTCCTGCACCGAGTAGTTGACCACCGTCATCATTGGCACCAGCGCGTTGAACGCGACCAGTGCCAGAACCGGCAGGACAAAGAACCATGCTCTTTGGTTTATTGTTCTCATTGGGCCCGCTCCTGCGTTGCGATCCAGCCGTCGCGATAGACGCGGGACTGCTCGGGTTTGAATTGCAGAAAGACCATCGAGCCTTGTTCGGGGGCATTGTGTTCGGTGACGGCCTTGATCGGCGTGTTCCCAACCATGGCACTGACCACGTAATGGCGCCCGATATCGGCCACTTTGGTGACATGTGCCGGTATACCGGATTGGCCGAAGCCTACATATTCCGGGCGTATTCCCAGATCGGTGCGACCACCTTCACCATGGGTCGGACCTTCCAAGGCCACCTCATGCCCTTCGAAAATAGCGCGATCACCCTTGGTATCGCAGGGCAACACATTCATGCCGGGCGAGCCGATAAAGTGACCAACGAATGTATGCTGAGGCCGCTCGAACAGTTCAACCGGCGTACCGATCTGAACCACTTCTCCATCCTGCATGACCACGACTTCATCAGCAAAAGTCAACGCCTCGGTCTGGTCGTGGGTGACGTAGATCATTGTGGCTTTTACGCGCTGGTGCAGCTCTTTCAACTTGGACCGCAGTTTCCATTTCAGATGCGGGTCGATCACGGTCAGCGGCTCATCAAACATCACCGCATTCACGTCATCGCGCACTAGTCCGCGCCCCATCGAGATTTTTTGCTTGTTGTCCGGGCTCAGGCCAGAGGCTTTGGTGCCCAGCATATCCGTGACATCCAGCATTTCGGCAATCTCATCAACACGCCGCTTAATGGTTGCCGCGTCAACGCCCCGGTTTTTCAGAGGAAAGGCTAGGTTCTCGCCTACGGTCATCGTGTCGTAGATCACTGGAAACTGAAAAACCTGCGCAATGTTGCGCTGATCAGGGGGCAGGGCGGTCACGTCGCGGTCATCAAACAGGATCTGCCCCTCAGAGGGTGTCAGCAGGCCCGAGATGATGTTCAGCAGCGTAGACTTGCCGCAGCCCGATGGCCCCAGCAGCGCATAGGCCCCACCATCGCGCCAAGTGACGTCGATTTCCTTCAGCGCATAATCTTCGGGGCCTTGCGGCGATGGCATATAGCTGTGTCGAAGGTTTGAAAGCTTGATCTGTGCCATGTCAGGCCACCCTTTTGCCGTCTTGGCCGAAATACCGGCAATGGGCCGGATTCATATAGAAACTATGGTCTTCGCCAACCTGATAGGGATGTACGCCCGCCGCCAATGAGACCCATGCGTCGTTCCCATGTTGGAAATGCGCACTGGAGTCAGATCCGGATAGCTCGGTCACGATCACACGCCCGGTCAGCTCTACATCTGCGTCCGATGTGCGGAATGGCGTCACGCGATGCGGGCGTACCGCCACTGTGTATTCACCGTCTGCGATGCCGGTGACGGCCCATCCACCGCCCCCTGCAAGTTGCGCCTGCGCACCCGAGACGGTGATATGCGCGACGTTGATGGGCGGATCCGAGAACACACGTGCGGCAGCGATGTTTTCCGGATTGCGGTAGATATCAGCGGTTGGCCCAAATTGGGTGACCCGGCCGTCTGCCATCAGAGCGGTATGACCACCGAGCAGCAATGCTTCTTCCGGTTCTGATGTCGCATAGACCACAACGGCCCCGCGTCCGGCAAAAAGATCAGGAAGTTGCTCGCGTAGCTCTTCGCGCAGTTTGTAGTCCAGATTGGCAAGGGGTTCATCAAGGAACACGGCCCGGCTTTCCTTGGCAATCGCGCGGGCCAAAGCGGTGCGTTGTTGTTGCCCACCCGACAGCTCGTGCGGGCGGCGCTGCAGCATCGGACGCAGTTGCAGCAGATCAGCGGCCTCTTCCACGCGGCCTTCGATTTCGCTTTTCGCCATGCCTGCCACGCGCAGGGGCGAGGCAATGTTGTCGAAAACGCTCATATGGGGGTAATTGACGAAAAACTGGTGCACCAGACTGATCTTACGCTTCTGCGTATTCAGCCGAGTCACGTCCTGACCGTCCATCAGGACTTTGCCTGTGGCGATCGGATCCAGTCCAGCCATCATCTTGATCAGTGATGTTTTCCCGGAACCGGTGGCACCCAGTAACACATTGAAATGGCCTGTTTGCAGCGTCAGATTCGTGGGTTTGATATGGATGACGTTGCCGACCCGTTTGGTCGCGTCTTGAAGTTCGATCATCTGGTGTTCTCTGGGGGTATTTGGGGGTAGGCCGGGTCTGAGCCCGGCCTACGAGTTTACGCTTACTGGGACTGCCAGCGCTGAACCAGTTCGTCATAGTTGACGGTCTGGCCTTGCGGCTTTTCGTTCTCCAGCTTGGCTTTTGGCGAACCCGGCTTTTCCAGCCAGAAGGACGCATCCTGCGGCTCGTTCAAGCGCGGACCACAACCGCCGTAGACACCGGCGCTTTCATCCGCGGCCTGCATCCGGCCCATTGTGATGTCCATCTCTTCGGCCAGACGATCCATCGCTTCTTGCGGAGTGAAGGCACCCGAGTTCACGTCACCGATCTGCTGCCACCAGATCTGGGCCAGCTTTGGATAATCCGGCACGTTGATGCCGGTCGGCGACCATGCCACGCGGTCAGGTGAGCGATAGAACTCGACCAGACCACCCAGCTTGGGCGCGCGTTCGGTGAACGACTCGTGGTTGACCGAGCTGTCGCGAATGAAAGTCAGACCCACATGGGACTTCTTCACGTCGACCGTCTTGGATGTCACGAACTGGGCATACAGCCAAGCCGCCTGAGCACGATCCGCAGGGGTCGACTTCAGGAAGGTCCAGGATCCCACGTCCTGATACCCAACCTTCTGACCATCTTCCCAATAGGGGCCATGCGGGCTCGGCGCCATCCGCCAAAGCGGTGTGCCTTCGTCGTCGACGGTGTTGTTGCCTTCGGACTTCGGCTTCACCATGTCGGCGGTAAAGGCGGTGTACCAGAAGATTTGCTGGGCCACGTTGCCTTGACTAAGCGCCGGCAGCGACTGGTAGAAGTCATAAGACGCGGCACCTGGAGGTGCATAGTTGCGCAGCCATTCGTCCCATTTGCGGATCGCATAGACCGCAGCTGGACCGTTCGCAGCACCGCCGCGCGACACAGATGCGCCAACAGGGTTACAGGTGCCCGCTTCCATGCGGATGCCCCATTCGTCAACGGGGATGCCGTTCGGCTCACCCTTGTCGCCAGCACCAGCCATCGACAGCCACGCGTCGGTCATACGCCAACCCAGGTCAGGTGCGCGCTTGCCGTAATCCATGTGGCCATAGATCGCGGTACCGTCGACTTCTTTCACATCGTTGGTAAAGAAATCGGCGATGTCTTCGTAAGCGGACCAGTTGACCGGAACGCCCAGATCATAGCCGTACTTCTCTTTGAACGCAGCTTTGTTTGCCTCATCGTCGAACCAGTCCTTGCGGAACCAGTAGAGGTTCGCAAACTGCTGATCAGGCAGCTGATACAGCTTGCCATCCGGACCGGTGGTGAACTGAATGCCCATGAAGTCATCCAGATCCAGCGTCGGAGAGGTCGTGCCCGCCCAGTCGCCACCCATCATGTCGGTCAGCGGATACGCCAACTGCAGACGCGAGTGGGTGCCGATCAGGTCACTGTCGTTCACGTAGCCGTCATACAGATTCCGACCTGTTTGCAGCTGGGTTTGAACGGCTTGAACTACTTCGCCTTCACCCAGAATCTGGTGATTGACCTTGATGCCGGTAATTTCTTCGAACGCCTTGGTCAGAACCTCAGATTCGTAAGAGTGCGTAGGGATGCCTTCGGACAGGACGTTGATTTCCATGCCATTGTAAGGCTGTGCAGCTTCGATGAACCATTGCATCTCGGCCATCTGTTCGTCTTTCGACAGGGTTGATGGCTGGAATTCGTCGTCGATCCAACGTTGTGCTGCGGCTTCGTCGGCCCAAACGGGACCGTGCCCCGCAATGACGGCAGCCGCCGCCACTGCGGAAAGTAGATGTCTCCGCATCTGTTTCCTCCCAAAGATAATGTGATCCGGCGCAGACCGGATGACGATCAGCATCAGCGATTTGCCTCCTGCGTGTCAAACTAAATTTTTAGTAATTGAGGTGATAGCCGGGATAAATTTCTGAAAATGAATTGATTTATATCATGTTTTAAAGCACCATTTGCCCATTAATTTCAGTTCGCAGACCCCTTGAATGCAGGGTCACGCGCATGGTTTTTCGGCAGACGCTGTGATGCGGGTCGATTTGAAAAGCAGACTTTTGTGACCGTTTGCTGCACGATTTGAGTTCAATCAAGTTTTCAGGCTATGAGGATCAGAAATGTCCCGAAGTCTTCTGAAATTTACCCGCGTTCTCGAGATCGTGGGGGATACGCTAAAGATAAAAGTTCCGAGTGACGGGTCCGCTGACGCGACGGTGCGTTTCAACGATCTGGCCGTGATCGAAACTGTCGATGGGCACAGAACGCTGGCGCAAGTCATCTTCATCGACCGCGATGTGATAACCTTGCAAGTGTTCTCGGGTACCAAAGGGATTTCGACCGAGGCGACAGCAACGTTCCTTGGTCATCCGATGCAAACCCCGTATTCGGCCAATATTCTGGGCCGGGTGTTTGACGGCGCAGGCGAGGCGATTGACGGCGGTCCGGACTTGTCTGCCGAACCGCGCATCGACATTGGGGGACCAACGGTGAATCCGGTTGAGCGGTCGGTTCCCAACAAGATGATTCGCACGGATGTGCCGATGATCGACGTGTTCAATACGCTGGTCGAAAGCCAGAAGATCCCAATATTTTCGGTATCCGGTGAGCCGTTCAACGCGTTTCTCAGCCGCATCGGCATTCAGGCGGATGCGGATATTGTTGTGTTTGGCGGGCTAGGGCTGATTTTTGACGACTTCCACACGTTCAGAACCTCGTTCGAGGATGCGGGCGTGTTCTCGCGGACCGTGATGTTCGTCAATCAGGCCATGGACCCGTTGGTCGAACGCCTGCTGGTGCCGGATATGGCGCTGGCCGTTGCCGAGAAATTCGCTGTGGAAGAGGGCAAGCGTGTTCTGGTCCTGCTGACGGATATGACCGCCTATGCCGATGCGATGAAAGAGGTTGGGATCAGTCAGGAGCGCGTCCCATCGCAGCGTGGATATATGGGCGATCTCTACTCGCAACTGGCACGACGGTATGAGAAAGCTTGCGACTATGCCAAAGGTGGATCGGTTACTGTGCTGACTGTCACAACCATGCCCGGGAATGACGTGACGCATCCGGTGCCGGACAACACCGGATATATCACTGAAGGCCAGTTTTACCTGCATTCCGGCGTGATCGACCCGTTCGGCAGTTTGTCACGCCTCAAGCAGAATGTAATCGGCAAGACCACGCGCGAAGACCACGGCCAGATCATGAACACGATGATCCGGTTCTATTCCGAAAGCCGAGATGCCGCGCAGAAACAGGCCATGGCGTTTGACCTATCGGATTATGACAACCAGTTGCTGAAATTCGGCGCTTTGTTCCGCAAACGCTTTATGGACATCAACGTCTCGATCCTGCTGGAGGATGCGTTAGATCTGGCATGGAAGACACTAGCTGAATGCTTTGCCCCCGAGCAGTTGCTGATGAAGCAGGATCTGATCGACAAATACTTCCCAAAGGATGCACATGGCGCGGTTGCAGCTGAATAAATCGTCGCTTGCGCGCGAGCAGACGCAGCTGAAAAGCTATGAGCGGTTCTTGCCGTCTCTGGACCTGAAGCGTCAGCAACTGATGGCTGAACGGGCCAAGGCACGTAAAAATGTGCAGCACCTGCAGGAGGAGGTGACGCGCTTGGCACAGCAGGTCGGGGAAAAGCTGCCCATGCTGGCGCAACAAGGTGTCGACCTGGAAGGGTTGGTCGAACTAAAGGATTACCGGCTGAAGAAGGTCAACGTGGTTGGCGTTACCATGCCCGATCTGGACCGAATCGAGGTCGCGGTACGTCCGTATTCCCTTTTGGCCAAGCCACATTGGGTGGATGCAGTGGCGCGTTTGTTGCATGACATGATCGAAGCCCGATTGCGCGTGAAAGTGGCCGAAGAAAGGGTCAGGATTTTTGACAAATCAGTCGCCACGATCACGCAGCGCGTCAATCTGTTCGAGAAGGTGTTGATCCCGCGCGCCAGGGCCAACATCAAGAAAATCCGCATCTATCTGAGCGATGAACAGATGCAATCCGTTGTGCGCTCGAAAATCTCCAAACGCAAACATGCGAAGGAGGTTGCGGCATGAGTGTTGCAAGGCTGAAGAAACTGTCTTTGGTCGGCCATGCCGCGAACAAGGGGGACACTCTGGGCGCGCTGCAGACATTGGGATGCATGCATGTTTTGCCTTTGGCACCGCCGCCGGCAGAGCCAGAGCGGATCAACGAGCGTGGTGCCCGAGATGCGTATAAAGCATTGCGGTTTTTGAAAGAATCGTCGGAAACGCGTCGTCAGGTTCGGCGCGATTCTGGTTTTGATATGGACCAGTTCGTCGGTGAAGTCCTGGACTTGATGCAGCGCATACGGGATATGACCGACCACCGGGATTTTTTGGCCCACCGGATCGCTCAGGTGCGCCCGTGGGGAGATCTGGATTTTCCGCCGAGTGATGTATTGGCAGGCAACCGGCTTTGGTTCTATCAACTGCCGCTAAAGCACCGTGAGGCACTGGCGGAGCTTCAGTTGCCCTGGGCCATCCTGCAAGAGGATCACCGGTTTCTCTACGCCGTTCTGATCGCCCCGGAAGATCCCGAAGACGACATCCTTCCAGTGCCGCGCACCCATACGGGTTCGTTGCCCATTCACGAGCTTGAAGCTCAGCTGGAAGAGGCCGAAATCGCCATTGAGGCGCTGGAAGCCGAGCGTATCGGGCAGACCCGTTTTCTGACGTTGATGCGGAGTAATCTTGCCGCCGCCGAAAGCGCAGCCGAACTGGCCCATGCCACGCAAAAGGTCCGCGACGAAGGCGAAGTGTTTGCCCTGCAGGGTTGGGTGCCCAGCGATCAGGTCGAGGCTGTCCTGGACATGGCCAATTCGCAGAACGCCGCTGTTTTGATCGAAGACCCGGGCCCGAACGAGATGCCTCCGACGCTGCTTGAGCAGCCGGAAAATCGCAGTGCAGCGGTGGACCTTGCCCTGTTCTATCAGGTTCCTGGGTACCGAGAATGGGACCCCAGCATAATCGTGTCCGTCTCGTTCGCGATCTTCTTTGCGATGATCGTTGCGGATGCTGGCTATGGCCTGGTTATCCTGCTGGGGCTGTTGGCCTTCTGGAAACGTCTCGACAATACACCGGCGAAAAGATCGTGGCGGCTTTATGGTTTGATCATCTCGGGCGCGACGGTCCTGTACGGGATTTTGGTTGGAAGCTATTTTGGCGCTTCCCCGGCCTCGGGCACGATCTGGGGGAAACTCAAGCTGTTGGACCTGAACAATTTCGACTCGATGATGATGATTTCAATCGTGGTCGGTGTTCTGCACCTGATATTGGCGAATGCGCTTGCAGCACGCGCGTCTTGGGGGCGGCGCAGTTCCGTTGCCAATCTTGGCTGGATCGCGGTGTTGATCGGCGGGTTCATACTGTGGCTGAGCTATATGAAAGGGGGACCCACAGCACCGGGTGCTGCGATTATGATCGCAGGCGCTTTGGCGATCCTTCTGTTCACCAGCGAGCGCGAGATTGCCAAACCGTCAGACTGGCTTTGGCGCCTTATAGAAGGGGTGCAGGGGCTGGCCGGGGCGATGGGGGCCTTTGGCGATGTGCTTAGCTACATGCGCCTGTTTGCGCTGGGGCTGGCCTCGGCTTCGCTGGCGATCACGTTCAACGATCTGGCGGTCTCGGTGATGCAGTCCCTGAAAGGGCTGGGCCTTCTGTTCGGAGTGTTGATCCTGATCGCCGGGCATATCCTCAATTTCGCGCTCGCCATGATGAGCGGCGTCGTTCACGGATTACGTCTCAATTACATCGAATTCTTTAAATGGGGCCTGCCGGATGAAGGCATCGTCTTTCGCCCGTTCGCCCGCAAGGAGGTTCAGGAATGAATGAGCTTGTACTTACATTGGGCTGGTTGGGAATCTATGCCCCCATGGCGCTGGGCGCCGCAGCAAGCGCGATTGGCTGTTCCATTGCTGGACAGGCCAGTATCGGAGCGATGACGGAAACCGAAGGCGGGTATGGCCGGTTTATCGGCGTGTCGGCCTTTCCATCGACGATGGTGATCTACGGCATCGTCATCATGTTCACGCTGAACCGCGATGTGACGCCTGAAAATGCAGGCGGGCTGTTCGGGATCGGTATCCTGTCGGGCATCGCCCTGATGTATTGCGGCATCTGGCAGGGAAGGGCCTGTGCTGCAGCGATCAACGCAACCAAGGAAAAGCCCGAGATTTTTGGCCTGGCACTTGCGCCTGCTGCAATCATCGAGGGCTTTGGCGTATTTGCCTTTGTCTTTGCATTGGTCATCAGCGCGGGGATTAGCTGATGGCACAGGACGGGATGATTTCGCATGGGGTGGATGCGCTGATCGACAAGCTGCGCAGCGATGGTGTGGCTGCCGGTCAGGCCGATGCAGACAATCTGCGCGCTGAAGCCAAAGCCGAGGCGGCCAAAATCCTTGCCGATGCCAAGCGCGACGTTGATGAGTATCGGAAAAAGGCCCGTGCCGAAGCGGATAATTATCGCACAGCCGGAGAAGAGGCGCTGAACACAGCGATGCGTGATGCGGTGCTTACAATGAAGGCCGGTCTGACAGATCGATTCCGCAAGGATGTTGAACGGCTGGTCACCAAAGAAATGACTGATCCTGAACTGCTGAAACAAATGATCCTTGAGGTCGTCGGTCGCGCCGCGTCAGACGCCAGACTGGAAGGGCCCGCGCAGGTCATACTGCCCCCCAGGGTCGCCACTCAGGATGACATCAAACAGAACGCCGATGATATTCAGTCGGGAAAGCTGACGCGTTACGTTCTGGGACTGACGGCTGAAATGCTGAAGGAACAGGTTGAGCTGCACAGCGCGGATGACACCCAGAATGGCATCCGCATCCGGGCTGATGAACAGGGGGTTGTTCTGGATCTGACCGATAAGGCAGTCGCCTCGTTGTTGATGGAACATTTGCAGCCGCGCTTTCGTGCCGTTTTGGAAGGTGTGATCCGGTAACATGTCGGACCCTGACGCCTATATCGCGCTGATCAGCAGCCTACCGGGCTCGGAACGGTTGTTCATCGCCAAACAACCTCCGCTGTCGCGGCTCAGGCTGGACCGGCGCTTGCGGGCGCTGACACCAGCGGATGCGCGGGTTCTGGAGGTAATGGAACACGCTCTGAACTGGAACAACTATGATATGAACGTCACGGATGCACAGACCATTGAGCGATGCAAAGAAGCGCTCCGGCACATTCCACAACCGACCTTGCGCAAGCTGTTCATGGAACGGATGGATTTGAGGACGGCGGTTGCCGCGCTGCGCCTGCGCAAACAGGGGGGTGCTGCACCCAGTGGCGTCTATGGCGTTGGACGCTGGAGCCGACACATTCCGGCCAACTGGGGCGACCCTGCCTTTCGGCTGGAAACCCCAATGCCCTGGATCAAAGAAGCCAAACACTTGCTGGATGTCGATGATCCCCTGGGGCTTGAACGGTTGCTTTTGTCGGTCAGCCATAAGCAACTGAAACGCTACGCCGCGCGCCATCTGTTCGATTTCGAAGCCGTGGCGATTTATGTTCTGATCTGGAATATTTTTGATCGCTGGGCGCAAAGCAATGCGCGTGACGCGGCAACGCGCTTTGAGAAACTGGCGCAACACGCCATGGCAAGTGCGATCGACTTGGATTTTGAAGGAGTAAGCGCATGACAGCCCCAACCTCCGCCACGCAGACCTCTACTGCCCGCGTCGTCTCGGTACAGGAAGGGCTGGTACAGATTCAGGCGAACCCTGATGCCACAGGCCATCCCGGACAGCTGGTCAAGAATGAGGTCGTTTTCATTCTGCCCACGCGGCCCGGCCCCGGTGGACGTCAGGAACGTCTGAAAGCCGAAGTGTTACGGGTGCGGGGCGACACTGCCGATGTGCAGGTTTACGAAAGCACTGATGGCGTCGCCGTGGGCGACCCAGTCGAACAATCCGGGCAGCTGCTCTCGGTCGAACTTGGTCCTGGGCTGTTGGGGCAGGTGTTTGACGGCTTGCAGTCGCCTTTGGCCAAAGTGGCGGCAGAATTCGGAACCTTTCTGCCGCGTGGGGCGGACGTGGCGCCGCTGGACACTCAGGCAAAGTGGTCGTTTACCCCATCGGTCAAGGTGGGCGACACGGTCACTGCAGGCGACAGCATCGGGGCGGTGCCCGAGGGGCATTTCACCCATAAGATCATGCTGCCCTTTAATTGGGTTGGGGATTACAAAGTCATTTGGGTTCAGAAGGGTGCGGCCATGATCCATGATATCGTGGCGCGGCTTGAAGATGCACAGGGGGGTGAGCACACGCTGACCCTGTCGCAGAAATGGCCGGTACGGCGGGCTTTGCCGGAAAACGTTCTGAAACGCACCTTGTCCGAGCGGCTCTATCCAACCGAACCTGTCCTGACCTCTCAGCGCCTGATCGACACGTTCTTTCCGATTGCCCGCGGTGGGACGGCCTGTATTCCCGGTCCGTTCGGCGCAGGCAAGACGGTGCTGCAGAACCTGATTGCACGCAACGCCAAGGTGGACATCGTGATCGTGGTGGCCTGTGGTGAACGCGCGGGCGAGGTTGTCGAGACGATTGCGGAATTCCCGAAGATGACCGACCCGACCACTGGCGGCAGTCTGATGGACCGGACGATCATCATCTGCAACACCTCCTCGATGCCCGTAGCCGCGCGCGAGGCGTCTATATTCACCGGGATCACTCTGGGTGAGTATTACCGCCAGATGGGGTATGATGTGCTGCTGATCGCGGACAGTACCAGTCGCTGGGCTCAGGCCATGCGCGAGACCTCCGGCAAGCTCGAAGAAATTCCGGGGGAAGAGGGCTTTCCCGCCTATCTCGAAAGCTCGATCAAGGGGTTGTACGAACGCGCCGGAGCGATGAAGACCAATGATGGGGACACCGGCAGCCTGACCCTGATCGGGACCGTGTCACCGGCAGGTGGGAACTTTGATGAACCGGTCACGCAATCGACGCTGTCCACGGTGAAGTGTTTCCTCGGCCTGTCGTCCGAACGCGCCTATAAGCGGTTCTATCCTGCGGTCGATCCGATGCTCAGCTGGTCGCGTTATCTGGAACAGCTCTCGGACTGGTACGACACCAACGCCGAAGCCGGATGGACGGGCAAAGTGCGCGACTTGCTGGCATTGATCGAAAGGGGTGAACAGGTTGACCAGATGATGCAGGTGACCGGCGAGGAAGGGGTCACGATCGAGGATTTTGTGACTCAGCAAAAGGCGCTGTTTGTCGACATGGTCTATCTGCAGCAGGATGCCTTTGACCCGGTGGATGCGTCGGTGCCGCTAGAGCGTCAGAAGATGACGTTCAAACTGGTCTATGGCGTCACTCAATCCACCGCGCAGTTCGCCGACAAGGCCGAGGTGCGCCAGGTCTTCACTCAGCTTACGGGATTGATGAAGAACTTCCACTATGCCGCCGAAAACACGCCGGAATTCAAATCCGTCTGGGCGCAAGTACAGGCCCTGTGTCAGGAAAAGTTCGGAGTGTGATGAAGTGGTAGCCCGTAGGGGAATCGAACCCCTCTTTCCAGGTTGAAAACCTGGCGTCCTAACCGATAGACGAACGGGCCAC